>NZ_LPNR01000135.1 GCF_019266065.1 Nocardia sp. MH4 | reverse complement strand
CGCCCGGTGGCGCCCGCGCCCGAACTGCCCGAGGTACCGGCCCACGGCTCCGACGAGCGCCCGGCCCTGCCGCGGCGTCAGCGCCAGACCAACCTGGCGCCCGAACTCACCGAGGAGCCGGCTGCCGCCGAGCCGCCGCGTACGCCGGAGCGGCCGCGCTCGGCCGAACAGGCGCGCGACATCATGTCCGCGATCGAGAACGGCACCCGGCAGGGCCGCAAACCACTGTCCACATCGAATCAGGATGAACAGGAAGGCTGAGGTGAACTCTTCCCACCCCGGTGATCTCAACTGGTTGCTCGACGATCTCGTCGACCGGCTGGCGGGGGTCCGCTACGCGGTCGTGCTGTCCACCGACGGGCTGCTGCTCGGACGCTCCTCGCAGATGAACCGCGAGGATGCCGAACACTTCGCCGCCATGTCGTCGACCCTCTACGGACTCGCGCGCAGCGCGGGCAGCCGATTCGACGGCGGTGGTGTGCGGCAAGCGGTGATCGAGCTCGACCGCGCCGTCCTGTTCGTCACCTCGGCGGGCGACAACGCGTGCCTGGCGCTGCAGGCCAACGAGTCGGCGAACCTCGGCATGGTCGCCTATGAAATGAACCTCACCGTGCAGCGGGTCGGCAGTTACCTGTCGACCGAGCCGCGGCACGGACTGGCGGAGCTATAGGAAGCAGCACCATGACTCGACTCGGCGATCCGTGGTTCGACGACGCGGCCGGACCCCTGGTCCGCCCGTACGCGGTGACCCGCGGCCGCACCATGGGTGCGGCGCACGACCTGGACATGCTCACGGTGGTGGTGGCCGTACACCCCGCCCCCACCCTGCGGCGACCGGAACCCGAATACGCGACGATCGCACAGTTGTGCAAGCGCGCGCAGTCGGTGGCCGAGGTCTCGGCCGTGCTGAAACTTCCTCTGGCGGTGACCAAGATCCTCGTCGGTGATCTCATCGGCGAGGGCCACCTCATCTTCCGGGCTCCTGCGACGGCCGAGGCCGGCGCCGGAGACCTCAACGTATTGCGAGCGGTTCTGGATGGCATCCGAAAACTTTGACCCCACGGCACCGGGCGGGCAGCATCTGGCCGCCTCGGTGAAGATCCTCATCGCCGGCGGCTTCGGCGTCGGCAAGACCACCATGGTCTCCTCGATCAGCGAGATCGCGCCGTTGCGCACCGAGGAGCTGATCACCGAGGTCAGCACCGGCGTCGACGACCTGTCGGGGGTGGAACAGAAGTCGACGACCACGGTCGCGCTGGACTTCGGCCGCATCACCATCGACCGCGACCTCGTGCTGTACCTGTTCGGCACCCCGGGCCAGGACCGGTTCTGGTTCCTCTGGGACGAGCTGTGCCGCGGCGCGCTCGGCGCGATCGTGCTGGCCGACACCCGCAGGCTGAGCAATTCGTTCGCGGCGGTGGACTTCTTCGAGCGGCGCGGGCTGCCGTTCCTGATCGCGGTGAACTGCTTCGAGGGCGCGCCGCGCTACACCGTCGACGAGGTGCGCGACGCGCTCGACCTCGACCCGAACACTCCCGTGGTGCTCTGCGACGCCCGCGACCGGCCCTCGGCCAAGGCGGTACTCACCCATCTGGTCGAGTACCTCATCGAACGCGCCACCCGCACCCCGGTGACCACCTAGCACCAGGGTGGACCGGGGGGCGGCCCCGGTTCCTGTTCCCGTCACCGCTGCTACGGCCCCCGCGCCGCCGACCGGAACCACCACGATGTGGTCCAGGCCACTTGGCCGGAAACGCTTCCGCTGCCATCTGGAACGAGTAATAATCTGGAATGTGTCCACCACATCGGACTTCGAGCGCATGCTCCGCGCGGCGTCGCTGCGCGTCACGGCGCCGCGTCTGGCGGTGCTCACCACCGTGCACCAGCATCCGCACGCCGATACCGACACCATCCTGAGCCGGGTCAGGGACACCCTCGGCGCGGTGAGCCACCAGGCGGTGTACGACGTCCTGCGCGTCCTCACCACCGCGGGCCTGCTGCGGCGAATCCAGCCCATGGGCACCGTCGCCCGGTACGAGACCCGCGTCGGCGACAACCATCATCACCTCGTCTGCCGATCCTGTGGCGTGATTGTCGATGTCGACTGCGCAGTCGGCGATGCGCCGTGTCTGACCGCTGCCGCTGACACCGGTTTCGTCGTCGACGAAGCCGAAGTCATCTACTGGGGCCGCTGCCCCGACTGCACGACTTCACCATCACTCTCCTGAAAGGATTCACCGTGCCCGAGGAACATCCACCTATCGCGGAAGCCAATACGGAACCCGGTGACAATGGCTGCCCCGTGACGTCGGCGCGCCCGTTCGCCTCCGCCGACGCCCGTGGCAGCAACCGTGACTGGTGGCCGCATCAGCTCAATCTCACGATCCTGCAGAAGAATCCGCCGGTGGCGAACCCGATGGACGCCGACTTCGACTACGCGGCCGAGTTCTCGACCCTCGATCTGGCCGCGGTGAAGCAGGACATCGAGCAGGTCATGACGACCTCCCAGCCCTGGTGGCCCGCCGACTTCGGCCACTACGGCCCGTTCTTCATCCGGATGGCGTGGCATTCGGCCGGCACCTACCGGGTCGGCGACGGCCGCGGCGGCGCCGGCTCGGGCATGCAGCGCTTCGCCCCGCTCAACAGCTGGCCCGACAACGCCAGCCTGGACAAGGCCCGGCGGCTGCTGTGGCCGGTCAAGAAGAAGTACGGCAAGAAGCTGTCCTGGGCCGACCTCATCGTCTACGCCGGCAATGTCGCGCTCGAGTCGATGGGCTTCCCCACCTTCGGTTTCGGCGGCGGTCGCGTCGACGCGTGGGAGCCGGAGGAGGACGTGTACTGGGGTCCGGAGAGCACCTGGCTCGGCGACGAGCGCTACACCGGCGAGCGCAACCTCGAGCGTCCGCTCGCCGCGGTCCAGATGGGCCTGATCTACGTGAATCCGGAAGGCCCCAACGGCAATCCGGATCCGGTCAAGGCCGCGATCGACATCCGCGAGACCTTCGCCCGGATGGCGATGAACGACGAGGAGACCGCCGCGCTGATCGTGGGCGGGCACACCTTCGGCAAGACCCACGGCGCCGGACCCGCCGACCTCGTCGGCCCCGAGCCCGAGGCCGCGCCGCTCGAGCAGCAGGGGCTGGGCTGGAAGAGCAGCTTCGGCACCGGAGCGGGCGCCGACGCGATCACCAGTGGCCTGGAAGGCATCTGGAACAGCACGCCGATCACCTGGGACAACAACTTCCTGGAGACCCTCTACGGCTACGAGTGGGAGCTCAGCAAGAGCCCGGCGGGTGCCCACCAGTGGATCCCGAAGGACGGCGCGGGCGCTGACACGGTGCCCGATCCGTTCGATGCCACCAAGAAGCGCACCCCGGTCATGCTGACCACCGACCTGTCGCTGCGTTTCGACCCGATCTACGAGCAGATCACCCGGCGCTGGCTGGCGAACCCGGCCGAACTCACCGACGCGTTCGCGCGCGCCTGGTACAAGCTCACCCACCGCGACATGGGTCCGGTCGTGCGCTATCTCGGCCCGCTGGTCCCGGCCGAGGAACTGCTGTGGCAGGACCCGGTCCCCGCGCATACCGGCCCGCTGATCGGTGACACCGAGATCGCCACCCTCAAGAGCCACATCCAGGCCTCGGGGCTGACGGTCGCGCAGCTGGTGTCGACGGCCTGGGCGGCGGCCTCGTCGTTCCGTGGCAGCGACAAGCGCGGCGGCGCCAACGGTGGTCGCCTGCGACTGCAGCCCCAGGCGGGCTGGGAGGTCAACCAGCCCGACGAGCTCGCGCAGGTGGTGCGCACCCTCGAAGGCATCCAGGAGTCGTTCAACGCCGCGGGCGGCGCCCAGGTGTCGTTCGCCGATCTGGTCGTGCTCGGCGGCGCGGTCGGTGTCGAACAGGCCGCCCAGGCCGGCGGTCACGCGGTGACGGTGCCGTTCACACCGGGACGCACCGACGCCACCCAGGAGCAGACCGACGTCGAGTCCTTCTCGGCGCTCGAGCCCCAGGCCGACGGCTTCCGCAACTACCTGGCCAAGGACGCCCGCATCCCGGCCGAGTACCTGCTCGTCGACAAGGCCAACCTGCTCACCCTGAGCGCGCCGGAGATGACGGTGCTGATCGGTGGTCTGCGCGTGATCGGCGTGAACTACCAGCAGTCGCCGGTCGGCGTGCTCACCACGACGCCCGGCGCGCTGACGAACGACTACTTCGTCAACCTGCTGGACATGGGCACCGAGTGGACGCCGTCGGCGTCGGACGACAACGTCTACGAGGGCAAGGACACCGCGACCGGCGCGGTCACCTGGACCGGTAGCCGCGTCGACCTGGTATTCGGCGCGAACTCGCAGCTGCGCGCGCTGGCCGAGGTCTACGCGACCGACGACGCGAAGGAGAAGTTCGTGCGCGACTTCGTCGCCGCGTGGACCAAGGTGAGCAACCTGGATCGGTTCGACCTGGCCTGACCGCTCCGCAAAACACCCCGCGACTCGCTCGGGTCGCGGGGTGTTTCGTTGTCGGGGTGGGGGCGATCAGGCCGACTCGGCGACCTCGGCCAGCCGGTCCACCGAGGCCCGCAGCTTGTCCGGGGTGGTGGCCGCGGCCCTGACCTGACGCAGCTCGTCGTGCAGCTCGGTCCAGTCGTAGGTATGGGTCACCCGGGTGGTGGCGTCGTCGATCGGCTCCAGCTCCCAGCGCCACAGGTGCCCGGGCGGGGTCTTGCCGCGCTCGGACGGATTCCACGCGATGCGGCGGCCCTCCTCGAACTCGACGATGTGGTTGTCGCGGTCGGCGCCGTTGGTCAGCGTCGTGGTGAACACGTCACCGACGGCGGTGACCCGCTGGCCCGCCGCCGCTTCGGCGAGATTGTCGTTGCCGTCCCAGCGCGGCTGCTGGGCGGGGTCGGCGATCAGTTCGAAGAGGGCGGCGGCGCTCGCCGCGATCTCGCGGGAGGCGTGCACGATACGGGGCGCGTCGGTGGTTTCGGTCACGGAGGCGATGAAACCAGCAGCTCACCCGCCCCGGCAAGGATTCGGCTCGAGCCCGCGCCTAACTCACCCGCGACACCGCGAACACGGGGATCTCGCGGCTGGTCTTCTCGCGGTACTCCGCGAAGCCCGGCATGATCTCGACCATCCGGTCGAACAGCGCGGTGCGTTCCGGGTCGTCGACGAGTTCGGCTTTGCCCGTGAAGGTCTCGGTCGGCAGCTCGACGCTCAGCTCCGGGTTCGCGACCAGGTTGTAGTACCACGCGGGGTGCTTGTCGGCGCCGCCGTTGGAGGCGATCAGCACGATCCGGTCGCCGTCGGGCAGGAACACCAGCGGGTTGGTGATCGCGCGCCCCGACTTCGCGCCGGTCGTGGTGATGATCACCATGTTGTCGCGGCCTTCGAACATGCCGCCGACCCGGCCGCCGTTGGCCCGGAATTCGGCGATCACCTGGTCGTTGAATGCGCTCATCGTCGTCCTTTCGTCCCTGCGGTCCCTTGCGCCAACCATCCTGGCGCACCCCGCATTCCCGCCGTCCTCGGCATATGCGTCGAGATAGTGAGGTCGACTAACGTTGCGGGGTGCTTGGACATTCACACGCGACCAGCGGCGCGCTGGCCTGGGCGGGAACCGCCGCGGCGCTCCCGCTCACGGTCGCCGCTTTCCCCCTGTTCGACAGCGATACAACACGATTCGGGATCGCCGAACTGATCATGGGCACACTGCTGACCGCGGGTGCCGCCTTGCTGCCGGACGCGGATCATCCGAGCGGAACCATCTCACACGTGCTGGGCCCGCTGTCACATCACCTGTGCCGCTTGATCTCCTGGCTCTCCGGTGGGCACCGACACGGTACCCACTCCCTGCTGTTCGTCGTCGTCGCGGTGGGCGCCACGTGGGCGGGCGAGCATTATCTCGGCCGGCCGTTCACTCTGGGCCTGGTGTTCTTCCTGCTCGCGCTGGCGGTGCGGTCGCTGCACCTGTGTCCGCCGGGAAAGAGCCTGCGCACCTACGGCACGGTGATCGTGCTGGCGACGGCGGGCACGTTCGCGGTGGATCACTGGATCGTCGACCGGCCGGCGTGGCTGCCGATCTGCGTCGGCCTCGGCTGCCTGGCGCATCTGCTCGGCGACTGCCTCACCGATCGCGGCTGCCGCCTGCTGTGGCCGTTCCCGTTGCGGACCCGGGTGCCGTTGATCGAGCGGACCGGCAACCGGGTCGAGACCTGGGTCATCTCACCGCTGTTCGTCCTGGGCACGATGGGCGCGCTCTGGTACGCGATCATGCATCGACCGTGACGCCCACCGTGAGGGCGGCGGGCCCCCTCCCCCGCCGCCCTTGCCTTTTCTCCGTGATCAGTTCATCCAGATACATGGTTTGATGCGCATATAAACGTATCGGAATCATATTTGTGACAGGTGAGTATCGCGGGCCTCGATTGCCGGGCTTCGTCCCGAATCGGGCCCACCTGCGGCATTTTTCAGTGCACAGTTGTACTCTCAATCTCGTGACCGAGCAGCTCCCCCAGCCCCAAGCCGAGGTACAGGCACTCACGCGCCTGGCGGGCGACGAATTCGTCGGCGCGGTGGACGGCATCGCGGCCATCCACCGGGCCATCTCCGACCGCGTGTTCGCGGCGGTGCGGCTCGGGGTCGGTCCCGCCGCGGATCCGGTGAAGGTCGTGCACGACGCGATCACCGACGGTGTATACGCGGTGGTCGGTGGCACCGGGTTCGTGGTCGGCGAGGTCGCGAGCGCGGTCCAGGTGCCCGGCGTGACCGCGCCGTCACGGACCGTCTGGGGCGCGGGCGTGCTGGCCGCCCTCCAGGGTCTGATCGGTGACGCGCTCGAGGACGAGGCACCGATCCTGGCCTCCCCCATGACCTTCCGCGTCGACGGCGCGCCCGTCGCGCCCGAACAGCTGGCCGCCCATGTCGCCGTGCCGACCACCCGACTGGTCGTGCAGCTGCACGGGCTCGTGGAGACCGAGCACGCTTGGCGGCTCGGCGGCCGCCCCACCTACGGCGACCGGCTCGAGGAGGACCTCGGCTACACCCCGGTCCTCGTGCGCTACAACTCCGGCCTGCACATCTCCGAGAACGCCGCCCAGCTCAGCGCACTCCTGGCCCGGCTGGTCGCGGCATGGCCGCTGCCGGTGCACGAGATCTGCCTGATCGGCCACTCGATGGGCGGGCTGGTCGCGCGCGGCGCCTGCCACCTGGCCGACGCGGCGGACGAGGCCTGGGTACGCGCGGTCCGGCAGGTGGTCTGCCTCGGCTCTCCACATCTGGGCGCCCCGCTGGAACAGATCGCGCACTACGCCGCCGCGGCGTTCGACCTGCTGCCCGAGACCCGGCCGCTCGGCAAGCTGCTGCGCAGGCGCAGCGCGGGGATCCGCGACCTGCGGCAGGGTTCGCTCGTCGACGAGGACTGGCGCGATCTCGACACCGACGCGCTGCGGGCGCGGGCGGTCCGCGAGGTCCCGTTGATCGCGGGCGTCGAGCACTACTTCGTCACCGCGACGCTCACCCGCAGCCCGCGGCATCCGCTGGGGCGGGTCGTCGGCGACGGCCTGGTGCTCACCGGCAGCGGCTCGGGCCGTGGCCGGACCCGCCGGATCGGCTTCGACGTGGTCAACGGCCTGCACGTGCCCGCGGCCAACCACTTCAGCCTGCTCAACCACGACGCGGTGTACGAGGCGCTGCACAGCTGGCTGACGAGCACGCCCCGCAGGACGGTGCGGGTGGATACGCTGTGGCCATGACTCTCGACCACGGCGACCCCGGCGACGCACCCTCCATTCCGCTGCCGACCGCTCCCCTGGCCAACGACGCCCGCCCCTCGGCGGCCGAGGAAGCCAGAACCATTGCGGCGGCCACCAATACCGGCACCCTGGCCAGTCTCACCGCCGACGGCGCGCCGTGGGCGTCGTTCATCACCTACGGACTGCTCGACGGCGCGCCCGTCCTGAGCGTCTCGCGGCTGGCCGAACACGGCCGCAACCTCGCCGCCGACCCGCGCGCCAGCATCGCGATCGTCACCCCGGACATCCCGGCCGACCCGCTGGCGGGCACCCGGATCACCCTGGCCGGCGTGGTGGAACGACCGGAAGGCGCCGAAGCCGAGGCCGCGCGCGCCGCCCACCTGGCCGCCATCCCGGCCGCGAAGTACTACATCGATTACAGCGACTTCACCCTCTGGGTGCTGCGCGTGCAGCGGGTGCGCTGGGTCGGCGGCTACGGCCGGATGGACTCCGCGTCGGCCCAGGAATACCTGGCGGCGCAACCGGATCCGATCGTGCCGCTGGCCGCCCCCGGCATCGCCCACCTCAACACCGACCACGCCGACGCGCTGCTGGCGATGGCCACCCGGCTCGGCGGCTTCCCCGACGCGACCGCCGCCGTCTGCGAGCGCGCCGACCGCTACGGCCTCGATCTGCGGGTCGAGACGCCGCGCGGGGTCGCCCGCACCCGGGTCGGCTACGCCGCTCCGCTGTCGGAGATCGGCGAACTGCGTTCGGCGACCGTCGAATTGACGCGACGGGCCCGCGCGGCCGATTAGGCCTCGTACAGCTCGAGCGGCAGGTCGTCGGGATCGAAGAAGAAGGCCATGTGCTTGCCGGTGTACTCGTCGGTGCGCAGTTCCTCGGTGCGCACGCCGCGTTCCCGCAGCGCGGTGAGCGCGGCGGGCACATCGGCGACCACGAAGGCCAGATGTCGCAGCCCCGCCGCCTCGGGCCTGCTCGGGCGCGCGGGCGGATCGGGGAACGAGAACAGCTCGATCCGGCACCCGCCCGGCAGCCCGACGTCGAGTTTCCACGAGTCCCGATCGGCCCGGTAGTTCTCGGCGAGCACCGTCCCACCGAGCGTTTCGGTGTAGAAGCGCTTCGAGCGGTCGTAGTCGGTCGCGATGATCGCGACGTGATGGATGCCCAGAAACTCCATCCCGCGACGGTACCGCCGCCGGCCGTGCGCTCCCGCGTCCGAGGAACTCAGGTCCAGAGGGCGGCGACGAGGACGTTGACGATCGCCAGGCCGCCGGCGGCGTCGGTCATCCAGTCGATCTGCTTGCCCCGCTTGGCATCGGCGCGGCCCATCTCGGCGAGCGCGACGACGGCGACCGAGATCGCCAGCTTCACGGCCAGCTTCGTGGTATCGGGATCCTTGCCCAGCGAATCGACAGCCGAGGCGAGGCCGGCCAGGATCAGGCCGGTGAGGAGCTGGGCCCGCGCTCCCCACACCATCAACTCCGAGACCACCGGGCGGGAGGCCGCGAAGCCGCCGACCACGGCGGCCATGCCGAGCAGATGGGTGACAACCACCAGGTTGTAAACGAATTCCATGAATGCCGAGCGTAGTTCACCCGAAACCGGCCGGTGCCCGAAGGCACCGGCCGGTTTCCGACGAACTTTCCCGTGGCGTCACAGCCCCTGCTGCGCCAGCAGGTGCGAGTCCTTGCGGACGCCGAAGGAGGTGATGATCTCCATGATGCCGATGACGATCAGGAAGATGCCGACCACCACGGTCAGGGTCGCCAGCGAATTGATCGGCCACACGATCAGGATGACACCGGCGATCGCGCTGATGATGCCGTAGAAGATCTGCCAGCCGCGGCCGGGCACACTCCCGTCCGCCAGGGCGGAGAACAGCACCGCGACACCGCGGAACAGCCAGCTGATGCCGATCCACAGCCCGAGCAGGAAAATCGAGGTGAGATCGTCGCGGAAGCAGAAGATGCCGATGATCAGCGACAGCACACCGCTGATGAAGGAGAGCACCCGGAAGCTGGTGCTGGGCAGATGGGTGAAGGCGGCGATCAACTGGAAGACGCCGCTGACAACCATGTAGATACCGAACAGAATGCCCGCCACGAGCAGCGACGGACCGGGCCACACGAGCACGATGATGCCGAGGACCACCGCGAGGAGGCCGGTGACCAGAATCGTTTGCCAGGTTTTCTTGGCAAGAGCCGCAAATGGACTCTCCAGCACGGTATTTGTCGTCATGACGAGATGTTATGCCCGGCCGCTCTGGTTTTCCCGATATTAGCTGGAGCCGTGATCGTGTCGCGATCACCCGACACGCGCCGACCGAGGCCCGGACCCGTCCGCGTGACGACCACCACGTCGTTGCATGCGCGAACGTTTGGTCGGCACAGGTCCCGGGTAGGTCAAGGAGGTGTCGGTTGTACTCGTGCTGCAAGCTCGGGGCCTCGGTGATGTCCTCGCCGCGGTCCCGGCTCTGCGTGCTCTGCGTCGGGCCGAACCACGGAGCAAGATCGTGCTGGCGGCGCCGCATCGATTGGAGCGGATCGTCGACCTGATCTCCTCGGTCGACGAGCTGGTGCCCACCGCCGATCCGGCCGCGTTGATCTGGGACGGGCCCGCGCCCGAGCTGGCGGTGAACCTGCACGGCGCCGACGGCGCGAGTGCGCGCGCGCTCGCCGATACCGGGGCCGCGCGGATCATCGGACACCGCTCCCCCGCCTCGCCCAAGCCCGCCGGGCCCCGCTGGGACCCGGACGCCCATGTCGTCGATCGATGGTGTCTGCTGCTGGAAGCGGAGGGCATCGCGGCCGATCGGCGCAACCTGGGGCTGGTGCCGCCGGTGGCGTCGATCAGCCGCCGCGACTGCGTCGTCGTGCACGTCGGCGCCGGTGCGCCCGCGCGCCGCTGGCCACCGGAACGTTTCGCGGCGGTGGTCCGGCACCTGCTGGTGCTGGGTCGCGACGTCGTGCTGACCGGCGACCCGTTCGAACGTGAGATCGCGGTCCAGGTCGCCGCCCAGGCCGGGTTGCCCGACGACCGGGTGCTGGCGGGCAGGCAGAACCTCACCGACCTGGCCGCCACGGTCGCCGAGGCAGCCCTCGTGATCAGCGGCGACACCGGCGTCGCGCATCTGGCGACGGCGTTCGGCACCCGCACGGTCCTGCTGTTCGGCCCGACGCCGCCGCGGCGCGGTGGGCCGCCCGCGCATCTACTCGGCAGGCATGCGGTGCTGTGGGCGGGCCAGGTGGGCGACCCCGACGGCCGGGTGCCCGACCCGGGGCTGCTGCGGATCGGGGTGCCCGAGGTGATCGCCGCGGTCGACGCGCAGCTGGACAAGCAGGACTGGGCCGAATCGACCCGGTTGCGTTACCGCCGGGTCGGTTGACCGGCCGCCGCGGCTTCCCGCAGGGCGGCGGCGTGCGCGGCCAGCGCGCTGGGCCAGAACTGCTCGAGATAGTCGCGGGCGTCGGTGAGGCCGCGCGGGTCCAGGGAGTAGAGGTGCCGGTTGCCATCGCGGCGCATGCTCACCAGATGGGCTTCGCGCAGGACGCGCAGGTGCTGGGAGGCCGCCGAGCTGGTGATCCCGGCGGTCGCGGCGAGGTCGGCCACCGACCGCGGACCCGAGGGCAACGCCTCGAAGATCACGCGCCTGGTGGGGTCGGACAGCGCGGTGATGGCCCGAACTCCGTTAGCGTCCACTGAATCAGTGTCCCCGGGAAGCGGAGGTTCGGCAATGATCTTGTCTCCTGGGAATTCGCCCCGGTCGCTCCTCGGAATTTCCGCATTCGTTATGGTGTCGTTATAGATCAACTGGCGTTATAGCCGATCGTGATCGCAGCCACATCATTCGCTGTCGAGATCACGGTTTCGCTACGTTCGAAACATGTTCGTGACCAACCCGTTATCCGCTCGAGTCTCCGATGCCCTCGCCGGTCGCTGGGGAGGCGTTGTCGCGGGTGCGGTGGCGCTGTCCGCACTCGTGGGAACCTCGGCTGCCACCTTCGGCGAGTCCGAGACCCCGGTTTCCGACACCAGCATCACCGCCAGCGCGGGCGAAGGCGTCACCGCGGGCCAGTCGCCGTACCGCTTCACCGCCTACACCCCCGTCGAGGCCCAGGGCCCGCAGGGCGAGACCCCCGCGTCGGCCCCGATCCCGTGGGAAGAGCACCGCGAGGCCGTCGCGCTCGCGCTGCCGCCGCTGCCGATCCTTGCCCCGCCTCCGCCGCCGCGCCCGCAGACCGTTCGCCCGGTCAACGGCAGGCTGACCTCCTACTTCGGCGCCCGCTGGGGAGCCGCGCACAACGGCATCGACTTCGGTGACCCGATCGGCGCGCCGGTCTTCTCCGTCACCGACGGTACCGTCATCGAGACCGGGCCCGCCTCCGGCTTCGGGCTGTGGGTGCGCATCCTGCAGGACGACGGCACCATCGGCGTCTACGGTCACGTCAACGAGATCCTCGTCCAGACCGGTCAGCACGTGAACGCCGGTGACGTCATCGCCACCGTCGGCAACCGTGGCCAGTCGACCGGCCCCCACCTGCACTACGAGGTGCACGTCCAGGACGGCTCGCTCTACGGCGCCCCGATCGACCCGCACCCGTGGCTCGCCGCTCGTGGCGTCGACGCCGGTGTCGCCCAGGACTGATCCGCTCTACCACCCGAGTCGCGCCGTGTGCGCGATCAGGAAATCCCGCAGCCGCGCGACCGCGAGTGTCGGACCATGGTCTCCCGAGACCAGGCCGATCTCGCGGTCGCGTTCGCCGTCGATCGGCACGACCACCAGATCGGGGTGCGCGATCTCGGCCGCGGGCAGCAGGGCGACGCCGAGCCCGAGCGCGACCAGTTCGCGCAGGGTCTCGAACTCGGTGATCTCGAACAGCACCCGTGGCGTGAAACCGGCTGCGGCGCACCAGCTGTCGAGCAGTGCGCGCAGCTGATAGCTGGGCGGGTTGGCGATGAACGCCGCGTCGGCCAGCTCGGCGAGATCGACCCGGGCGCGCCCGGCCAGCGGATGGGTGCGCGCCACGTGCAGACTGATGCGCTGCCTGCCCAGCGGCACCGTCGGCAGATCCGGGGGCGGCGGGATCATCACCGCCAGGTCCAGCCCACCCGCGCGCACCTGCTCGGCCAGCGCCTCCCCGTGCGCCTGCACCAGATGCAGCCGGATCCGCGGCGCCCTGGTGTGGAACTGGGCCAGCAGCGACGGAATGCTCACCGGGCCCAGGGTGAGCGGGAAACCGAAGCGGACCAGCCCGCTGTCGGGGTCGGCGTCGGCGCGCACCCGGCGCACCGCGTCGTCGAGGGAGCGCACCAGGCCGCGGGTGTGTTCGTAGAGCTCGCGACCCTGCGGCGTGAGGGTCACCCCGCGCCCGACCGGCTGGAACAGCGCCACCCCGAGTGTCTGCTCGAGCGTCTTGATCCGGCGGCTCACCGAGGACTGCGGCACGCCGAGTCGCTGGGCCGCCCTGGTGATGTGCCCCGCCCCGGCCGCCGCGTCGAACGCCGCCAGCAGCGGCGCGAGCGCCTGCGCTCCCCCGTCGCCTGAATCATCCATATTCGGATGATATTCGCACCAATCTTGTATTGGACGGATCACTCCCGGTCGCGTGACGATGGCGGTACACAGCTCACGGGAGGTTCGACGATGACCGAGACGACACCTCGCCCCACATCCGGTGGTGGCGACGACATTCTCGACGCGGTGCTGATCGGCGGCGGGATCATGTCCGCCACCCTCGGCGCCCTGCTCAGCACGCTCGCGCCCGATTGGTCGATCGCGCTGTTCGAACGGCTCGGCGAGCCCGCCGCCGAGAGCAGCCATCCCTGGAACAACGCGGGCACCGGCCACTCCGGCCTCTGCGAACTCAACTACATGCCCGACCCCCGCGACGGCGACCGCGCGGCCGGGATCGCCGAGCAGTTCCAGCTCACCCGGCGGTTCTGGGCGGCGCTGGCCCAGCGCGGCGAACTCGACCCGGCGACCTTCGCCACCCCGACCCCGCACGTCACCGTGGTGTTCGGCGACCACGACATCAGCTACCTGCGGCAGCGCTACGCCACCCTGCGCGAGCGGCCCGCCTTCGCGACGATGGAGTACACCGAGGACCGCGCCGTCATCGCGCAGTGGGCGCCGCTGCTGGTCCGCGGCCGGGCCGAGGACGAGGCCATGGCCGCCACCCGGCACACCGCGGGCACCGATGTCGATTTCGGCGCGCTGACCAGGTCGCTGCTGTCGACGATGACCGCGGCGGGCAACGCGGTCCGGCTGCACCGCGAGATCACCGGGCTCACCCGCGACAGGGACGGCCTGTGGACCGTGCGCGGCCGGGACCTCGACAGCGGCAGGCGTTTCCGGGTGCGCACGCGGTTCGTGTTCGTCGGCGCGGGCGGCTATGCGCTGCGGCTGCTGCAGCGCGCGGGCCTGCCCGAGGTGCGCGGCTACGGCGTGTTCCCGCTGGGCGCGCAGTTCCTGCGGACGACGAATCCCGAAGTCGTCGCCGAACACGGCGCGAAGGTCTACAGCCAGGCCGCGCTCGGCGCCCCGCCGATGTCGGTTCCGCACCTGGACCGCCGCGAGGTCGACGGATCGGCCGCGCTCCTGTTCGGCCCCTATGCCACCTTCAGCACCCGCCTGTTGCGGTACGGAAAACTGACCGACCTGTTCACCACGCTGCGACCGCACAACATCGTGCCGCTGGTCGCCGCGGGTCTGCGGAATCTGGATCTGGTGCGGTACCTGATCACCGAGCTCCTGGCCTCGCCGCGGCGCAAGTTCCAGCAGCTGCAGCGCTTCTATCCGACCGCCGACCCGGCCGACTGGGAACTGATCCCGGCCGGGCAGCGCGCCCAGCTGATCAAGCCCGACCGCGAGCGCGGCGGTGTGCTCGAATTCGGCACCGAGCTGGTGACCGGCGCCGACGGCACCGTCGCCGGGCTGCTCGGCGCGTCACCCGGTGCCTCGATCGCCCCGTCGATCATGCGGGACCTGCTCGACCGCTGCTTCCCCGAGCGGCGCTACGAGTGGGCGCCGCTGCTGGCGGAGCTGCTGCCCGAGGACGCGGCCACGGTCAGCGCGGCGCGTTGACCAGGGCCCCGATCAGGCGGTGGCTGCGCGCGCTCATCTCGGCGGCCGTCTGCTCGGGGTGGCGCAGCCACCACAGCACCAGCGAGGTCACCGACCCCATCCAGACATCGGTGAAGGCCGACAGGTCGTCGGGGTCGGTGAGGGCGAGCGTGCTGAGCGCGTCGGCGACGCCACGCGCGGCCTGGGCGGCGATCCGCCGACGGGCCGCGCGCACGGCGTCGGCGGCCGGACCCTCGTGCGGGTGCGAGCGGTCGAAGACGACGGTCCAGTCGTGCGGACGCGGTGCGAGAGCGACGAACAGCGCGTCGAGGGTCCGCTCGGCCTTGGTCAGGCCGCTCGCCCCGGTGATGGCGGTTTCGATCGCGTCGTAGATGACGGTGGCCGCGCGCTCGACGCAGGCGATGTAGAGCCCGTCCTTGGACTGGAAATAGGTGTACACCAGCGGTTTGGACACACCGGCTCGCTGCGCGACCTCGGCGGGCGAGAGCCCCGCGTAGCCGACTCGCCCGATCTCGGCGACGGCGGCGTCGAGGATCTGCTGCTCACGCTCGGGGCGCGGGACACCCTTGGTTCCGGCTGTGCTCACCCGGCCCATCCAACCATCGCGACGACTCCTGTTGACACTCAATTGACTGATTTGTAATTTACTAGATAGTAAATTAATTCGGCCCCCTCGACGCCAGGAGTCCCCGTGCTCGACCGCCTCGCGCAGTCCCTGCTGCTCAACCCGCCCGCGTTGCCGCGCACCGTGGCGCGACTCGTGCTCGGCGAACGGCACGAGATCGCCGGCAAGACCGTCCTGCTGACCGGCGCGTCGTCCGGCGTCGGCCGGGCCGCCGCGCTCGCGCTGGGACGCGACGGCGCGCGGCTGATCCTCATCGCCCGTGCCGCCGAACCGCTGCTCGAGGTGCGCGACGCCGTGCGCGCGGCCGGCGGCCGGGCCGAGGCCGTCACCTGCGACCTGTCCGACCCCGGGGAGACCGACGACCTGGTCAAGACCGTGCTCGAGCAGTACGGCGCGATCGACGTGCTGGTCAACAACGCCGGGCGCTCGATCCGCCGTCGCGCCGCCGCCGCCACCGACCGGTTCCACGACTACGAACGCACCATGGCGCTGAACTACTTCGGCGCGGCCCGCCTCACCATGGGCCTGCTGCCCTCGATGCTCGCGACCGGCGACGGACACGTCGTCAATGTCGCCACCTGGGGCGTCGCCGCCGGCACGATGCCGATGTTCACCGCCTACCACGCCTCCAAGGCCGCGCTCGGCGCGTTCGGGCGCAGCCTGGGCGCCGAGACCAGAGCGCGCGGCGTGCATGTCACCACGGTCGGATTCCCGCTGGTGCGAACCGAGATGATCGCCCCGACCGGCGCCTACGACGAGTCGGCGGCGTTGACCGCGGAGCAGGCCGCGGACTGGATCCGCACCGCGATCCGGACCCGGCCGATCGAGCTGTATCCCCGCTACACCCGCCTGCTGCAGGCCGTCGCGACCGTCTCGCCGCGCGCGGTCGACGCCGTCATCTGGCGCCTGGGGATCTGATCCGATCCCGATGACCGCACCGGAGTAGGGCCTTCCCCCTACCCGGGTACTGGTCGCGAACCGTTCCGCAGCGGGAGGTCTTGCGGCGCACCGGATTTCTACCGTCGAGACATGGCGACGATCGATCTCTCCCACACCCTGTCCCGCCTCCGGTTCCCCGCCGCACCCGCGCGCGGTGTCGGGACCGACCGCGCCCCCTGGCACGGCCCGCTGCTGGTGAACTCCGCGCTGATGAGCGCGCTCGTGCTGGTGTCGGTGGTCGGCATGCTGGTCGACGACCGGACGCTGCTCGGCGAGTCGGTCTGGCTCAAACCCGCCAAGTTCGGGCTCGCCTTCGCCCTCTACGGCGTGACGCTGGCCTGGATCCTGCGGCTGCCGCACCGGGGCAGGCGGGCGACCTGGTGGCTGGGCACCGTCTTCGCCGTCACCGGGATCGCCGACGTCGGGTTCATTGCGCTGCAGGCCGCGCGCGGCACGTTCAGCCATTTCAACACCGCCGAGGAGACCGTCAACCAGATCGGCCAGCAGGTCTTCGCCTCCGGCGTGCCCGGCCTGTTCCTCGCCAATCTCGTGCTCGCCCTGATCATCTCGTGGCAGAAGCTGGCCGACCGGCCGACCCGGATCGCGTTGAAAGCCGGACTGTGGCTGGCGGTGGTCGGCATGGCGCTCGGGTATCTCATGGGCTTCACCGGGCCGCAACTGGTGCGCCGGTCCGACGGCACCGTCGTCGGCTTGATGGCCGGGCACACCGTCCGCGCGGGTGGCGCGCACGGCGACGCGGTCCGCGACGGGGTCGGCGCGATGCCGCTGACCCATTGGAGCACCACCGGCGGCGACCTGCGCATCCCGCACTTCGTCGGGCTGCACGGCATCCAGGTGCTACTGCTCCTGGCCGTCGTGCTGGTCGCCCTGGCACCCCGGTATCGGTGGCTGCGCGCGGAGACCATCCGCGCGGCGCTGCTCGGGGTCGCGGTGCTCGGCTACTTCGGAGTGCTCATCCTCGTGCTCTGGCAAGCGCTCCGCGGTCAGCCGCTGGTCAGCCCCGACCTCGCCACCGTGGGCGCCGCGACCGCGCTCGCGCTGCTCGTCGCGGGTGGCGTGGCGGCCGTGTACCTGCGGGCCCGCGAATCCGCGGACATCAGCTAGCCTCGCTCGCCCCTGGGGCCCATCGCACCGAGGTGCGGTGGGCCCCAGGGCTTTCAGCGCAACCGCTCGGCTTCGCGCGACAGCTGCACCAGGGTGGCGCTGAGCTGGGCCAGCTCGGCGTGCTCGGCCCCCTCGGCCACCGCCGTCGCCACATCCTCCGCGGCACATCTGGCCGCGAACCAGCGATCGGCCAGATCCGCGGCTTCCTGGGCGGACAACACCACGGCGTCCTCCGGAATCCCGGTTCCTTTGAGGCTGGTGCGGTGCTCGTAGGCTCGTTGACGGCACGACTGGCGGCAATAGCGGCGACGGCGCCCCGACTCGGAATCCACGATCTCCCGCCCGCACCACAGGCAGGACAGCAGGCGACTGCGCGACATGCTGCGAAACCCTATCGGTCCGGCGGCCGGTCGGGCGGCTCAGGTCTCGCTCAGCGGGCACGGACCGGGCCGTCCCGGCTCAGGGGTCGCCCGGCCGGTCCGCCGCTGCGACTACAATGGAACAGTTCAGAGGTCCCGTGCGTTAACGGTAGGACCACGACCGGCGCCAGCCGCCAAAGACAGGGAGCACACATGGCAGATCGCGTACTCCGAGGCAGTCGGCTCGGAGCGGTGAGCTACGAGACCGACCGCGACCACGACCTGGCCCCCCGCCGGATCGCCCGCTACCGCACCGACAACGGTGAGGAGTTCGACGTCCCGTTCGCCGACGACGCGGAGATCCCGCCGACCTGGCTGTGCCGCAACGGCCAGGAAGGTCAGCTCATGGAGGGCACCACGGTGGAGACCAAGAAGGTCAAGCCGCCGCGCACCCACTGGGACATGCTGCTGGAGCGTCGCAGCAAGGAGGAGCTCGAGGAACTGCTCAAGGAGCGCCTCGAACTGCTCAAGACGCGCCGCCGCGGCTGAGGCTTTCCCGCCTCCCCGGGATTCAGGCCAGACACAGGAGCGCTACCGGCAGCCACGCGGCTGCCGGTAGCGCTCCTGTCATGTTTGCCGGTACCCGGTGAGTTACCCATGTCCTCGCGGGACAGGCGGTACCGGTCGCGGGAGGGTCAGTGGCTGGCGACCTTTCGATACTGGAGCAACGCCGCGGGCATGGCGATCGCCAGGATCACCACCGAGCAGATGATCGCGTAGAGCACGCAGTTGTCGGCGGCCCAGCCGGTGGCAGGGGCGAACGACGGTGGAGCGTCGTTGTCGAACAGCTTGCGGCCCGCGGCCGAGACCGCCGTGATCGGGTTCCACTCGGCGATGGTGCGCAGCGGGCCCGGCAGCGTCTCGGCGGAGATGAACGCCGAGGAGATGAACGACAGTGGGAACATCCAGATCAGGCCCGCGCTCTGCGCCACCTCGACCGTCGGTGAGATCAGCCCGGTGAGGGCACCGACCCACGACATCGCGAACGCGAACAGCAGGATGATGGCGAAGGCCAGCGCCGCGTCGGCGACGCTGCCGTGGATGCGCCAGCCGACGATGTAGCCGCAGATCACCATCACGCCCAGGCTCAGCACGTTGACCACCAGGTCGGACAGCGTGCGGCCCATCAGCACCGCCAGCCGCGACATCGGCAGCGTCCGCATCCGGTCGATGATGCCCTTCTGCAGGTCGCCCGCGAGGCCGACCGTGGTGAAGGCGGCATTGAACGCGACCGTCTGGGTGAAGATGCCGGCGAGCAGGAACTCGCGATACTGGTCGCCGCCCAGCGACGCGCCGAAGATGTAGGCGAACAAGAATACGAACATCAGCGGCTGGATCGTCGCGGTCACCAGCAGCGTCGGCACCCGCAGAATGGTCAGCAGATTGCGGTGCGCCACGATCGCGCTGTCGCGGATGAACCGGGCCCGCGGCGGCGCCTCGTCGGGTGCGGCGGGACGCGGTGGACTCGTTTGAATCGGCAGGTCACGGGTCTCGTACTCGTCCGCGACCTCGGGTGCCACACTCACGACCGCACCTCGCTGGCGCTCGGCTCCGTGGTGCGCGGGCGCACGCTGTGTCGATGGTTCGCTCGCCGAGGCTCGCTCACGACAGGATCTCCTCTTGCACGTCGTCGGTTTCGGGTTCGGCGGCCGGCTCGGCCGGGGTGCCGGTGAGGGAAAGGAACACGTCGTCGAGGGTGGGCCGGACGACAACGGCGTCGAGAACACACACGCCCGCGTCGTCGAGGCGGCGCAGTGCTTCGACCATGGTGCGCGAGCCGTTGCCCACCACCACCGACACCTCGTCGCTGCCGGGTTCGTGGATCGGTTCACCGATCCCGACCTGCTGCAGCACCTGCACCGCGGGACTCGGGTTCTGCCCCGCGGCCAGGGTGACGGTGAGCCGGTCGCCGCCGATGGAGGTCTTCAGCTCGTCGGCGGAGCCGCGCGCGATGACCGTGCCCTTGTCGATGACCGTGATCCGGTCGGCGAGCAGGTCGGCTTCCTCGAGGTACTGGGTGGTGAGCAGCACGGTGGTGCCGTCGTCGACGAGGTCACCGATCACCTGCCACATGTCCAGGCGCCCGCGCGGGTCCAGCCCGGTGGTCGGCTCGTCGAGCACCACCACCGGCGGCCGGGCCACCAGCGCGCCCGCCAGGTCGAGCCGGCGCGCCATACCGCCGGAGTAGGTGCCGGCGCGCCTGCCCGCCGCGTACTCGAGGCCGAGCGCGTTGAGCAGTTGCTCGGCCCGCGCGGTCGCCTGCTTGCGGGACATGCCGTACAGCCGCGCCACCATCCGTAGGTTCTCGTAGCCGGTCAGGTTCGCATCGACGGCCGCGTACTGACCGGACAGGCCGATCCTGGTGCGCGCGGTGGCCGGGTCGGCCAGCACGTCGACACCGGCGACCCGGATCGAGCCCGCGTCCGGCCGCAACAGCGTGGTGACGACCCGCACGGTGGTCGTCTTGCCCGCGCCGTTGGGACCCAGCAGGCCGAGAACCGTGCCCGCCGGGATCTCCAGATCGATCTCCTTCAGCACGCGCACCTTGCCGTAACTCTTGGCCAGGCCACGTACTTCTACCGCCAAACTCACGGACGCATCTCCTTCTGGCCGCCGCCGCACACGGTGATCTCCGGGACGGCGTCGAGGTGGCGATGCAGCACGGGGCCGATCGCCGCCAGCGATTCCGGCGTGGTCATCGCCGCATGCCTGCAGGGCAGGTCGTGGTTGTGGATGTTGCCGGTGACGAACGGCTGCCAGGCCTCGGCGCACCTGGCCGGATCGGCGGCGTTGATCTCGTCCGCCGCGGCGGTGAAGAACACCAGGTCGCCGTCGAAGGTGCGCGGCCGGAACCGGTTCGCCATCACCGTGCCGTCGGCGTACCCGGTGTAGAGCCGTTCGAGATTCTCGACCGAGAGCGCGGCGAACGGGCCCGGCTGTGCCCGCAGCAGATCCGCCGCTTCGTGCAGGTCGATGTCGGCGGGCAGCTGCGCCCCGCCGAGGATGTCGGCGCCGAACTCGCCGAGGATGTCGGCCACGCTCGGCATCGCGGTGTCGAGCCAGCGGTCGCCGAGCTGGTAGCTGTCCATCATGGCCAGCAGCGCGACGTCCTCCCCCGCGTCCTGTAGCTGCACCGCCACTTCCTGCGCGATCAGGCCACCGAGCGACCAGCCGAGCAGGTGGTAGGGACCGTGCGGCTGGATCGACTTGATGTGTGCCACATAGTGTCCGGCCGCCTCGGGGATCGAGGTGAACCGGTCGTCGCCGGACACGTGCGGCGCCTGCAGGCCGTACACCGGACGCTCGGGCGCGAGGTGGGCGAGCAGTCCGGCATAGCACCAGGCCAGGCCGATCGCGGGGTGTACGCAGAACAGCGGGGTGTCGTGCGGACCGGTGGACGGACGGAGGGCGAGCACCGGCCCCGTCGCCGCCGCCATCGCCGCGCCCGCGTCGGCACCGTCGAGCCGGGCGGCGATGCCGGCCGGCGTGGCGTCGCCGAACATCAGTTGCACCGGCATGTCGTAGCCCTGCTCACGCAGCGCGGCGACGACCTTGGTAGCCAGCAGCGAGTTGCCGCCGAGTTCGAAGAACCCGTCGTCGGCGCCGACCCGCTCCACCCCGAGCACCTCCGCGAACACCGTGCACAGCGCCACCTCGGCCGGGGTCACCGGCGCGCGGTAGCCCTCGGCGGCGAGGAACACCGGCTCGGGCAGCCGGGCCCGGTCCAGCTTGCCGACGGGGCTGAGCGGCACCTCGTCGAGCAGCATGACCGACTGCGGAACCATGTAGTTCGGCACGTGCCCGCCGACGTGGTCGAGCAGTTCCCGCACCGTCGGCGCGGTGCCCGCCCTGGCCTTCACGTACGAGACCAGCGCGGTGACGCCCGCCTGGGTGGTGTGCCCGATGGTGAGCGCGAACTCGACATCGGCGTGCCTGCCGAACGCGACGTCGATCTCGCCGAGTTCGATGCGGAAACCACGCACCTTCACCTGGTGGTCGGTGCGGCCCACGTACTCGACATCGAGCGCCGACTTCGCGCCGTCGCGCCAGCGCACCAGGTCGCCCGTGCGGTACATCCGTTCGCCCGGTGCGCCGTAGGGATTGGCGACGAAGCGCTGCGCGGTCAGGCCCGGCCGGTTGTGGTAGCCGCGAGCCAGCGCCGAACCGGCCAGCTGCAGCTCGCCGGTGACGCCGATCGGGGTCGGATGCAGCCGCCGGTCCAGCACGGTGGCGCTGACGCCGCGGATCGGGCCGCCGATGGTGATCGGCCCCTGCGGGCTCATCGGCTGCGGCATCAGCGTGACGATCGTCGTCTCCGTCGGGCCGTACACGTTGTAGAAATTGCGTCCCGGCGCCCACCGGGCCAGCAGGTCCGGTGGCAGCGCCTCGCCACCGACGAGCACGTGCGCCAGCGAGTGCACGCCCGCCGGGTCGACGGTACCGAGCGCGGCGGTGGTGATGAACGCGTGGGTGATCCGCTCCCGGATGAACAGCTGCCGCAGATCCTCGCCACCGACGATGCCGGGTGGTGCGATCACCAGGGTCGCCGCCCCGCCGAGCGCGAACAGGATGTCGAGCATCGACCCGTCGAAACTCGGCGTGGCGAAGTGCAGGACCCGGCTGCCGGGCCGCACGTCGTAGCGATCCGCGCACTCGGCGGCGAAGTTCGAGATGCCGCCGTGGGTCACCACCACGCCCTTCGGCGTACCGGTGGAACCGGAGGTGTAGACCACGTACGCCGGGTTGGCCACCCGCAGCGGCCGGATCCGGTCGGCGTCGGTGACCGGCGAATCGTCGGTGCCGAGCACCTTCGCGCGGGTGTGCGGATCGTCGAGCACCAGCCAACGGCAGTCGCCGGGCAGCCGGTCGCGGTGCGCCAGCAGGGTCAGGCCCACGGCCGCACCGGAATCGGTGAGCATGTGGCTGATCCGCTGGGCCGGGTAGTTGGGGTCGACCGGGACGAACGCCGCACCGGCCTTGGCGACGGCGAGCATCGTCGCCACCGACTCCACCGAGCGCGGAATTCCCAGGGCCACCAGGCTTTCCGGGCCGATGCCCTGAGCGATGAGGACCCGGGCGAGCCGGTTGGTCCAGCGGTCGAGCGCGTCGTAGGTGACGACCGTGTCGCCGGCACACAGCGCCACCGCGTCCCTGGACCGGGCGACGGCGGCACCGAACACCTCGGCGAAGCTGACCGGGGTATCCGCGCGGGTGCCGTGCACCGGCGCGAGCGCGGTCCACTCGACGGCGTCGAGCAGCGCGAGGTCGCCCACGGCCGTGTTCGGATCGGCCGCGACCGCGGTGAGCAGCCGCACCAGCCGGTCGCCCAGCCTGCGCGCGGTGACCTCGTCGAACAGGTCCGCCGCGTAGTTCACCGCCAGCGTGACACCGTCGGCGACGCGCGCGGCGGTCTCGGTCTCGGTGAAGGTGAACTGCAGGTCGAACTTGGCGATGCCGGCGTCGGCCTCGACCGCCTCGATCCGCAGCCCGGGCAGCTCGAGCATCCGCACCGGGGCGTTGCGCACCGACAACATCACCTGGAACAGCGGGTGATGTGCCTGGGAGCGCGCCGGATTGAGCACCTCGACGAGCCGCTCGAACGGCATGTCGGCGTTGGCGAACGCGTCGAGGTCGCGGTCGCGCACCGAACGCAGCAGGTCGATGAAGGCGCGCTCGTCGGTGACCTCGGTGCGCAGCACCAGGGTGTTGACGAACATGCCGATCATCGAGTCCAGGGCCGGGTGGCCACGGCCCGCCGTCGCGGTACCCACGGCGATATCGTCGTCACCGGTGACCCGGTGCAGCAGCACGGCCAGGGCCGCGTGCAACACCATGAACATGCTGACGTTGTTGGCCGTGGCGATGCCGCGCAGCGCCCGGTGGGTGGCCGCGTCGACCTCGCAGTCGACCGTGCCGCCCCGATAGGAGGGCACCGGCGGGCGCGGCCGGTCGGCCGGGACCGTGATCAGTTCGGGCAGGCCGTCGAGCGCCTCGCGCCAGTGCGCGAGCTGCTTGCTGATCAACGAGTCGGGGTCGTCCTCGGTGCCGAGGAGTTCCTGCTGCCACAGCGTGTAGTCGGTGTACTGGATCTCCGGGATCAGCTCGCCGAACGGCTCGCCCTCGCGGATGCCGCGGTAGGCGGCGGCCACTTCCCCGGCCAGCGGTTCCAGCGACCAGCCGTCCATCGCGATGTGGTGCACGACGAGCACCAGCACGTGCTCCTTGGACCCCGCGACGGCCAGCTTGGCCTGGGCGGGTACCGGCAGGCCGGTGTGGTCGACAGTGATCAACGCGGCTCGCATCGGCACCGAGGACGACAGGTCGAAGCCCGGGGTGACGAAGCGGGTCACCGCGGCGCCGACCTCGTCGGGGGTCGCCGTCGCGTGGAACAGCGTGACGGCCGCGATCTCCGGATCGAGTACGAGCTGTTCGGGCTCGCCCGCGCTCTCCGGGAACACCGTGCGCAGGGTCTCGTGCCGACGTTGCACCGTGTGCAAAGACGCAATGAGCGCATCGAGGTCGATCGGGCCGTGCAAGCGCAGCACGACCGGGATGTTGTAGGCGCCCGCCGACTGGCTCTCGCCCTCGGCGCCCGCGTTGAACCGGTTCAGGAACCAGAGCCTGCGCTGGGCCGCGGACAGCGGAATCCGCTCCGGGCGTTCCTGCTTCACCAGGTCGGGGCGGCCTTCGTCGCCGGACGGCCCGGACTCGATGAGCGCGGCCAGCTCTTCGACGGTCGGCGCGGCGAACACGGTCCGCACCTCCAGCCGCACATTGCTGGCGGCGGCCAGCCGCGCCACCAGCTGGGTGGCCAGCAGCGAGTTGCCGCCGATGTCGAAGAAGCTGTCGGTGGCGGAGACCTCGTTACCGCCGACCAGTTCCTCGAACACCCGCGCGACGAGCCGCTCGGACGCGGTCTGCGGCGCGCGGCCCGCGGTGGCGGTGAACTCCGGTTCCGGCAGCGCGCCCCGGTCCAGCTTGCCGACCGGGGTCAGCGGTACGCGGTCGAGCAGGGTCAGCGACGCGGGCACCATGTGCCCGGCCAGCCGGGCCGCCGCGTGGTTTCGGACCCGAGCCAGTTCGGTCGGGTCGGTGCCCTCGGCCAGCTGCACCCAGGACACGATGCGGTCGTCGCCGGCGATCCGCCTGACCTCGGTGTGCGCGAAGCGCACCTCGGGATGGCTGCCGAGCACGGCGCTGATCTCGCCGAGCTCGATCCGGAAGCCACGCACCTTGACCTGGTGGTCGCTGCGGCCCAGGTAGTCCAGTTCGCCGTCGGCGGTCCAGCGCACGACGTCACCGGTGCGATACATCCGGGCGCCCGCGGGCCCGGCCGGATCCGCGACGAAGCGCCCGGCGGTCAGGCCGGACCGCTGGTGGTACCCCTGCGCGATGCCCGCGCCGCCGAGGTAGAGCTCGCCGGGCACGCCCGTGGCGACCGGCCGCAGCCGCTCGTCCAGCACGAGGACCTGCGCACCACGCACCGGCGTGCCGATGGTCACCGGGACACCGACGCGCAGCTGCGACATCGCCGCGATGACGGTGAACTCGGTGGGGCCGTAGGCGTTCACGAACCGGCGGCCCGGCGCCCAGTTCTCCACCAGGTCCGGCGGCACGGCCTCGCCGCCGGCCATGAGTCCGCGCAGCCGCGGCAGCGGCCAGCGGGTGGCGTCGATCGAGGCGAGCACCGCCGGGGTCAGGAAGGTGTGGGTGATGTCCTCACGCTCGAGCAGCGCGCCGAGCTCGTCGCCACCGTAGATGTCGATCGGGCCGATCACCATCTCGGCCCCGGACCAGACCGCCAGCAGCATGTCGAGCACGGAGACGTCGAAGCTCGGGGTGGAGAAGAAGAACGTGCGGGCGAAGCGGTCCAGGCCCATCCGCTCCTGCAGGTCCACCGCCAGGCTCACCAGACCGCTGTGGGTGACGGTCACGCCCTTCGGCAGACCCGTGGAGCCCGAGGTGTAGATCTGGTAGGCCAGGTCGGCGGGGCGCACCGGCCGGATGCGCTCCGCGTCGGTGATCGGCACGCTGTCGTAGCCCGCCAGTTCGGCGTGCAGTGCCTCGTCGTCCACCAGCAGCCACTGGGTGTCGAGTGGACCGGCCGCCTCGCGCAGCGACTCGGCATCAGCCGTCGTGGTGATCACCGCGCGCGCACCGGAGTCGGTGAGCATGTGCCGCACCCGGTCGGCGGGGTAGCGCGGGTCGACCGGCACGAAGGCCGCGCCGCTGGCCGCGACGCCGAAAATGGCCAGCGCGCAGTCCAATCCGCGGGTCAGGCCGACCGCGACGCGGTCGCCGGTGCCGATGCCGCGAGCGATCAGCGCACGCCCGAGCCGATGCGCCCGGAAGCCGACCTCGTCGTAGTTCAGCTCCCCCACCGCACCGGCGACGCTGCCGCCGGCGAACCAGCGCAGGGCCGGGCGATGGGCGAAGGTGGTGGCCGCGCGTTCGACGATGTCGGCCAGCACGATCGGGGTCACCGCGGCCGGTCCCTGCGCGGGCACCAGCGACCGGCGCTCGGGCACCGTGAGGGCGTCGATCTCGCAGACCAGCTGTCGCGGATCGGCCGTCACCTGGGTGAGGATCTCGACGAACCGGATGGCCATGGTCTCGACCGTGGCGGCGTCGAACATCTCGGCGGCGTACACGAAGTCGAACGTGCGGGTCTCGCCGTCGCCGGGCGCCACCCGCAGCTCCAGATCGAACTTGGCGCGGGCGATGTCGAGTTCCTCGGCCGCCAGCCGCAGACCCGGCAGTTCCAGTTCCGGCGTGCGGTCGTCCTGCATGCTCAGCGCGACCTGGAACAGCGGGTGCCGGTTGCTCGCCCTGCTGTCGCGGCCGAGCGCGTCGACGACGCGCTCGAACGGCAGGTCGGAGTTGGCGATCGCGGCGAGTTCGTCGTCGCGGTCGGCGTGCAGCAGGTCGACGAAGCTGCGGCCCGGGTCCACGTCGGACCGCAGGACCAGCGTGTTGACGAACATGCCGACCAGATCGTCGAGCTGGATGTCGGTGCGGCCGGCCACCGGCGTGCCGATCGGGATGTCGCGACCACCGGTGACGCTGCGCAACAGCACCGCCAGCGCCGAGCGGACCACCATGAACAAGCTGACACCCGTCTCCGCAGCCAGCTCCTGCATGGCGCGCTGCAACGGTGCCGAGATCTCACACCGCACGCTGCCCGCCACTCCGGTCGGTTCGGCCGGACGCGGCCGGTCGAACGGCAGCGGCAGTTCGTCGGGCAGTTCGGCCAGGGCCGCGCGCCAGTGCGCGAGCTGGGTGGCGGCGATGCTGTCCGGGTCGTCCTCAGCGCCGAGAACCGCGCGCTGCCACAGGCTGAAGTCGGCGTACTGCACGGGCAGTGGCGCGCGCACCGGTTCGGTGCCCGCCGCCCTGGCCACATACGACAGCGCCAGGTCCCGGGTGAGCGGACCGAGCGACCAGCCGTCGGCGGCGATGTGGTGCACGACCACGCCGAGCAGATGCTCCCCCGGCCCGACCCGCAGCAGCCGGGCCCGCAGCGGGGTCTGGCCGGTGAGGTCGAAGCCCTGCCGGGCCAACGTGGTCAGCGCATCGAGCGCCTGGTCCGGATCGGCGTCGACGGCCTCGAGCGCGGGCAGCGCCGCGGCGACCGGCAGCACGATCTGCTGGGCGCCGGACAGATCCTCCGGGAAAATCGTGCGCAGCACCTCGTGGCGCTCCACCAGATCGGTGAGTGCGGACCGCAAAGCGCTGATGTCCAGATCTCCGCCGATTCGCAAGACGAATGCGATGTTGTAGGCGCTGGATTCGGGGGACAATCTGTTGAGGAACCACAGCCGCTGCTGCGGCAGCGACAGTGGTATGCGTCCCGGGCGTGGGGTGTGTACCGCCAGCGCCACCCGCTGCGTCCGGGGCGCTTCCGTGATCAGCTGGGCGATGCCCGCCACGGTCGGCGCCTCGAAGATCTGCCGGACCGGCAGGTCCACACTGAAATCCGCGTGCACGGCCGCCGCGAGCCGGGTGGCCAGCAGCGAGTTGCCGCCGATCTCGAAGAAGCTGTCCTCGGCGCCGGGAACCGGGCGGCCGAGAATCTCGGTGAATACCGCGGCGACCCGCATCTCCAGGTGCGTGCGAGGTGCGCGTGATCCGGCGGCGACGGCGAATTCCGGTGCGGGCAGCGCCTTTCGGTCCAGTTTGCCCGCCGGGGTCACCGGCATCCGGTCCAGCACGGCCAGCGCGGCCGGCACCATGTAGCCGGGCAGCCTGCCGCGCGCGGTGTCGAGCACCGCGGCCGGGTCGACCGGGCGGTCGGCGGTCACGTACGACGCGAGCCGCTGCTGGCCCTGCTCGTCGACGTGCACGACGGTCAGCGCCGAGCGCACGCCCGGGTGTTCGCGCAGGACGTGGTCGATCTCGCGCAGTTCGATCCGGAAGCCGCGGATCTTGATCTGGTCGTCGGCGCGACCGAGGAAGCGCAATCGGCCCACGGCGTCGGAGACGACGAGATCGCCGGTGCGGTACATGCGTTCGCCGACGCGCCCGTGCGGGTTGGCGACGAATCGCTGCGCGGTGAGCGCGAGCTTGCCGAGATAGCCGCGGGCGACACCGGGACCGGACACGTAGAGCTCACCCGGGGTCCCCGGCGGCACCGGGCGCAGGCGGCCGTCGAGCACGAACAGCCGCATGCCACGCACCGGCGCGCCCAACGGCACCGGCTCCCCCGCCACCATGGCCGCGCTCGCGGTGACCGCGACGGTCGCCTCCGACGGCCCGTACATGTTGTGCATCCGGTAGTTCGTCGCCCACCGCTGCACCAGCTCGTCCGAGCAGGCCTCACCACCGACGATGACCGTGCCCAGGTCCGGGAAGTCGCCGGCGGGCACCGTGGCCAGCGCGGCCGGAGTGATGAACGCGTGGGTGATCCGCTCCGAGCGCAGGAAGTTCGCCAGTTCCACGCCGCCGTACAGATCGGCGGGCGCGACGACGACGGTCGCCCCCGCCGCGAAGCCGAGCAGCAGCTCGAGCACCGAGGCGTCGAAGCTGGGCGAGGAGAAATGCATGGTCCGCGCCGCGTCGGTCACCTTGAACAGCTGCGTCTGCTCGCTGGCGAGCGAGGCGATGCCGGCATGGGTGACGACCACGGCTTTGGGCGTGCCCGTCGACCCGGAGGTGTAGATCAGGTACGCGGGCTGACCGGCACGCATCGGGTGACTGCGGTCGGTGTCGGTGAGCGGGGTGGCCGAACGGCTCGCGCAGTCCGCCTCGAATTCGGCGGTGCCGAACACCAGCCACTCCGGCGCCTTGCGGTGCTTGCCCGTGGTGGTGGGCAGCGCGGCGAGGTGTTCGGGCAGGGTGAGCCCGAGCGCGGCGCCGGAGTCGCCGATCATGTGTGCGATCCGCTCGGCCGGGTAGGCCGGATCGACGGGCACGTACGCGGCGCCGGACTTGGCCACCGCCCAGATGGCGACGATCGACTCCAGGCTGCGGGGCAGCGCGACCGCGACCACCGCTTCCGGACCGGCGCCGTGCGCGATCAGGCTGCGCGCCAACCGGTTCGAGCGTTCGTCGAGTTCGCGGTAGGTGGTGTCGAAGCCGAGGTAGCGCACGGCGACGGCGTCCGGCAGCCGCTGCGCGATCTCCCCGAGCAGCCGGGCCAGGGTGCCGGCAGGCTCGGCCGGTGCGCCCGCGACGGGCACCAGCCGCGCGATCTCGCGGCGCTCGAGCAGGTCGAGATCGCCGATCGGCCGGGTCGGGTCGGCCACCACCGCGGCCAGCAGCGTGGTGAACCGGCGGGCGATGGCCTCGACCGTCGCGCGATCGAAGACGTCGGTGGCGAAGCCGAATTCGGCGTCCAGTGGTCCGTCGTCGTGGTTGTCGCGCACCTCGAGCTGCAGGTCGAACTTGGCGACGCCGGACTCCAGCGGCACGAGTTCGGCACTGACACCGGGCAATTCGACGCGCAGTTCCGGGGTGCGGTCGTAGGACAGCATCACCTGGAACAGCGGGTGCCGGGCCGTGGAGCGTTCCGGGTTGACGAGGTCGACGAGGCGCTCGAACGGCACGTCGGGGTTGGCGAAGGCGTCGAGGTCGGTCTCGCGGACCTGGTCGAGCATCCGGTCGAAGCCGGCGGCCGGGTCGACCTCGGTGCGCAGCACCAGCGTGTTGACGAACATGCCGACCAGCTCGTCGAGGGCCGGATCGGACCGGCCCGCGATGGGCGTGCCGATGGTGATGTCGTTGCCCGCGCAGATCCGGGCCAGCAGGGCCGCCAGGACCGCGTGCAGCACCATGAACATGCTCACGCCGTGGCTGTGCGCGAGTTCGCTCACCGCCCGGCGCATTTCGGCGTCGATGGTGAATCCCACCGTGTCGCCGCCGGTGCCGCGCCGCAGCGGGCGCGGGCGGTCCAGCGGCAGGTCGAGCTGATCGGGCAGCCCCGCCAGCGCGTCGCGCCAGTGGCCGAGCTGCTTGCCCAGGGGCGCTTCGGGATCGGTCTCGTCCCCGAGCAGTTCCCGCTGCCACAGCGCGAAGTCGGCGTACTGCACCGGCAGCGGGGTCCACTGCGGCGCGGCGCCCTGCGCCCTGGCGGCCACGGCCGACATCAGGTCCCTGGCCAGCGGCGCGATCGACCAACCGTCGCCGCTGATGTGGTGCAGCACCACCAGCAGGACGTGCTCGTCGGCGCCGACCCGGAACAGAGCGACCCGCAACGGGGTCTCGGTGCGCAGATCGAAGCCGCGGCCGGTCGCCTCGGCGACGAGGTCGGTGAGGTCGGCAGCGACGACGTCGACCGGTGCCAGGTCCGGTTCCACCGCGGCCGCGGGATGGATCAGCTGGTAGGCGCCGTCCGGCCCCTCCGGGAAACTGGTCCGCAGGCTCTCGTGCCGGTCCAGCACGTCGCGCAGGCCGGCCCGCAGGGCGTCGAGGTCGAGGTGCCCGGTCAGGCGCAGCGCGAGCGGCATGTTGTAGGCCGCGGCGTGTTCGGCGAACCGGTTGAGAATCCACAGCCGCTGCTGGGCCAGCGACAGCGGCACCCGTTCGGGCCGGACCGCGGGAACCAGCTTCGGCGTGGAGGTTTCGGGCTTGTGGGTGCTGATGTAGCCGGCCAGCGCCGCGATGGTCGACGCCTCGAACAGGTCCCGGATGGTCAGGTTCGCGTCGAGGGTGGTGTTGATCCGCGCGACCGCGCGGGCCGCGACCAGCGAGTTGCCGCCGAGGTCGAAGAAGCTGTCCTCGATGCCGATCGCGGTGCCGTCGAGGGCCAGCACCTCGGTGAAGATCTCGGCGAGCGCGCATTCCAGCTCGGTCTGCGGTGCGGCGGCACCGGTGGTGAGCCGCACGCCCACGGTCGGCTCCGGCAGCGCCTTGCGATCGACCTTGCCGTTGGCGCTCAACGGCAGTTCGTCGAGTACGACCAGTGCCGAGGGCACCATGTAGGACGGCAGACCGCGTCGCAGTCCCGACAGCAGGACGGCGGGCTCGGGGGCCGCGCTGCCCGGCGTGGCCACCACGTAGGCGACGAGTTCGTCGTCACCGGTGCGCCCCGCGCGTGCTACACAGACCGCGCGGGCGATGTGGTCCTGAGCGAGCAGCGCGGATTCGATCTCACCGAGTTCGATGCGCAGACCGCGGATCTTGACCTGGAAGTCGGTGCGCCCCAGGTATTCCAGGATCGGCCGGTCGAGCTGCCAGCGCGCCAGGTCACCGGTGCGGTACATGCGCGCACCGGGAGTGAACGGATTGGCGACGAATCGGTCGGCGGTCAGATCGGGACGGCCGAGGTATCCGCGCGCCAGCTGCGTGCCCGCCAGGTAGAGCTCGCCGACGACCCCGGGCGGGACCGGGCGCAGCTGCGGGTCGAGCACGTAGGTCTGGGTGTTCCACACCGGCGAGCCGATCGGCACCGTGGTCGCCTCGGCCGGGCACGGCCAATAGGTGACGTCGACGGCCGCCTCGGTGGGCCCGTACAGGTTGTGCAGCTCCGGACCACCGGTCGGGCCGTGCAGCGCGGTGTGGAAGTCGGCGACGGTGGCTCCCGGCAACGCCTCCCCACTGCAGAACACCCGGCGCAGCCCTGCCCCGCCTGCCACCCGCGGGTCGGTGACGAACAGCGACAGCATCGACGGCACGAAATGCGCCGTGGTGATGGATTTCTCGGTGATGATGCGGGCGAGGTAGGCCGGGTCCCGATGTCCGTCGGGCGCGGCGACGACCAGGCGCGCGCCGACCTGCAACGGCCAGAAGAACTCCCATACCGATACGTCGAAGGTGGCGGGCGTCTTCTGCAGGACGGCGTCGGTGTGGTCGAGCGGGTACTCGGCCTGCATCCAGCGCAGCCGGTTGACGATCGACGCGTGCGTGACGCCGACGCCCTTGGGCTTGCCGGTCGAGCCGGAGGTGAAGATGACGTAGGCGAGGTGCTCGGGGCGCAGTGGCGCGCGCCGATCGGCGTCGGTGATCGGCGCGACGTCGTGCCCGGTGACGTCGAGGGTGTCCAGATCCACCCGCGCCACGCCCTCGGGCAGGCGCACCAGGTCGCGGGCCGCGGTGAGCACGCACACCGGCCGCGCCTGCGCCACCACGGATTCGATGCGGTCGGCGGGGTGTTCCGGGTCCAGCGGCAGGTAGGCGGCGCCGGTGGCGAGGACCGCGTACATGCCGATGACCATCTCGATACTGCGGTGCAGGCACAGCCCGACCGTCGTCTCCGGGCCGGCACCCCGCGCGATGAGCTCGCGCGCCAGCTGGTTCACCCGATCGGCGAGTTCGGCGTAACCGATTGCGCGGTCGCCGAATTCGAGCGCGACGGCATGCGGGCTGCGCCGCGCCTGGTCGGTGAACAGCGACACCAGCGTGGCGGTCGGCACCGGCATCTCGGTGGCGTTCCACTCACGCAGGACCCGCGCCTGCTCCGCGGTGGTGATCGCGGTCAGCGCGCGGGTGGGGGTGGTGGGCTCGGCGGCCAGGAAGCGGGCGAGGAAATCCAGGTAGCGCCCGTGGTGGGCGGCGACCTCGGCCTCACCGTAGAGCTTGGGATTGGCTTCGAAGTCGAGCTGGATGCGGCCGCCGTCGCCGTTGTAGATGTTGATCGAGAGGTCTTCGACGGGGCCGGTCGCGAGCACGTGCAGCTGGCCGGCGATGTCGCCGAACTTCAGCTCGTCGTGGAACAGCATGATGTTGACCATCGGGCCGAAGAAGCCACGCGCGTCGCGCGAGTAGCCGCAGTCGCGGCGGATGTCGTCGGAACGGTAGCGCTGGTGCCGCAGCGCGCCGGTGATCTGCAGCTCGGTCTGGCGCACGACGTCGGCCACGGTGGTGTGCTCGTCGAAGCGCACCCGCAGCGGCACCACGTTCGACACCACACCCGCCGAACGGCGCAGCGCGACGGTGGTGCGGGCCGAGACCGGAAGGCTCAGAACGACATCGGAGTCACCGGTCACCGACCGCACGTAGGCGGCCAGCGCCGCGACGATGAGCGCGGAGTTGGCCGAGCCGTGCGTGGCGATCGCCTCGGTGAGCAGGGTGTCGAGATCGGGATCGAGGACCGCGGTGGCGCGATGCCGACCCGGATCGTGGGTGTCGCCGGTGACGGTCACCGACGACAGCGTCATCGGCTCGCCCACACCGGCGAGCTGTTCGGTCCAGTACTCGCGATCGGCGCGGCAGCGGCTGGACTCGCGGTAGCGGGACTCGTCGGCGTAGAGGTCGACCAGCGCGGCGGCGCGCGAGACCGACGGTTCGCGCTGCTCGCCGATGGCGGTGTAGATCTCGGCCGTGCGAGTCAGCGCGTTCATCGCACCGTAACCGTCGATAACGATGTGGTGTCCGCGTTCGTACCAGAACCAGTCCTGGTCACCGATCCGCAACACGACATTGATGGTGAGCGGCTCGCGCTCCATATCGATGGGGGTGCTGGCGTGGTCGTTCATCCAGCGCAGCGCCGCGGCGCGCGGGTCGGGCTCGCCGCGCAGGTCGATCCGGGCCCAGCCCGGCCGCCACGCCAGGTCGACCCGCTGATGTGGCACGCCGTCGATCTCGAGTAGGCGCACGTGTCCCACCTGGGATTCGGCGCCGTAGCGTTCGACCGCGTACAGCAACCGGCCGACGTCCAGGTCACCGTGCAGTTCGACGTAATGAGCGATCGTGAGGGGAATATCGGGCCGGATCCGTTGCGCGTACCACAGGGCCGTCTGACCGGGCGAGAGAGCGAACGGTTGGCCCGGATCGTCGTCGGTGAGGCATGAGCTGACGCGGTCGGTGGCCAATGAACTCATCAAGCACTCCGTTCTGCCTTTGTGTCACAACTCCCCGAGCAGCGCCCGGGCACACGACGGCCCTGGGCGTGGCTATCCACGCCCATAGATTCGGAGTACTCCGGCAGCCGGATGGCTACCGATGTGGATTTGTTTCGAGCTCTGTGGAATACACCCCTGTAGCAGCTACTTTCGGCCGCTTCCCCCGGGTTGAAACAAACCGCTTATTCGGAATTCTGCGAGCTTCGCGAAACCTGCGCCTGATTCGCTCGCCTACGCCGGAAAAACACCAGCGCCACGCCGATCGCGGTCAGAATAACGGACGTCGCTTCTGGCGCCGCGCCGATCCGCGTCGCGATCGTCGTCGTGTCGCGCAATGGTAGCTGGGCGACCAGCGCGGCGGGCACGACTTGCTCGGACTGTTGTGCGATCTCGCCGTTCGCGGTGATGATCGCACTGACCCCGGTGGTTGCTGCGATGACCAGAGCGCGGCCGTGCTCGACCGCCCGCACCCGCGACATGGCCATCTGCTGGTAGGTCATCTCGCTGCGGCCGAAGGTCGCGTTGTTGGTCGGCACGGTCAGCAGTTCGGCGCCCGCGGCCATCGATTCCCGGAATGCCCGATCGAACGCCACCTCATAACAGGTGGCAACCCCGATCCGCACCCCCGCCGCCGTGACCGTTCCGTCACCATCGCCGGGCACGAAATATCCGGCCTGGTCGGCATAGGACGAGAACAATCGGAAGAAACCGCGCATCGGCAGGTATTCGCCGAACGGCTGGATGATTTTCTTGTCGTGCCGATCGGCGGGCCCGGCCGCGCCGTTCCACACCATGACCGAGTTGGTGGTCGTACGGTCACCGTTCACCAGGACTGCGCCGACCAGGATCGGCGCGCCGATCCGCTGGGAGGCCTCGCTGATCTCCGCGGCGGCGTCGGCGTTGCGCAGTGGATCGATATCGGAGGAGTTCTCCGGCCAGATCACGACGTCCGGCCGGGGTGACTGCCCGCGGTCGACGGCGTCGGCGAGCTCCTCGGTGCGCCGGACGTGGTTGTCCAGCACGGCCCGCCGCTGGGCGTTGAACTCCAGGCCCAACCGCGGCACGCTGCCCTGGATCGCGGCGACCGTGATCGTCCGGTGGCCGTCGTCCGGGGCGGGCAGCGTCGGCCGGAGGATCACTCCGGCGAGGGGCATGATAGCCACAGTGACGGCGGCGGTGGCAAATCCGATCCGCGTGCCCCGGCCGATCGCCCGCGGCGCCGGCGTGCGCGCCCAGGCGAGCACGCGCAGCGCCAGCGCGGCCAGGCCGGTGCCGGTCAGCGCGACGGCGAACCCGATCAGCGGCGCGCCGCCGTAGGCGGCCAGGGGGAGGTACCAGCCGTCGGCCTGCCCGAAAGCGACACGCCCCCACGGGAATCCACCGAAGGGGAAACTCGACCTCGCCCATTCGGTGGCCGTCCAGGCGAGCGCGAGCCAGACCGGCCAGCCGGGCAGCCCGCTCAGCCACCGGGCGAGCACGCCCCACAGGCCGATGAACACCGCGCACGCGGTCGACAAGGCCAGCCACGGCACCGGCCCGACGTAGATGCCGGTCCACGGCAGCAGCGGGACGAAGAAGGCGAACCCGCCGAGGAAGCCGTAGCCGAATCCACCCCGCAGCGTGCCCGGTCCCCGGACCGCGACGGTGAGCAGCGCCAGCGCGATCGGCGCGAGGAACCACCACGGCCGGGGCGGAAAGCTGCCGAACAGCAGCAGACCACCCGCGACGGCCGTCGCCATGCGAGCCAGGACACCGAACCGGTCACCGCCCGCCGCACTGCCCGGGGTCGCGGGGTCGGTCGGGCCCGACCCGGCCGCGTCGGCGGTCGTGGCGTCGGGCCCTGGTTCGGTGGCGGGGTGGATCATGGTGTCCTGCTCCGTGATTGGTGTGCCGGTGCGGTCGTGGTCAGGCGCGGTAGATGGTGGCGCCGTTGTGCACCGTGCGCAGGCAGGTCGGCAGGTCGGCACCGGGATCGAGCCGCGGCAGACCGGGCACGCGCGACCGCGGGTCGGTCGACCAGCGTTGCACCGTGTCGGCGGCCGCCGCGACGACGAGATCGCCCGCGTCCCACACGGCGTAGGAGGCCGGGGCGCCGGGCACCAGGGTGCCCGCGACACCGTCACGCACCCCACCCGCCCGCCAGGCGCCCCGGGTGGCGGCCGCGAACGCGGCGCGCGGGGACAGCCCGTGGCCGGGCGTGCGGTGATGGACCGCCGCGCGCACCTGCTCCCACGGATTCAGCGTCGTGACCGGCGCGTCCGAGCCGATCGCCAGGGAGATGCCCGCCGCGGCCATCGCCGCGAAGGGGTTCAGCGTCGCGGCACGCTCGGCACCCAGCCGGGTGGCGTACATCCCGTCCGGTCCGCCCCACGCGGCGTCGAAACCCGGCTGCACGGACAGGATCACGCCCAGTGCCGCCAGCTGCTCGATCGCCGCGGCGTCGGTCATCTCGGCGTGTTCGACCCGGTGTCCGCGCGCGGCGAGCGCCGGTCCGCCGAGTTCGGCGGCGACCGTGGCGAATCCGGCGACCACGAGATCCATCGCGGCGTCACCGATGGCATGGAAGCCCGCCTGCACACCGGCCTCGGTGCAGGCGCGGATGTGCGCGGTGATCGTCTCGGCGTCGAGGAAGTTCTTGCCGCACCCGGTCGCGTCGGCGTAGTGCTCCCGCAGCAGCGCGGTGTGCGAGCCCAGCGAACCGTCCACGAACAGATCGCCGCCGAGCGCGGCGACCCCCAGTTCGTCGATCAGGGCGCGAGCCTGCGCCGCGTCACGCACCGCCTCGCCCCAGTACGCGCGCACCTCGACACCGTGCTCGAAGGCCAGCAGCTCGCGCACGTCCTCGCGGCCCGAGATGTCCGGGCCCGCGCATTCGTGCACGGCGACGATGCCGTGCGCGGCGGCGGCGTCGAGGGCGGCGGTGCGAGCCCGATCACGGTGCGCGCGACCGAGTTCCGCGAGGGCGACCGCGCGCACCCGATGGTGGGCGTCGGCGCGCACCGGCTCGCCGCGACGGTAGCCGTCGCCGAGATCGCCCGCCGCGTCGAGCAGCGCCGAGGAGGCCACGGCCGAGTGCGCGTCGACCCGGGCCAGGTACACGAGCCTGCCCGCGCCCGCGGCCTCGTCGAGTTCGGCGACCGTGGGCGGGCGCTGTTCGGGCCAGGCGGTGTCGTCCCAGCCCTCGCCGATGATCACGCCGTCGGGCTGGGCGATCGCGTACGCGCGCAGCGCGGCGAGCAACTCGCCCAGCGACGCGGTGCCGCTGACGTCGAGTCCGGCCAGCTGCAGGCCCAGCGCGGTGACGTGCACGTGCGGGTCGACGAACGCTGGCGCGACGAAGGCGCCGTCGAGCTCGACGATCTCCGCGTCGGGGTGCATCGCCCGGCCGGGCGCTTCGGCCCCCAGCCACACCACGGTGCCGTCGGTGACCGCCATCGCGGTCGCGTCCGGGGAGCTGGAACTGTAGAAACGACCGCCGATCAGCAACTGGGTACTCACGGTGTCCCAGTCTGCCGTATCGGCGAATCGTCAGGTCGGCAGGGACAGGACCGCGCGGACGTCGGCGTCGCACAGCCCCGCTGGAGTGTGTCCGCCCGCTTCGACGGCGATGAGTTCGAGTCGCCACGCGGCGACCGTGAAATCCGACATGGACTGTCCGGCAGCGGCACTCACCCTACGCACCGCGTCGGCCAGTTCCGCGCTCACCGTGACGGTGATCTGCTCGGTGGCCATCGGCACACTGTAGACCCTTCCCAGGCCGGGCGGGAATACTCGGCTCAGGCGGACCCGAGCGCGCGCGGCCCGGCGGAGTGCCCGTCGTCGTACCACTGCCCGACGACGACCCCGTCGACCACATCGCCGCTGTCGGCATCGACCACCATTCCGCGATACGGCGACGGCGCGAACGACGGCAGCGGACCGAAGCGCCGCGTCCCGAGCTTCTCCAGCACCGGCCGGATCAGCGCCCTGGTCGGCGGGAACAGCGCGAGCAGGCCGACGAGTCCGGTGACCAGGCCGGGCACGAACAGCAGCACCGAGCCGGTGGCCACCAGCAGCCCGTCCGCGACCGCGCTCTCGGCGGTGACCTCGCCGCGCGCGGCCCGGCGGAACCGGTCGAACACGCGCCTGCCCTGGGCGCCCAGCAGCAGCAAGCCGACACCGGACACCGCGATCAGCGCCAGCAGAGCCCAGCCGGCGCCGATCAGCTGGGCCAGGCCGACGAACGCGGCGATCTCGACGACGAGGTAGAGCACGAACAGCACGGCGGTCATGGCGATCCTTTCGGACGATCTACCCCCTCAACGCACGAGCGTCCGATTTTTCTCCCGGCCGCCTCAGCCACCCGGCCGCACGAGACCGGTCTCATAGGCCAGCACCACGGCCTGCACCCGGTCGCGCAGCCCGAGTTTGGTCAGCACGCGGCCCACGTGCGTCTTCACCGTGGCCTCCGACAGGAACAATGCCCCGGCGATCTCGGCGTTGGAGCGGCCCGCGGCGATCTGTTCGAGTACCTCGCGTTCGCGGGCGGTGAGCACGTCGAGTACACCCGGGTCGCGCAGTCCCGCCGGGTCCTCGGCGACGAGCCGGTCGAGCAGGCGTTTGGTGACCTTCGGGGAGACCACCGCGTCGCCCGCAGCGACACTGCGGATGGCGGAGATGAGGTCTTCGGGCGGGGTGTCCTTGAGCAGGAAGCCGCTCGCGCCGGCGCGCAGCGCGCCGAGGGCGTGTTCGTCGAGATCGAAGGTGGTCATCACGAGCACGCGGATGCCCTCGCCCGCGGCGACGATCCGGCCGGTGGCGGTGACCCCGTCGACGACCGGCATCCGCACGTCCATCAGGACCACGTCGGGCCGCAGCTCCCCCGCGCGCCGCACGGCCTCGTCGCCGTTGCCCGCCTCGCCGACGACCTCGATGTCCGGGTGCGCGCCGAGCACCATCTTCAGGCCCATCCGCATGAGTTCCTGATCGTCCACCACGAGCACGCTGATCGGCATTTCCCAACCATAGCGGGCGGATCAGTCGCCTTCGGCGCGCAGCGGGAGGGTGGCGAGGACCCGCCAGCGACCGTCGGCGGTCCGGCCCGCGGACAGGGTGCCGCCGAGCACCGCGACCCGTTCGCGCATGCCGACCAGGCCCATGCCCCCGCCCGGGATCTCGGTGGACGGCGCGTGCACGGGCAGGCCGCCGCTGTCGGTCACCTCGACCAGGATGTCGTCCTCGCGGCGCTGCACCCGCACGGTCGCCTTCGGGCTCGCCCCGGCGTGGCGCAGGGTGTTGGTGAGCGATTCCTGGACGATGCGGTGCACGCCCAGGCTGACCTCGGGGGTGATGTCGTCGAGTTCGCCGGTCAGTTCGAGATCGACGGCCAGACCGGCGTCGCGCATCAGCTCGGCCAGTTTCGCGATGCCCGCGCTGCCGTGCTGGGGCAGCAGTTCCGGCGCGTGCTCGGTGCGCAGCAGTGCCACGGTGCGGCGCAGTTCGCGCAGCGCGTCGCGGCCGGTGCCCGCGATGGTCGCGAGCGCGCGTTCGGCGGTGTCGGGGTCGTGGCGCAGGGCGTACTTCGCGCCGTCGGCCTGCACGATGATGACGCTCACCGCGTGCGCGACCACGTCGTGCAGTTCCCGGGCGATGCGGGTGCGTTCGGCGGCCACGGCCTCGTGGGCGCGGCGTTCCTTGTCGTAGTCGGCGACGGCGAGCCGGGCCGCGACCTCGGCGTCGTAGGCGTGGCGGGCGCCGTTGAACTCGGCCAGCGTCCAGCACAGCGCGTAGATCACACCGACGAGCGCCAGATCGCCGCCCTTGGGCTCGCGCAGGACCAGGACCGACAGGGCCAGGTCGGTCGCGAGGCAGCCGAGGTAGATGAGCCCGTCCCGCCTGCCGACATAGGCGACGAGGGTGTAGAGCAGCACGCCGAGCCCGATCAGCGCGACGTGTCCGGAGGTGTCGTCGCCCGTCAGATATCCGACCAGGGTGCACAGCACCGAGAGCACGAACATCACCGCCGCCATCGCCCGCGGATAGACCCGGCGCAGGATCAGCGGCAACGGCAGGATCAGCGAAAAGACCAGGTAGGCGACCTTGTGGTGCTCGTCGCCGACGCCGAGCGCGTCGAGCACCATGAGAAACAGCGCGAGGACGGAGTCGGCGACGATGGGTCGGCCGCGAAGCCACAAGCTGAACCGGCGCACCGGCCCAGCCTAATGGCCGGGTGCGGCCGGACCCGGTTGGCTTTCCGGGCGTGATCTTGATTGCCTGGTCCGGTGCAACTAGGAGACTGGACGGTCCTGCTGGTGGCCGCGGCCGCGGCGGGATGGGTCGACGCGGTGGTCGGCGGCGGCGGATTGATCATCCTGCCGACGCTGTTCCTGGTCGCGCCCGGCATCGCCCCGCAGACGGCGCTCGGCACCAACAAGCTGGCCGCGTTCTCCGGCACGGCGACCGCGGTGATCACCTTCGCGCGCCGGGTGCCGATGCAGTGGAAGGTGCTGATTCCGGGCGCGGTGATCGCCGCGATCGCCGCGGCCTGCGGCGCGGCGGCGGTCTCGCTGATCGACCGCGAGCTGTTCATTCCCCTGGTCATGGTGGTGCTGGTCGGGGTGGCGCTGTTCGTCACGCTGCGACCTTCGATCGGCATGACCATGGCGACCCATCCGCCGACGCGCCGCAAGGTGATCCTGGTGGTGGCGCTGGCCGCCGGCCTGATCGGCCTCTACGACGGCCTGCTCGGGCCGGGCACCGGTACGTTCCTGATCATCACCTTCGCGACGCTGCTCGGCACCGAGTTCGTGCGGGCCGCGGCCATGGCGAAGGTGATCAACTGCGGATCGAATCTCGGCGCGCTGCTGTTCCTCGGTGCGACCGGGCACATCCTGTGGGGCCTCGGCGCGGGCATGGCGGTCGCGAATGTCGCGGGCGCGCTGGTCGGTTCGCGGATGGCGCTGGCCAAGGGCGCCGGTTTCGTGCGGATCGTACTGCTGGTCGTGGTCGTGGTGATGGTGATCCGGCTGGGCTGGCAGCAGTTCGGTTAGCGCGCCGGCTCGACCGGGGCCGAGGCGGCCAGCCACGGCTGCAGCACCCGCGAGGTGGTCTCGTGGATCTTGCGATGTAGTCGTTCGCCGTCGTCGATGCCGTGCTGGGGCTGCTGGAACAGCACCGTCAGCGCCCCCGAGACCGCGCCGACGACCGCACCGACCAGCGCCGCCGCGCCGACCTCGTCGAGCTCGTGCGGGAAGGCGCTGTGCAACTGGCGGGCGATCTCGCGCTGCGCGACGAGCTGAGCGTGCGCGGCCCGGCCGCTCACCGCGGGCACGGTGCGCGAGACCTGCGCGCGCAGCGCCGCGACCCGGGAGTTCAGATCGTCGGCGAGATGCTCGGCGGGGTTGTCGCCCGCGGCGCGCAGCGCGCGCAGCAACACCTCGACGGGTCGTTCCCCCGGCCGCCGGGTGGCGATCGCCGCGACGGCGGCGCGCACCCGTTCGTCGGGTTCGGGGAAGAGCAGTTCTTCCTTGCTCGCGAAGTAGTTGAAGAAGGTCCGGGTGCCGACCTCGGCCTCGGCCGCGATGTCGGCCACGGTCGTTTCCTCATAGCCTCTGGCCTCGAACAATCCGACGGCGGCCATAAGGATCGCACGACGGGTTCGTTCCCTTTTTCGATCGCGGAGGGCGGATGGCGGCACGGCGGGCACCCTACGGCATCGAGGGCCGTCGCGGCGGGAGGACCGGAATCAGCGCGTCACGGTTGTGACTGCCGGAACCGGGGTTTCGCGCACCTTGACACGAAAGGTGCCCTGGCAGTGGCGGCAATCCCGGGCACGGCTCCCGCCTGTCGGTGCCACCGGCTAGCGTAGGCCGGGTGACTACCGCGACTTCCGGAGAAGTGGACGAGGAGTTCCGCGCACTCGGCTTGCGCGCGCTGGCCGAGGCCGCGCTGTCGGCGGCCCGGGCGGCCGGTGCCGAGCATGCCGATCTGCGGGTGCAGCGACTGGTGACCCAGTCCATCCGCTTGCGCGACGGGCGGGTCGAGGCCGTCACCGACTCGACCGAACTCGGCCTGGCCGTACGCGTGATCGTCGACGGCACCTGGGGTTTCGCTTCCCACGCCGCGCTCACCCCCGACACCGCCGCCGAGGTGGCCCGGCGGGCGGTCACCGTCGCGACCACGCTGCGTTCGCTCAACCGGGAGCGGGTGGAACTCGCCGACGAGCCGCGCTACGCGGACGTGTCGTGGGTGTCGGCCTACGACCTCGACCCGTTCACGGTGCCGACAGCCGACAAAGTGGCACTGCTGCAGGACTATTCGGAGCGCCTCTCGGCCGCCGACGGCGTCGATCACGTGACCGCGTCGGTGCTGCAGGTCAAGGAGCAGGTCTTCTACGCCGACACAGCGGGCTCGTCGATCACCCAGCAGCGGGTGCGGCTGCATCCGCAGCTCGAGGCGATCACCGTCGACGCCGCCGCCGGGGTCTTCGAGACCATGCGCACCCTCGCCGCGCCCGCGGGCCGCGGCTGGGAATACGTCACCGGTGCCGACGGAACCTGGGACTGGGCGGGCGAACTCGCGCGAATCCCGGAGTGGCTCGCCGAGAAGGTGAAGGCGCCCAGCGTCGTCGCCGGTCCCACCGACCTCGTCATCGACCCGACCAACCTGTGGCTGACCATTCACGAGTCCATCGGCCACGCCACCGAGTACGACCGGGCCATCGGCTACGAATCCGCCTACGCGGGTACCTCGTTCGCCACCCCGGACAAGCTCGGCACGCTGCGCTACGGCACCCCGATCATGCACGTCACCGGAGACCGCACCCAGGTCAACGGCCTGGCCACGGTCGGCTACGACGACGACGGCGTGGCGGGCCAGCAGTGGGATCTGGTGCGTGGCGGCGTCCTGGTCGGCTACCAGCTCGACCGGGTGTTCGCCCCGCGCCTCGGCCTGGACCGGTCCAACGGCTGCTCCTACGCCGATTCGCCGCACCACGTGCCGATCCAGCGGATGGCGAACGTCTCGCTGCAGCCGGATCCGGAGCGCGACACGACGACCGCCGAGTTGATCTCGCGGGTCTCCGACGGCATCTACATCGTCGGCGACAAGTCGTGGTCGATCGACATGCAGCGCTACAACTTCCAGTTCACCGGGCAGCGGTTCTTCCGGATTCGCAACGGGGAGCTGGCCGGCCAGCTGCGCGATGTCGCCTACCAGGCGACGACCACCGATTTCTGGGGTGCGATGGAGGCGGTCGGCGGGCCGAGCACCTGGCAGCTCGGCGGCGCGTTCAACTGCGGCAAGGCCCAGCCCGGTCAGGTGGCGGCCGTGAGCCATGGCTGCCCGTCGGTGCTGGTGCGCGGGGTCAACATTCTCAATACCCGGACGGAGGGTGGCCAGTGAGTGCATCGGGTGTGTTCCCCGCGGGCGCGGTGGTCGAGCGCGCGCTGGCGGCGTCGAAGGCCGACGAGGCGATCGTGATCGTCACCGACGCGCACGAGGCGTCGCTGCGCTGGGCGGGCAACTCGATGACCACCAACGGGTCGTCGGTGTCACGCGACTGGGCGGTGATCTCGGTGTTCCGGGACGGCCCGAACGCCGCCCGCGTCGGCAGCATCAGCTCCACCAGTGTCGATCCGGCCGAGATCGAGGCCGTGGTGCGCGCCAGCGAGGAGGCCGCTCGCACGGCGACCCCGGCCCGCGACGCGATGCCGCTGCTCGAACCCACGGTCGACGACACCGCCACGTGGGACCACGCGCCCGGCGCCACCGAGATCGACGTGTTCGCCGGTCTCGCCCGCGACCTGTCAACCGGTTTCGACGGTACCGACCGCCTCTACGGTTTCGCCCATCACCAGCTGCACACCACCTGGCTGGGCACCTCCACCGGCATCCGCCGCCGGTTCAGCCAGCCCACCGGCTCGGTCGAGATCAACGGAAAGCACGGCGAGGGCGCCGATCTGGCCAGCGCCTGGGTAGGTGTCGGCACCGCCGACTTCACCGATGTCGACACGCCCGGCCTGCTGGCCGAGCTGTCGCGGCGACTGGACTGGTCGGCCACCCGCGTCGACCTGCCCGCGGGCCGCTACGAGACGCTGCTGCCGCCGTCGGCGGTGGCCGACTTGATGATCTACCTCGCCTGGACGATGGAGGGCCGCGGCGCGCACGAGGGCCACACCGCGTTCTCCCGCGCGGGCGGCACCCGGATCGGTGAGCGGCTCAGCGACATTCCGCTGACCCTCTACTCCGACCCGAACGCGAGCGGCCTGGAATACCGCCCCTTCGTGGCGACCCCGTCGTCGTCGGAGTCGCTGTCGGTGTTCGACAACGGCCTGTCCGCCCAGCGCGTCGACTGGATCGGCGCCGGCGTCATCGAATCACTGGTCTACCCCCGCGCCACCGCCGCCGAATTCTCGGCTCCCGCCACCGTTCCCGGTGAGAACCTGCTCCTCACCGGCGGCTCCGACGCGTCCCTGGACGACATGATCGCCCGCACCGAACGCGGCCTCCTGCTGACCTGCCTCTGGTACATCCGCGAGGTCGACCCGGCCACTCTCCTGCTCACCGGCCTCACCCGCGACGGCGTCTACCTCGTCGAAGACGGCCGGGTCACGGCCGCCGTCAACAACTTCCGCTTCAACGAGAGCCCCCTGGACCTGCTGCGGCGCATCACCGAAGCCGGCGCCACCGAGATCACCCTCCCCCGCGAATGGAAGGACTGGTTCACCCGCACCGCCATGCCGCCCCTGCGCATCCCCGACTTCCACATGTCCTCGGTGAGCCAGGCGACGTAGGTCGTCGGCTCACACGCGTTCGAGGACGGCGGACGCGCCGATGCCGCCGGCGGCGCAGATGCCGAGCAGGGCGGTCTGTTTGCCGGTGCGGGCCAGTTCGTTGGCCATGGTGGTGACCATGCGGGCGCCGGTGGCGCCGAAGGGGTGGCCCAGGGAAATGGAGCCGCCGTGGACGTTGAGTTTGTCGATGTCCACGGTGCCGACCGGCTCGTCGCGGTCGAGACGCGACTTGGCCCAGTCGGGGCTTTCCAGCATGCGCAGGACCGAGAGGGTCTGGGCGGCGAAGGCCTCGTGGATGTCGACGAGGTCGATGTCGGCCAGGGTCATGCCCGCCTTGTCGAGGGCGCGTGGCATGGAGATCGCGGGGCCGATGAGGACCTGGTCGGCGGGGTCGACACTGACGAAACTCCAGGAGCGCAGGGCCGCCAGCGGGGTGAAGCCGAGGGCGCGGGCCTTCTCCTCGCTCATGAGCAGCACCGCCGAGGCGCCGTCGGTGAGCGGGCTGGCATTGCCCGCGGTGACCGTGCCGCCCTTGGCGAACACCGGCTGCAGTGTCGCGAGTTTGTCGACGCTGGTGTTCGCGCGGACCAGGCCGTCGGTCTCGATCCGCGTGCCCGACGGGGTGGTCACCGGGACCACTTCGTCGTCGAAGCGGCCCGAGGCGATGGCGGCCGCGGCGCGGTGGTGCGAGCGGGCTGCGAACTCGTCCTGGTCGGCGCGGGAGATGCCGTTGATCCTGGCCATCTTCTCGGCGGACTCGCCCATCACCTCGCCGGTGGTGCGCTCGGAGATCTTGGGCTGACGCGGCAGGATGTCGGTGAACGGCGCGAGCTGACGGACCACGTCGAGGTAGTCCTTGGGCTTCGGCTTGCCCAGCGCCACCGGCGCGACGGCGTGCACGACCTTCTGCGGAAGCTTGATCTCGGCATTGCTGGTGGAGTCGCTGCCACCGGCGATCATGATGTCGTACTCGCCGCGTTCGATGGCCGCGGCCGCCGAGGTGATTGCCTGCAGACCCGACGCGCACGCCCTGGTCACCGTGTAGCCCTCGCACCCGAAGTCCAGTTCCAGGTCGAGTGCCACTTCACGGGCGATGTTGGGCGCGTGGCTCGGCAGCACCACCCCGCCCCACACGATCGACTGGATCTCCCCCGGCGCGATCCCGGTGCGCTCGATCAGTCCGCGCACAGCGGCGCCGGCCAGGGCGATGCTGTCGAGGCGGGTGAAATCGGTGAACGCGCGCACGAACGGCGTGCGCGCGCCCGCGACGACGACGGCGCGGGTGCGTTTGTCGGCCATGTGAGTCCCTTCGGAGGTTCCGCTGAGCCCACGTTATCCGATACCCCGGGTACTGGGTACTGCTTCGGTCGATCTGTCAGGCGGGCGTGATCTCGATGCCGATGGTGCCAGCCTTGCCCCGGCGCAGGTTGCTGGCGAGGATGACCAGCGGGCCGGTCAGCCAGTACTTGCGGCGCAGCCAGGAGCGCACCTGCTCGGTCTCGGCGGCGTCGAGGATGCGGGCGGTGCCGGTGACGACGTCGCCGTGCGCCTTGCCGCGCGCGTCGCACGGCTGCAGGGTCACGTCGGGATTGCGGCGGATCCGCTTCACTTTCCAGCTGTCGGTGACGGTCCACACGAACAGTTTGTCCTCGCGGGCGACGGCCCACACGGCGGTGCCCACCGGGGTGCCGTCCTTGCGGAACGTGGTGAGGAGAACGAAGTTCGCGGTCTGCAGCTCGCCGAGGCGGTTGGTCATGCCCGCAGCCTAGTGACATCCGCCGCGCACGGCAGCGGCCACCGCGTTCCCCGTCATCGTCAACCGGCCGACGAGGATCGCCGCAGGTGCGGCCAGAGGGTACGCAACCGCGGTTCGCGCGCCGAGATCCGGACGCGGGACGGGGTGTGACACGCGGGTTCTCGTGTCGACGATCACGCCGCGCGGTGCGGTGCAGCCGCTACTCGCCCTCGCGGTGCGGCTGCGCACGCAGGGGCACGAGGTGCTGGTGTGCGCCCTGGCGAATGTCCTCCGATCCGGTGTGCCGCGCGGATCACCGCCGAGCGGCCGCTGAGCGCGGCCGACGAGTTATGGGCGGTTTCGCGCGACTGTTCCTAACCTCGGATCCGACCGACCCGTTCTCCGGAAGGATCCCGATGTCCGATACCGCCGTGCCGATGCTGTGGAGTGGCGATCTGCCGAGCACCTTGGCGTTCTATCAGGCGCTCGGTTACACCGTCACCTACGAGCAGTCCAGGCCTTATGTCTATGGCGCGGTCGAAGGCCACGGGTGCGCACTGCATTTCGCGCCCGCGCCGCCCGGGGTCGAGCTGCCCACCGAACACGTGGGGGCGCTGGTGATGGTCGACGATGTCGCCGCCCGCCACGCCGACTTCACCACGGCGCTGCGGGCCCACTACGGCAAGATCCCCGCCAAGGGGATGCCCCGGATCACCCGGTTCCGGCCGGGACAGTCCCGGTTCTCCCTCGTCGATCCTGTCGGGAACACCCTGCTGGTGATCCAGCGCGACGAGCCGATGGACGTCGAGTACGGCGGCTCGCGGGCGCTGACCGGGCTGGCCAGGGTCCTCGACAATGCCCGCATCCTGCGCGATTTCAAGAACGACGACAAGGCGGCCGCCCGGGTCCTGGAAACTGGTCTGCGCCGGTTCGCCACGGCCGCGTCGGCTCCCGAGCGGGCCCGCACCTTCGCCGCGCTGGCCGAGATCGCGGTCGCGACCGAGGAACCCGAACGGCTCGCGCACTGGCGGGCGGAGCTGGACGCCGTCGAGTTGACCACCGAGGAGCACGCGGCCCTGTCCGCCGACACCGCCGCCTCCGCGGTGCTCGCCACCTGGCTGACCACCACCGCACCCGGCCGCGGCGGCGCGGCGCGGCCGGGCGACGGTTAGGCTACGGCCATGGATCGACGCTCCGGCACGCGCTATATCCGTTGTCTGGCAACCGCACTCGCCGCAGTGGCGGTCACCGGGATCGGGCCGGTGGGACAGGCGCAGGCCGGGGCCGGATGCGGTGCCACGTGGCAGGTCGAGATCTTGGCTGCCGACCTCGGCGGCCTGGAGAACCTGGAGTACGACGGCGCGGGCGGCTTCTACGTCACCGGGATCGTGCGTGGCGAGCTGCGCCACGTCGACGCCGACGGCCGAGTCAGCACGCTGCTCACCGGGCTGGACAATCCCGCCGGTCTGCGCCGCTCGGGTGCGGACCTCTACTTCCTCACCGGCGACGGCACCACCCCCGGCGGCGGTGGCACCCTGCGGCGACTGCACCTCCCGACCGGGGAGGTCACCGTGCTGTTGCCGGATCTGGTCCAACCCAACGGCCTGCTCCTGCTCCCCGACGGCGACCTGCTGCTGTCTCAGCTGTCGATCCCGTGGCCGCCGGTCGGCATCAGCCGATATCGCCCCGCCACCGGCGAATTCACCCTCGGCTGGTCCCCGGTGCCCCGCCCCAACGGCCTCGCCCTCACCGCCGACCACCGGGCCGTCCTCACCGAGGACGTCGCCACCTCCCAGATCCTGCGCGTGCCCCTCGACGCCCCCGATCGCCCGACCCCGATCGCCTCGATCCCCGACGGCCTGTTGCCCGGCCTCGACGACCTCGACACCACCGCGAGCGGACTGGCGTTCGTCGCCGGCGACTACTCCGGCAGCGTCTACCAGGTCGACACCGCCACCGGCCACTGGTGCACCCTCGCCACCGGCTGGACCACACCCCCGACCAGTCCCCTCCCCGCCCTGCCCCCGATCGGCCCCACCTCCGCCCGCCTCGCCCCCGACGGCTCCGCCTGGTCCCTCTACGTCACCAGCATCGACGGCACCCTCCGCCGCCTCCGTCCACCCCCCGACCTCGACCTGACCCCGGCCCTCATTCCCTGACTCGACCGCTGTCCCGCGGCCTCTCCCCGCACCGCCGCGAGATCCGGGAGCGAGCGGAAGGCTGGAGTCACGCGGGTTCGTGTGGTGGACTGGGCGATTCGTCGGTCGAGTCGAGGAGGGGCTGGGGTGTATTCGGCGCCGGAGTGGTCGCGGCAGCGCGGGTTCGGGATCAGCGTGGAGTGGGGTAGAACCGGAGCGGCGGCGATCGGACCGGGGGCGGCGGTGGTGGTGGTGATCGACGTGTTGTCGTTCACCACCTCGGTGTCGGTGGCGACCGGGGCGGGGACGGCGGTGTTCCCGTATCGGTGGCGGGACGCGTCGGCACAGGAGTTCGCGGATCGGCACGGTGCGGCGCTGGCCGTCGGGCGACGTGCGGCGGATCGGGAGCGGCCGTGGTCCCTGTCGCCCGCGGCGATCCGGCGGGCACCGTTCACCGAACGGCTGGTGCTGCCTTCACCGAACGGGTCGGCCATCGCGGCCACCGTCGAGGGCGGCGCGGTCGTCGCGGCCTGCCTGCGCAACTCTCGGGCCGTGGCCGACTGGCTGATCGCCCAGGGATGGGGTACGACCGAGCAGCCGATCGCGATCGTCGCGGCGGGTGAGCAGTGGCCCGGCAGCGAGGCGCTGCGTCCCGCGCTGGAGGACTGGCTCGGTGCGGGTGCGCTGGTCGCCGCACTCCTCGACCGGGGCGCCACCGCTCCGTCGCCCGAGGCGCGGTCGGCGGCAACCACTTTCGCGGGCACACCGGACGTGCCCGCGTCGATCGCGTCCAGCGCCTCGGGCTATGAGCTCGCGTCGATCGGGTTCGCCGCCGATGTCGCGATCGCGATCGATCTCGACGCCGATTCCACCGTGCCGGTCCTCGTCGACGGCGCGTTCACCGATCACTCCCCCACCTGAGCACGCGCCACCGGGTTCGGCCCGGTGTGCGCCGACGGGCCGCCGCGCACCGGGCCGATACGCTCGCGGAGTGACTCGGGGACAACAAGGCGGCCGGGCGGCCCAGGCGGAAGCGCGACGGGCGGCCATCATCGACGCCGCGACCACCCTCATCGCCGAGCGCGGCTATCAGGGCACCTCCCTGGCCGCGGTGGCCGATCGCGTCGGTCTCACCCCCGCGGGCGTCCTGCACTACTTCCCCAGCAAGGACGCCCTGCTGAGCGGCGTCCTCGAAGCGCGCGACCGCTGGGATTTCGCGGCGTTCGTCGGCCGGCTGACCGACGCGCGACTGACCCACCTCGAGCAGATCGTGGAATACAACGCCGAACGTCCGGACCTGGTCCAGGCTTTCACAGTCCTGGCAGGCGAGTCCGTCACCGAGGACCATCCGGCGCGCGAGTTCTTCACCGAGCGCTATGCCAAGGCTCGCGCCGACTTCGCCGCGCTGCTGCGCGCCGAATTCGGCGACCACCTCCCCGGCGGCCTCACCCCGGAACGGGCGGCGCCGCTGCTGCTCGCGGTGATGGACGGATTGCAGGTCCAATGGCTGCTGGCCAGGGACGATATCGACCTGGCGGCCGCCTGTCGGGACTTCGTCTCGCTGCTTTCACCCACTCAGCGGGAGCAAACATAACGTTTGCATAACTTCACCAACCTAGCGTTCGGTAGGGTCACATACTCCGAGTCGGAAGTCGTGCGATCTACGTCACACTCGATCGGCGGCGCTCCACTCCCTCTCGAAGTAATTCCCGAACAACGGAGCGTGGCATGTCCACCATTCCTGAAGATCCGAAGCCGTCGAGTCCTGTCGCGACCGACCCGGACAACGACACCGGCCGTCTGGACGGCGCGTCCCGTGCCCGCATCTTCACCGTCCTCGCGGTGATCGTGCTGTTCACCGAGATCGCGCCGATGCAGTACACGATCGTGTCGGCGGCGCTACAGAAGATCGCCCCGACCTTTCCCGGCGTCGGCGCGAACATCAACTGGGCCATCATCGTTTTCGGCCTGATCGGCGCCGCCGCCTCACCGCTCATCGGCAAGATGAGCGACGTGTGGGGCAAGAAGCGGATGTTCCTCATCTGCGGCCTGCTGTTCATGATCGGCTGCGTGCTCGACGCGACGACCTCGAACTGGGGCATCTTCCTGCTCGGCCGATGCCTGCAGGCCACCGCGATCGCGACGGCGGTCATCGCCTACGGCCTGATCCGGGACCTGATGCCGCGCAAGTACGTTCCGCTCGGCCTCGGCGTGACCGCGACCGGCCTCGGCGTCTCCGCCATCGCCGGACCGCTGCTCGGCGGTTTCCTGGTCGACAACTACAGCTGGCGCGCGATCTTCTGGTGCCTGGCCGGGTTCACCCTGGTCATGCTGCCGCTGGTGTACTTCATCGTCCCGGAATCCAAGCTGCGCGTGCGGGAACGGATCGACTACGTGGGCGCGCTGCTGCTCGCCGGTGGTGCCGCGCTGATCCTGATCTACCTCGACAAGGGCCACGACTGGGGCTGGGCGCGGCCGACCACGCTGGCCTGGGTGATCACCGGCGTCGTGTTGCTGCTGCTGTTCGTCCTGGTGGAAACCCGGGTGGCGCAACCGATCATGGACATGCAACTGCTGTTCCACCCGCGCGTCGCGCTGGTGCTGGCCGGCGCGCTGTTCGCCTCGCTGCAGATCGGCGTCGTCTCCTACGCCATCGCCTACATGTCCCAGACGCCCGACGAGGCGACCGTCGCGGCGGGCGCGCAGCAGGGCATTCTCGCCAAGGTGCAGGCCATGACCGGTCAGCCGCTGCCCGCCGAGGCGGTCCAGGTGACGCTGGACCCGGGCTACACCTACGGCAGCGGTTACACCCTGCTCGAGTTCGCGCTGCGCATCGCCCTGCTGGGCGCCGTGGTCACCATGGTCTGCGGTGCGCTCGCCGGCGTCATCGCGCGGCGCGTGGGCGCTCGGCTGCCGCTGGTCGTCGCGCTGGTGATCTTCGTCTGCTCGGCCGTGGCCTTCGCCGTCCTGCCGCACACCAGCACGGTGTTCCTGCTTGTGAACGCGGTGTTCAGCATCGGGTTCGGCTTCTACTACGCGGCCATGCCGATTCTCATGGTGGAGGCGGTGCCGCAGGAGCAGCAGGGCATCAGCCTGGGCATGCTCGGCGTCATGCAGTCGATGGGCGTCGCCGTCGGCCTGGCCATCGTCACCGCGTTCCTGCACGCCAACGGAATGACCGCGCTGGTGAGCGTGGGCGGACAGGCGCAGCCGCCCGCGCCGATTCCGGACGTGTTCGGCGATCGCGGATACGAGCTGGGCTTCTGGGTCTGCGGCGCCGCGGCGGCCGTCGCCCTGGTCCTGGCCGTGGTCATGCGGCACGGGCGCACGCCGGCCACCGGCGGCACCGCACACTGAGCCCCGTGACGGACGGGCCGGTGATCCCAAGTGATCACCGGCCCGTCCGCGGCTTGCGGTATAGAAATACCCCGCCTACCCTCGGAGCCATGGTGCGTCTTCCCCTCAGCCCGGCCCAAGTCGAAGCAGGCCGTCGCCTCGGCCGCCGCCTGCGGTCGGCGCGGGGCGAGCGCGATCTCGCCGAGGTGGCGCGCGCCGCGGGCATCTCGCCCGAGACCCTGCGCAAGATCGAATCCGGCCGGCTGCCCTCGCCCGCCTTCGGCACCGTCGTGGGCCTGGCCGAGGCGCTGACGCTCCCGCTGACCGAGCTCGCCGAGGTCTACCGCACCGAGCAGGTCGCCGAATCCGCCTGACCGGCGCGGATTTTCCGCTCAATCACGCAGCGTCAGGACGCTCGGCCCATCGGCCGTGACGGCGATCGTGTGCTCGCTGTGCGCGCACCGGGACCCGTCGGCGGAACGGATCGTCCACCCGTCGGCGTCGGTGACGACCGTCGCGGTGCTCGCCGCGAACCAGGGTTCGATGGCGATCGTGAGCCCGGGACGCAGCCGGAACCCGCGCCCCGCCCGTCCCGTGTTGGACACGTGCGGATCCTCGTGCATGGTCCGGCCGATGCCGTGCCCACCGAATTCGGTGTTGACCGGGTAGCCGTACGCGCGCGCGACCGTCGAGACGGCCGCGGAGATGTCACCGAGGTGGTTGCCCGGCCGCGCGGCGGCGATCCCGGCGGCGAGAGCCTCCTCGGTGGCCCGCACCAGCCGCTGATCGGCCGGGGCCGGCGTGCCGACGATGGTGGTCACGGCCGAGTCGGCGGCCCAGCCGTCGATGGTGACGGCCAGGTCGGCGGTGAGCACGTCACCGTCGCGCAGCACGTAATCGTGCGGAAGTCCGTGCAGCACCGCGTCGTTGACCGCCAGGCACACGGTGTTGCGGAACGGTCCGCGACCGAACGAGGGGGCGTAGTCCCAGTAGCACGACACCGCGCCACGCTCGCGAATCCGTTCCCGCACATACTCTTCGAGCTCGAGCAGGTTCACCCCGACGGCGGCCTTCGCGTGCACGCCGGCCAGCACGTCGGCGACGAACGCGCCGGTCACCCGCATCCGCTCGATCTCCGCGGGCGTCTTCAACTCCACCATCACGCCTCCATTGGTATTTTCATACCAACCCTAGCGGTGGCGGTATAAAAATACCAATCCAGCGGAGGTTCAGCGGTTGAGGTTGCCCATGTCCACCGGGATCTGCGCGCCGGTGACCTGCGAAGCCTCGTCCGAGCACAGCCACGCGACGGCGGCCGCGATGTCGGAGGCCTCGGTGATATAGGTCGGCAGGGCGTTCATGAAGATGGGCGCGAGCGTGGCCGCGTGCTGCTCGAACAGCGGACCCATCTCCGCCATCTGCATGCCGGTCGCGACACCCGCCGGATGCACGGTGTTGACCCGGATCCGGTGCTGGCCCAGCTCGTTGGCCATCGTCTTGGCCAGCCCGGTGATGGCATGTTTGGTGGCCACGTAGTGAGCCGTGAACGGAATGCCCTTGAGACCGGCGACCGAGCTGGTGAACACCATCGCGCCACCCTCGCCCTGCTCGATCAGGTAGGGAATCGCGGCCTTGGCGGTGTGGAAGACGCCGGTCAGGTTGACGTCGACCGTCTCCTGCCACTGCTCGGCGGTGATCTCCCAGGACATCGCCGCCGAACAGATGCCGGCATTGGCCACGACGACGTCGAGCCGGCCGAACTGCTCGATCCCGCCCGCCAGCGCCGCCGACAGACCCGCGAAATCCCGCACGTCGGCCTTGCTCGCGGCGATCTTGCCGCCCGCCGCTTCGACCAGCCGCACGGTCTCGGCCAGGTCGTCCTCGGTGGCACCCGGGTAGCTGGTGCTGGCGAAATCCGCGCACGCGTCGATGGCGATGATGTCGGCGCCCTCCTCGGCGAAGCGAATCGCCTCGGCCCGGCCCTGACCGCGGGCCGCACCGGTGATGAAGACGACCTTGCCCTCGTATCGTCGCGTCATGTCCTACCTCCGAACGTCGTTGTGCACTATGAACACCTCACCATCGTGAGCCCCCGCGCGGTGCGGAATCAGAGGTTTTCCACCTGAACGTCCTCGCTCAGCGGACGCGTGAGCGACCAGAGCTGGGTGAACGTGCAGCGCGCGATCTTCCACTGCCCGGCCTCGACGCGGTACTCGTCGGCGTATTCGCCGGTGGCCACCGTCTCGGTGCGCGCGAGCAGGTTCAGCTGGCGGAAGCGCAGCGTCCAGCGGCCGCTCGCGGTGGTGTCGTCGTGCACGGTGATGTCGGGGTGCACGCCGTGGTGCATGTCGAGGACGACCGGCTTGCCGTCCACCCGGCGCAGCGCGATCGAGGTGAAGACGGCGGCCATGCCGTCGGCGTCGTGGGCGCCCAGGCTGCCGTAGTCGAGTTCGGCGCCCGCGGCGAGAAAGCAGTCGCGGAAGCCGGCCGGGTCCTTGGCGTCGCAGGCACGGAAGTAACGGTGCTTGAGGGCGGTGATCGCTGCGATCGCCTCCAGCCGGGTGAGCCGGGCGGCGAGGTCGGGGGCGGTGTCGGTCATGGTGCTCCTGGTCGGCATGGTCAGTCGCGGGCGAAGGTCGCCCACGCGCGGACGACGACCTCTCCCGCGGCATCGGTCCCGGACAGGGTGACGTCGACGCGCGCTTCGCCGTCCTGCACGTAACTCTGCGTGATGTGGCCCGCGCAGGTCATGACTTCGCCCGAGGGCAACGCGCGCAGCACCCTGGTGCGGAACCGGCGGATGTGCTCCGCGCCGAGCCAATCGGTGGCGTAGGTGGCCAGCAGCGCGGTGGCCTGCGGCGACACCGGTTCGCCCAGTGCGGGTTCGGCCGCCGCCCAGGACTCGGCGACGAGTCCGCCGGTGCGGTCGAAGTAGCGGGTCAGCGACTCGGCGGCGCTCACCGCCGGGGCGCCGGGCGCCCCGGCGCGGATCGCGGTCAGCTGGTCGCCCGCGCGCGGCGGCGGGCCGAAGAATCGATGATCGGTCTCCGCCCGGCCGCCCGCGGTGCCGAAGCCGTCGGCGGGCAGGAAGGTCGGCGGGACCACGGGCCGCTCGGCGAGCCGGTAGGCCGGATTGTGGGAGCGCGCCGCCTCGGCGAACATCCGGATGTCGGCGGTCTCCAGAACCATCGCGACGGTACCCATGGTCATTCCTCTCGTCCGGCGGATGCCGTCACCGTAGGGCGGCCCGCACGCTTGTGACCGGTTCCTCTCCCGCTGATCGGGACGCCGGGCGCACACCGCGAAAACATGTCCGCTGACCGGGAACCCACCGGCGCGGACCCCCCTCGGCGGCGCGACCATCGGCGCAGCTCATCCCACTCCGTCCGATACATGGAGGTTTCGATGCCGGAGAACCCGCCGAACGGCCGATCACTGGACGCCACCGCCGACTACCGACAGATCGAGGCCGCTGCCGCACCGACCCGCTTCGCGCGCGGCTGGCACTGCCTCGGCCTGCTCTCGTCGTTCCGCGACGGCAAGCCGCACGAGGTGAAGGCGTTCGGCACCACCCTGGTGGTGTTCCAGTCCGAATCCGACGGCGCGCTGCACGTGCTCGACGGTTTCTGCCGCCACATGGGTGGCAACCTGGCGCACGGCACCGTCAAGGGCGACTCGATCGCCTGCCCGTTCCACGACTGGCGCTGGGGCGGCAACGGCAAGTGCACCGCGATCCCCTACGCGCGCCGCGTGCCCCCGCTGGCCAAGACCCGCTCCTGGCCGACCCTCGAGCGCAACGGCCAGCTCTTCGTCTGGAACGACCCGCAGGGCAGCAAGCCCACCGACGAGGTGACCATTCCCGAGATCGAGGGCTACGGCACGCCGGAATGGACCGATTTCACCTGGAATTCGATCCTGATCGAGGGCTCGCACTGCCGTGAGATCGTCGACAACGTCGTCGACATGGCGCACTTCTTCTACGTGCACTACTCGTTCCCGCGCTACTTCAAGAACGTCTTCGACGGCCACGTCGCCACCCAGTACATGCGCTCGACCCCGCGCCACGACATCACCGTCGGCACCAACTACGACGATCCGAACTCGACCCTGCGCTCGGACGCCTCGTACTTCGGCCCGTCCTACATGATCGACTGGCTCTGGAGCGAGGCACAGGGCATGACGATCGAGACCGTCCTGATCAACTGCCACTATCCCGTCGACGAGAACTCCTTCGTGCTGCAGTACGGCGCGATGGTCAAGAAGCCCGAGGGCATGTCCGACGCCGACGCCACCGCGATGGCCGAGCAGTTCGCCGCGGGCGTGGCCGTCGGCTTCGAGCAGGACGTGGCGATCTGGAAGAACAAGGCCCCGATCGACAACCCGCTGCTCTCGGAGGAGGACGGGCCGGTCTACCAGCTGCGCCGCTGGTACAAGCAGTTCTACGTCGACGTCGAGGACGTCACCGACGATATGACCAAGCGCTTCGAGTTCGAGATCGATACCGACCGCGCGGTGACGAGCTGGGAAGCCGAGGTGGCCGACAACATCGCCCGCGGCGCCATCGTCGACACCATGTCCTGACTTCTCCCACCCCGAACAGAAAGCACCACCTGCGATGACCAAGGTTCTCGACAACATCGCCGCGATCGCCGACCAGCTGCGCGATCAGGCCCCGGAGGCCGAGCGGCTCGGGCAGCTGCCCGATGCCACGGCCCAGCTGCTCAAGACGGCGGGCCCGATCCGCCTGCTGCAGCCGAAGAAGTACAGCGGCTACGAGGCGCATCCGCGCGAGTTCGCCGAGACGGTGATGGCCACGGCCGCGCTCGATCCGGCCAGCGGCTGGATCGCCGGCATCGTCGGCGTGCACCCGTGGCAGCTGGCCTTCGCCGATCCGAAGGTGCAGGACGAGGTGTGGGCCGACGACCACGACACCTGGATGGCCTCGCCCTACGCGCCGACCGGTATCGCCCGACCCGTCGACGGCGGCTATATCTTCAACGGCCGCTGGCAGTTCAGCTCCGGCACCGATCACTGCGACTGGATCTTCCTGGGCGCCATGCTCGGCAACCCGGACGGCTCGATGGCCCTGCCGCCGACGATGCTGCACATGATCCTGCCGCGCCAGGACTACCAGATCGTCGAGGACTCCTGGAATGTGGTGGGCCTCAAGGGCACCGGGTCCAAGGACATCATCGTCAAGGACGCGTTCGTGCCCGACTACCGGGTGATGAACGGCGACCATGTCATCGACGGCACCGCGCAGAAGGAGTACGGGGTCACCGAGACGCTGTACAAGATGCCGTGGTCGACGATGTTCCCGCTGGGCATCAGCTCCGCGGTGGTCGGTATCGCCGAGGGCGCGCTGGCCGCGCACCTGGACTACCAGCGCGACCGGGTCGGCGCGCAGGGCACCGCGGTCAAGGACGATCCGTACGTACTGTTCGCCATCGGCGAGGCCGCCGCCGACATCAACGCCGCGCGCCAGGAACTGCTGGCCAACGCCGACCAGATCTTCGACGCCGTCGACGCGGGCAAGGAGATCAGCTTCGCCGAGCGGGCCGCGGTCCGGCGCACCCAGGTCCGCGCGGCCTGGCGCGCGGTCTCGGCCGTGGACCAGATCTTCGCGCGCTCCGGCGGCAACGCGATGCGGACCGACAAGCCGCTGCAGCGCTACTGGCGCGACGCGCACGTGGGCCTCGCCCACGCCATCCACGTGCCGAGCACCGTCTACCACGCCTCGGCCGTCAGCTCCCTCGGTCTCGAGCCCGCGGACCACCTGCGCTCGATGATCTGACCCGAAACACTACGAAGGACAACGTAAATGACAGACATCAAAGGCCTCGGCTACGTCAAGATCCAGACCGCCGACATGGACCGGTGGCGCACCTTCGCGTTCGACGTGCTCGGCTTCGCGCAGGGCAGCGGACCCGACGAGAACGCGTTGTACCTGCGGATGGACGAACGCGCCGCGCGCATCACGGTCGTGCCGGGCGACAGCGACGCGGTGGTGACCATCGGCTGGGAGGTGCGCGACCACGCGGCCCTGGTCCGGGTGCAGGAAGCGGTCACCGCGGCGGGCATCGCCGTCAAGCCGCTCTCGGTCGAGGAGGCCGACGCGCGCCGGGTCGAGGAGGTCATCACCTTCCAGGACCCGACCGGCGCGACGCTCGAGGTCTTCCACGGCGCGGTGCTCGACCACAGCCCGGTGGTGACGCCGTTCGGCGCGAAGTTCGTCACCGGCGCGCAGGGCCTGGGCCATGTCGTCCTGCCGACCATGGATCCCAACGGGGCGTTCGGCTTCTACACCGACGTGCTCGGCTTCCTGCCGCGCGGCGCGTTCCGGATCCCGGCGCCGCCGGAGTTCGGGCCGATGCGGGTGCGCTTCCTCGGCGTCAACGAGCGCCACCACAGCCTCGCGCTGTGCCCCGCGCCGCACGGTGGCGCCCCCGGCCTGGTGCACATCATGGTGGAGGTCGACACCCTCGACGCGGTCGGCCAGGCGTTGGACCGCGTCACCAAGGACGGCTTCTCGGTGTCCTCGACGCTGGGCAGGCACACCAACGACAAGATGGTGTCCTTCTACGTGCGCGCGCCCGGCGGCTGGGACGTGGAGTTCGGCACCGAGGGGATGCGGGTCGACGAGACCTATTACACCGCCGAGGAAATCACCGCCGACAGCTACTGGGGCCACGACTGGTCCGGCAGCGAGCCGCTCGCGGCCATGTAGTCGCGCGCAGCCCTTCGACGGCCCCCGTACCGAGCTCTCCGCTCGATACGGGGGCCGTCGTCGTTGCACACAGTTCGAGGATTCATGTGACAACGGACACAGAGGATGGTATCAATAGGTATATGCCTAATCGAAATATGCGACTGGGCATCAGCTCGTAGATCCGAAATGGAGCGCTCCATGGTCATCCAGGCCGAGGCCACCACCCCCAGTGCGATCCTCGATCGCGCGTCCCTGCTGCTCGACGCCTTCGACGGCCCGGGCAGGCTCACGCTCGCCCAGATCGTCCGGCGGACCGGGCTACCCCGGTCCTCGGCGCATCGCATGCTGGAACGGCTGGTGCAGCTGCGCTGGCTCCGCCGCGAAGGGCGCGATTACGAGCTCGGGATCCGGCTGATGGAGCTCGGCTCGCTGGCCGTGCACCAGGACCGGCTGCATCGCGCGGCGATGCCGTTCCTGCACGAGCTGCACCGGGTCACCGGGTTCGTCGTGCACCTGGCCGTGCTGGACGGTCCCGACGTCGTGTACCTGGACAAGGTGGGCGGCGATCTGGCCGCCGCGGTGCCGACGCGGGTCGGCGGCAGGCGGCCCGCGCACTGTACGGCGGTCGGCAAGGCGATCCTGGCCTACTCCGACGAGCACCGGCTGGCCGAGGTCGTCACCGGTCAGGCCACGGCGCGCACCAAGTACTCGCTGACCACCCGCGCCCAGCTCGATCTCGAACTGCACAAGGTGCGCGCGCACGGGGTCGCGGTCGAGCGCGAGGAATCACTGGCCGGCTTCGGCTGCATCGCCGCCCCGATCGGCGATCTCGGTGAGTCCGCGGTGGCCGCGGTGTCGGTGTGCGGGCCGATCGACCGGATGGTGTTCGACCATCGGCTCAGCGCGCCGGTGCGCACGACGGCGCTCAACATCTGGCGCCACGTCGACGACGGCCGGGTGCGGGTCCGTCCCACCCTGCAGCAGCATCCGCGCCCGCTGGGCGTCGGCCCCGCGGCCCGGGTCGCCACCGACCACCGCGCGCCCCGCTACGCGTGATCGCGCGGTACGCCGCCCGGCGGGAGCGGGCGGCGGCCGGGGTCAGGCGGGGTCGTTCTCGCAGAAGCTGTGGCAGACGCGGTCGCGCACGATCACGTCGGGGCACTCCGGATCGAACCACCGGTCGACGTGCGCCCAGTGCACCGGGTGCATCAGATACGGGCCGTCGAGTCCGTCCAGATCGGTGAACTCCTGCTCCCAGACATGGGTCCACGGCACGGACCCGATGCCGCGACGCACCCGGCTCAACCGCCAGGACAGCATCGTCGGGATATAGCGCGGCATCCGCAGCAGGTCCGCCTCGAAGCGCTCCACCGTCGCGTCCGGGGTCTGCGGCGCGACCCGCAACAGCAGCACCCGGTACACCGAGCCGGGCGCGCGAGGCTCGGCGAAACCGCCGATGCCGCCGTCGTACTCGGCGCCGTCGACATGTGTGATGCCGGGATCGGCCAGCACCGCGTCGACCGCACCCGCGCAGGCCCGCCACTCCGCCGCCCCGTCGAAGCGCAGGTGCGCCAGCACGTCACCGCCGTTGCGAACCCCCGGCAGCGTGGGCTGGACCAGCACCCGGCGGGCCATCCCGGACACCGCCGCACCCAGCTCGGTCCTGAGCCGATCCGCCGCCGGACCGCCCGCCGCCGCACAATGCACCAGCCGAACGACCTCAAACATCGGCGAGCCGCTCGACATCGGACACCTCGGCGCCGGTGCAGCGCGTGCGCTGCGCGACCAGGTCGTCCACGCCGGACCACCACCGCCGCACCGCCGGATCGGAGCGCCCCTGCCAGGTCATCGCCCACCACCCCTCGGCGCCGTCGAGCACCCAGGTCGCGGTGACGGTGTTGGACTCGTCGGGAAACCAGATCGGTGGACTCACCACGATCCGCTCCAGCGTCATCCCTCGCTCGCGGGCCCCCGGCACGTACTCACGCAGATAGGCGTCGACGAAGTCCCTGGCCCGCCCGGGTTTCGTCACAACGGTGTCGGTCACGTAGACCTTCGTGGTGTTCATGGGCCGACGGTAGGCACCTCGCGTGGCACGTCGACCAGGGGTTTCCGCCCAGCGGGAGAACGGGGTCCGCACCGCCGCGGCCCGGCTCTACGGTGGGCCGACGACCGGTTCGACCGTCGGACCGCGTCGCGAGAATCTCCAGGAGGGTCAGTGACTGTCCGCGTCTATCCCACCACCGGACCGGGTGCGGTGCCGGACCCCGAAGTGGCCGCGATGCTCGCCACGCTCGACGCCGGTTTCCCCGACATCGCCACGATGCAGGCCGCCGAGGTGCGCGCCGCCATCCTCGGCAGGCGCGCGCCGCTGAAGTACCTGCCCGACATGCGCGAGGCGCGCGATATCGTCATCGCGGGCCCCGGCGGCGACCTGACTCTGCGCGTCTATCGACCACACCGCGACGAATCACCGCTGCCGGTGATCGTATTCGCTCACGGCGGCGGCTTCGTCTTCTGCGATCTCGACAGTCACGACGAGTTCTGCCGATCGATGGCCGAGGGCGTCGGCGCGATCGTGGTCGCGGTCGACTACCGGCTCGCGCCCGAGCACCGGGGACCCGCCGCGCACGAGGACGTCCTCGCCGCGCTGCGCTGGGTGGCCGAGCACGCGGGCGCGTTCGGCGGCGACCCGGCGCGGATCGCGCTGGCCGGCGACAGCGCGGGCGGCAATCTCGCCGCGACCGTGGCCATTGCGGTCCGCGACGGCGCCGGCCCCGCGGTCGCGGCGCAGATCCTGTTGTACCCGGTGATCGACGACGACTTCGAGACCGAGTCCTATCGGCGCTTCGGCACCGGCCACTACAACACGACGAGCGCGATGCGCTGGTACTGGCGGCAGTACGCCCCGCACGGCACCGACGACGTCCGCCTGGTGCCGACCAGGGCCGCCTCGCTGGCCGGCCTGCCGCCCGCGATCGTGATCACCGCCGAACTCGACCCGCCCTGCTCGGCGGGCGACGCCTACGCGCGCCGGCTCGCCGACGACGGCGTCGCGGTGCGGCACCGCCGCTACGACGGCCTGTTCCACGGCTTTCTCACCATCCCGTCGCTGGCCGCGACCACCGCCGCCCGCGCCGAGATCTGGGCGATGGTGCGCGAGGCACTGGGCACGCGCTGAGCGGCTACGCCCCACGCGGCCGCGGCACGATCATCGGCGACCCGGTCAGCGGGTCGTCGATGATCACGCGGTCCCAGCGGCTGACCGCGAAGTAATCGGTCGTGGGGCCGCGAGCGCCCCACACCTACTCCGCCGGGTCGTGCTGCAGGCCCTCTTCCTCGCGGACCCGCTGCTCGATCTCGCGCCAGCGGCCCGGGGTCGGGTGGGGGTAGTCGGCGCGATCGTCGTGTTCGGCACCGGCCAGGATCGTGGCCGCGTTGTCGATGTCGTCGATCAGTTGCTGGGCCAGTTCCCGCTCGGCCGCGTAGTGGCGCTGCGCCCACTGCAGCACGATCTGCGAATAGGCCCAGCCCGGTTCGGATTTGGCGGCCTCGGCGTCGATCGCGGCCCGCTGCTCGAGCTGGTCGACGTCGTCGATGTGGTCGCGCAGGATCTGCTTGAGCCGATCCGGCGAGCCGAGGTGACCGAACATGACCCGCACCAGCACATGGTGTTTGAGCACCGACGGATCGACCGGCGCCTTGTTCCACCACAGCGTCACCGCTGCCCGGCCCGCGTCGGTGATCCGATAGAGCCGCTTGCCGCGCATGGCGTTGTCGTGGTCGAGCCGGGAGCTCGCGAAACCGTGCTGCTCGAGCTTCTTCAGCTCGGCGTAGATCTGGCTGTAGGACGGCGTCCAGTAGAAGTAGCGCAGGCTCCAGTCGGCCCACTTCTTCAGGTCGTAGCCGGAGACCTCTTCCTCGTAGGAGAGCATGGCGAGAACCGCCCAGCTGGTCGGCGGCAGGTTGGGCACGCCGGGATCGGGGTCGGGAGTCGCCATCGGTGCATGTTAGCAACCGCGGGTACCACCTTTTGCCCGCCGACAACCGCTGACCGGGAGAACGTCTTGAGCCGGTCCCCGCTCACCCCGGATCGTGGGGGCAACGAATTCCGTTCGGGAGGACCCCTATGAATGCAGACAACGTCGTCGTCGACGCAGGTATCCCTGCCCCCGCCGACCTGCGCAGAGTGCTCGGTCATTTCGCGACCGGCGTCGCGGTGATCGCCGCTCACGACGGGACGCGGCCGCTCGGCTTCACCTGCCAGTCGGTGGTGTCGGTGTCGCTGGACCCGCCGTACGTGTCGTTCTGCCCGGCCAAGAGTTCCACCAGCTGGCCGCTGCTGCGCGCCGCGGGCGCCCTGTGCATCAACATCCTGGCCGAGGAGCAGAGCGAGCTGTGCCGCCGGTTCGCGGTCAGCGGCGCCGACAAGTTCGCCGGCGTCGACTGGGACCGGGCGGGCAACGGCGCGCCCGCGCTGGCCGGGGCGCTGGCCCACATCGAGGTCAGCGTCGAGCTCGAGCACGACGCGGGCGATCACACGGTGGTGCTGGCCCGGATCGTCGATCTGCGGGCCACCGAAGGTGGTAAGCCGCTGCTGTACTACCGCGGCGGGTTCGGCGGGTTCGCGGCCTGACCGACGACGGCGGGGTGGTCCGATCCGGACCACCCCGCCGTCGTGTCTCACGCCTCGAGGACGTCGAAACCCTTGTATCCCGCGGCCGCGACCTCGGCGATGATCTCGCCGTAGACCCCGAAGCCACCGACGAAGGGCATGAACACCCGCGGCCTGCCCTCGATGTTGGCGCCCAGGTACCACGAATTCGCCTGGGTCATCAGCGTTCCCGCGGCCCTGCTCGCGCATTCGCGGACCCACTCGGCCACCGCGTCCGGCCTGGCCTCGAGCCCCACCGCTCCCCTGCTGTCGAGGTAACCGATGGCCTCGGCCACCCAGTCGACGTGCAGTTCCGAGTGCAGCACCATGTTGGCCAGGACCGACGGGCTGCCGGGGCCGGTCAGGTTGAACAGGTTCGGGAAGCCCGTCACGCCCAGCCCCAGATAGGTCTTCGGTCCCTCCCGCCAGGCCTCGTTGAGCGATTCGCCACCGCGGCCGACGATGTTCATCCGCGACACCGAGCCGGTCATCGCGTCGAATCCGGTGGCCAGCACCAGGGTGTCGAGCGGGTAGTGCGCCGCGGTGGTGTGCACGCCCGCGGCGTCGATGCGGCTGATCGGGGTGGCCTTCAGGTCCACCAGCTCGACATTGGCGCGGTTGTAGGTCTGGTAGTAGTTCGTGTCGGTGCAGATCCGCTTGGTGCCGATCGGGTGATCACGCGGAACCAGCAGGTCGGCGACCCGCGGGTCGTCGATCACGGCCCGCACCTTCTCCTCCCAGAACTCCCGCGCGGTGTCGTTGGCGGCCAGGCTCACCAGCTGATCGGGAAAGGTCTTGCTGAACAACACGCCGCCCAGGGCCCAGCGCTGTTCGTAGGCCTCGCGCAGTTCCCGCGGGCTCACCGCGAGGGCGGACATCGGGTGCGCCTGATGCGGGGAACCGCCGCCGCTGGCCATCGACAGCCGCCTGCGCTCGGCGTAGTTCGCCTTCTGCGCCTGCCGATCGGCCTCGCTCAGCGGTGTATTCCCCGCGGGCACACTGTAATTGGCGGTGCGCTGGAAGACGTGCAGCCGCTCGGCCTGTTCGGCCAGGCACGGGATGGTCTGGATGCCGGAGGATCCGGTGCCGATCACGCCGACCCGCTGTCCGGTCAGGTCGACGCCTTCGTGCGGCCAGTGCGAGGTGTGCAGCACCCGGCCCGCGAAGGAGCCGAGGCCGTCGATGGCCGGGGTGTTCGCGTTCGACAGCGGACCGGTGGCCAGCACGACGAACCGGGCCGAGACGGTCCGGCCGGTGTCGGTGTCGACCTGCCAGCGCAGGGTCCGCTCGTCGAGCACGATATCGGTGACGCGGGTGCCGAATTCGATGTCGCGGCGCAGGTCGTAGCGATCGGCGACGTGTTCGAGGTAGGACAGGATCTCGGGCTGGGTGGCGTACTTCTCGCTCCAGTTCCACTCCTGCTGCAGCGCGTCGTCGAACGAGTACGAGTAGTCCACGCTCTCCACGTCGCACCGCGCGCCCGGGTAGCGGTTCCAATACCAGACGCCGCCCACGCCCTCGCCTGCCTCGAACACCCGCACGGTCAGTCCGCTGCCGCGGAAGCGGTGCAGTGCGTACAGGCCGGCGATGCCGGCGCCGACGACGACCACGTCGACGTCGGCCGGGCCCTTCACTGATGCCGATGGGGTCTCGGGGTTCACAGTGCCTACCTTTCGATGGAGACCGGTTCTCTGCGAGCGACGCTAAGGACGCGCGGGCCGGGAGAGCAGACGTCCTTCCCGCTGACCGGCACGTTCGGGTCCCGATCGCCTCCCGGTGATCGGGATGGTCCGCTCCGTGACCGCCGTCACCCGACCTACCGTCATCGCCACAACGAGGTGGTACCAGGAGGAAACAGTGGTGGACTGGAACGACGAGGTGGACGTGCTGGTCGCGGGCTCGGGCGGTGGCCTGGCCGGCGCCTACACCGCCGCCCGCGAAGGGCTCAGCGTCGCGGTGGTCGAGGCGACCGACAAGTTCGGCGGCACGACGGCGTATTCGGGTGGCGGTGGCGTCTGGTTCCCGTGCAACCCGGTGCTGGAGCGCGCGGGCACCGACGACACCCTCGACGACGCGCTCACCTACTACCGGGCCGTCGTCGGCGACCGCACCCCCGACGAGCTGCAGCAGACCTACGTGCGGCGGGGTCGCGACCTCATCGAATACCTCGAAGCCGACGACCATTTCGAGTTCCAGATGCTGCCGTGGCCGGACTACTTCGGTAAGGCGCCCAAGGCCAGGCTCGACGGGCAGCGCCACATCATGCCCACGCCGCTGCCCGCCGCCGAGCTGGGCGAGCTGCGCGAGTCGCTGCGCGGACCGCTCGATACCGACCGGCTCGGCGCCGCGCTGCCGGAGCTGCTGATCGGCGGGCAGGCGCTGATCGGGCGCATGCTGCGCGCGCTGTCGACCTACCCGCACGCCAAGCTCTACCTGGAGTCGCCGCTGGTGGAGCTGGTCGTCGAGGACGGCGTGGTGACCGGTGCGATCGTCGAACGCGACGGCGACCGGGTCGCGATCCGCGCGCGCCGCGGCGTGGTGCTCGCCGCGGGCGGTTTCGAGCAGAACGACGAGCTGCGCAAGCACTACGGCGTGCCCGGCGAGGCGCGAGACACCATGGGACCCTGGGGAAATCAGGGCTTGGCGCATCAGGCAGGCATCGCGGCAGGCGCCGACACCGATCTCATGGATCAGGCGTGGTGGTCACCGGGCCTGACCCACCCGGACGGGCGCTCGGCGTTCGCGCTGTGGTTCACCGGCGGCATCTTCGTCGACCAGGACGGCAACCGATTCGTCAACGAGTCGGCGCCCTACGACCGGCTCGGCCGCGAGGTCATCCGGCAGATGACCGAGCGCGGCCTGACCCTGCCGTTCTGGATGATCTACGACGACACCGAAGGCGAGGTGCCGCCGATCAAGGCTACCAACGTGTCCATGGTCGAGACGCAGAAATACGTCGACGCGGGCCTGTGGCACACCGCCGACACCCTCGCCGAGCTGGCCGCGAAGATCGGTGTGCCCGCGGCGAATCTCGAGGCGACCGTGGAACGGTTCAACGGCATGGTCGCCACCGGCGTCGACCCCGATTTCGGGCGCGGCGACGAGGCCTACGACCGCGCCTTCTCCGGCGGCGAACCGCCGCTGGTGACCATCGACAAGGGCCCGTACCACGCCGCGGCGTTCGGCATCTCCGACCTCGGCACCAAGGGCGGCCTGCGCACCGACTCGGCGGCGCGGGTGCTCGGCCGCGACGGCGCGCCGATCCCCGGCCTCTACGCGGCGGGCAACACCATGGCCGCGGTCAGCGGTGAGGTCTACCCCGGCGGTGGCAACCCGATCGGCGCGTCCATGCTGTTCAGCCACCTCGCCGTGCGGCACATGCTGGGCGAATAGGCCCGCCCGGGTCCCTCCCGCTGGCCGGGAGGGACCCGTGTCCACCGGCCACCGGATGTGGTTCGGTTCACAGATCCCCACTTCTCGACATTTCAGGAGCAACACGATGGCTTCAGCGGACGACATTCGCGCGACGGTGCGCAAATATGTGGAGGCCGTCGGCAGCGGTACGGCTGCCGATGTCGTCGCCCTCTACCGCGAGGACGCGACGGTCGAGGATCCGGTCGGCTCCGAACCGCATGTCGGCCACGCCGCGATCACGAAGTTCTACGAGGCCATCGAGCCGCTGCGGCGCTCGACGGAACTGTTCAGCGTGCGCGTCGCGGGCGACAGCGCCGCGTTCAGCTTCCGGGTGGTCACCGAGTTCGGCGACCAGAAGTTCACCCTCGATCCGATCGATGTCATGACCTTCGACGAGGACGCCCGCATCACCAGCATGCGCGCGTTCTGGTCCCAGGACGACATGGTCGTCGGCTGAGCGAGGCGAGAGTGACTGCGACCGAACAACACTGGGATCACGAAGTCGGCTTCCTCGTCGTCGGCAGCGGCGCGGGCGGGTTGACCGGCGCGCTCGCGGCCGCCGATCGCGGGCTCGACACCCTCGTCATCGAGAAGGCCGCGGTGTACGGCGGCAGCACCGCGCTCTCGGGCGGCGGGATCTGGGTGCCGAACAATCCGACGCTGCTGCGCGAGGGTCTCGGCGATTCCCGCGCGGATGTGCGCGCCTACCTCGACGCCGTCGTCGGCGACCGGGTGCCCACCGGCAACCTCGACGCCTTCATCGACGAGGGCCCGCGCATGCTGGCCTTCCTCGAGACCAGCCCGCACCTGCGGTTCCAGTGGTGCACCGGCTATTCCGACTATCACCCCGAGGCGCCGGGCGGTCGTCCCGCGGGCCGCTCCATCGAACCGCTGCCGGTCGACCTCAAGCAGCTCGGCGAGGACGAGGATCTGCTGCGCCCGGCGGCGCTGGCGACCCCGCCCGGGCTGTTCATCACCTCCAAGGACTTCGTCCAGCTCAATATGGTGACCCGCACCTGGAAGGCGCGCTGGACCGCGCTGCTGACCGGCTTGCGGGCGGTCAAGGCGATCCTGCTGCGCAGGCACACGGACACCCTGGGCCGAGCGCTGATCGCGCGGCTGCGGCTGGCCCTGCGCGACGCCGGCGTGCCGCTGTGGCTGAACACGCCGCTGCGCTCGCTGATCACCGACGAGTCGGGCGCGGTGCTCGGCGTCGTCGCCGAACGCGACGGCCGCGAGATCCGGATCCGGGCGCGCGCCGGAGTGCTGCTGGCCACCGGCGGTTTCGAGCACAACCAGGCGATGCGCAAGCGCTATCTGCCCGAGGGCGGACGCGACAACTTCAGCGCCGCCTCGACCGACAACACCGGTGACGGCATCGTCGCGGGCGAGCGGGTCGGCGCCGCGGTCGATCTGATGGACGACGCGTGGTGGATGCCGTCGTTCCAGCGGCCCGACGGCATCAATCAGGTGCTGGTCTCGGAGCGGTCGATCCCGCGCTCGATCATCGTCGACAGCTCCGGCAAGCGCTTCACCAACGAGGCCTCGCCGTACGTCACGTTCGTGCACGCCCAGCTGCGCGGCAGCCACGACCCGGCCTGGCTGATCTTCGACGCGAAGGCCAAGAGCCGCTATCCCATCGGCGGCATCGTGCCCGGGCAGAAGTTCCCCGCCGCGTGGACCTCGAGCGGTCTGGTGCAGAGCGCACCCGACATCGACGGCCTGGCCGCCGCGATCGGTGTTCCCGTCACCACGCTGCGCGAGACCGTCGACCGGTTCAACGGATTCGCGCGCGCGGGCCACGACGCCGACTTCGGTCGCGGGGACAGCGCCTACGACAACTACTACGGTGACCCGACGCTGGCGACGCCGGCGCTCGATGTGATGGACAGGGGCCCGTACTACGCGCTGCGCGTGCGCATCGGCGACCTCGGCACCAAGGGCGGTCTGGTCTACAACGCCGACGCCCAGGTGTTGCGCGCCGACGGCTCGCCCATCCCCGGCCTCTACGCCGCCGGCAACACCTCCGCGGCCGTGATGGGCAACGACTACGCCGGCGCGGGCGCGACCATCGGTCCCGCGATGGTGTTCGGCTACGTCGGCGCGCGGCACGCCGCGGGCGAGCGCTGAGGCGGGCATCATGCATCCCGTCGAATGCGCGAGCTGCGGCAACAAGGTGCTGGCCGAGAAGTTCAGCCCCAGCCACACCAGCGTCCAGTGGCTCGACGACGCCGAGTCCGCCTGCCCGGAATTCGCCCGGCGCGCGGCTCTCGGCGAGCCGAGCAGCTGGATCCCCACCTGCTCGGCACTGCGCGATTCGATCGACGACGCGGTTCGCGCGGGCGAATTGGCGACCGATCAGTTGCGGCACGAGCCGGTTCCCGGCCGGCTCGGCTGACCCCCACACCTAGGAGAGACGACTCATGAACAGACTCGACGGCCACCGGACACTGGTCACCGGCGCCGCGTCCGGCATCGGACAGGCCACCGTGCTCCGGCTGCTCGACGAGGGCGCCCGAGTGGTCGGCGCCGACGTGTCGGCCGACGGTCTCGCGGCCACCCTGGCGCGGGCCACCGAACGCGGCACCGCGGACCGGCTGACCACTCTGACCCTCGACATCGGGGACGAGCAGTCGGTGATCGAGGGCGTGCGCTCGTCGGTGCAGACTCTCGGTGGGCTGGACTCGCTGGTCAACGCGGCGGGCATCCTGCGCGCCTCGCACACCGAGCAGACCTCCCTCGAGCTGTGGGAGCTGATCCTGCGGGTCAATCTCACCGGCACCTTCCTGGTGGTCCGCGAAGCACTGCCCGCCCTGCTGGCCAACCCGCGCGCGACGATCGTGAACTTCAGCTCCACCTCGGCGGCCTTCGCGCACCCCTACATGGCGGCCTACGCGGCGAGCAAGGGCGGCATCCAGTCCTTCACCCACGCCATCGCCCTCGAATACGGCGGCAAGGGCCTGCGCGCGGTGTGCGTCGCGCCGGGCAGCATCAAGTCCGGCATCACCGACGCCACACCGGGTTACGTGCCCGCCGACGCCGATTGGGCGCTGTTCTCGAAGCTGTCGCCCGCCCTGCCGACCGATCAGGAATCCGGCGGCGCGGGCATGGGCGATCCGAGCGCGGTGGCCGGCGTGATCGCGATGCTGGTCTCCGAGGACGGCGCGTTCATCACCGGCACCGAGATCCGCATCGACGGGGGCACGCACGCATGACCGAGCTGAGCTACGAGGCCACCCTGCGCGAGATCCGCACCGACGCGGGCGTGCTGCGCTACCACCAGGCCGGCGACGGTCCGCCGCTGCTGCTGCTGCACGGGTCGGGCCCCGGGGTCACCGGGTGGCGCAACTACCGCGGCAATCTCGCCACGTTCGCCGACCGATTCCGGTGCCTGGTCCTGGAATTCCCCGGCTTCGGGGTGAGCGACGACTTCGGCGGGCATCCGATGGTCACCGCGCTCGACGCGGTGGTCCGCTTCGTCGATGCGCTGGGCCTGGACAGTGTCGACATCATCGGCAATTCGATGGGCGGTGGCGTCGCGCTCAACTACGCGATCGCGCATCCGGAGCGGGTCGGCAAGCTGGTGACGATCGGCGGCATCGGGCGCAACCTGTTCAGCCCGGGCCCCGGCGAGGGCATCAAGCTGCTGCAGGAGTTCACCGAGGAGCCCACCCGCGAGCGGCTGATCCAGTGGCTGCACTCGATGGTCTACGACCCGGCCATGGTCACCGACGAGCTCATCGAGGAGCGCTGGACCCAGGCCACCGACCCGGCCACGCTCGACAGCGCGCGCCGGATGTACAGCAAGGCCGCGTTCGCGATGATGGTGCGGGCGATGGAGGCCTCGGACGCGCCCCCGCCGTGGGCGATGCTGCACAAGGTGCAGGCGCCGACCCTGATCACCTGGGGCCGCGACGACCGGGTGAGCCCGCTGGATATGGCGTTGATCCCGATGCGCACGATCCCGCGCGCCGAACTGCACGTGTTCCCGAACTGCGGGCACTGGGCGATGATCGAGCGCAAGGACGAATTCGAGTCGGCGGTACTGGCGTTCCTGACCCGCAAGGAGGCCGACCGGACGGCGTGATCGCCGATCCCGATGCTCTGTGCCCACGGCCCCCTGTGCACTGGACGGGAGGAGTCCTCACTCCCCTTCCGTATCCAACATATAGCGCACAGGGGGCCTTGCCGCAAGGCCCCGGTGGTGCCGCATAATCGTCCGCCGTAGCCAGAAGCTGCGGAAACGGGTGTGATCGACGCGCTCCGCCGGGATCGGTGAACCGGGAAAGTGAGGGCAGGTGTCAATTCAGGGGTATCAGGACGAACTACGGTCCGAGCAGCACTACGTGGACGGTCTGTACGCGCGGCTCGACGCCGAACGCGCCAGGGTGAAGGGTCGCTACAGCGCGACACTGCGCGGCACGGGCGTGTCGGCCATGGACCGGGATTTCGAGGCCCGCGCGCTGGCCAAGGAGGCCAAGCGCCTGGACGTGGCCGACAACGGACTGTGCTTCGGCCGGCTCGACGCGCTCTCCGGAGAGGCGTCCTACATCGGCCGCATCGGCCTGTTCGACGAGGCGAACGACTTCGAGCCGCTGCTGCTCGACTGGCGCGCGCCCGCCGCCCGCGCCTTCTATGTCGCGACCGCGGCCTCGCCGGAGGACATGCGCAGGCGCCGCCAGTTCCACACCCGCGGCCGCCGGGTGACCGAGTTCACCGACGAGGTGCTCGGCAGGCCGGACGGCGACGAGCGCGGCGACGCGGCCCTGCTCGCGGCCGTCAACGCGCCGCGCGGGGAGGGCATGCGCGACATCGTCGCGACGATCCAGGCCGAGCAGGACGAGATCATCCGGCTCGACCATCCCGGCGTGCTGGTGATCGAGGGCGGTCCCGGCACCGGCAAGACCGTGGTGGCGCTGCACCGCGTCGCCTATCTGCTCTACACCCAGCGCGAGCGGATGGAACGCCAGGGCGTGCTGGTGGTCGGGCCCAACCCGGCCTTCCTGCAGCACATCTCGCATGTGCTGCCGTCGCTGGGCGAGACCAATGTGGTCTTCACGACCGCGGGTGAGCTGGTACCGGGACTGCGCGTGACCGCCGAGGACGGACCGGAAGCGGCACGGCACAAGGGTTCACTGCGGATCCTCGACGTCCTCGCCGCGGCGATCGCGGACCGGCAGCGGCTGCCGGCGGACCCGGTGCCGATCGAGCTCGCCGACGTCACCGTGCGGATCGACGCCGAGACCGCGCGATGGGCGAGCGAGGAGGCACGGGCGAGCGGACGCCCGCACAACGAGGCGCGCGCGGTGTTCCGCGAGATCGTCACCTACGTCCTCACCGAGCGCGCGATCGGCCGGATCGGGCAGGGCTGGCTCACCCGCGACGACCGCGAGGCGTGGGAACAGCTGCGCGCCGACCTGGTCGCCGAACTCGCCGACCACACCGCGTTCACCGCCGCGCTCGACGACCTGTGGCCGATCCTGACGCCGGAAACCCTGCTCTCCGAGCTGTATTCGTCGCACGATCGGCTGCGGGCGGCGGGCGCCGATGCCGCGCTGTATCGCGCCGAGGGCACCGCCTGGACCGTCTCGGATGTGCCGCTGCTCGACGAGCTCGTCGACCTGCTGGGCAAGCACCAGCCCGTCGACGACACCGCCGAGCGGGAGGCCAGGGCCGAGGCCGCCTACGCCGCGCGGGTGCTCGAGAACATGGTCGGCCGGGAGGACCACATGGACGACGAGGATCACCTGTTCGCCCAGGACATGCTCTTCGGCGAGGATCTGGCCGAACGCTTCCTCGAACGCGACACCAGGGAACTCGCCGAACGTGCTGCCGCGGACCGGGAGTGGACCTACCGGCACGTGGTCGTCGACGAAGCGCAGGAATTGTCGGAGATGGAGTGGCGGGTGCTGATGCGCCGCTGCCCCGGCAAATCCTTCACGATCGTGGGTGATCTCGCGCAGCGCCGGTCGGCGGCGGGTGCGACGTCGTGGGCATCAATGCTGGAGCCGTACGTTCCGGGCCGCTGGGCCTATCGCGCGCTGACCGTCAACTACCGCACCCCCGCCGAGATCATGACCGTCGCCGCGGCGGTGCTCGCCGATTTCGCCCCGGACGTGCGGCCGCCGGAGTCGGTGCGCGCATGTGGCGTCCAGCCGTGGTCGCGCCGCGTGGATACGGACGAACTCGCCACGGCCATCGAGGAATTCGTTCGCGCGGAGTCCGGGCGGGAAGGCACCAGCGTGGTGATCGGTCCGCCCGGGGTGCCGGGCACGGTCACCGCGTCGGAGACCAAGGGTCTGGAGTACGACGCCGTCCTGGTCGTCGAGCCGGAACGGATCCTCGCCGACGGTCCCCGCGGCGCGGCCGAGCTCTATGTCGCCCTGACCCGCGCCACCCAGCGGCTGGGCGTGCTCCACCACGGCGAGCTCCCCCGGTCCATGACCGGACTCGCCGATCTCGTGCCGACCAGCTGAGATCGGCGATATCGACCGGAAGCGATGTCGGCCGGAGCCGGATGGTGTCCGGGCCGACGGCGTCAGCGGCTGTCGGCGTCGCGGTGGCGCGGCCCGTCGAGGCCGCACCACCGGACAACTCAGCGCTGGGTCGAGCCCGCGTCGACGGGCAGGGTCACCGCGGTGATGTAGCGGGCTTCGTCCGAGGCCAGGAACAGCGCCGCGTTGGCGATGTCGACGGGCTCGACCCACGGGATGGGCAGCATGTTCATCGACACCGCCGCCTCGGCGAACTCCTCGCGCGTCGGGTGCTCGCGGTCGGGCCGGAACACTTTGCGCACCATGTCGTTCTGGATCATCGGGGTGTCGACGTTGGTGGGGTGCACCGAGTTCACCCGGACATGGTGCGGGGCCAGCTCTTTGGCCAGGGAGCGCATCAGGCCGACCACGCCGTGCTTGGCGGCGGTGTAGTGCGCGACGCCGACCAGCCCGCGCAGGCCCGCGATCGAGCTGGTCAGGATCATGGCGCCGCCGCCACGATGGATCAGGTGCGGGGTGGCGGCCTTGCAGGTCTGCCACACGCCGGTCAGGTTGACGTCGATCATCGTCTGCCACTGCTGGTCGGTCAGTTCCAGCGCGCCCGCGCTGGAACTGATACCGGCGGTGGCGCAGACGATGTCGAGGCCACCCAGCTCGGTGACGGCGGCGTCGACCGCCGTCCGCAGCGCGGCGCCGTCGCGCACGTCGACGGTGGCCGCCACGATGCGGGCGCCCGTCGCCTCGACCGCGCGCACGGTCTCGGCGAGGTCGTCGGGAGTCGCCCCCGGCGACACCACGGTCTCGACCGGTCCGCAGATGTCGACGGCGACGATGTCGGCGCCCTCCTCGGCCAGCCGGATGGCCTGGGCGCGGCCGATGCCGCGCGCGGCGCCGGTGATCAGCGCGATCTTGCCCGAAACCCGTCCCATGTCACACCTTCTGAGTCAGTCCGGCATCCACCACGAGCTGGGTTCCCGTCACGTAACGGGACTCGTCGGATGCGAGGAAGAGCACGGCATTGCTGATGTCGACCGGATCGACCCACGGCACGGGCAGCACGGTGCGCTGGGCCAGGGCCTCGGCGGCGTCGGCCTGGGTGGGGTGGGCCAGATCGGGGCGCAGCTTGGCGTACACGGCGTCGTTGAGGATCATCGGCGTCGCCACCGAACCGGGGTGCACGGTGTTGACCCGGATGCCGCGCGGGCCGAGTTCGTTGGCCAGGGTGCGGGCGAGACCGACCACGGCGTGCTTGCTCGCCGAGTAGTGCGAGGCGGTGGCCGCGCCGGTGATGCCGTTGGTGGAGCTGACGATGACGATCGAACCGCCGTCGCTCAGTGCCGGGACACCGGCCCGCACGGTGTGCCACATGCCGGTGAGGTTGATGTCGATGGTGCGCTGCCAGGCCTCGTCGGACAGTTCCCAGGACAGGCCGAGGTCGCTGTAGATGCCGGCGTTGGCGACGATCACGTCGAGGCGGCCCAGCGCGGCCACGCCGTCGGCGACCGCCACGTCCAGGGCGGCCTGGTCGCGGACGTCGGCCGCGGCGGTGACGCACAGGCGGCCGATGTCCACGACCTCGGCCGCCGTCTGCGCGAGTCCCGCCGCGGCGGCCTCGATGTCGACGGCGATGATGTCGGCGCCTTCCTCGGCCAACCGACGGCAATGGGCGCGGCCCATTCCCCCGGCCGCGCCGGTCACCAGCGCGACGGTGTGCTGCATGCGGTTCATCGGGCGCCCCCGGGAGATCGAGTGTCCACGAGCCCGACGCTAGGGTCGCCGCCGCGACCGCAGACCCCGGTCTTCCCGATCAGCGGACAGTGCGCGGCGATCTCCCGGCCACCGGGATCGGTGGGCAGCGCGGCGCGCGTGAGCTGCGACGGTGGCCACGCAAGACCGGCTCTGTGATCGAGGAGGACACCAGTGACGAGGGCGACTGTCGACGTTGCGCGTGGCGCGCGGGTGGTGACGCTGCGCGTGGCGGCGGTGATCGAGGAAACCGCGGACGCGCGCTCGCTCGTGTTCGAGGTTCCCGACGACGCCGCCGACCGGTTCGCCTACCGGCCGGGTCAGTTCCTGACCCTGCGCATCCCGAGTGACCGGCCCGAGCCGGTCGCCCGGTGCTACTCCCTGGCGAGCTCACCGTTCACCGGCGAGCCGCCACGGGTGACCGTCAAGCGCACCGCCGACGGCTACGGCTCGAACTGGTTGTGCGACAACGTCTCCGTCGGCGACACCCTGGACGTGCTGCCGCCGCAGGGCACCTTCACCCCGGCCTCCCTCGACACCGATCTGCTGCTGTGGGCGGCGGGCAGCGGCATCACTCCGGTGATGTCGATCCTGCGCTCGGCGCTGGTGCGCGGCACGGGCCGAGTGGTGCTGTTCTACGCCAATCGTGGGCAGGAGTCGGTGATCTTCGCCGAGGCGCTGCGCGAGCTGGTGGCGCGCCATCCGGGCCGGGTGCACGTGGTGCACTGGCTCGAAGCGGTGCAGGGCCTGCCCACGGCCGCCCAGCTGGCGGCGTTCGCCGCGCCGTACGCGTCCTACGAGTCGTTCGTGTGCGGGCCGGGCCCGTTCATGGCGGCGGTGACCGAGGCGCTGACCGGCGCGGGGTGGCCGCGTGAGCGGATCACCACCGAGGTGTTCGTCTCGCTGTCGGGCGATCCGTTCGCCGAGCCCGCGCCGATCGCGGACGAGGAGGCGGGCGACGCCGCGCAGGTCGAGGTGGAACTCGACGGCGCCGTACACGCCCTGCGCTGGCCACGATCGCGCACCCTGGTCGACGTGATGCTGGCCGACGGTCTCGACGTGCCGTACTCCTGTCGCGAGGGCGAATGCGGTTCGTGCGCCTGCACCGTCGTCGACGGCGCGGTGAGCATGGGCCCCAGCGCGATCCTCGATCAGGAGGACATCGACGCGGGCTACACGCTGGCCTGCCAGGCCCGCCCGACCACCGATTCGGTGCGCATCCGCTTCTGACCCGAGAGGTGCCCTGTGGCAACCGATACCGCGCGCTCCGAGGTCGGGTTCGGCTCGGAGCGCGGCCCCGTGCTCGCCTCGCTCATGCTCGCCACCGGTCTGGTCGCGCTCGATTCGACGATCCTGGCGACCGCCGTGCTCTCGATCACCGACAGTCTCGGCGACTTCGCGCTGTTCCCGTGGCTGTTCACGAGTTACCTGCTCACCCAGGCGGTCACCGTGCCGATCTACGGCGCGCTCGCCGACACCTTCGGCCGCAAGCCGGTGATGCTGTTCGGCGTCGCGGTGTTCGCGCTCGGCTCACTGCTGTGCGGGGTGGCGACCAGCATGCTCGCGCTCATCGTGTTCCGCGCGGTACAGGGCATCGGCGCCGGTGCCATCCAGCCGACGACCATGGTCATCGCCAGTGATCTCTACACCCTCGCCGAACGGGCCACCGTGCAGGGCTATCTGGCCGGGGTGTGGGCGGTGGCTTCGGTGACCGGCCCGCTGCTGGGCGGCATCTGTGCCGACTACCTCGGCTGGCGGTGGATCTTCCTGGTCAATCTGCCGCTGGCCGCGCTGGCCGCCTGGATGCTGGTGCGCAACTTCCACGAGACGGTGCCACGCCATCGCCGCAGCGTCGACTACGCGGGGGCGGTGCTGCTGACCCTCGGGGCGGGCGCGCTGGTTCTGGGTTTGCTCGAGGGCGGTCGCGCCTGGGCGTGGGGATCGCCGACCGGGCTCGGCGTGTTCGGGCTCGCCGCCCTGTCGCTCGCGCTGTTCGTCGCCGTCGAATCCCGGGCCGAGCACCCGATTCTGCCGCTGTGGGTGTTCACCCGGCGGGTGGTGGTGGCGAGCAGTCTCGCCGCCATGCTCGGTGGCGCCCTGCTGTTCGGCTTCACGACCTATGTGCCGATGTTCAATCAGGGTGTGCTCGGCACCAGCGCGCTGGTCGCCGGGCTCGTCACCGGCGGCCTCACCCTGGGCTGGCCGCTGGCCGCCGCACGGGCCGGAAAGGTGTACCTGCGCTTCGGGTTCCGCACGTGCGCGGTGCTGGGCAGTCTCGTCGCGGCGCTCGGCACGGCCACCATGCTGCTGCTCGACGAGCAGTCGCCGCTGTGGCAGGTCGGCGTCTCGTGTTTCGTGGTCGGCGCGGGCATGGGTCTGGTGGCCACGCCGACACTCATCGCGGCGCAGACCAGCGCGCCGTGGTCCGATCGCGGCGTCGTCACCTCGGCCACCATGTTCGCGCGGTCGCTGGGCAGCGCGGTGGGGGTCGCGGTGTTCGGCGCGATCGTCAACGCGCGCCTGGCCGGTGCGGGCGCGCCCGCACCGCAGACGCTCTCGGCCGCCGTGCATCTGGTGTTCGCGACCATCGCGGCCATGACGCTGGTGCTGGTCGCCGCGTGCGCGATGATCCCCGGCCGGATCGCGCAATTTCCTGCCCATCCAGCGGGAACACCCGAGGTCGTCCCCCCGGTCGCCGACGAGCATGGGAGCGCATCACCAGAGGAGAAGAGGGAACCAGGATGCTGACAACCAGCGCGCGCGCCGAGCTCGCCGCCGAATTGGCGCGAGCGGAGCTGGATCGAGTGGCGGTGTCCCCCATCGCCGACCGCTATCCGTCGATCGATGTGGTGGACGCCTACGAGATCCAGTTGCTCAATATCCGGCGCAGGCTGGACGACGGCGCGACGATCGTCGGCCACAAGGTGGGGCTGTCGTCGAAGGCGATGCAGGAGATGATGGGCGTCGACGAGCCCGACTACGGTCATCTGCTCGCCGAGATGGAGGTCTTCGAGGACGTCCCGGTCGACACCTCGAAGTACCTGCTGCCGCGCGTGGAGGTCGAGGTCGGGTTCGTGCTCGGCGCCGACCTGCCCGGCGAGGACTGCACCGAGGCCGATGTACTGGCCGCGACCGTCGCTTACGCGCCCTCGATCGAGCTGATCGACTCGCGCATCACCGACTGGCGGATCGGTCTGTGCGACACAATCTCCGACAATGCTTCCTCCGCCGGGTATGTCCTCGGCAAGGAGCGCGTCGCACCCGGCGATATCGACATCGCCGCCATCGACGCCGTGCTGACCCGTAACGGCGAGGTCATCGCCGAGGGCCGCAGCGACGCGGTGCTCGGCGATCCGGTGATCGCGGTGGCCTGGCTGGCTCGCAAGGTCGCCGGTTTCGGCGTGCGCCTGAAAGCCGGGGACATCGTGCTGCCCGGTTCCTGCACTCGCGCCATCGACGCCCGTCCGGGCGACGACTTCCTCGCCACGTTCACCGGACTCGGTTCCGTCCGTTTGTCTTTCGCCTAGCCAAGGAGGCACGACGTGTCCAACGGGACAGTCACCGCCGCGATCGTCGGATCCGGCAATATCAGCACCGATCTGCTCTACAAACTGCTGCGCTCGGACAAGATCGAGCCACGCTGGATGATCGGCATCGACCCGGATTCGGAGGGGCTGAAGCGGGCGCGCGGGCTGGGGTTGGAAACCTCCGCCGAGGGCGCGGACTGGCTGCTGGCTCTCGACGAGAAGCCGGATCTGCTGTTCGAGGCCACCTCCGCCTACGTGCACCGCGCGTACGCGCCGAAATACGAAGCCGCCGGTATCCGCGCCGTCGACCTCACCCCCGCCGCGGTCGGACCCGCCGTGATTCCCCCGGTGAACCTGGACTCGCTGCGCGATGCCATGAACGTCAACATGATCACCTGTGGCGGCCAGGCCACCATCCCGATGGTCGCGGCCGTGTCGCGGGTCGTGCCGGTCGCCTACGCCGAGATCGTGGCATCGGTGTCCTCGGTCTCGGCCGGTCCCGGAACCCGTGCCAACATCGACGAGTTCACCAAGACCACCTCCAAAGGTGTCGAGACCATCGGCGGCGCGCAGCGCGGCAAGGCCATCATCATCTTGAACCCGGCCGAGCCGCCGATGATCATGCGCGACACCATCTTCTGCGCCATCCCCGAGGACGCCGATCGGGATGCCATCGCCGAGAGCATCTTCCGCATGGAGAAGTCGATCCAGGAATACGTGCCCGGCTACCGGCTGCTCAACGATCCACAGTTCGACGAGCCGTCGGTGATCTCCGGTGGCATGGCCAAGGTGTCGATCTTCGTCGAGGTCGAAGGCGCCGGCGATTTCCTGCCACCGTACGCGGGCAACCTCGACATCATGACCGCCGCCGCCACCCGCGTGGGTGACGTGCTGGCCGACCAGATCATCTCGGCTCGGGTGTAAGGAGATTCGAAACCATGGTCTACTCAGCTGATCTCGACATCCGCGTCACCGATACCTCGCTACGCGACGGATCCCACCACAAGCGCCATCAGTTCACCACGACCGAGGTGCGCGACATCGTCACCGCCCTCGACGGCGCCGGAGTGCCGGTCATCGAAGTCACCCACGGTGACGGCCTGGGTGGTTCCTCGTTCAACTACGGGTTCGCCAGAACACCGGAACAGGAACTCATCAAGGCCGCCGCCGAATCGGCCAAGCGGGCGCGCATCGCCTTCCTGATGCTGCCGGGTGTCGGCGTCAAGGAAGACATCAAGATCGCCCAGGACAACGGCGCGTCCATCTGCCGCATCGCGACGCACTGCACCGAGGCCGACGTCTCGATCCAGCACTTCGGCCTGGCGCGCGAACTCGGCCTCGAGACCGTCGGCTTCCTGATGATGGCCCACTCCACCAC
>NZ_LPNR01000134.1 GCF_019266065.1 Nocardia sp. MH4 | reverse complement strand
CCATCGGCAGCCCGGGCGCCGCCGCGGGCGCGGCCTGGCCGTCCGGCGTCGGATGCCGCACCTCGGACAGGTCCGGCATGTCCTTGACCAGCTCGGGACGGGCGATGCTGCGGGTCGGTCCGTCGATACCGACGGACTTCACCATCGCCGCTTCCTTGCGGGCCGCCTTGGCCGCCAGGTCGGCGGTGGTCCTGGCATTGGACGCGCCGCTGCCCTTCAGCCCACCGGACGAGGGGCCCGCACCGCCAGAGGACGGACGCCCCTGGCTTGGGGCCTCACCGGGCCGGTACAGGTTCGACTGCGGCTCGCGCTGCGGCAGCTGCGCCCACCCGTCCTGGTAGGGCGACTTGCCCTTTCCGTTGCCGGCGGGCGGGGTGGGTTCGTTGCCCATCCGCACGGTCGACTGGTCGAACGATTCGCCCCCGGCGGCACCGGATTCCGGCGCTGCCGCGCCCTCGGCCGGACCGCCCTGGCGTGGGATCGGCCGCGGCTGGATCGGAGACGAGGCAATCCGCTCGGTGACGCCGTTGGTCTGGTTCCGATCGTCGTTCGACTGATTCGGTGTGGTCAATGGAATCCTCAGATCCGTTCGTTGCCGCCGCTGGTTGGGTTACTGCTCCGAAGCCGCGTCGCCGGTGAGCTGATCGGGATCGGGCTCGTCGGCGTTGCGCGCGATCGCTAGCAAGGTATCGCCATCCGCGAGGTTCATCAATCGCACGCCCTTGGTCTGGCGTCCAGCTTTCCGAACTTGCTTGGCTGCGGTGCGGATGACGCCACCACTGGAAGTGATCGCGTACAACTCGTCCTCGTCGTCGACGATGAGCGCACCGACCAGGCTGCCACGTTTCGGGTCGTACTGAATTGTCAATACGCCTTTTCCGCCACGACCCTGCGCGGTGTACTCCTCGATCGCCGTACGTTTGGCATACCCACCCGCGGTGGCCACCAAAAGGTAGGTGTCCTCGCGGACCACATTGAGCGAGAGCAATTCGTCGTCGGCGTTGAACCGCATGCCCTGCACACCGGAAGTGGCGCGGCCCATCGGACGCAGCGCCTCGTCGGTGGCGGAGAAGCGGATCGACTGACCGTGCGCCGAGACCAGCAGCAGATCGTCGTCGGCCGAGCACAGCACGGCGCCGACCAGCTCGTCGTCGTCGCGCAGGTTCACCGCGACGATGCCGCCGGACCGGTTGGAGTCGAAGTCGGTGAGCTTGGACTTCTTCACCAGGCCGGCGCGCGTGGCGAGCACCAGGTACGGCGCGTCCTCGTAGGTCTTGAGCTGGATGATCTGGGCGATCTTCTCGTCCGGCTGGAACGCCAGCAGGTTCGCCACGTGCTGACCACGCGCGGTCCGGTTGGCCTCGGGCAGCTCGTAGGCCTTGGCCCGGTAGACCCGGCCCTTGTTCGTGAAGAACAGCAGCCAGTCGTGGGTGGACGACACGAAGAAGTGCTTGACGATGTCGTCCTGCTTGAGGCCTGCGCCCTGCACGCCCTTGCCGCCGCGCTTCTGCGAGCGGTACAGGTCGGTCTTGGTGCGCTTGGCGTAGCCGGTCTCGGTGATCGTGACGACCACGTCCTCGCGGGCGATCAGGTCCTCGTCGGCGACGTCACCGTCGTTGGCGATGATCCTGGTCCGACGGTCGTCGCCGTACTTCTCGACGATCTCCGACAGCTCGTCGCGCACGATCGCGCGCTGGCGCTCCGGCTTCTCCAGGATGTCCTTGTAGTCGGCGATCTCGAGCTCGATCTTGGCCAGATCGTCGACGATCCGCTGCCGCTCCAGGGCGGACAGGCGGCGCAGCTGCATGTCCAGGATCGCGGTGGCCTGGATGTCGTCGATCTCGAGCAGCTGCATCAGGCCGGTGCGCGCGGTGTCGGTGTTGGCCGAGCGGCGGATCAGCGCGATGACCTCGTCGAGCAGGTCGAGCGCCTTGACCAGGCCGCGCAGGATGTGGGCCCGCTCCTCGGCCTTGCGCAGCAGGTAGCGGGTACGCCGGACGATGACTTCCAACTGGTGGTCGACGTAGTACCGGATCATCTGATCCAGGCGCAGCGTGCGCGGCACGCCGTCGACGATCGAGAGCATGTTCGCGCCGAAGCTGGTCTGCAGCTGGGTGTGCTTGTACAGGTTGTTCAGCACGACCTTGGCGACCGCGTCGCGCTTGACCGTCACCACGATGCGCATGCCCACCCGGTCGGAGGACTCGTCGTGGATATCGGAGATACCCGCGATCTTGCCGTCCTTGACCTGCTCGGCGATCGAGTTGATGAAGTTGTCGGTGTTGACCTGGTACGGCAGCTCGGTGATGACGATCTGGGTCTGCCCGCGGCTGCCCTCCTCGATCTCCACCACACCGCGCATGCGGATCGAGCCGCGGCCGGTGGTGTAGGCGTCGTGGATGCCCTGGCCGCCGACGATCAGGCCGTGGGTCGGGAAGTCCGGGCCCTTGACCCGTTCCATGCACGCGGCGAGGGTGGTCTCCTCGTCGGCGTCGTAGTTCTCCAGCGCCCAGTAGATGGCCTCGGCCAGCTCGTTGAGGTTGTGCGGCGGGATGTTGGTCGCCATGCCGACCGCGATGCCGTTGCTGCCGTTCATCAGCAGCGCGGGCACGCGCGCGGGCAGCACGGTCGGCTCCTGCGAGCGACCGTCGTAGTTGGGGACGAAATCGACGGTCTCGCTGTCGATATCGCGCAGCATCTCCATCGCGAGCGGCGTCAGGCGGCACTCGGTGTAACGCATGGCGGCCGCGCCGTCGTTGCCGCGGGAACCGAAGTTGCCCTGGCCGTCGACCAGCGGGTAGCGCAGCGACCAGGGCTGCGCCATGCGCACGAGGGTGTCGTAGATCGACGCGTCGCCGTGCGGGTGGTAGTTACCCATGGTCTCGGCGACCGGACGGGCCGACTTCACATAGCCGCGGTCGGGGCGGTAGCCGTTGTCGTACATCGCGTAGAGCACGCGCCGATGCACGGGCTTGAGGCCGTCGCGCACGTCGGGCAGCGCGCGGCCCACGATCACGCTCATCGCGTAATCGATGTAGCTGCTCTGCATTTCGTTCTGGATGTCGACCGGTTCGATCCGGTCGCCCGCACCACCGGAGGGCGGCAGCGTGGTCTCAGTCATCAAATCTCCTTCGAGGGCCTGACATGCTTCACGGGCGCGCGCTTACGGCGCTGCACCGGTTACACGTCCAGGAAGCGGACGTCCTTGGCATTGCGGGTGATGAAGCTGCGACGTGCCTCCACGTCTTCGCCCATGAGCACGGAGAACAGCTCGTCGGCCGCGGCCGCGTCGTCGAGCGTCACCTGACGAAGCACCCGCACCGACGGATCCATGGTGGTTTCCCACAGCTCCTTGGCATTCATCTCGCCCAGACCCTTGTAGCGCTGGACGCCGTCGTCCTTGTTGATCTTCTTGCCCGCGGCCAGACCGGCCTCGAGCAGCGCGTCGCGCTCGCGGTCGGAGTAGGCGAACTCCGGGTCGGTGCGCATCCACTTGAGCTTGTACAGCGGCGGCTGGGCCAGGAACACGTGCCCGTGCTCGACCAGCGGGCGCATGAACCGGAACAGCAGCGTGAGCAACAGAGTCGCGATGTGCTGGCCGTCGACGTCGGCGTCGGCCATCAGGATGATCTTGTTGTAGCGCAGCTTCGCGATGTCGAACTCGTCGTGGATGCCGGTACCGAACGCGGTGATGATCGACTGGACCTCGTTGTTCTTGAGGACGCGGTCGATGCGGGCCTTCTCGACGTTGATGATCTTGCCGCGCAGCGGCAGGATCGCCTGGTACATCGAGTCGCGGCCGGACTTGGCCGAGCCGCCGGCGGAGTCACCCTCGACGATGTAGATCTCGCACTTGCTCGGATCCTTGGAGCGGCAGTCGGCCAGCTTGCCGGGCAGGCCGCCCAGGTCGGTGGCCGACTTGCGGCGCACCAGCTCACGCGCCTTGCGCGCGGCCACGCGGGCCTGCGCCGAGGACACCGCCTTCTGCACGATGGTCTTCGCGTCGGCCGGGTTGGCCTCGAACCAGTGCGTCAGGTGCTCGTTGCAGGCGCGCTGCACGAACGACTTGACCTCGGTGTTGCCCAGCTTGGTCTTGGTCTGGCCCTCGAACTGCGGCTCGCCGACCTTGACGCTCACGATGGCGGCCAGGCCCTCGCGGATGTCGTCACCGGTGAGGTTGCCGTCCTTCTCCTTGAGGAGCTTCTTCTCCTTCGCGTACTTGTTGACCACCGTGGTCAGCGCCGCGCGGAAGCCCTCTTCGTGGGTGCCGCCCTCATGGGTGTTGATCGTGTTGGCGAAGGTGTGGACCGACTCGGAGTAACCCGAGTTCCACTGCATCGCGACCTCGAGCTCGTGGCCGGTGCCCTTACCGGTGAAGCCGACCACCGAGTTGTGGATGGCCTGCTTGGTGCGGTTGATGTGGCGGACGAAGTCCACCAGGCCGCCCGGGTAGTGGTAGGTGCGGGTCTTGACCTTGTGCTCGACCGGCTTCTCGACGCCTTCCTCGGCGTGCTTGGGCGCCTCGGCGGTATCGCTGACGACCTCGTCGGTGACGTCGGACTCACTGACCCGCTGGTCGGTGAGGGTGATGGTCAGGCCCTTGTTGAGGAACGCCATCTCCTGCAGGCGGCGCGCGACCGTCTCGAAGTTGTAGGTGGTGGTCTCGAAGATCTCCGGGTCGGCCCAGAAGCGGATCGTCGTACCGGTGCGCTTGGTCGGCTCACCCTGGATGAGCTTGCCCGGCTTGGCGTCCTTGTAGGTCTGGGCCCAGTGGTAGCCGTCGGTGTCGATCTCGGCTTCCAGCTTGGACGACAGGGCGTTGACCACCGAGATGCCGACACCGTGCAGACCACCGGAGACGGCGTAGGAGTCGGAGTCGAACTTGCCGCCGGCGTGCAGCTGCGTCATGACGACCTCGACGGTCGGAATGCCCTGCGCGTGCATGGCGGTGGGGATACCGCGGCCGTCGTCGATGACCTCGACACCGCCGTCCTCCAGCAGCGTGACGTCGACCCGCGTCGCGTAGCCGGCCATCGCCTCGTCGACCGAGTTGTCCACAACCTCCCAGATGAGGTGGTGGAGGCCGCGTTCACCGGTGGAACCGATGTACATGCCAGGGCGCTTGCGCACCGCTTCGAGGCCTTCGAGGACTGTGATGGAGGAGGCACCGTAGCCCTGCTTGTTGCCCGATGCGTTGGAGTCGTTGGCAGCCACTTGTCGGTAGCTCTCCTTACTTGCTGATCCCTGTCGCAGCGATCGGGCAGCACGCGGACTGCACAGCACGCGTCGAGGGTTCGCCGCTGGTTACGTCACCATCCTACTGGTAAGCCCAACTTACAGTGCACCTACGACACCCCTGACGCCGCCGTGAATGCAAGAAATCGGTCTACGGTGACAAGATTCCGCCTTCCGGAGATTTCCGCCCGGCAGAACTGGCGTGAGACTTGCGTTCGGCGGTTCCACGTGAAACGCGATCGACCGCCCCCGAGGCCGCTCCGAGTTATCCACAGGTTTTGTCCACATGTACAAAACTCGGGGCCCGAGAGCGTTGCGGCCACAAGGCAACTCGCCCCGGTCACCGCCCGGCTATCCGTAGGTGTCGCGTGGCCCGCGGCCCTTGATGTGTCGTTCGCCCTTGCGCCAGCTCGGCGCGGCGGGCCCGGTGATCCGCAGCGAGGTGACCACGCCCTGGCCGACCGCGGCATTGATCTTGGCCAGGATCTGGCCCTGCAACATGCGCAGCTGGGTGGCCCACGCGGTGGACTCGGCGGCGATCTTGAGCACGCCGCCCTCCAGCGTCACCGGGGTGGCATGCGAGGCGATATCCTCCCCGACCACGCTGGTCCACCGGCCGAACACCATGCCCTCGGCCACCTTGCCCGACCAGCCACGACTCTTCGCGATCGACCCGGTCAGGGCCGACAACAGCTGGGGATCACGGGGGTCGGGACCTGCGCCGGACCAGCCGGTGCGCCTGCGTCCACCCGCGCGCAGCTTGCGGACCGGGGACGCCCGGCCCTGGCCGACCGACTTGCCGCTGGCCTTGGCAGCGGCCCTGGCCTCCTCCAGCGCGCGCCGGGCCAGATCGATCCCGCGCAGCTCCGGTTCGGGCTCTTCGCTCACCTCGGTTCCTTCCGGTGTCGATGCTGGCCGAGTGCGGACTGAGTCTACGCCGGAGCGCCGACAGCACCGTCCAGGCCGATCCGGCATATGTCCAGCATGTTGCCGGTTTTCCACAGGCTGCTGTTGATAACTATCGCTATCTGTGCATATCTTCCGGTTGTTCGGCCACCTCGGTGACGATTCGTGAGGTACGCCGATCGGCTTCGCCGGTCGTTTGCACCCGCAGCGGTTCGGCGGCCAGCTCGGCCGGCACGTCCTCGGCCACCGCCGCGGTGATGAGCACCTGCTCCGCGCCGGCGGCCACCTCGGCCAGCGCGGTCCGCCTGCGCCGATCCAGTTCGGCGAACACGTCGTCGAGCAGCAGCACCGGCTCGGTGCCCGCGCTGCGCAGCAGTTCGAACGAGGCCAGCCGCAGCGCCAGCGCGAACGACCAGGACTCACCGTGACTGGCGAAGCCCTTCGCGGGCGAGCTGCCGAGAAGCAGCTCGAGGTCGTCGCGGTGCGGGCCGACCAGGCACACCCCGCGCTCGAGTTCCCGGCTCCTGGCGGCGGCCAGCTCGCGCAGCACGATCTCGTGCAGGTGCGCCACGTCGTCGGCCCCCGGCTCGCGCGCCGGATCGAGGAGTTCGGGCGGCAGATATCCCGAGCGATAAGCGATTGCCGCGGGCCGTGATTCGGGCGCGATCGACCGATATGCCTGTGCCAGATACGGATACAGGTCGTGGACCAGGCGCAATCGCTGGGCCAGCAGCACCGAGGCGTGCTCGGCCAGATGCCCGTCCCACACGTCGAGGGTGCTCAGATCGGCGCGGGAACGGACATGGCGGCCAGCGGTTTTCAACAGCGCCGAGCGCTGGCGCAGCACCTTGTCGTAGTCGGCGCGCACGCCGGCCAGCCTGGGCAGGCGGGCTGTGCACAACTCGTCGAGGAACCGTCGGCGCTCCCCCGGATCGCCGCGCACCAGCGACAGATCCTCCGGCGCGAACAGCACGGTCTGCAGAATCCCGAGGATCTCCCTGGACCGGCGCACCGGCGACCGGTTGATCTGGGCCCGGTTGGCGCTGCCCTGCTTGAGCTCCACATCGACGCGCAATTCGCGGCCCGTGTTCACCACGGTCGCCCCGATCCGGGCCTGGGTCGCCCCCATCCGGATCAGCGGCGCGTCGGCGGAGACCCGATGCGACCCCAGCGTCGCCAGATAACCGATCGCCTCGAGCAGATTGGTCTTGCCGTTGCCATTGGCCCCCAACAGCACCGTGCGCCCTGGGGACAACTCGAGCTCGGCGTGTTCCCACGACCGGAAATCACGGACCGACAGCGCACGAATGAACATGCCGGATTACGCGGGCGGGCCGGCTCAGCCGGGCAGCCGGACCGGCATCAGCAGGTAGATGTACTGGCTCTCCAGCGCCGCGAACGCACCCGACTCGAGCACCTTGGGCTCCTCGTCGGAGGCGGGCAGCAGCACGGCGGGACGGCTCGGGGTGGTGAACCCGAAGGTGACCCGCTCCGCGTGCAGCGCCGACAGTCCCTCGGTCAGGTAGCCGGGGTTGAAGGCGATGGTCAGCGGCTCACCGCGGAAATCGGCCTCCAGCCATTCCTCGGCGCGGCCCGCGTCGTCCCCACCCGCCGACAGCAGCACGCCGTCGGTGGAGAACTCCAGACGCACCTGGGCACCGCGCTCGGCCACCAGGGCGACGCGCTTGATCGCCTCGGACAGCGCCGCGACGGGCAGCGTGGCGATGGAGGTGTGCTCCTTGGGGAGCAACTGGCGGAACTTGGGGAATTCCGCGTCGAGCAGGCGGGTGGTGGTGCGCCGGCCCGCGTTGACGATGCCGAGCAGGCCGTCGGCCCCGCCACCGCTGCCCAGCGACAGCTGCACGGGCGCGTCGGCGGCACCGAGGGTCTTGGCGGCTTCGGACAGCGTGCGCGCCGGGATGAGCACGGCGGTCTCGATGTCGGAGCGGGTGGGCTGCCACTGCAGGTGCCGCACGGCCAGGCGGAAGCGGTCGGTGGCGGCGAGGACGACATCGTTGCCCTCGATCTCGACCCGGATGCCGGTGAGCATCGGGAGCGTGTCGTCGCGGCCCGCGGCGACGGCGACCTGACCGACCGCCTCGGCGAACACATCGACACCGAGCTCACCGGTCTGCTGCGGCACCTCGGGCAGCTGGGGATAGTCCTCGACCGGCATGGTCGGCAGGGAGAACTTGGCGCTACCGCAGGCGATGAGCACGCGGGTGCCGTCGACGGAGACATCGACCGGCTTGTTGGACAGCGCCTTGGTGATGTCGGCGAGCAGTCGGCCCGAGACCAGCACCTGGCCGGGACCGGCGACCTCGGCGGCCACCCGCATCTGCGCGGAGACCTCGTAGTCGAAGCCGGAGACCGTCAGGCCGTTCTCGTCGGCGACCAGCAGCACACCACCCAGAACGGGCACCGGAGGACGGGAGGGCAGGCTGCGCGCCACCCAGGCCACCGACTCGGCGAAATCCTCTCGGGCGACCCGAAACTTCATGCTCGCAAGCTCCATCGCCCGATTTGTCCTCTCCGAGTTTCGAATCCGTGTGCGGGGTGTTCAGCGGAGTTGAGGTGCTGCGTCGGCCGCGCACTGAGTCTCGCACAACAAGCCGACAACCAAACGGTACCTGGGCATCGCGGGAAGTCCGCATCGACCCTCCCTGCCCATCGAGCCCTCACTACCCATCGAGCCCTCACTACCCGTCCCCTCTCCTCCTTGCCGCTTGTGAGTGGAGCACCGACCGAGCCGAGCCTCTCCGACCGACTTTCCACACACCTTGTTTTGAAGAGATCTCTTCAAGAAATAGAACTGAAGTAGTAGTAGGCACTGTGGAATCTGTGGACTTCGGCCGAATCCGCAGGTCAGAGCGCACGTCGGCATGGGGATGGCCGTGGGGTGTCTCGAGGATGAACCGGGAGCGTCTGTGGACGCCCGAAGTTGTCCCATTTCCATCCTCGAGTAGTCCTCGAGTTGTTCCACCGGATTCACCCTGTTGTTCACACGCGGGGGCAGGGTGGTGGCAACCAGGTGGATTCCTCGAGGACTCCACACGGATTCCTCGAGGAATCCACAGGGCAGATCCGCCGACGTCGCAGGTCGGGGTGACCGTGGAGGTGTGAGTGGATCCGGCTGTGGACGATGTGGACAACTCCCTGTGAGCGAACACTCCCAGATCGCTCCCCAGCCCCTGTGCGCCGATCGGTGCACAACCGGTGAATTCCTCGAGGACTCCACAGGGATTCCTCGAGGAATCCACAAGGCAAAAAAGAACACCGCCCCAGGTCAGGGCGGTGTTCGAGGTGTGGATGAAATCAGCGCGAGCGCTGTTTGATCCGGGCTGTGAGTTCTTGCACCTGGTCGTAGACACGGCGTCGCTCGGTCATCTCCTTGCGCACCTTCTTCTCCGCGTACATCACCGTCGTGTGGTCGCGACCGAACGCCTGCCCGATCTTGGGCAGCGACAGATCGGTGAGCTCGCGGCACAGGTACATCGCGATCTGCCGGGCCTGCGCCAGCGGCCTGGCCTTGCCCGGCCCGGTCAGTTCCTCGAGCGTCGTGTTGAAGTACTCGGCGGTGACGGCCATGATCGTCGCCGCGTTGATCTCCAGCGCCGCGGTGTCGGGCATGAGATCGCGCAGCACGACCTCGGCCAGCGAGAGATCCAGCGGCTGACCGTTGAGCGAGGCGAATGCCGTCACCCGGATCAGCGCGCCCTCGAGCTCACGGATATTGCGCTCCACCCGGCTGGCGATCAGTTCGAGCACGTCGTGCGGCACATCGAGCCGGTCCATCCGCGCCTTCTTGCGCAGGATCGCGATGCGGGTCTCCAGTTCGGGCGGCTGCACATCGGTGATCAGGCCCCACTCGAAGCGGGTCCGCAGCCGCTCCTCCAGGGTCGCCAGCTGCTTGGGCGGGCGGTCGGAGGAGACGACGATCTGCTTGTTCGCGTTGTGCAGGGTGTTGAAGGTGTGGAAGAACTCCTCCTGGATGCCTTCCTTGCCCTCGATGAACTGGATGTCGTCGACCAGCAGGATGTCGGTCTCGCGGTAGCGACGCTTGAACGCGACCTTGCGATCGTCGCGCAGGCTGTTGATGAAGTCGTTGGTGAACTCCTCGGTGGAGACGTACTTCACCCGCATGCCGGGGAACAGTCGCTGCGCGTAGTGCCCCGCCGCGTGCAGCAGGTGCGTCTTGCCCAGACCCGACGCACCCCAGACGAACAGCGGGTTGTAGGCCCGGGCCGGCGCTTCCGCGATCGCGACCGCGGCCGCGTGCGCGAACCGGTTGGACGCGCCGATGACGAACGTCTCGAACGTGTACTTGGCGTTCAGGCTCGCCGAGGACGACGCCTGCGGCGGGGCCTCGGGCGACTTGTTGAAGTAGGTCGGCCAGTTGTTGCGGGCATCGACCACCGGCTCGTCGTCCGCGGGCTCGGCACCGGGCGTACCCGGCCGCAGCGGTTCCGGCGCGGCCTCGGTGGGTGCCTCCTCGGCCCGCGCGGCGATCGGCTCCTCCGACTGCGAACCCCGGGCCCGGCTCGGCGCGCGCTGCGGCGGCGGGTCGGGGGTGAACAGCGACTCCTGGCCGGGCGGGATGTGCTCACGCCGGGGCGAACCGGACTGCTCCCGCCGGGCGGGCGGGGCGGCGTCGGCCGGGCGCTGATCCGGGCGCGCGCCACGGAACTCCGCGCGACCGCCGAACTCGCCGTTGGCGAAGTCGGGAACCGGATAGACCGCGGTCGGTTCGAAATCGGTGCCGGGGAACTCGGCGCGCTCGGGCTGGAACTCCGGCGCCTGGCCGTATTCCGGCGCCGGCGCGTACTCCGGCTGCTGCTGGTATTCGGGCTGCGCCGGGTATTCCGGTTCGGGCTGCCGGTATTCCGGCTCGGCCTGGTACTCCCGATGACCGGCATAGTCGGGCCGCTCGCCGTACTCGCCCGGCTGCGCGGGGTACTCGCGCCCGCCGTAGCTGTTGCCGTAGTCACCGGTGGGCTGATATTCCTGCCCACCCTGGTAGTCGTTGCCGTACTCACCATTGCCCGCGGGGTACTCGCCGGCACCGTAGCGGGGCCGGCCGTACTCACCGCGCGCGGCGTAGTCGGGAACACTGAAATCGGGACCGGGATAACCGGTCGGCGGGCGCACCTGCTCGCGCGGGCGCTCCGGCCGGCTCGTCATCCTGGCGTGCCGCGGCGAATTGCCTGCCCGCTCCCCCGCGGCCGGGCTCGGCGCGGCGATGCGGACACCCAAACCCTCCACCTGCGGCCCGAGCCGACGCCCCAGCGATCGCAGGATCGGCTCGCGCAGATCACGCTCGATTGCTTCCTGGGCCAGCGAGGACGGAACCGACAGCAACGCGAAGCCCTGGGCGACGGTGAGCGGTTTGACCAGTTTCAGCCAGGCCTGCTGCGCGCGGCTGACCGCGGGGATGGCGCCGTCGGCCGAGCCGGTGGTGAGCTCGGCGACCACCTCAGGCCATACGGTGGCCAGCACATTCTGCTCGTCGTCCATGCAGCGTCCTCCCCGGACCGGTTTGTTGGGGCCCACGGCCGGGCGCACGCGGACAATCACCTGTGAACAGGTGGAATCCAGTGATCCTGCGTACAACCGAAGCCGGTTCGAACGCCGTGCGGTCCCAGAATCCGGACTGCGGCGCGGGCACCGTCGGCCCTACGAATATGCCACTCCGGCCGTCTTTCCACACAATTATCCACAGATGTGGACAAACCTGGGGATAGAGGGAATCTGCCAGCGTGTGGCAGTGAATGGGGCTGGACCTGCGGTTCTTCAGCAATCCCCCGGCTACAGAGGTTAGCCGCCCCCGCCGCAGAAGGCCAGAGGTGTGGACGAACTCACGAAAAGTCCCCGGATGCGTCAGTGCGTCCCGGGCGTGTCGCCCCAGGTCGGCCCAGCTCGGGGCGAGGCGGCGGGGTCCGGTAATCTGGACATCGTGCCTGGCGCACGTGCTTTGGGGGCCGAGTTTGACCCTGCGTAGCGGTATCAGTACCCTCGTACAGTCACCCCTTGGCGCGGTGGCGGCTGTGTGCTGCACGTCGATCGCCAAGGCTTTCTGCGTGTAGACCGCGGTCCGCTGCGCAGACATCCGAATCATTGAACAGACTTCGGGCGCCGAACGGTGCCCACCAACTCGAGGAGTGTTGACCGTGGCCAAGGGCAAGCGGACGTTCCAGCCGAACAACCGTCGTCGGGCGCGCGTGCACGGCTTCCGCCTCCGGATGCGCACCCGTGCGGGTCGCGCCATCGTTTCGGCGCGTCGCCGTAAGGGCCGTGCCGAACTGACTGCCTGATCGCGCGTAGTCGGACGCTCGGGTGTTGCCTGAGCCGTATCGGTTGCACCACCGTGCCGAATTCTCCCGCACGGTGCGCCGCGGTCAGCGAATCGGGAGGCGAGATCTCGTCGTACACGCGTTCACGCACACGTACGACGATGTCGCCGACGTCGATTCCCTGATCCGGGTAGGCGGTCCGCGGTTCGGGCTGATTGTGAGCAAGGCGGTGGGTAACGCGGTGGTTCGCCACCGGGTGGCCCGCCGCCTGCGTCATATGTGCGCCCAGATCGTCGACGAATTGCCAGCCGGTACCGATGTCGTGATTCGGGCGCTGCCCGGTGCGGCCACCGCCGACTCCGCCGAGTTGCTGCGCCAGCTGCGCACCGGACTACGCAAGCTCGGTTTGCGTAGTGCTCCGGAGCCCGCGCTCGGTCGCACCCCGGCCGGTGAGCGGCGATGAGGACCCTCACCCGCCTACCCGCGAACGTGCTGATCTTCCTGATCGAGCTGTACCGGACCTATGTCTCCCCCACCCGGATGCCGATCTGCCGGTTCACTCCCACCTGCAGTGAATACGCGGTGACCGCTCTGCGCACGCGCGGGCTGGTCGTCGGATCGGCACTGACGGTCGTGCGCCTCGCGAAATGCGCGCCCTGGCACCCTGGAGGGTGGGATCCCGTGCCAGAGCGCGGGTCGAATGCCTGCACAAAGTCATCGCCCGCGCTGATCGGCGATACGAACGACGGGAGTACCTAGAGCCGTGCTCGACATCATCTATTGGCCGGTATCCGCGATTCTGTGGTTCTGGCACAAAGCCTTCGGCTTCGTGTTCGGAGCCGACAGTGGGCTCGCCTGGAGCCTCGCCATCGTCTTCCTGGTCTTCACGCTGCGGCTCGTGCTGTACAAGCCGTTCGTGAAGCAGGTGCGCACCACCAAGCAGATGCAGGAGCTGCAGCCTCAGATCAAGGAGCTGCAGAAGAAGTACAAGAACGACCGCGAGACCATGGCGCGGGAGATGCAGAAGCTGCAGAAGGAACACGGCTTCAACCCGCTGATGGGCTGTCTGCCGGTCCTCGTGCAGGTGCCGGTCTTCCTCGGTCTCTTCCACGTGCTGCGTTCGTTCAACCGCACCGGCCACGGCTTCGGTCAGCTGGGGATGTCCGCGTACGACAACGCGCACACCCCGAACTACATCTTCAGCGCGGCCGACGTCCAGTCGTTCCTGAGCGCCCGTATCTTCGGCGCCCCGATCGCGTCGTTCATCACCATGCCGCAGAGTGAGCTGTCGGCCTTCGCCGAGTGGGGTGGCACGCCGACCAAGCTGAGCATCGCCCTCGTCGCGATCCCGCTGATGGTCATCGCCGGTCTGGCGACCCACTTCAACGCCCGCGCCTCCGTCCAGCGGCAGACGCCGGAAGCCGCCGCCAACCCGCAGGCCGCGATCATGAACAAGCTGTCGCTGTGGGTCTTCCCGCTCGGCGTGCTCGTCGGTGGTCCCTTCCTGATGATCGGCATCCTGATCTACTGGGTGGCCAACAACATCTGGACCTACGGTCAGCAGCACCTGGTGTTCGGCCGCATGGAGAAGGAAGAGGAAGAGAAGAAGGCGAAGAAGCTGGAGCTGCGCGCACAGAACGCGCCCAAGCCCGGCGCCAAGCCGGTCGACGTCCGCAAGAAGCAGGATGCCCCGGCCGACGACACCGCCTCGACGAACGGCACCGCCGCGACCAACGGCACCGCCAAGCAGGCCGCCAAGCAGGGTGGCGGCCAGCGCAGGCCGGGCGGTCAGAAGCGGCCGGGTAACCGCGGCCGCGCGAACCAGAAGCGTAAGCGCTGAGTGGCGATCAGATAGAGGAATCCAATGACTGTTGAGACCGAGACCGACGGAGGGGACGCCACTGTGGCGACGACTGTTGACGTCGTGAACGACGCCGAAGAAGCGTTGATCGAAGAGGGCGAGATCGCGGGCGACTACCTCGAGCAGCTGCTGGACGTGCTCGACTTCGACGGCGACATCGACCTCGATGTCGAGGGCGACCGCGCCGTCGTGAGCATCGATGGCGGCCGCGATCTGACCAAGCTCGTCGGACGCAACGGCGAAGTTCTCGACGCGCTGCAGGAGCTGACCCGCCTGGCCGTGCAGCAGGCGACCGGCGTCCGCAGCCGCCTGATGCTCGATGTGGCCGGCTGGCGCGCTCAGCGTCGCACCGACCTGAGCGAGCTCGGCGTCGCCGCGGCGAAGCGCGTGCTCGAGTCGGGCAAGCCCGAGGCACTGTCGGCGATGACTCCGTTCGAGCGCAAGATCGTGCACGACGCCGTCGCCGACATCGACGGTGTGGCGAGCGAGAGCGAAGGTGTCGAGCCGAATCGTCATGTGGTGGTAGTGCCCGAGTAGGCTGATTCCGCCGCGACCACGTTTGGTGTGATAGGGCCTCCGGTCTCGGACCGGGGGCCTTATTCATGCCCTATTGCGATCGACCACCACTCGGAAGGATGTTTCACGTGGAACTCGAACTGGGTGCGCTGTCCGCCGAGTTGGACCCGCCCGCCGCTGCCGTGCGGATCTTCGGCGACCGCCTGGACCTCGCCCGCCGCTACTGCGCGGCACTGGCCACCGCCGGCGTGGAGCGCGGCCTCATCGGCCCGCGCGAAGTCCCCCGCCTCTGGGAGCGGCACATCCTCAACTGCGCTGTGGTCGGTGAGCTGATCGACGAGGGCGCGTCCGTCGTCGATGTCGGCAGCGGCGCCGGACTCCCCGGCATCCCGTTGGCCATTGCCCGGCCCGATCTCCGTATCACCCTCGTCGAGCCGCTGCTGCGGCGCACGGTGTTCCTGGGTGAGTTCATCGAAGAAGCCGGACTCAAGAATGTGACCGTCGTTCGCGGACGGGCCGAGCAGTCCGGTGTCATCAAGGAAGCCGGCGGCGCGGACGTGGTCACCTCCCGCGCGGTCGCCCCTCTCGCGAAGCTCGCCCACTGGTCGCTCCCCCTCCTCCGTGATCACGGTCGGATGCTCGCTCTCAAGGGAACGAGTGCCGCCGAGGAACTCGAGCGCGACGGCGCCGAACTGATCCGCGATGGTGCCACCGATCTCCGCGTGGTCGGGTGCGGTGCCGGGATCGTCGAGGTGCCGACTCTGGTGATCAGCGCCGAGCTGCTCCCCCGCGCCGAGCGTCCGACGCGTCGGAGTGGGCGGAAGGTCGCGAGCGCGGAGAAGAAGTCGCGGAAGCGATAGTTCACATTTCGTAACGTGACGAAACTGCCCGAGGGTGGTTGCCTGCCGCCGACTCAGGCGGAAATTCGTTATCTGTGCCGAAGCGTCAAGAACTGCTCCGTCGCGTTGTTTCACGTGGAACGTGCAGCCGGTGGAACCGGATCTGGCGCAGTGCGGCCTGGGTAGTCGCTCGCCGGATTTCGTCTGTCGGATCGACTTCGTAGTAGGTCCGTGCAGTCGACGGGATTCTGGTCTATGAATTCTCGGTAGGGGTGGGCTTTGCTCCGCGTTCTCCGCGGCTCGATGGATTGCTTGATACGGTGCCGATCGGTGCGTTGCGGGTAGCCCGCCGTGGCGTGGTCGCCAGGCCGGGTGCGGGAGTTGGTGGGCGCGTGCGGGTCGGGGCGAGGTGCGGGATCGCTGGGGTGGTGCTGATCGTTGAAGCGCTGTGAATCGCGGGGTGTGGAATGGGGTGCTGCGCGCAGCGTGACTTGGTGGGAGTGGCGCGGGCTGGCCGGGGTGCGGGGCGAGTGGCTGGGGTGCGGGGTCGGATCGTCGGGTGCGGAGCGGGCCGTCGGGTGGGGCCGGATCGTCGGGGGCGGAGCAGATCGTCGGTCTGAGACCGGTTCGCCGGATGCGGTGCGGGCCGCCGAGTATGGAGTGGGCGGCTGAGTGCGGGGCGGCGGGGTGGGGTGCGGGCCGCTGGGGCGAGTGGATCACTGCCGCCCACCTCCCGAACTCATTGCCGGACCAGGTACTCCGAGACGATCAACCGCCGCATCGGCCGCTGGGCGGCTGCTGTCCAGACCGAACGCATCCACATCGAGTCGGCCCGCGAGCAGTGACTGTCGGCAGCACTGATCGATTCGTAGTGTGCGCCGCCAGTTCGGACGTTGAGCACCTCGCCCGGACCACATGCCCCGGACTCTTGTGGCGGACCGCCGCCGCGGTACTCGACGGGCAGCGGCAACCCAGCTCCCTGGCAGAACAGGATGCCCTGCATCGTCCGCGAGTCAGCGGCCGGCCAGATAGCCGATCGCGATCTATGCGATCTGCCAACTGCGAGGAGTCGATCGCCGAGTTCGATGCCGATCGCTATTCGGGATCGCGCCCTGCCCAGTCGCGGCCCACGCCGCCCGTGAGCGGAGAGCATGGTCGGTGGGTAGGAAGTCGCGGGGCAGAGTGCGTCGGTCGGACGATGCCAGTGATACGTCGTCGTCGGCGAAGTCGTGAGCGATGAGCCCGCCGGTCCCGGTCGCCCGAACGTTCTCGGTGGCTGCGGAGCGGGTGGGCCGCGGGATATGGAATGGACCGCCATGTGGGTGTGGGCCGCCGGGTGCGGTACGGAACGCCAGGTGTGGGGAGAAGACCGCTGCGCGCGGGTGCCGGACCACCGGGTGCGGTGCGGACCGGTGGGTGTGGTGCGGACCGGTGGGTGTGGTGCGGACCGGTGGGTGTGGAGGCGGGGTGCTGGGTGTGGTGTGGATGACGGGTGCGGAGCGCTGGGAGCCGATACGGGACTTAGGGCGCTGGTGCGGTGCGGGTGCGGACCGCCGGGCGTGGGTCGGGGGCTGGGGTGCGGTGCGGATGCCGGGCGTGGAGTGGACCGCTGGGTGTGTGGAGTGGACTGCTGGGTGTGCGGAGTGGCTCAGGAGGTGCGGGGTGGGACCTTGGGTGTGGAGTGGGTGGCTGCGCGCTGTGCGGGTTGTTGGGTGTGGAGTGGTGCGCTGGGTTACTCATTCAGTTCGGTCTCCGTGTAGGGACTCTCGTGGTGGGGTGAGAGTCCGGAGGTCTTTCGCTGGTGTCGGGTTCGATGTCGCCGAGGCAGGCGGTCGCTTGATCGGACAGGGCCGCCGTCGGTCGGTATCCGTAAAGACTGCTCCGAGGTTCCAGGTTTCATCTGCTCTGGTTGTTCGGTGGCGTCGACGGATTGGCGCCCATGCCAGCGCTCGCGGAGTGATTTGGGCCCCGAACACGGTGGGCGCAGTGGATGCGGGTCGAACAGCTCGGCTGCGGGAACCGCCGTCGGTCTCCGTGCGGTGGCCGGACATTCGACCGCCTCGACGTAGTAGTGGTGATGCCGCCATGGGTGCCGTCGTCTCAATCCCGCTGCGCGGCCAGAAGCTGTGGCATCCGTGGGGCGCGCGGACAGCTGGCATACGGACAGGCGGCCCGCAGCCTGGCGCCACGAAGACAGCGCACACCACGAAGACAGCGCATCACGGGGCGGCGTGCCACGGGGGCAGCGCATCACGGGGCGGCGTGCCACGAAGACGACGCGCGACGAAGGCTGCGCACCATGCGAACGCGCCGATCGAGATGGGAGATTGGATGTGTCGGCCATTCCGAGGACCGTGTGCCACGAGGACCGTGTGCCACGAGGACCGTGCGCCACGAGGACCGTGTGCCACAAGGACCGTGCGCCACGAAGACCGTGCGCCACGAAGACCGTGCGCCACGAAGACCGTGCGCCACGAAGACCGTGCGCCACGAAGACCGTGCGCCACGAAGACCGTGCGCCACGAAGACCGTGCGCCACGAAGACCGTGCGGCACGGGATAGCGCGGCACGGTATTGCGCGGCACGGTATTGCGCGGCACGGAGGTCACGCGCCACCAAGACCACTGCACGCGGACAGCACGGGTCCGGGGATAGCACGGGTCCGGGGATAGCACGGGTCCGGGGATAGCACGGCGTTGGGGACAGCACGGCGTTGGGGACAGCACGGCGTTGGGGACAGCACGGCGTTGGGGACAGCACGGCGTTGGGGACAGCACGGCGTTGGGGACAGCACGGCGTTGGGGACAGCACGGCGTTGGGGACAGCACGGCGTTGGGGACAGCACGGCGTTGGGGACAGCACGGCGTTGGGGACAGCACGGCGTTGGGGACAGCACGGCGTTGGGGACAGCACGGCGTTGGGGACAGCACGGCGTTGGGGACAGCACGGCGTTGGGGACAGCACGGCGTTGGGGACAGCACGGCGTTGGGGACAGCACGGCGTTGGGGACAGCACGGCGTTGGGGACAGCACGGCGTTGGGGACAGCACGGCGTTGGGGACAGCACGGCGTTGGGGACAGCACGGCGTTGGGGACAGCACGGCGTTGGGGACAGCACGGCGTTGGGGACAGCACAGCGTTGGGGACAGCACAGCGTTGGGGACAGGGCGGCAAAGTGTCGTGCCATGTCGTCGATCCGAAGAGGGCGGAGGCCGGTCGATGGAGCTCCGGCGGCTCTTGCCCGCCACCGACTCCCTTGGTCTCGGCGTCGAGTCCCGACTGCCGTGGCACACGCCTGTCCTCGCCGGACGTCGCGACACCGGTGTGGCCCGGCCGCAGTGGAGCCTCGGAGAGTAGGGATCTGATGAAGGACCGAGGGCCTGTCCCGACACGTCACCATCTCGCGAAAGGCCAAGGGGTGACGACACAGGGCCCAGGACCGGGTCGGAAACTCTGGTCGGCCCGACGATTTCAGACCCGCCACTCCCCCGTGTTTCCCGTGAAACATTGATCCGGAAAGTGATTTGCGCGAACTTGGGTGTGTCCTTCTCGGCGTGCCGCGATTCAGCTTTCCTATCGGTCGTAGTGCTGGCAAGCTGTTCAGAGTCGGGCGTGCGCGCCGGGAGCCACCGTGGCAGTGGCCGGACGCCGCCGATCTTGTTTGTGATGACACGGCGCCGACGCTCGGTCGGGAGAACGTGATCTGAAGTTTCTCGGGTTAGGAGCTGTCTATGTCGAGCGGTCCGGCGAATGTTTCACGGGAAACAGCGTCGCGGGTCCCGGGGATGCTGGATTCCAGCAACTTCGACGCGGAGACGTTCGGGAACACTCCTTTCGGGCACATCTCCCCGGCCGAGACCCCGATCGCGGCGGAAGCGCAACGCGCCAGCCAGATTCTGCATCCAGGAAAGGTCACTGTGCCGAAACCCCGCGAGCAACGGATCATCACCATCGCCAACCAGAAGGGCGGCGTGGGTAAAACCACGACGACGGTCAATCTCGCTGCGGCGCTAGCGCACCAGGGCATGACGGTTCTTGTCGTCGATCTCGATCCGCAGGGCAACGCGAGCACGGCGCTGGGCGTCGCGCATCACTCCGGGGTGCCGTCCAGCTACGAACTGCTGATCGGTGAGGTGACCGTCAAGGACGCGATTCAGCAGAGTCCGCACAGCGAGCGACTGCTGTGCGTGCCCGCCACGATCGACCTCGCCGGCGCCGAGATCGAGCTCGTCTCGATGGTTGCCCGGGAGGGGCGGCTGAAGGCCGCGATCCACGAAGCGGCGATGGCCGGGTACGACATCGACTACGTCCTCATCGACTGCCCGCCGTCGCTCGGCCTGCTCACGGTCAACGCGCTCGTGGCGGCCAAGGAGGTGCTGATCCCGATCCAGTGCGAGTACTACGCGCTGGAGGGCGTCGGTCAGCTGCTCCGCAATATCGGGCTGGTGCAAGCGCACCTCAACCCCGAGCTCCACGTCTCCACCGTCCTGCTGACGATGTACGACGGCCGCACCAAACTGGCCGACCAGGTGGCCGAGGAAGTGCGCAACCACTTCGGCGACGTCGTCCTCAAGTCGATGATTCCGCGCAGCGTGAAGGTCTCGGAGGCGCCGGGCTACGGGATGACCGTGCTCGATTATGATCCAGGCTCCCGCGGTGCGATGAGCTACCTGGACGCGGGGCGTGAGCTCGCCGCCCGCGCCCAGCTCCGCCAGGACGCGTCGTAGTGGTGTGTTGGAACGAGGAAGGGATCGGTAGCCGATGAGTCAGGCGAAAAAGGGCGGTCTCGGGCGCGGGTTGGCCGCACTGATCCCGACGGGTCCGGCAGCGACGGCGCCGGGCCTCAGCAGTGCCGCGGCGAGCGTCATCGGGATCAACCCGATCGGCCCGCAGCCGGCCGAGGCGTTCCTGCATCGCGTCCCGGATGCCGAGCCCGAACCGGAGGAAGACCTCGTCTCCCCCGGCGGCGCGGTCTACCGCGAGGTGCCTGCCGAGCAGATCGAGCCGAACCCGAAGCAGCCGCGGCAGGTCTTCGAGGAGGAGGCGCTGGCGGAGCTGGTGCACTCGATCCGCGAGTTCGGCCTGATGCAGCCGATCGTGGTGCGGCGGGTCGAGCCGGGTGTCGACAAGTTCCAGTTGGTCATGGGCGAGCGCCGGTGGCGCGCGTGCCAGGAAGCCGGACTGACGACGATTCCGGCGATCATCCGCGACACCGCCGACGGCTCGATGCTGCGCGACGCACTGCTGGAGAACATCCACCGCGTGCAGCTGAACCCACTCGAAGAGGCGGCCGCGTATCAGCAACTGCTCGAGGAATTCGATGTCACCCACGAGGAATTGGCCTCGCGAATCGGTCGTTCGCGACCGGTGGTGACGAATATGATCCGATTGCTGAAGCTGCCGATCCCCGTGCAGCGTCGGGTGGCCGCCGGGGTGCTCTCGGCCGGACACGCCAGGGCGCTGCTCGGCTTGGATGCCGGAGCCGACGCACAGGAAGTGTTGGCGGCGCGGATCGTCGCCGAGGGACTGTCGGTCCGGGCCACCGAGGAAGCGGTGACGCTGGCGAACCGCAATCCCTCGGAGGTCGCTCCCCCGGCGCCGAAGCGTAAGCCGATCCACATGCCGGGACTGCAAGAAGTGGCCGAACGGCTGTCGGGCTCCTACGACACCCGGGTCACGGTCAGCCTCGGAAAGCGTAAAGGCAAGATCGTTGTCGAGTTCGGTTCCGTCGAAGACCTCGAGCGCATTGTGGCGCTGATGGAGCAATCCGGCCCCGAAACGTCACTGTGACGGGGCACTCCCAGTCTTTCTACATAATTGAAAGAGGCGGCATTACTGTGGATAGTGATGTGGCGTGAGCGTGGATGAATCGGACAGCTGGAGGCTGAGCAGAGCGGTGTCGACCAGCGTCACGGCATTGACCCTCGATCGACTCGATCAGCTCCCGGCGCACACCCGGCGGTGTGTGTTCTGGGAGCTCGATCCAGCCGTCGCTGCCGACTCACACGCTTTCAGCGATCCGGTCTTCGAGAAGGAAGCCTGGCTCTCGACCGTGATGCTCGAGTGGGGCTCGTGCGGTCAGCTGGCGCATGTGGACAACAACATCGCAGGCTGCGCGCTGTACTCACCGCCGAGCGCGGTCCCCCGGTCGACCCTGTTCCCCACCTCCCCCGTGAGCCCGGACGCGGTCCTGCTGACCACGCTGCAGGCCGAATTCCCCTACGAGGAGGCCGATGTAGCCCATCGGCTGATTCAGGGCGTGGTGGCCGATCTGGTGCGTCGTGGTGTGCGTGCGATCGAGGCGTTCGGCATTCGCAACAGCCCGTCGACGAGCTCGCTGGCCGACCGCGGTCTCGGTTCGTCCATGCGACTGATGGAGCGGATCGCGGCCCCGCTGCGCGATCCGGCGGCGGCGACTCACTGCACCCCCGAAACCTGCATGATCGACGCCGATTTCCTGGCCGACGTCGGTTTCGAAGTGGTGGCCCCGCATCACCGCTTCCCCCGGCTGCGGCTGGAGCTCGACTCCGACCACGGCTGGAAGGAAGACGTGGAGCGCGCCCTCGACCAGCTCCTGGCGGCGGCGTCGATGGTGCCGCCGACCCGCGTCGGCGTGCACTGAACCGGACAGACGACAACGGCCCTGCGGAACCGCAGGGCCGTTGGCCGTTTCGGGGCTGCTATCAGACGCGCGGAGCGGGGACGTGGCCCGCGTCGGCGGCGGCCAGCTCCTCGGCGAGCAGCTCGGCGAAGGTGTAGGTGCCGGTGGGCTGGTCGTCCTGGCCGAGCAGGTACAGCCGCTTGACCGAGATGAGGATGGCTTCGGCGATCACGTCCCGCATGCGCGGGTTGGTGAGCACCGAGGCGTCGTACTCGTTGGTGAGGTAGCCGAGGTCCACCTGCACGGTCGGCATCTTGGTGAGCCGCAGCAGGTCCCAGGTGCGCTGGTGCGTGCGGCAGTCCTGCACCGAGGTGCGGGCGACGACCTCGCGCTGGATGAAGCCGGCCAGCACCTGGCCGATCATCGACACCGAGCCGTGCGAGTTGCCGAAGTAGAAGCCGGCCACGCCCTTCGCCGACGGATTGTCACTGGTGGCGCAGCGCAGCGAGATCATCAGGTCGGCGTCGAAGGCGTTGGACGTCTCGGCGCGTTCCACGTCGGTGGGGTTGGCGCCCCACGGGCGGGACAGGAACGTCTCCATGCCGGTGGCGGCCATCCGGCCCTCCAGCCGCGAGGCCAGATCCCACAGGATCTCCGACTCGTAGACGTCACCGAACTCGGTGGGCACCGCGAATCCCTTGTCGGCGCCGCCGAACCCGGGATCGATGACGATGCGCTTGCCGGTGAGCTGCGGGCCCGCCCGGTGCACCACCTCTTCCTCGGCGATGCGATGCGGGTTGCCGCCGGTGACGCGCGCGCCGAGCAGATCCAGCGAACGCAAGGTGTCGGGGCCGCAGATGCCGTCGGCGGACAGGCCGATCTCGCGCTGGAAGGCGCTGAGACCGTCGTGGGTGTGCGGGCCGAAATAGCCGTCGACCCGGTGCACGTAGAAGCCGAGGTCCTGCAGCTTGCGCTGCAGGGTCGCGACATCGTCACCGTAGAGCGGCGCGGACAGCTGGTAGATCAGTGTGCGGGCACCCAGGCGGTAGGAGGCTTCCTTCAGCGCGCGGTACGTGGCCGGACCGACCACGCCGTCGACGAGCAGACCGCGTTGCTGCTGGAACGCGCGGACCGCCGAGTCGAGCGGACGGTCGAACTCCGCGTCGGTGTCCTTCCAGTAATCGCCGTGCTGGGGATGCAGGAAGCCCAGGCTTGCGAGGGTGCTCCGAACCTCTGCTACGGCTGGTCCTGAATCGCCGTGACGAAGTCGGTGCATGCGTGAGAGCCCTTTCCTTCGGCCGGAGCGTCGCCTCGATTGTCTCAGACCCGGGCCGTATTACGGCAATCCCGGGTCCAGGCATCCTACGGCGCGTCGGCCGGTAGGAGGTGCTTTATCAGACCGCTGGTCAGATGAGACCGTCGAGTTCGCGCAGCAGTGCCGCCTTGCCCTTGGCGCCGACGATCTGCTTCACGGGCTTGCCGCCCTGGAACAGGATCATCGTCGGCAGGGACAGGATCTGGTAATCGCGGGCCGCGCCGGGGTTGGCCTCGGTGTCGAGCTTGGCGATCGTCAGCTTGTCGGCGTGGGTGCCCGCGATCTCCTCCAGCACGGGGGCGACCATCTTGCACGGACCGCACCAGTCGGCCCAGAAGTCGACCAGCACCGGCTTCTCGCTGAGCAGGACGTCATCGGCGAACGACTGGTCGGTGACGGTGATGGTGTTGGCGCTCTCGGCCATGGCTGTACTCCTTGCTGGGGTGGAACTCGACGTGCTCGAAATCAGTTGGTGGACACCGCTGCCGAGCCGTCGGCGTTTTCGAGGGTGTTGGCGGTGATGTCACCCTGTTCGGCGAGCCAGCGCTCGGCGTCGATGGCCGCGCGGCAACCGGTGCCGGCGGCGGTGATCGCCTGGCGGTAGGTGTGGTCGACCAGGTCGCCCGCGGCGAACACGCCGGCCACGTCGGTGGCGGTGCCCGGATCGGTCACCTGCACATAGCCTTCGCCGTCGAGCGCGACCTGGCCCTTGACCAGTTCGCTGCGCGGGTCGTGGCCGATGGCGACGAACAGACCGGTCGCGGCGAGCTCGGACTCCTCACCGGTGCGGGTGTCGCGCAGGGTCAGGCTGGTGACGCTCGTCTCGCCGTTGACCTTCACCACTTCGGCGTTGAGCCGGAACTTGATCTTCTCGTTGGCCTTGGCGCGCTCGAGCATGATCCGCGAGGCGCGGAACTCCTCGCGACGGTGCACGACGGTGACGCTGGCCGCGAACTTGGTGAGGAAGGTCGCTTCCTCCATGGCCGAGTCGCCGCCGCCGACCACCACGATGTCCTGGCCCTTGAAGAAGAAGCCGTCGCAGGTGGCGCAGGCGCTCACGCCGCGGCCGAGCAGTTCCTGCTCACCCGGCACGTTCAGGTAGCGCGCGGCCGAGCCCATGGCCAGCACGATGGCGTAGGCCTCGAAGGTCTCGTCACCGACGGTGACCTTCTTGATGGGGCCGGACAGGTCGATCGCGTCGACGTCCTCGGTGCGCAGGTCGGCGCCGAAACGCTTGGCCTGCTCGCGCATCTGCTCCATCAGGTCGGGGCCCATGATGCCCTCGCGGAAGCCGGGGAAGTTCTCCACCTCGGTGGTGGTCATCAGGGCGCCGCCGAACTGGGTGCCTTCGAAGACCAGCGGCTGCAGTTCCGCGCGGGCGGCGTAGACGGCTGCCGTGTAACCGGCGGGTCCTGAGCCGACGATGATCAGGTCGCGAACTGGCGTGCTCATGGGGCCCTTCCGAAAGACAAGCTGGGGACGTGTCGGTCAACAACAGCCTAAACGGTGTTGTTCCCGGGCTGACGGCGCTTCCCTCGAAGCGCTGTGTCAACCGATGTCGCGTAGCGCGAGCTGTTCGGGCGCGCCCGTGGTGCAGCCCGCGCCCACGACCAGCGCGGTGATGGTCGGCGGCTTGGGTCCGATGACGAGCACGAGGACCGCGTCGGTGCCGCGGAAGGTGATACTCGACGCACCCAGCACCGTGCGATCGACGCCGTTGGCCTGCACACAGCGGGCCAGCGCCGCTTCGTCGGCCAGCGGGCCGTTCACTTCGCGCTTGCCGAGAGCGCTGAGCGCGGCGGCGGTGGTGAGCTCGTCACCCGCGGAAGCCGGTTCGGTGAACGGCGCCGCGGTCGGGGTGCCGTCGGTGGTGTCGAGCGTGGTGACGACGGCGCCCGCGCCGGCGAGCACGGCGACGGAGGCGGCGGCCGCGGCCAGCCAGCCCCTTCGGCGGCGGGATCGGTACTGCGCCAGCGAGACCGGCGCGTCGACGGGCGGACGCGGTGGCGGCGGCGGGACGGCCATCGTCGACAGGCGGTCGGTGGGGCCGTCCGGCTGAGTGTGCGGCAGGGCCGTCAGCCGGACGGTGGGGCCGTCCGGCTGGGCTTGCGGCATGGTCGTCAGGCGCTCGGTGGGACCGTCGTCTGCCTCCAGGTCCAGATCGGCGACGAAACGGAACATGCGGTCTGCGACGTCGTCGGGCATGGGATGCATGACCCGCTCGTCGGTGGCCAGGGCGCGGAGGTGGACGTTCACCTCGTCGAGCCGGCTGAGGTAGTGCAGCGCGTCTGGGTCGGCGCTGACCTGTGGCAGCAGTTGCTCGCGCAGTTCGGCCGCGAGGTTGTCGCCGTGCAGATCGGCCAGCAGCTCCGACGGGAACGGAGGCTGCGGCACGGATCGAGACACCCTCGCACCTCCCCTGTTCTGTCGATATCGGATCGCAGGATTTACATCGCTGACTTGTTCGTCACTGTTAATGACGCATCCGGGCTAGGTCCGGTTCCCCGGATCCCGGAAAAATTCCAAACGTTCTTGCAAACGTACGCGCGCTCGGGAGCAACGGCTCTTGATAGTGCCCTCCGCCACGCCGAGCGCGGCGGCGGTTTCGGCCACGCTACGGCCTTCCATCTCGACCATGACCAGCGCGAGCCGCTGGTCCTCCGGCAGCGTGAACAGCGCCTCGCCGACGACGGTCGACAGTTCGTACTCGGCGAACTCGTCGCGCGGCTCGACCGCCTCGGGCATCGTGTCGGGTGTGATCGAGATCGCCCGCCGGGTCTTGTTGCGGCGAATCCGGTCCAGACACGCGTTGACGACGATGGCGTGCAGCCAGCTGCGGACCTCGGCCTCGGCCCGGAACGAGCCCGCGGTGCGATGCGCGGACAGCAGCGCGTCCTGCAGGGAATCGGCGGCGTCCTCGCGGCTGTAGGAGGTGCGCAGCGCGGTCTGCCACAGATGGTCCTTGTGCCTGCGCAGCAGTTCGGCGAAGGCATGCGGCACGCCACGGACGTGGGCGGCCAGCAGTTCCTTGTCGCTGCCGTTCTCCAGCACGAACGAGCGGTCGCGGTATGCGGCGACCTGCCGCGTTCTCCCCCCGCGGACCTGCTCGTTGACTTCCGGCGACACCTGACCCCTTGGACAGCGCTCATTACGGCGACTTCACGTCGGCGAACGAGGCCGATCCATCACCTGACTACTGCGGCGTCCAGGATCGACGTCGACAAATCCTGGGTAACTCTCTGCCGAGAGCGCGGCCCGATCATATCGTCGATAACAATTGCGCACCAACCGGACCGCAGTTCGATGAACGTCCGATCTCGGCGCGGAATGTGGCGGCCACCTGCGTTGATAGCGGTGGGAGATGGGTCGACGCGGAGCTAGGGCGCGGCGTCGAAGCGGACGTCGGCGATGGCGGTCTGGAATTGACCGCCCGAATTCGCGAGTCCGGTGATCCATACGAGCACGAAACGAGCGGCCTGGTCGGTCTGCACGGCGATGTCGGTGACGCCGTCGACGAGCTTGGCCGAGCCGATCAACTGGGTCTGGTCGAGCGTGGGCGTCTCGGTCGGCGAGGTGCGGATCTCGACGGTGCTGCCCGCGCTGGGCGAGGCGATCGAGACATTGGTCAGCTTCGCCGGCGTCGGCAGCGTGGCCAGCAGCCCCACGCCCTTCTTGAGGGCGGGGAACTGCTGGAAATACTGGTCGGTGCGCCACACCGTCGCCGGGTTCTGGTCGAGCACCGCGCCCGCGCCCGCCGCACCGTCCGGGGTGCCCTCCGGGGAGAACACCGCGGCACCGGTGACCGGCACCGGCACACTGGTCGGCGGCGCGGCCGGGGTCTGCCCGGCCGGTGGCGCCGCGCTCGGCGGCGCGACACTCGAGGTGAGCCCGATGTTGATCTGCTCGTCCAGCGGTTTGTCCGAGGCGCCGGGCGCGAAGATGCTGACCATCCACCAGATGAGAATGCCGACGACCAGCGCCGCGAGGACGCCGAGGCCGACCATGATCCACATCATCCGCTGCGAGCGTTCCCGCTCGGCGGCGAGCAATTCCGGATCGGCGAGCGAATCCGGTCCGCCCGCGACCGCGCGCTGACCCAGCCGCAGGACCGGGATGAAATCGGTCTTCTGGTCGACGACCGAGGCCTGCTCGAGCACGTGCTGCACCGTCGCGGCCGTCCGCACGCCCTTGTTCGACTCCAGCGAGCGAACCGCGACGGCCGAGATCTCGAAAGGGACCTCCGGCCGGATCTGCCGCGGCTCGACGGGGGTGCCGTCGGGGCCGAAATCGGCCAGGCGCAGGCCGCCGATGGTGGCCGCGGTCCCGGTGACACCGCCGACCCGGATGGGCCAGCGCGCGGTGATCAGGGCGTAGAGCATGGCGCCGAGACCACGCACGTCGCTCTGGGCGTCGGAATCGCCGAGGGTGCCGGGGAACGCCAGCACGGCGTCACCGGAGGCACTGATCCGGATCCGGTCGGGATGATCGATCGACAGCGAGCCGCCGCCGCGGTGGGCCAGTTCGGCCGCCGAGGCGAGGGCCCGGATGGCCCTGGCGGCGCCGATCGGCGAGGGGACGGTCTCGGCCATCTCGCGCAGCGAGCGACCGGGCGTCCACTCGGCGACGACGATGCCGCCGGAGCTGCCGCGGACCACGTCCAGGACCCTTGCCAGGCCGGGCGAATTGATCCGGCCCAGGCGCAGGGTGCGCGACAGGATCGCCTGGGGGCCGTCGTGCCCGGAGTTCTCGCCCGACTTCTGGTCGGCGTCGACGAAGGTCAGCGCCACCTCGCGGTCGAGCTTGATGTCGAGTGCCTGCCAGAACTTCAGGCCGCGAGCACCGCCGTGCCCGGCCAGCAGGCGATACCTGCCACCCGCCACGGACGCGCCGGGGATCAGCTTGGGGCCACGCTGGGCACGGTTCGCCGCGGCAGGCGGGACCTGCGGCGGGATCGGCAGCATGCCGGTGTCGTGCGTCGGATCGTGCGGCGGCATCGCGCGCGCGTCGTCCGCCGGTCCCTGGTCCTCTGCCGAGCTGTTATGCGGCGATTCGGCCTCGTCGGGCGTGTCGGCCTGCTCGGATCCTGTCGCGCCGGACGCGGCAGGATCGACATCGGTGGACATTCCTCCTGCTGCGCGCGCCGCAGAATCAGCGGCCGGGACGCCGCCCACCGCGTCATCGCTCACCCTCGGTCCTCCTTCGGCCTGATCTCGCGGAATCTTCCGCGTGCTGGCGTCATCGCCACCCATGTCGGTATGCCGAACAGCGTACGGGAACTGTGCCTGACCGGTGATGTCAACAGCGCCGGGCCGGATCACCGGTAGGACCATCGTCTGGGTGTCCATCGACGGCCCATACGACGGGAACGCGTAGGTGTCGGGCCTGCGCAGGATCGTGGTCGCGTAGATGTCCTCGGCGGGGGTCTCGTCCAGGCCGAGGTCCGGCGCGGGCGGAGTGATACCCAGCTTGCGCGACACGGCGACGGTGATCGCCACGACCTCGGGGATGCCTGCCAGACGCATGAGACCGAAGGCGACCGAGAACATCACCACCGAGTCGATGACCACGCGCAACAGCGAACCCGCGCCGCCGGAGACCCGGTCGAGCCCGGTCACCGTGTCGACGATGAGCATCACCGCGCCGCCGGCCACGGACGCGAGCAGTACGCGCGTCACCGTGCGGCCGACATTGGCCATCCGCAGGTCACCGAGGCTGCGGTGCAGCAGCAGGCCGCCGATCACCGCGCCCGCGGTGAACCCGAGGCCGGTGGCGACGCCGAGGATGATCACCACGTCGTCGCTGTCGCGGGCCAGCACCGGGGCCAGTGCCGAGAACAGGATCTTGATCGTGGTGATGCCGAGGATGATCCAGGTCGGCGTCCAGGCCTGCTCGCGGGCATAGAACACGCGCAGGTGGATCAGCACCAGGGAGTACGGGATCAGCGAGAACGCCGACCAGCTCACCGCGCTGCCGAGGCGTTCGGCGTCGCCGGAGAAGCGGGCGTAGCCGTAGAGCGCCTGGCCGATCTCCGGACCCGCGAGGGTCAGGAAGGTGACCACGGGGATCAGCGCGATCATCGTCAGGCGGGTGGCCACGGACAGGTCGTCGACCACGGCGGGGGTGTCGTCGTCGGCGGCGTTGCGGCTCAGCCTCGGCATGATCGCGGTGAGCAGGGTGACACCGAGCACGCCGTAGGGCAGTTGCAGCAGTGCCCACGCGTTGGCGAAGATCGCGGGACCGGCCTCGTCGGCCGAGGACGCGATGTTGTTCGCGACGACCAGGCCGATCTGGCTGATCAGCACGTACAGGATGATCGCGGCGCCCATCCTGCCGAACTGCTTGAGGCGCGCGTCGACGCCCCACAGCGGGCGCAGATTGATGCCGTGCCTGCGGATCGCGGGCAGCAGGCTCAGTGCCTGGGTGGCCACACCCAGAGTGATGCCGACGCCGAGGACCAGCAGTTTCGGGTCGCTCATCCGCACCGGATCGAGGGTGATCTCGCCGGGTGTCAGCGCGTAGACGGCCAGCACCGCCAGCACGACGACGTTGTTGAGCACCGGCGCCCACGCGCCCGGCTTGAACGCCTGCCTCGTGTTGAGGATCGCGGTGAACAGGGCCGACATGCCGTAGAAGAGGATCGCCGGCGCCAGCAGGTAGGTCAGCGCGGTGGTGAGGTGGGTGTCGACCTTGCCGTCGGAGGCCACCAGCACATGGCTGGCCAGGATCGGTGTCGCGGCCAGCGTCAGCACGGTCGCGGCGAACAGCACCGCGAAGGCGGCGGTCACCAGTCTGCGGACGAACGCGGCGCCGTTGTCGGCGTCCTCGTGTTCGGCGCGTACCAGGGTCGGCACGACGATGGCGGTCAGCACGGCGCCGAGTACCAGCTCGGCCACCATGTTCGGGATCAGGTTCGCCGAGATGAACGCACTGGCGATGGCCGGACCGAGCACCGTGAGCAGCAGCAGCTGCTTGGCGAAGCCGGTGACGCGGCTGACCAGCGTCGCGATCGCGATCGAGCCGGAGTCCTTGAGCAGTTTCGCGTTGGCGCTCTGCGGGGTCGCCGGCTTTTCGGCGGTCACCCGCTCGGGGCGGGCGATCTTCTGGGTCTTGGCGGCGGCCGGGTCGTCGACGACGGCCGCGCGGCGACCGCCCGTCGTCCGGCGGGTCGCGGGTTCGGCCTGCGCGCCGACCGGCGTGCCGGGCATCCCCGGATAGGACGGGCGCTGGGGCGCGTTGCGACGGCCCTCCGGTCGACGACTCGGGGCGTCGCCCGACGCGCCGGGCTGATCGCCGAAGTGCTGGTCGGGGCGACCCTGCCGCGGGATGGCGCCGGACTGCGGACCGCGCGGGCCACCCGGATTCCGGGAGAATTCCCCCGCACCCGGACCGGGCGGCGGCACCGAACCTTCCCGGGGACGCTGCGGACGGACACCCGCGTCCAGATCGGGACGCGCCTGGCGCGGAATCGCACCGGACGCCGACCCGTGCGGCGGCGCGGGCCGCTGCTGCGGGAACTCACCCGAGGCGGGCGTCCGCCCGGGCTGCCGCGGCCGACGGCCGTCGTCGGGGCGCGCGCCCGGACGCTGCTCGGCCGGGAAGTCACCCGCACGACTACCGGGGTGCTGCGAGGGGAACTCCTCGGCGCCCGACGCCGGACGCGGCGCGTGGCCCGGCCGCTGCTGCCGGGGAATCTCACCCGACTGGCCACCGGGACCGGCCACGGGACGCGGCGGCTGGCCCGGCCGCTGCTGTGGGAACTCTCCGGAACTCGGTCCGGGGCGTTGTGGACGGAGCTCGTCGGCGCGCGCACCGGGTCCGGGGTGGCCCGGCCGCTGCTCCGGCGGGAAACCACCCGAGCCGGGCAGCAGGCGCTGTCCCGGGAATTCGTCGGCACCGGGATGCGCAGGCGGGAAGTCTCCCGAGCGCCCGCGCGGCGGCTGACCCGGCCGCTGCTGCCGGGGAAATTCACCCGACTGACCACCGGGACCGGCCACGGGACGCGGCGGCTGGCCCGGCCGCTGCTGTGGGAACTCGCCGGAACTCGGTCCGGGGCGTTGCGGACGGAGCTCGTCGCCGCGAGGTCCTGGTTGGCCAGGACGTTGCTCCGGCGGGAAGTCCCCCGAGCGCCCGCGCGGCTGATCCGGTCGCGGCTGCCGGGGAATCTCCCCCGACTGACCACCGGGACCGACCACGGGACGTGGCGGCTGACCCGGCCGCAGCGGGTCACCGGACTGACCACGTGCCGGTTGGCCCGGTCGTGGTTGCAGCGGGAACTCCCCCGACTGACCGGCAGCCGGATAGGGCGGCTGACCGGGCCGCTGCGGCGGAACCCCCGGACGACCTGCGGTCCCGGGCCGCGGCGCGATCTCGCCGGGCTGCCCCGGCAACTGCACGCGCGGAACACCAGGATGCTGCGGACCGTCGGGCCGCTCGCCGTACGCCGCGCGCGACGGATCCGGCGCACGATTGTCGGGCCGATACCCGGGCGGCGGCTGGTCGGCGGGGCGATAGCCGGGCTGACCCGGCATCGGCGGACGTGGCCCACCCGGCTGGTCGACACCGGGATCGACGGGCTGATACGACCGACCCTCCGGCGCCCCCGGACGCGGCGCGGCGATGTTCCCCTCGTGCTCCCCGCCGGTCATGCCACGCTCCCACGGCGCGACCGGGGCCGGGCGTGCCGGTCCGTCGCGGCGATCGTCGTGGTCGTGCCGATGAGCGGAATCATCGTCGCCCATCATGCCTCCTGTACCCGGCGCAACCCGCGAATCCCGCCGGTCCGATGAGCGTTTCGCTCACCCGTGCCACTGTCGTCCTTGTCTGCCATGGTCCCCCGCCCGCGTCTCAGGCGTGGGCGTTCACTGCCGTTCGAACCCCTCGTCGGCGGGGTCGGGCTGCCCACGGAACCGGCGCAGGAGCCGGCGCCCGGCCAACAGCAACAGCAATATTCCGGCACATGCCGTAATTATGGCCAAGGCCTGTCCGTAGGCGTTCGAGCGGACCGAGACCGAGGTCGGCTCCCCTAGCGCTACGCCGTCCGGCGTGGTAAGGGAAATCGGAATCACCAGCTTACGGCTGTCGCTCACCTCGGTCGGAATCTGGAACGACCTGGTACCGGAGGGCGGAAGCAGCTGTTCGCCGATATCGGTGATGTTCGTCTCGGCGGGCGCCTCGATCCGGAATTGCACCCGGATGGCGACCGGCAGTTCGTTGCGGGCGACCAGCAGCAGCGGGCTCTGCTCGGAGGCCAGCGTGTACACCCCACCCGGCGGCAACACCGACACCGACGAGAACATGGTGTCGAGTTCCTTGGTGACCTGATCGATGCGACGCTGGGCGTGCAGATCGGCGAGCGTGTCGTCGTCGGCCCTGCGGTCGGACAGGCTGAGCGCGCGCAGCAGGTCTTCGCGGGCCGGGGTCAGGAAGGCGTGCGGGGTGAGCTCCGATTCCGGCAGCTCGACCAGCGCGCGCATCAGTTCGGTGATCCGGGCGCCCTGGTCGCGGACCGGTGGCACGAACCGCTCCGGCGCCGCGTCCTGGGCCGCACGCGGCAGGTATTCCAGCGCGTACGGGCGCGGATCGGGCGCCTGGGCGACGAGTTCGGCGAATCCGCGCGGGCTGGCGAGGTTGTTGCGGGTCAGCAATTCAACCTGCTTGAGCAGCGCGATGCCCTCTTCCCGATTGGCGCCCCACTGCTGCGGTGGCATCAGCAGCTGCGAGCGCGGCCGCTCCGGCGACGGGTTGAGCGCGGACCAGGCGATCGCGCCGAGCGCGTCCTGCAACCGCGCGGCGCGCGAGTCGTTGGTGACGTCGAAGCGCACTTTCGACGGGGTGAACGACGGCGTCGGCGGGTTCGAGCCGACGGCGGCGAGCGCGGTCGCCGACCAGATGTCGAAGGTGGTTACACGCAGCGCGGGGTCGGTGCCCGCCGGCGCGCCCGCGGGCGGTTCGACGCTCACGGTCGGCACGCGGACGACATCCGGCGCCGCCTGCTCCCCGCCCACGACGACGCCCGGCTCCAACGTCACCGGCGCGGAGGTCAGCGCGTTCTCGGTATCGCTGCTCGCGCCGTCGGTCGAGACCGCCGTGCTCGCCAGCACCGTCGTCCCGTAGCCGTGGTCGCGCAGCAGCTGCCCGGCCGGGTCGTCGATGCTGCCGGAGTCGGGCAGGCTGACCCCGCGCAGCGAACGGGTGCCCAGGATCGCGTCGACCACGTCGGCGGGCGCGGTCAGCGCGCGCGCGGACAGGCCGGGATCGTTCACCGCGGCCAGCGCCGACACGTCGACCTGCGCGAACGGCAGGGCGACGGTGCACATGGACCCGGCCAGGGCACGCAGCCGGTCGAGCCAGGCCTGCGCGCTCGCCGCCCCGGTCCCCTCCCTGGTCGCGCCGCTGGGGTCGGACGGGCTGGCCAGCACGCGGTAGCCGCGCGTCATCGTCTGCACGGTGGAGACCAGGTCGGGGTCGATGGCGATGCACACCGAACTCGCCACGCCGCGCTCGCGGCCGGGACCCGGCGCGACCGATTCCAGCGCGGCGACCAGTTGCTCGAGCCGCCCGCCCTTGCCGACGGAGACGGCCAGCTCGTCGTCGAGCAGTTCCGGCTGCCCGTTGACCGAGCCCGGTTTGCCCGCGACCATGCGCGGCCGGTCGGCCAGCGGCCAGATCAGCGTGGTGGCCACCGGCGTCGCGTCCGCGGGCGCGGGCACCGGCTCACTCGCCGCGCCGGTCGCGTCGCCACCGGCGCCGGGCAAACCGAGCACCGGCAGCAGGAAGCGGGCGTCGTCGAGCCGGGCCTGGGTGCCGTAGGCGGGTTCGCCGTTGACATTGAGCAGCAGCGGATACACCCCGGGGTCGGTCAGCCCCAGCGAGGCGCCCTCGCCCCCGGCGCGCAACGCGATGCGCACCGAGAACTGCTTGCGCTGACCGGGACTCAGTCGTTCCGCCACATCCTGGAACGGCCCGGTGATCTCGTAGTTCACCTGATCGAGCCGCAGCGAACTGCGCAGTCCGCTCGGGGACTGCACCGGCGCGGCCCGCTGGATCCGCACGCTCACGTCGTCGACGACGCGGTCGCCGATATTGGTGACCGTGCCCGACACCGTCAGCATCGGGTCGCTGCTCGTCGTGACCGTGCCCGGCGCGACGGCGTCCAGCGTCAGCTTGAGGAACTTCGGTGTGCTCGCGCCCGACCCGTTCGGCTGCGCGTGCGCGACCGAAGGCAGAAGCGTCACCGAACCCAAGATGGTCAGGACCGCCGTGATCAGCCGGAACAGTCCACCCGTCATCGCTTGCCGGTCTCCATCCGGTCGATCATTCGATTCGCCACTTCGGCCAGCCGCCGTTCGTCGGCGTAGGCCAATCGGGAATCCAACTCGCTCAACGGAACCCACGCAACCTGGGTGACTTCCACGTCGGCGTCGGACAGTTCACCGCCGAGCGAGCGCAGCAGGAAATGGTGCACGGTCTTGTGTACCCGCCTGCCCTCGGTCACGAACCAGTAATCGATACTGCCCAGTTCGGCGACGACTTCACCGTTGATCCCGGTTTCCTCGGCGACCTCGCGGATGGCGGTCTGCTCGGAGGTCTCGCCGGCTTCGATATGCCCTTTGGGCAGCGACCACAGCAGCCTGCCCCGGCGATCGGTGCGCCCGATCAGCGCGGCGGAGCGGTGCTCACGCGGGCCGTCGAGACCGTCGACGACCAGGCCGCCCGCGGAGGTCTCGCGGACCGTGCGCATCCGCGGCTTGCCGGCATTGCTCGCCGAACCGCGCCGCCGCGGCTGGCGGCGTCGACTGTTCGCGCGATCGGCCGGAGGAGACACCCCGCCAGCTTAGCTGGCCCGCCCCGCTCGCCCGCCTCCCCGGGAATTCAGCGTCTCTCCCGGTAGCACGGCCGCTGGCAGTCGGTCCCGCGATGGGTACGTGACGACTGGACGGCGGCTGCGGAGTTACCCATGTGCTCGCGTCATCCAGAACAGCAATGGGTGGCGACCAACGGATGGTCCGCCGGGTCGGGCTCGGGGATCGATTCGACGTCGTCGGTAAGCTGCCTCTTCGTGGTCTCTCCGAACGTTGTCCCTGATGCTGTGGCCGATCGGCGTGCGCGGCTGCTGGCCGCGGCGGCGGTGACACTGGGGCAGCTATCGGATGTGCTGACACCGCTGGGCGAGATGTTCGCCGAGCGTGGGCATTCCCTCTATCTCGTCGGCGGCAGTGTCCGCGACGCCGTGCTCGGTCGGCTGGGCAACGACCTGGACTTCACCACCGACGCGCGTCCCGAGGTCGTGCAGGAACTGATGCGCGGCTGGGCCGACCACCTGTGGGACACCGGCGGCCTGGCCTTCGGCACCGTGAGCGCGGCCAAGGACGATCAGCAGCTCGAGATCACCACCTTCCGCGCCGACACCTACGACCGGGTCTCGCGCAACCCCGAGGTCACCTTCGGCGACACCCTCGAGGGCGACCTGGTCCGTCGCGATTTCACGGTCAACGCGATGGCGGTGAAGATCGCCGCCGACGGCTCGCTCGAATTCGTCGACCCGCTCGACGGTCTCGACGCCCTGCTCGACGGCGTGCTCGATACCCCTGCCGCGCCGCAGGATTCGTTCGATGACGACCCGCTGCGGATGCTGCGCGCCGCCCGTTTCGTCGCCCAGCTCGGTTTCGATGTGGCGCCGCGGGTGCGGGCCGCGATCGTGGAGATGGCGGAGCAGATCGACCGGATCACCGCGGAGCGGGTGCGCACCGAACTCGACAAGCTGATCGGCGCCGCGCATCCGATCGACGGCATCAACCTCATGTGCGACACCGGCCTGGCCCAGCGCGTGCTGCCCGAGGTGCCCGCGATGAAGCTCGAGATCGACGAGCACCACCAGCACAAGGACGTCTACCAGCACTCGCTGACCGTGCTCTCCCAGGCGATCGACCAGGAGGAGGGCGACCCCGACCTGGTGCTGCGCTGGGCCGCGCTGCTGCACGACATCGGCAAGCCCGACACCAAGCGCAACGAGCCGGGCGGCGGCGTGAGCTTCCACCACCACGAGGTGGTCGGCGCGAAGATGGTGCGCAAGCGCCTGCGCGCCCTGAAGTATCCGAAGGTGTTCACCGAAGAGGTCGCGCGGCTGGTGTTCCTGCACCTGCGCTTCCACGGGTACGGCAAGGGCCAGTGGACCGACTCGGCGGTGCGTCGCTACGTCACCGACGCCGACGACCTGCTCGATCGCCTGCACAAGCTGGTCCGCGCCGACTGCACCACCCGCAACAAGCGTCGTGCCGCCGCCCTGCGCGCCACCTACGACGAGCTCGAGGAGCGCATCGCCACGCTCAGGGAGCAGGAGGATCTGGCGCGAGTGCGGCCGGACCTGGACGGCAACTCCATCATGGAGCTGCTCGGCCTGTCGCCGGGACCGCAGGTCGGCAAGGCGTGGAAGTACCTCAAGGACCTGCGGCTGGACCGGGGCCCGATGACCCGCGAGGAAGCCGAGGCCGCGCTGCTGGAGTGGTGGGCCGCCGAGAACGCCTGATCAGAACACGATCAGCGTCGTCCCGGCGACGATGGCCGCGCGGATCTGCGCCAGGTCGAACGAACCGGTGGTCTCGGGCAGTTCGATCCGGAAACGGACCTTGTCGCCGCGACGGTGCGCGTAGGTGATGCTCGCCCGGTTGGGCAGGTCGTCGAGCAGCAGCGCGGGGGCGGGCACCGCGCGCTTGGGCAGCCGGATGCCGTGCCAGGTGGCCTTGCGGATGTCGATGGTGAGCAGGTTGTCGTAGACCTGCGCGTCGACCAGGGCACGCATCTTGCGGGTGCGGTGGGTGGCGACGATGCGGCCGCGGTCGTCCAGGTGGACCCGCCAGTCGAGATTCTGGGCGTCCACCCACTCGACCAGGGCACCGATGCCGATGGTGCCCTCGATGTCGAGCTGCTGGACCCGGATCTTGGTCGGCACGCCGGGAATCAGCCGGACCCCGTGCGCGATGACGGTGACGGCGTCGAACGGATGCGAGTCCCAGACCAGGTCCGACAGCACCGTCTTGCTCTGGAAATGCGCGCCCCGCCTGCGCACCTTGAACACGTCCAGAGTGGCGGTGAGGTCGTGCCCGAGCAGGGTGGCGCTGACTTCCTGGCCGCCGAATCGGCTGAGGATGCCCTCGCTGAGCACGGTCATCAACACGTCGGGCATCAGCGCGGTCACGGTGCCGGAGCCCAGATCGGCGACGGGATCGGCCCAGGAGGTGGTGAAGCCGAGCCACTGATCGATCCATGACGGGTCGAGCAGGCGTTTGCCGAGATCGACAGCGCCCGACAGTGACCAGGACTTCGGATCGAAATACGTGGCCATGATGGTCCGAGCGTACTTGGCCGCGGGCGCGGCGGCCATGGTCGGCGGCGGGTTGGGGTCGCGTCACAACCGGGGGCCGCGCAACCGCGCCCCGGTGACGACGGCGCGAACGGAATCGTTCATGCTCGAAGACATGCCGCTGGACCTGAACAGTGACCTGGGCGAGGGCTTCGGCCCGTGGCGGATGGGCGACGACGCCGCGATGCTCGACATCGTCACCAGCGCCAACATCGCCTGCGGTTTCCACGCCGGCGACCCCTCCACCATGCGGCGGACCTGCGAACTCGCGGTCGCCAAGGGCGTGCGGATCGGCGCCCACGTCGGCTATCGCGACCTGGTCGGCTTCGGCCGCCGCGATATCGCCATCGCTCCGGCCGACCTGCGCGACGAGGTGCTGTACCAGATCGGCGGGCTGGCGGCCTTCGCCCGCGCGGCCGGCGACCGGGTGCACTATGTGAAGCCGCACGGCGCGCTGTACCACGCCGCCGCCCGGGACCGGCTGCTCGCCGACGCCGTGCTGGCGGCGGTGGCCGAGGCCGACACCGGGCTCGCGCTGCTCGGCCCGGCGGGCACCGAGCTGGAACGCGCGGCTGACCGGGTGGGTGTGCGTTTTGTCGGCGAGGGTTTCGCCGATCGCGCGTATACCGCGACGGGCACGCTGGCGTCGCGCGGAGTTGCCGGGGCGGTGCTGTCGCCCGACGACGCCGTGGCGCAGGCGGTTTCTCTTGCGCTGTCGGGCACCGCGCGTACCGTAGACGGTCCCGGTACGGTCGCCGTGTCCGTCGCGAGTGTGTGCGTACACGGCGATTCCCCCGCCGCTGTGGAGATGGCCCGCCGGATTCGACGGGCGCTCGACGACGCCGGAATACCGGTGGAGCCGTTCGGCTGAGGGTGGGAGGCAGGATGGACGAGGCAACGAGGGACTCCACGAACGACTGGAACGCGCGCATCCGGCCCGCGGGCGACCGCGCGATGCTCATCACCCTCGACGATCCACGCCCGGTGCAGCGCCTCGCCTCGGCCCTGCGCGTGCACGCCATCGCGGGCGTCCAGGATGTGCTGCCCGCCGCGGAAACCGTTCTGGTGACCATGCATTCGGTGAGTTACGGCGTCCAGGTGCGGCGCGAGCTGGTCGCTCTGCTGGACCGCCTGGATCAAGAACCGCCACAGCCGGATTCGCCCGATGTTTCCCGTGGAACACTGCCCGACAGCGAGTTTCCCGACGACGTCGTGGAGATTCCGGTCCGCTACGACGGGGCCGATCTGCCCGAGGTCGCCGACCTGCTCGGGCTCTCGGTACCCGAGGTGATCGCGGCGCACACCGGAACCGTCTGGCGGTGCGCGTTCGTCGGTTTCGCGCCCGGCTTCGGTTATCTGACCTCGCCCGACGGCCGGTTGTCCGTGCCGCGCCGGGCTCAGGCCCGCACCGCGATCCCGCCCGGCGCGGTGGCGCTGGCGGGCGGCTATTCGGCGGTGTATCCGCGGGGCACGCCGGGCGGGTGGCAGTTGATCGGCAATACCGATCTGCGGATGTGGGTGGTCGACCGCGATCCGCCCGCGCTGGTACGGGCGGGAACGGCGGTACGGTTCGTCGATACGGCGGCCGACGGGGACAAGGCATAACACCAGGCTGCTCAACGATGCGCCGCCTCGACAGCGAATCGGGGAGTGATCGCATGCTGATCTTCATCGAGCGGGTGGGGCCGCTCGCGACGATCCAGGACCTGGGGCGACCCGGCTGGTTCGATTCCGGGGTGGGCCAGGCGGGGGCCGCCGACCGCGCCTCACTGCGCCTGGCGAACCGGCTGGTCGGCAATCCGGAGGAGCTGGCCGCCATCGAGGTGCTGCTCGGTGGACTCGCCCTGCGCGCCGACGCCCATCTCACCGTCGCGGTCACCGGCGCCCCGGCCCCGGCCACCGTCGACGGCACCCCGGTCGGCCATGCCAGCGTGCTCGAACTCGCGGAGGGGCAGGTGCTGCGGCTCGGCCTGGCCCTGTCGGGTCTGCGCAGCTATGTGGCCGTGCGCGGCGGCATCGACGTGCCCAAGGTGCTCGGTTCGCGCAGCCGCGACACCCTGTCGGGCATCGGCCCCGAACCGCTGCGGACAGGTACGCAACTTCCGGTCGGACCGCCGCCGCGCACCCTGCCGACCGTCGAGTTCGCGCCGGTCCCGGTGCCGCCGGAAGTGCTGACCGTGCGTGCCCTGCCCGGCCCACGCGCGGAGTGGTTCACCGATCCCGGCGAGCTGTTCCACGGTTCCTGGGTGGTCTCCACCGACACCGACCGGATCGGCGCGCGCCTGGATCGCGCCGACGGACCGCCGCTGGGCCGCGCGATCACCCGCGAGTTACCCGCGGAGGGGGTCGCGCTCGGCTCGGTCCAGGTGCCGCCGAGCGGTCAGCCGGTCGTCTTCCTCGCCGATCACCCGATCACCGGTGGCTATCCGGTGATCGCCGTGGTGCTCGACGCCGATGTGGACCGGGTGGCCCAGGCACGGCCCGGCGAGCGCCTACGGTTCGTGCTCGCGCGCTGATCAGCGCGGCGGATTCAGCCGCGCGTGCATCAGGTACACGTTGTAGCTGTCCCACGCCGACATCGTGAAGTACAGGTCACGCGCGGTCGACCAGGGGTGGATGAACCCGCCGTACGCCTTGGGATAGTCGGCGGTGGAGACCAGCGGGACCGTCTCGGTCCACCTTCCCTGCGGTTGCGCCGCGGTGCGCAGCACGATCTGGTTCGCGGCGGGGTCGAGGTAGACCATCTGCCACTGCCGGCTCTCCTCGTCGAACCGCACCGACAGTTCGCTGGCCATGCCGAGCACCAGCGGCGTCGCCGAATTCTCCGCGGCCGGCGCCCAGTTGCCGTCCACCCAGTATTGATAGGCCGTCTTGTTGAGGACGTCGTCCTTGCGCACCCTGGCCAGGCCGATCACGCCGATCCGCCCGTTGGGCGTGCCGAACATGTAGACGTAGTCGCCGTGCGGCACCATTGCGGCCACCTGGAACCGGCCGACGCCGAACATGTTCTCCCAGCGAGCGTGCTGATCCTTGGTCCAGGTCTGCCCGCCGTCGTCGGAGTAGGCCAGCCCGCCGTAGTTCGTCAGCCACATTCCGGGCACCCTCGACCAGTGGTTGACCGACATGTAGCTCAGGAACTGACGCTTGCCGATCGCGAACCCCGAGGTCGGAATCGTGGTGGTCTCCCAGTTCCTGATCTTGCGGCTGCCCAGCAGTTCGGCGGCATGGCACGGGCTGTCCTGCACCATCGAATCGATGACCAGGCCGTCGTCGAGGTTCTTGTCGGTGCTGTAGGCGAGCACATTGGAGCGCCAGTCGGCACTGTCGGCGCCGGCGCCGCCGTAGGTCCAGCCCTCGCCGAAGGTGTCACCGAACACCATGGCCACCTTGCCCGGTTCGGTCTCCCAGAACAGGCCGAGGTCGGTGCCGTCGACCTGCCAGCGCATATCGGTCCGATTGCTCGACCCATGCCCGGTGACCTGCTCGACGAGCCGCACCGATTCCACCGTCCGGGCCGCGACCGCGGGCCGCACCGGACCCGGCTCGACCGGGCGCACCACGGGGGCGGGCGGCTCCTGCGCCGGTTCGCCCTCACCGCCCGGCACCGGGATCGGGATGGTCTCGATCTCGGGCCTGATCCGGATGCGCGGCAGCGAGATCGCCGACCCCGATCCGGACCCCGATCCCGAGCCGGTCGAGGTGCCGCCCGACTCGTCGATCCCGTCGTCGGGTTCGGGCGTGTCCCTGACCTCGGGGCACGGATTGCGGCAGGGATCCGACGGCAACGGCGCCTGTGCGACGCGGGTGTTGTCGTGCGGCGGATCGGGCACTGGAACCGGCGTCAGCTCCGGCACGATGACCGGGATGTCGATGGTGGGCGCGATGATCGGCGGCGGGGGCGCGGCGGGATCGGGCAGCCGGTTGAGCGGGTCGAATCCCGTCTCGCCACAGATGTTCACCGGCGGCGGTGTCCACGGGAACGGCGCCGCGAGCACGGGCGCGGCGAGCACTACCGCCAGCAGTGCACCGAGTGCGGTCGAACCGTGCGGTACCAGCGTTGTGCCCATGCCCAACAAATACCACTGATGTAGTTCGGATTTTCCGGAACCGGACGGCGTGCGCGCGCGTCCAACCCGTATGTGAACGACATCGAGTTCGTCTTCGGGACCGGCGACGGCATCGTGCATCACTGGTCGGGGCAGGCCGAGCTGGCCCTGGCCGACACCGGCGTCGCCGACGCGCTATGGCTCTCCTTCGACGGTGACACCGGCGTCGACGACGCCCCGTGGGACTCCGATCGCGACGGCGCGGCCGAGAGCGTCGTGCCCGACATCCCGCTGGTCGTGGTCGACCACCGCGCGGTGCTGGCCCAGGAACCGGCCGGCGCGCTCAGCAGGCCGCCCTGGCTCGATGGGCATTGAGCGCGATCGCCACGACCCCGAGCGCGTAGACGGCCGCGCCGGCGAGCACCACGCCGATCGAGCGGCCGTCGGCCGGGATCACCAGCGCGGTCACCGCGATCGCGAGCACGAAGGTGATGTTGAAAACAGTGTCCTGCAGGGCGAATACCTGCCCGCGGTGATCGTCGTCGATGTCGATCTGCATGCTCGCGTCGCCGGTCAGCTTGATCGTCTGGCCCGCCAGCCCGAGCCCGAAGGCACCGGCCAGCAGCAGGCGGTGCGCGTTGTCGACGGACGCGCCGGTGGCCAGCGCGATCGGGGTCACCAGCGTCAGCTGCACGGCGACCGCGGTCACCAGCCCGAGCAGGACCGTGCGCGGCCTGCCCAGGCGTGGGATCAGCACCGGCGCGAGGATCGCGGCCAGCAGCATGCCCGCCGCCGCGAATCCGATCGCGACACCGAATCCGACCAGTCCCCCGCTCATCTCGTCGTTGCCGGTGGGCTGGCGCAGGACCAGCACCATGATCAGGGTGTTCATGCCGAAGACGACGCGATGCGCGCCGATGCCGATCATCGCCGTCGTCACCGTCGTCGCGCGCCAGACCGCGACCGCGCCGGTGCGCAGACCGGTGGCGATCGCGTGCACGGTGCTCTCCGAAGTGGCCGAACCACTTTCGGGCCCGAGCACGCGGTGCCGGAAGCCCGCGGCCAGCACCGCGCCGACCACCGAGCCGATCCCGCTCAGCGCCACCGCGACCGCCGACGCGGCATCGCCGGCCCCGATCAGCGCGATCACCGCCACCGACGCCGCGGCGCCGACCCCGGCGCACACCGAGGCGACCGTCGCGAGCACCGAGTTCATCGGCACCAGCCAGCGCTGTTCGAGGACCCGCGGCAGCGCCGCCGACACCCCGGCCAGCACGAACCGGCTGATGCCGACGGTCGCCAGCGCCAGCAGCAACAGCGGCGTCTCGCCGATCCCCGCGAACAGCCCGATCGCGGCCAGCCCGATCAGCACCGCCCGCGCCACGCTGGCGATCAGCAGGACGTTGCGCCGGTCCCAGCGGTCGAGCAGCGCGCCAGCGTAGGGCCCGAGCAGCGAGTACGGCAGCAGCAGCACCGCGAAACCGGCGGCGATCGCCAGCGGATCGGTCTCGCGTTCGGGGTTGAACAGAATGGCGCCCGAGAGCGCGGCCTGGAACATCCCGTCACCGAACTGGGCCGCGAGCCGCAGCAGCGCCAGGCGCGGCATCTGCGGATTCCGCCGGAAGACACCCCGGCTCTCGCGCAGCAGATGTCGCAACGAGGCAGGTGACTCATCCGCCGGATTCGAGCCGTCAAGGCGATGAGTCGACACCTCGTGAGAATAGTGGTGCCAGAATTGAGGCGGCGGTACGGGTGCGAGCAGGAGGAACGTATGTCCACATCGACGACACCGCGGATCGAACTGCACCGCGGTGGTGACCGGATGAAGACCCGGATCTCATGGCTCGATTCCAAACACTCGTTCTCCTTCGGCGAGCACTACGACCCCGACAACACTCATCACGGGCTGCTGCTGGTGAACAACGAGGACGTGGTGCTGCCCGGCGAGGGCTTCGACACCCATCCGCACCGGGACATGGAGATCGTCACCTGGGTGCTCGGCGGCAGCCTGGTGCACCAGGACTCACTCGGCCACAGCGGCATCATCTATCCGGGGCTGGCCCAGCGGATGAGCGCGGGCACCGGAATCTTGCACTCGGAGAAGAACGACTCCTGGCGCCTCGACGGCAAGCTGCCCGAGCACGACGAACCGGTGCATTTCGTCCAGATGTGGGTGGTGCCCGACGAGCCCGGGGTCGATCCGGGCTATCAGCAGCTCGAAATCGATGACGAGCTCGCCGGCGGCGGCTTGGTGACCGTGGCCTCCGGGCTACCCCGGTATCGCGATCGCACCGCCATCGCGATCAACTCCTCGCATGCGGCCATGCATGTCGCCCGGTTGCCCGCCGACGGTCCGGGCGTCACCTTGCCGGAAGCCCCCTACCTGCATGTCTTCGTGGCGCGCGGGGAGGTCGAGCTCGAAGGCGTCGGCACCTTGGCGCAGGGCGACGCGGTCCGGTTGACCCGCTCCGGCGGCCAGCTGGTGCGGCCACACGGGGACGCCGAGGTCCTCGTCTGGGAGATGCACGCGCGCCTGGGCGGGCAGTAGCTCAGGCCGAACCGGGCTCCCGCAGCAGCGCCGCCGACCGCGCGTTCGTGCGGGTGGCGGCGACGATCTGGGCGAAATCGGGCCGGTAGTCGCCGTCGGGTTCCTGCATCCAGGTGCGGTAGCCGCTGCGTTCGTCGGCCGGCGAGGGCAGCACGATCTCGCTGCCGGGTAGGGCCACCGAGGCGCACACCCGGAACAGATCGGCGAACAGCACGGTGTCGAGGTAGGAATTGTCGGTGGGGCCGGTCAGGAAGGTCCAGCGGCCGGAGCGGGGATGGGCGATGATCGGCCCGCAGCGCTGGCCGCGGCCGATCAGCAGGCCGCGCACCCGTTCCCCCAGCGTGGACGGCATGACCACCGCCCCCACCGCGCCGATCTCCAGCATGATCCGTCCCAGCGTCGAGTCGACCACACCGTAGAGCCCGTTGTGCTTGCGGTAGTGACGGCAGCGCGCCAGCGCATCCTGAGTGGCCGAGTACTCCTCGGCCGCGGTATACCCGCCTTTGTCATCTGTGCGCGACGTGCTCATCACGACCTCGTCTCTGTCGACGGTGACTCGATGTAGCTGTGGATTCGCTCGATCGGAGTGGATCGTTTCATCACGAACGGGTGGAGCGGGAAACTTTTTCATAACGGCAGGACGTAAGGGAAAATTGCCGTTCTACACAGCCTAATGCCGCACAACCACGCTGACAATAGTCAGTAGCTAGCGTGTCGGTCGGCGTAGCATATTCGGACATGTCCCCCGTTTCGCCGACCGCCGCGCGCTGGGAACTGGTGCTGCGCCTGCGTGAACTGCGCGAGCAGCGTGGCTTCGACTCGGCGGGGTTCGCCCGCCGGGTCGGCTTCACGCCGGCCAATTGGTCGCACGTGGAGAAGGGCAGGCGCGTTCTCACCCGCACCACCATCGAACCGGTCCTCGACGTCCTCGATGTCACCGCCGACGAGCGCACCGAACTGCTCGCCCTGCTCGAGGCCAGCAAGCAGCGCGGCTGGTGGACCACGGCCTCGGCGCTGATCGGTCCCGAACTGCAGCGGCTCTACGGGATGGAGGCGGGCGCGCAGAGCATCCGCAGCTACGACAGCCTGATCGTGCCCGGCCTGCTCCAGACCGAGGCCTACGCGCGCGCCCTGATCAGCGCCGACGTGATGATCCGCCCGGTCCAGGTCGACCAGTTGGTCGCGATCCGGCTGCGCAGGCAGCAGCGGCTGCGCGGCCCGGAGCCGCTCGAGCTCACCGCGGTGCTCGGCGAGGCCACGCTGCGCCAGCAGACCGGCGGCGCCGAGGTGCTGCGGGGGCAGCTGCGACACCTGGTGGAGTTGATGCGCGAACTCGATTCCGTCGATGTGCGCGTCATCCCGTTCAGTGCACCCGAAGGGGCGGTGCTCGGCGGTTCCAGCTTCCATCTGATCGACTTCGCAAGCGATCAGCTACCTACCTTCGCGTGGGCCGAGAGCGCCGTCTTCGGTGGCCCGGTCGACGACGCCGAGCAGGTGCGCGATCTCGGCTTCGCGTATGTGCGGGCCAGGGAGCAATCCCTTTCCCGCGCCGAATCTCTCGCGCTGATCAGGGAGTATGCCAGCGTGTAAGATTCTGGGTATGTCCACCACCGCTCGTCGCCGCCCGGCCGATCACGGCTGGTTCACATCGTCGCGCTCCAATAACGGTAACCAGTGTGTCGAGGTCCGCTTCGACGGCGACATCGTTCAGATACGTGACAGCAAATTTCGTCGCAATCCGATGAACGCCGGCCTCGACGAGCCGATCATCACCGTCGAGACCGACCTGTGGACCGCGTTCCTGCACTGCCTGCTCAGCGACCGCCGCCACCCCACCCTGCTCGCCCAGGTAGCCGCCGACGGCTCCGCCACCCTCCGCCACCACGACGTCCGACTCCATTTCACCGCCGGCGAATGGGCGGCCTTCGTGGCCGGCGTCCGCGACGACGAGTTCGTCTGCGCCTGACGGCGGTACGCGGGTGCGGGGTCCGAGGCCGCCACACGCGTCGGAGGTTGTCGGCATACTGGAGCGCGTGACTTCCGATCCGATCAGTCCCTCCGGTATCGATCTGTCCTTCCGTGACCAGGCGGTGCGCGTCCAGGACGACCTGTTCGCGCACGTCAACGGGCAGTGGCTGGCCGGGTACGAGATCCCGGCCGACCGCGCGGTGGACGGCGCCTTCCGGACGTTGTACGACCAGGCCGAGCTCGACGTGCAGGCGATCATCCAGGACAGCGCGGCGAACGCGTCCGACGACGCCGACGCCCGCAAGATCGGTGACCTGTACTCGAGCTTCATGGACACCGACGCGGTGGCCGCGGCCGGTTTCGCGCCGGTCGCCGCCGAGCTGCGCGAGATCGCCGAGGTCGACAGCCCGAGCGCGTTCGCCGCGCTGCTCGGCCGCCTGCAGCGCACCGGCGTGCGCGGCGCGCTGGGCTACTACGTCGACACCGACGACAAGGACTCCACCCGCTACCTGGTGCACGCCACCCAGTCGGGCATCGGTCTGCCGGACGAGTCGTACTACCGCTCCGACGAATTCGCCGAGATTCGCGACGCCTACCAGGCCCATCTCGCGAAGATGTTCACCATCGCCGCCGCCGACCCGGCGCTGGCCGGGCTGGTGCCCGCCGATCCGGCCGACGCGGCCCGCCGCGTGTTCGAGCTGGAACGCACGCTGGCCGCCGGCCATTGGGACGTGGTGCGCCGTCGCGACGCCGAGAAGAGCTACAACCTCACCACTTTCGCCGACCTGGTCGCCGAGAACCCCGAATTCGACTGGGCCGCCTGGGTGGACGCCGTCGCCGCGGGTGTGGACCGCAGCGGGTCCGAGCTGTTCGCCGAGCTCGTCGTGCGCCAGCCCGACTACGCGCGCGCCTTCGCGCAGGCGTGGACCGCGGTGCCGCAGGCGGATTGGCGCGACTGGGCCGTGTGGCAGGTGCTGCACGCCAGGGCGCCGTTCCTGACCGACGAGATCGTCGCCGAGAACTTCGACTTCTACGGCCGCACCCTCACCGGCGCGCAGGAGAACCGCGAGCGCTGGAAGCGGGGCGTCTCGCTGGTGCAGGAGCTGCTCGGCGAGGCCGTCGGCAAACTGTATGTGGCCAAGCACTTTCCGCCGCAGGCCAAGGCGCGGATGGTGGAGCTGGTGGCCAATCTGCAGGAGGCCTATCGCCGCAATATCGCCGACCTGGAGTGGATGGGCCCGGACACCCGCGCCGCCGCGCTGACCAAGCTGGAGAAGTTCACCCCCAAGATCGGCTACCCCGACACCTGGCGTGACTACTCCGCGGTCGAGGTCGACCCGGCCGATCTGGTCGGCAACTACCGTCGCGGATATGCCGCCGATCATGACCGTGACCTTGGCAAACTGGGTGGCGAGGTGGACCGCGGCGAGTGGTTCATGACCCCGCAGACGGTCAACGCCTACTACAACCCGGGCATGAACGAGATCGTCTTCCCGGCCGCGATCCTGCAGCCGCCGTTCTTCGACATGAACGCCGACGACGCCGCCAACTACGGCGGCATCGGCGCGGTGATCGGCCACGAGATCGGCCACGGTTTCGACGATCAGGGCGCCAAGTACGACGGCGACGGCAACATGAAGGACTGGTGGACCGACGCCGACCGCGCCGAGTTCGGCAAGCGCACCAGGGCGCTGATCGACCAGTACAACGTGCTCTCCCCCGCCGACCTGGCCGACGAGCACACCGTCAACGGCGAGTTCACCATCGGCGAGAACATCGGTGACCTGGGTGGCCTGTCGATCGCCCTGGCCGCCTACAAGATCTCCCTCGACGGTGCCGAGCCCCCGGTCATCGACGGGCTCACCGGCCTGCAGCGCGTCTTCTACGGCTGGGCCCAGGTCTGGCGCACCAAGGCCCGCCCCGAGGAGGCCATCCGCCGCCTCGCCGTCGACCCGCACTCCCCGCCGGAGTTCCGCTGCAACGCCGTGGTTCGCAACATCGACAGCTTCTACGAAGCCTTCGACGTCACGCCCAGCGACAAACTCTTCCTGGCTCCCGACGAGCGCGTGACAATCTGGTAGACCACTGTCACCTGGTGCGATGATCTGGGCCGCGACCGATCACAGGCGCGTTCGCCGCGGCGGGTGCCGGACGTAGTGGTGGTCGGCTCCGAGGTCGGCGACCGAACTCGGCTGCGTGCCGAGCAGATCCAGGTGGCTATCGAGATCGCGACTTCTGGTGAATCCGCGGTGCGCGGCGAATATCGCATTACGCCGAGGGCGACCGGGTCGGTGACGTTGACCGACCCGTGCCCACTGACCATCGAGCTCGATGGGCTCGTCGGCGGACGGGTTGTTTGATCGCTACGGTAGTGGGGTGCGCTGGAAGCAGGTCGCTGACGATACGTTCGTGATTCGTGGGACCGATGTGAATATGGTTCTGCTGCGGGAGGGGTCGGCGCTCACGCTGATCGATGCCGGCTGGCTCGGTGATGCCGGGGTCATCGAGCAGGCGGTGCGTGAGCTCGGGCATCGGCCCGAGGACATCGTCGCGGTGTTGCTGACCCATGCCCATCTCGATCATGTGGGGGCGCTGAATCATCTGCACCGGCGCTACGGGATTCCCGCGTACACCAGTGCGGTCGAGGTGCGGCACGCACGGGGGGAATGCCATGAGTCGGCCACGCCCCTGGACGTGATCAAACGGCTCACCGATCGGAGCACGATCGCGTGGGCCGCACGGATCACCGCGGCGGGTGGTCTGCGCAAGAACACCGTCGCCCACATCCAGCCCTTCCCCACCGCCGGCGCGCTGGACTTCCCCGGCAACCCGATCCCGATCGCCTGTCCCGGCCACACCTCGGGCCATTCGGCCTTCCAGCTGCCCGCGGCCGGCGCCGTCGCCACCGGCGACTCCCTGGTCACCGCGCACCCGACCTCGAGAATCCAAGGGCCCCAGCTACTCCCGAGCTTCTTCCATCACTCCGTCCCCGACACCCTGGCGGCACTCGCCGCGCTCGAGTCCGTTCCGGCCGATCTGGTTCTGCCGGGCCACGGCCTCCCCTTCACCGGTGGTGTGGCCGAAGCCGTCGCTCGAGCCCGCGCGACAGCCGTCCGGTCCGGAACTGCCAACAGCGAGTAGTCGACTCATCGGTGGCATCTGAGCCAGTAAATGCGAATAGCCACCGAGCAAGTCGCGTTTTCGAGAGTGAAAGTACAGTAAGAGCAGATGAATTGGCCCGCTCATCATGTCGAGCAGCGACCGTGGGCGGCGCACGACGGATCACGGGCCGGGCCCGTGCCCGAGTGGGTGGCGGTGTCGATCCCGCCGCGCATCGCCGAACTCGAGTTCGACTCCAGGAGAACGACATCCGCGAGTGAGGCCGCGCTGATCGCGGTGACCCATCTCGAAGCGGGTCAGGGCCAGTACTCGACGTCGCTGCGCGAATTCCTGCTGCGCGCCGAGGCGGTCGCGTCCTCGCGCATCGAGCACATCGACGCGGGCTGGCGAGCTTTCGGCAAAGCCTTCGGTGGCGCGTCGACCCGCGCCGAGGCGGCGTCGCAAGTCAGTGCTGTGCGCGGCCTCGCGGGCCTGGTCGACGCCGCGGCGACCGGACAGATCACCGAGGCGAGCCTGCTCAGCGCCCACCGGGTGCTGATCGCGCCGGAGTGGGAGAAGGCGGGCCGTTTCCGCACGGTGCAGACCTGGATCGGCGGCAGCGATTACACGCCGCTCCACGCGCTGTACGTGCCACCGCCGCCGGAGCTCGTGCCCGAGTTGGTCGCCGATCTGCTGGCTTTCGTCGCGCGCACCGACCTGCCGATTCTCGTGCAGGCCGCGATTGCGCACGCGCAGTTCGTCTCGATCCACCCGTTCGTCAGCGGCAACGGCCGGATCGGCCGCGCGCTGGTGAGCGCGATTCTGCGCAGGCGGGGGCTGACCGACCGGGTGACAGTTCCCTTCTCCTCGGTCATGCTCGCCGACACCTCGCGCTATTTCGCCCAGCTGGATGCCTACCGGGGCGGTGCCGCCGACGAGTTCGTCGTGTACCTGGCGCTCGCGGCGGTGTACGCCAGCGAGGCCGCCATCGACTCCGCCCGCGCCCTGGCCGCGCTCCCCCAACGCTGGCGCGACCGTGCCCGTCCACGCGGCGGCTCCGCCGACGAGGCCCTGCTCGCGAACCTGCTCGAGCACCCGATCCTCACGATCGCGGTCGCGAACCGCCTCACCGCGACGACGGACTCGGCGACCTATCGCGCCCTCGAACGACTCGTCGACCGCGGCATCCTCGAAGTCGTCTCCGACTCCACCCGCAACCGCATCTGGGCGGCCACCGACGTCTTCGCCGAACTCGGCGCCCTCGACGCGGCGATCGGCCGCCGGACCACGGCGGGTCTGTCGTAGCGTGCGCCGTCAGCGCACGCGATTGCCCTGGTCGGCGTCGAAGAAGAAGATCTCGTCGAGTTTCGGTCGCAGGTGCAGGGTTTCGCCGAGGGTGGTCCGGAACCGGCGGTCGACGCGGACGACGATCTTGCCGGAGCGGGTGGACCAGTCGGTGCCGGCGCCGTGGGTGTAGACGAAGGATTCGGCGCCGAGTTCTTCGAGGAGCTCGGCGACGACGGTGATACCCGACGGGTCGGTGGTGACCTCCCACGCCTCGGGACGGATACCGAGGACCACCCTGGCACCGGAGACGCTGCGGGGCACTGGGATTCGCAGGCCGTCCAGGATCGCCGCGCCGTCGACCACCGGCGCCTCGAGCAGGTTCATGCCCGGTGAGCCGATGAAGCCGGCGACGAAGGTGTTCACCGGGTCGTCGTAGAGGCGGCGAGGGGAGGCGATCTGCTGGAGCGTCCCGTCGCGCAGGACCGCGACGCGGTGACCCATGGTCATCGCCTCGACCTGGTCGTGGGTGACGTAGACCGTGGTGGTGCCGAGTCGCTGTTGCAGCGCGGCGATCTGGGAGCGGGTGCTCACCCGCAGTTTGGCGTCGAGGTTGGACAGCGGCTCGTCCATGCAGAAGACCTGCGGGCGGCGCACGATCGCGCGGCCCATGGCGACCCGCTGGCGCTGACCGCCCGAGAGCTTGGCGGGCTTGCGGTCGAGCAGCGGATCGAGCTCGAGCATGGCGGCCGCCTCCTTGACCCGAACGAGGGTGTCGGCCTTGCTCATTCCCGCGTTGCGCAGGGCGAAGCCCATGTTCTCGGCGACGGTCATGTTCGGGTAGAGCGCGTAGCTCTGGAACACCATCGCCACGTCGCGGGCGCGCGGTGGCAGTCCGGTGACGTCGCGCTCGCCGATGCGAATGGTCCCCTCCTCGACCGACTCGAGGCCGGCCAGCATGCGCAGGCTGGTCGACTTGCCGCAGCCCGACGGCCCGACCAGCACGAGGAACTCGCCGTCGGCGATGTCGAGATCGAGCGCGTCGACAGCGGGGGTGTCGGCGCCGGGATAGCGGTGCGTGACACCGTCGAACTGCACTGTCGCCATGGGGGATTCTCCTGGGAACGAGGCGGGCCGGTGGTCGCCACGACCACCGGCCCACGGGGTGACTACTTCGGCAGCTTGGGCGTGATCTGCCGGTCGATGATCGCCTGCACGTCGGCGGCGACCTTCGCCAGAACCGTGGCGGGATCGGCGTTCTGCAGACCGATCTGCTCGTAGCCGGTGCCGATGATCTGGTCGGCGCCGGGTACGAACACGCGGGCGTAGTCCTGGGACTTGGTCACCGACAGCTGGTCGATGGCGACCTTCGAGTTCGGGTTCTTCGCCAGGAAGTCCACCTCGGACGGGTCGGTCACCGCCGACTTGCGCACCGGCATGTATCCGGTGTTCTGCGAGAAGTACGCGGTGTTGGCCGCGTTGGTGACGAACTCGATGAACTTGAGCGCGTTGGTCTTGCGCGCGTCCGAGATCCGCGACGGAATCGCCAGGCCTGCGCCGCCGGTGGTGACGCCGGGGCCGTTCGGGTGCGGCAGGAACGCGGTGCCCACCTCGAACTTGCCGTCGGCGTTCTTCTTGATGCCCTTGAGATCGCCGGTGGAGGCGATCGTCGAGGCGGCCACGCCGGTGCCGAAGTCGACCGCGATCTGCGGACGGATCGCCGCGTACTTCTTCACATTGATCGAATCGCGCAGGTAGGTGGCCGCCGCGATCGAGCCCGGATCGGTGAACTTCAGCTTCCACTGATCGGAGTAGGCGCCGCCGAAGGTCCAGTTCGGGCCCTGGAAGGTCCAGCCGAGGTAGTTCTTGGCGTCGCCCCAGGCGTGCGCGAACTTGTCGGCGCCGACGACGGACTGGAGCTTGGGGCCCCACTCGTCGAATTCCTGCCAGGAGTTCGGGCCGCGGTCGGGCAGACCGGCCTTCGCCCACACGTCCTTGTTGTAGTAGAACAGCGGGGTCGAGCGGGCGTACGGCAGCGCGTAGTGCTTCCCGTCGAACAGGTAGTCGGCGGCGAGCGAGTCGACGTAGTCGCCCAGCTGCACGCCCGCGGCGCCGAAGTGGCTGTCCAGTGGCTCGATCGCCTTGGTCAGCGCGTAGTTGAACCACCAGACATCGGAGAGCACGACCACGTCGGGCAGGTCACCACCGGTGAGCGCGGCGTTGAACTTCTGCGCCACCTCCTCGTAGTTCTTGCCCGCGTCGACCAGGTTGACCGTCAGGTCCGGGTACTTCGCCTGGAACCGGTTGATCAGCTCCAGCTCCAGCTCCTTGGAGGTGCCGGGGTGGTTGGACCAGAAGGTGATGGTCTTGGCGTCGCCGCCGTCACCGGATCCGCCGCCGGTGCCCGCGCAGGCGGTGAGCGCCAGACCCGCGGCGGCCGCGCCGGTGAGGCCGAGGAAGCCGCGGCGGCTCAGCGCCGGGAATCGTTGACTGGACACGTGGATCTCCTGTTCGAGAATCAACCCTTGACCGCACCGGAAGTGAGGCCTTTGATCATGTGACGTTGCAGCGCGAGGAACACGATGAGGATCGGCAGCATCGTCAGCACGGTGCCCGCCATCACCGGCCCCCAGTTGGTGACCGACGGGTTCTCGGTGTTCTGCAGCAGGGTCAGCCCCACCGGCAGCGTGGCGACCTCGGCGGAGTCGGCCATCAGGAACGGCCAGAGGTACTCGTTCCACTCGTTGACCAGCGTGACCACCGCGAACGCCACCATCGTCGGACCCGACATCGGCAGCACCACCCTGGTCAGCAGCCGCCACCAGTTCGCGCCGTCCATCCGCGCCGCCTCGATGACCTCACCAGGCAGCGACAGGAAGTGGTTGCGCATCAGGAACGTGCCGAACGCGACGCCGCACAGCGGGATGATGATGCCCTGGAAAGTGTTGCGCCAGCCCAGCTGCGCGATCAGCGCGTAGTTGGAGATGACGGTGATCTGGTTGGGCACCATCAGCGCCGCGATGATCACCAGGAACACGATGTTCTTGCCGGGGAAGCGCAGGAACACCAGGCCGTAGGCGCTGAACACGCCGAGCGCGAACTTCACCGCCGACACCACGCCGGTGACGATCAGCGAGTTGCGCAGGAAGGTCCAGAACGGCACCGTCGTGGTGGCCTCGCCGTAGTTCTCCGGGTGCCAGCTGTGCGGCCAGTACACCGCGGGCTGGGTGTAGATGTCGGCGCGATCCTTGAGCGAGGTGATCAGGATCCAGAACAGCGGCACGCCGACCAGGATCAGCACGCACGCCATCGCGGCGTAACCGAGCGCGGTGACGGCGCGTTCGCGGCGCCGGTACGACAGTGTCTGCGGGCCTACGTGTTTCACCGATCGCCTCGATCCATGACGCGCACCTGGATCAGCGTGACCACCAGCAGCACCACGAACATGATGGTCGCGACGGTGGCGCCGTAGCCGGCCCGGAAATTGCGGAACGATTCCTCGTACACCTGGAACACCATGGTCGTCGTGCCGTTGCCCAGCGGCCCGCCGCGGGTCATCACATTGATGATGTCGAAGACTTGCAGCGAGTTCAGCAATACCGTGATCGACAGGAAGAAGGTCGTCGGACGAAGTTGTGGCAGAAGCACTTTGGTGAATGTCGTCCACCGGCTCGCGCCGTCCATTTCGGCGGCTTCCAGCAACTCGGCGCGCACGCCCTGGAGCGCGGCCAGATAGATGACGAAGGTATAGCCGAGGTTCTTCCAGATGTAAGTGATCGTCACCATGAACAGGGCCCAGTGCGGGTCCTGGTAGAAATCCGGCACCTTGTCCACACCGACGCGATGCAGGACGTCTTGTACCAGACCGAAACTCGGATCGAAGATAAATTGGAAAGCCACGCCGATCGCCGCGCCGGAAATCACGAAAGGCGCGAAAATGGCCGAACGAACCACATTGCGGCCGAACAGTTTTCGGTCCAGCAGCAGCGCCAGCGCGAGGCCGAGCGCCATACTCACCGCGACCGCGGCGACGGTGAAGATCACCGTGTTGGAGACGACCTTCCAGGAATCCTCGCGCCCCCACCACTCGACGTAGTTGTCGAAACCGATCGGGGTGGCAACGGGATCCGCGATGTTCCAGTCGGTGAACGACAGCCGGATGTTGTCCGCCAGCGGCCGGTAAACGAACAGCGTCAGCAGCACCAGATTCGGCACGACCAGGACCAGGAACAGCGCATAGTCCTGCCACGGGCGGTTTTTCAGCCCGCGGCCTCGTGGTGCGGGGAGGACCCGCTCTGGACTGCTTCGCACCGCGGCAGTTTTACGGCGCATGGCGAACTGTCGGTTAACCCTGGCCGCCGTCTCTCTGAACATCGGGCGCACAAGGGCGAGTACAGCAAAAAGCCGAACAACACGATCGCGATTGATCGTATTGTTCGGCTTTTGTTCAGCGAATCAGTTCCAGTCGCCCAGTCCGTCACCGGAACTCAGGGTGCCGCCCTGGGTGTTGGTGATGACGACGGCGTCGCCCTTGCGCGAGTTCTCCAGGAACCACTTGGCGTTCTCGGTGCTCACGTTCAGGCAGCCGTGGCTGGCGTTGGAGTAGCCCTGCTGGGCGACCGACCACGGCGCGGCGTGCACGAAGATGCCGCTGTTGGAGATGCGGGTCGCGTACTCGACCTCGAGCTTGTAGCCCTCGGGATCGGTGACCGGGACGCCGTAGGTGGAGGAGTCCATGACCATCTTCTCGAACCGCTCGCCCACGATGTAGGTGCCGTTCGGGGTCTCGTGGCCCGGCTTGCCGAGCGAGGTCGGCATCTCCTTGACGACCTCACCGTTCACCGTCACGGTGATCATCTTGGTGTTGTCGTCGACGCTGGCGATGAACGCGTCACCGATGCGGAACGAGCTGGTGGTGCCGCCGGCCACGACGTTGACGTCGGTGTTGGCGGGCCAGAACTCGTTGGGCTTCCAGCGCACCTGCTTGTCGCCGGTCCAGTAGAAGTGGCCGGGCGCGGGCTGGCTCGAGGTGACCTTGATGGCCTTCTCGGCGGCGGCGCGGTCGCCGACCGGCTCCTTGAAGGTGATGATGATCGGCTGCGCGACGCCGACGGTCTCGCCGTCGGCGATGTTGATGTTCGGCGGGGCGAACGGCGCCTGCGGCGCGGGCTCGTTCACCGCGGGCTGGCTGGAACCGGAGCCCGGGAGGGTCGGCTGTGCCTGCGCGGGCATGACGATCAAAGCGCCCGCCGCCGCGACTGCCGCCGACAGCAGCAGACCCCGGCGAAGCCAGCGCGATTGCTGCATATTTGCCTCGTAGTGCATAGGTTTCTCGTCCATTCCATCTCTCGTTCCGCCTGCGGCGGCGCGAGATCTTCGTGATTGACGCGGAGTCCGCAACGGGTCTCCACGGGGTAACGACGCCCCGACCCTGACCGTCCATTCCTACCCGTCCGGGGTGACAACGTGCCAGCCGCGCCGCCGGGCGATCACGGATCGGCAACTCTGTGCGCCAGGTCACATAACGCGCTGTTATACACGGGCTTTCGTCAAACGCCGCGCTCACGTCGGCGAGTCGGCGGCGGTGATCTCGGGCCGGGTCGAAGTACAGGCGTGTGAGCTCCAAACGTGAAGTGACCGAAATCACCCGGTCCGTGTGAAGTGGATCGCTCGATCCGGCGCCGTCGCGAGATTTCGGGGCACGGCGCGTGGCCGCGCACCCAGCGCCAGGCCGGGGTCCAGGGACAACCGGACCGTGGTCAGCACGGTTGCCAGCACGATGCGGAGTTCGTGTTCGGCCAGCGTGGCGCCGATACAGCGGCGGTGTCCGCCGCCGAACGGAGCGAACTCGAACGGCGAGACCTTGCGGTCGAGGAACCGGTCGGGGTGGAACAGCCGGGGCGCGGGCCAGGCCGACGAGTCGCTGTGCAGCACGCCGACGGCGAGCCCGATCGTCTGCCCGGCCGCCACGTCCACCCCGCGCCACCGCAGCGGCTCCCGGAGCGTGCGCAGCACGATGGGGACCGGCGGATGCAGACGCAGCGTTTCCTGGCAGACCGCGCCGAGCAGCGGCAGCGCGGCGAGATCGGCGGGGTCCGCGCCCGCCGCCGCCAGCTCGGCGGTGACCCGGTCGAGCAGGCCCGGCTCGCGATGCAGGTGATACAGCGCCCAGGTCAGGGTGGTGGCCGTCGTCTCGTGACCGGCGACGAGCAGGGTCCGCAGGTGTTCGCACAGTTGCGCATCGGTGAGGGCGCTGCCGTCGTCGTAGCGGGTGGCCAGAAGCAGATCGAGCAGGTCGCCGGAGCCAGGACCGTCGCGGCGCCGCCGGGCGATATCGGCCAGGATCACCCGGTCCAGTGCCGCGCGGGTGGCGACGAAGCGCTCCCACGGCCCGAATCCGCCCATGCCACGGCGTAAGACGGGCGCCACCAGCAACGGCGTGGTGAAGGCGGCGAGGAAATCGGTGACGGCACCGGCGTATTCGGGCTCGCGGTCGAGCTCGGTGCCGAAGACCGCCGCCAGGATGACCCGCAGGGTCATGGAGCGCGCCGCGGCAAGCGCATCGATCCGGCCGCCCACCTGCCAGGAACCCGCCGTGCCGCAACCGGTTTCGATTTCGCGCAGGGTCGCCGCGCGAATCACCCCGGCCAGCGCCCGCACGCGCGGACCGTGCAGCGCGGGCGCCAGCAGGGCGCGATCGGTGCGATGACGGGCGCCGGAGCTCAGGATCAGCGAGGCCGCGCCGACCATCGGTTCGATCGGATTGGGCCGCGGTGGCTCCAGCAGCGGCGCGGGCGCGCGGAACAATTCGCGCGCGCCCTCGGCCGTCCCGGTGAACAGCACCGGCGGGAAGCCGGGGAAGCCGACCGCGAACGGATCACTGTGGGCCGCGCGTCGCCGCAGGTAACCCTCGAAATCCCGGCCCGCGGCCAGTCCGTGCAGCAGCGACCAGCGTGGTGTCGCCGGGGGCGGGCGCAGCGCTGTCATGTCCGTTACTACGGCGCGCGCCGACGGCTGGTTCGAACCGGCACCTAGGTCGGCCCGGCCCGCAGCCGGCGCACCGTGCCCTGCGCGATCGCCGACAGCTTGGCCAGGCGCGCGTCACCGAGCGCGGTGAAGGAGTTGCCCAGCCGGTTGGTGACGAACGCGATCGACATCCGCAGGTCGGGATCGGCGTAGGCGCCGGAACCGCCGATCCCGTAGTGGCCGAACGCATGTCGTGGCTGCTGCTTGGTCATCAGCACCGGGCGGTGATAGCCGAGCGTGAAGTGCAGCGGCAGACCGAGGACGTAGTCGCGGCTGTCGGTCTGCTGGGTCCGGTTGACCAGCTCGATCGTCTCCGGCCGCAGGAATTGCACCGCCGGGTTGCCGCGCGGCGGCCGGGGTGCGGCGTCGCCCGCGTACACCGCGCCACCGTTGGCCAGCGCGCCGTACATCCTGGCCAACGCCCTGGCCGAGAAGACGCCGTTCCAACCCGGCATGACCGCGTCGTGCACGCGCGGGTCACGCACCAGCTCGTCGAAGCTCTCCGGCATGCCCGCCTCGGCCAGTCCGCGCGCGGGCCGCACCCACGACAGCACCGAGGACGCGGTATTCCACCGGATGCCCGGCGGCGCCAGGTGCGGGAAGATCTTGGCGATGCGGTGCCGCTGGGCGGCGGGCACCTGGAACCAGAACTCGTCGGTTCCCAGCGGCTGGGCCACTTCTCGCTCGAGCACCGTGGTGAACGATTCACCGGTCACCCGCTGCACGATCTCGGCGACCAGCCAGCCGAAGGTGATCGCGTGATAGCCCGAGGTGCGGATGCGACGGGGGTCGGCCGGGCTCTCCGCCAGCGCGGTGACCACCTTGTCGTAGTCGAGGATCCCCTCGCGTCCCGGCACCAGCCCGCGCACCCGGTGCAGGCCGGCGCGGTGTGAGAGCACATCGCGCACGGTGATGTCGTGCTTGCCGTGCGCGGCGAACTCCGGCCAGTACCGGGCGACCGGCGCCTCGTAGTCGATCAGCCCGCGCTCGGCCAGCCGGTGCACGACCGTCGCCGCGACGCCCTTGCCGGTGGAGAAGGTGAGCGCGACGTTCTCGCCGTTCCAGCGCTGGTCCTTGGCGGCCCAGCCCGCCCAGATGTCGACGACGGGCCTGCCGTCCAGGTAGATGGCCAGCGCGCCGCCACCGCGGCTGGGCTGCGGGAAGAGGCCGAAGAAATGGTCGGCCAGCCGGATGAATCGGGGATCGACCAGCATTTGGCGCGGTGCCGTGATCGGCGTGCCGCCGGGCCGGGTCAGGGGGCCGAAATCTCCCGCCGTTGCTGCCACCATCGGGTTCACCTCCTGATGCAGGTACGGCCGGGGGGCCGGAATCCCAAGGGTAACCCAGCGCCCCGACCATCGGGATGGAGTCGACGCCGGTGGCTCCGGTGGTGTATTCACAGTAGGTGTTTGCAGACCTGTCCATCGGCCGGCTCGTCGGCGCGGTCGCCATCACGGTGACCGCCTTCGTCGCGAGTGGGTGCGGTGGCACCATCGACGGCCACGCGCAGCCCGCGATCGATGTCGTCCCGGCGACCAGCAGCGCCGGCCCCACCACCAAGCCCGGCAAACCCACCACGGGCAAGCCGACCGCCAGCAAGCCGGCCCAGACCTCGACCCGGGGCGGCAGCACCGACTTCCAGGCCAACATCGGCGACTGCGTCTCGCTCGGCGGCACCGTCGACGACGCCACCATCGACAAGGCGTCGTGCGGCAGCCGCTCGTCGAACTACAAGGTCATCGGCAAGGCCAAGAACAGCACCGGCTGCGTCAGCGACCGCGACAACTTCTACGCCGAGACCCTCAACGGCATCGAGACCGGCGCGCTGTGCCTCGACATCGACTGGGTGGTCGGCGGCTGCATGGATGTCGGCGGCGACGAGCCCAAGCGGATCGACTGCGGCGAGTCCGGTTCCGAGCCGGTCAAGGTCATCACGATCAAGAACAACACCGACAGCGTCGACGACTGCCCCGACGTGGCCGACTCGGGCTTCAAGTACCCCGAGCGCAAAGTCGTGGTCTGCGTCCAGAGCCTGTAGTCCGGCGAAAGACCAGCGCGACGGCTAGTTTGGGAAGGTGCCCCCGACCCAGACGGTTCGGCTGAACTCGGCCACGGGGCGGTGGATCCTGCTCGCCACCATCCTCGGCTCTTCGATGGCGTCGCTGGACGCCACCGTCGTGTCGGTCGCGTTGCCGCGCATCGGCGAATCCCTGCACACCGACGTCGCCGGTCTGCAATGGACCGTCAACGGCTACACCCTCACCCTGGCCTCGTTCATCCTGCTCGGTGGGTCGCTCGGCGACAAGCTCGGCCGCAAACGCGTGTTCGTCTGGGGCGTGGCCGGATTCGCGGTGACCTCGCTGCTGTGCGCGGTCGCGGTGAATATCGAGATGCTGGTCCTCGCCCGTCTGCTGCAAGGCCTGGCGGGGGCGCTGCTCACCCCGGGCAGCCTCGCGCTGATCTCGGCGTCGATCGACAAGGACGACCAGGGCAGTGCGATCGGGCTGTGGTCGGGCCTGGGTGGCGTGGCGGGCGCGTTCGGGCCGCTGCTCGGCGGCGGGCTCATCGACCTGGTCGGCTGGCGGGCGATCTTCCTGCTGAACGTGCCGCTGGCGCTGGTCGTCGCGGTGGTGGCGATCCGGTTCGTGCCGGAGAGCCGTGATCCGGATGCGCCGTCGCGCATCGATGTACCGGGGGCGGTGATCGTCGCGATCGCGCTCGGGGCGCTGACGCTGGGCCTGATCGAGGGGTACCCGGTGCTGATCGGCGTCGGGGTGGTGGCGCTGGCGCTGTTCGTGGTCGTCGAGCTGCGCAGCCCGAATCCGCTGGTCCCGCCGTCGCTGTTCGGTTCGCGGGTGTTCACCGCGGCGAATCTGGTGACGTTCTTCGTCTACGCCGCGCTGGGTGGCGTCTTCTTCCTGCTGGTGCTGCAACTGCAGCTGGTCTCCGGATACTCGCCGATGGCGTCGGGCGCGGCGAGTCTGCCGGTGACGGTGCTGATGCTGGTGCTGTCCGCTCCGGCCGGGCGCTGGGCGCAGCGGCACGGACCGCGGATCCCGATGACCGCGGGCCCGCTGCTGGCCGCGGGCGGGGTGTTCGCGCTGCAACGGGTCGGGGCCGAGGCGAACTACCTCACCGATGTGCTGCCGGGGGTCCTGATCTTCGGGCTCGGGCTCTCGGTCATGGTCGCGCCGCTGACCGGCGCGGTGCTGGCCGCGGTGCCCGCCGGCGACGCCGGCATCGCCTCCGGGGTCAACAACGCCGTCGCCAGGACCGCGCAGCTGCTGGCCGTGGCGGCGTTGCCGGGCCTGGCGGGATTGTCCGGCGCGTTCGACGATCCGATCGCCTTCGCCGCGGGCTTCGACACCGCGATGCGGTGGTGCGCGGCATTGCTGCTGGTCGGGGCGGTCGTCGCGGGTGTGCTGCTGCGGGTCCCGCGCCGCGCGCCGGAGCCCGATCGGGTCGATTGCCTGCCGCACTGCGCGGGTGCCGACGGTCCGGCGCTCGCGCCCCTGGGACAGAAATACCTCGGACAGAAATAGTGCGGACCACGGGGAGCGCAATCCCCGTGACCCGCACGACTTCCGGCGATCCGAGCGGCTGCGCTACACCGGATGGAACCCCGCGCCGACGCCCCCGCGGGCGTTGATGTCGTTCATGATCGTGCTCATGTTCGTGCCGACCTCGGGCCCGAAGCAGGCCACGGCCAGATAGGCGTTCACCATGCCCACCAGGGTCGAGCCGACGACCACCGGCGCGCCGGAGTCGCCCTCGATCACGCACATCTGGGCCCAGGTCTCGGTATTGGTCTGGAAGACGTCACCCCAGGTGATGCCGCAGGTGTTGCCGGTGGTCCGGCCTTCCTTGCAGACGATCGTCGGGAACTGGGCGGGCCCGCCGACGCCGGTGATGGTGACGTTGCCGATCCGGTTGACCGGGATGATCCGCCCCGGCGTGAACTCGATGACCGCGTAGTCGAGATCGGGGTTGCTGTAGGCGAACCGGCCGATCTCGCCGTAGCCGCGGTCCACCTCGGCGGTGACGGTGGATCCCGCGTCGCCGCAGTGGCCCGCGGTCAGCCCGACGAGTCTGCCCGCGCCGTCGTAGCCGACCGTGGTGACGGTGCACTCGAACATGCTGTCGATGACGATTCCGGAGCCGCCGCCGATCACCGGTGGGCCGGGTTGAGCCTGCGAAGCGCCCGCGCCGGTGCCGAGCAGTGCTGCACCGAGGGCGACGGCGAAGGCGGCGTTGGCCACCTTGGCGAGTGTGGTGAACATGTCCCTCCAGACGTCGGAAGCCCGCACGATATCAATTCGCTCTGCCTATCGTGCCTGTATTCCGTCCCGGGCGCGCCCCGCCCGCCGGGCATGTCACTGCCATAGCTAATATCTATCAATGGAATGATCAATTGACCAGTTTTGCCGGGCTCTGTGATCTTCCGGAGTATTCGGCCGGGGGGTTCGTTATGAATGACAGTTTTCCGCAATATTTATTCGGCGCAACCGCCAGTACTGGGAATCCATGGGGAAAACGACATCCGGAGCAATCGCCGATACCCCCACAATTGTGGGCTGTATGGTCCGACATGGCGGAACTCATAGCCGTTCTCGACCGTGACCTCTGTCTATGACCGCGCTCACATGTCGGTGGTGTGTTCTGCGCTACTCCGTAGTAAGGTGCGTCAAGCAAACAAGTCGTCGGGGTGTTGATGACCTGGCGTCGAGAGGGGTAATAGCAGTGCAGTCGACCGAGAGTCCACCCGCCCGTTCACGAGTCAGCGAAGCTGTCGACCGGACCAAGGGCCTTTGGGAAGACCATCCGAAGAAGTCCCTCGAGACCTTCGGTCGACAGATCACGATGGGTTTCGAAGCGATCACGGAGTTGATCGTCGCGATCTTCCGTCGCCGCTTCCCCTTCGACGAGTTCGTGCGGCAGTGCGCGTTCATGGCCAATGTCGCCGCGGCGCCCACCCTGCTCGTTGCCATCCCGATCGCGGTGATCGTCTCCATCCAGGTCGGCGCGGTCGCCGGTCAGGTCGGCGCGACCTCGTTCATCGGCGCGGCGAACGGCCTCGGCATCATCCAGCAGGGCGCGCCACTGGTCACCTCGATCATGATCGCCGGCGCGGTCGGCTCGGCGGTCTGCGCCGACCTCGGCTCGCGCACCATCCGTGAAGAGATCGACGCCATGAAGGTGATGGGCGTCGATCCGCTGCGCAGGCTGGTCGCCCCCCGGCTCGGCGCCGCGATGATCGTCAGCTTCCTGCTCTGCGGCTTCGTCGTCTTCGTCGGCTTCATCACCGGCTACATGTTCAACATCTTCGCCCAGGCGGGTACCCCCGGTTCCTACATGAGCACCTTCGCCTCGTTCGCGGTCACCCGCGACCTCGCGGTGGCGCTGCTCAAGTCGGTGATCTTCGGCATCATCGCCGCGATCATCGCCTGCGACTCCGGCCTCAACGCCCGCGGCGGCCCCGGTGGCGTCGCCAACGCGGTGAACTCGGCGGTGGTCAGCTCCATGGTGATGCTGCTCGGTGTCAACGTGGCGATCACGCAGATCTACGCCGCAGTCTTCCCCCCACAGGTGGTCTGAGCCATGTCATCAACGTACGTACCTCCGCTGCTGCGGCCGCTGCGCCAGCTCAAGGCGGTCGGCAAGGCGCCCGTCGACCTGCTCGCGCGGCTCGGACACCAGGTCTTCTTCTTCCTGCGTTCCGTCGGCTCGATTCCGCTGGCCTTCAAGCAGTACCCGAAGGAAGTCTGGCGGCTGCTCTCCGACGTCACCTGGGGTAACGGCAACATCGTCGTCGGTGGCGGCACCATCGGCGTCATCCTGATCATCAGCGCCTTCGGCGGCATGACCGTCGCCATCCAGGGTCACACCTCGCTGAACCTACTCGGCCTGAGCCCGATCACCGGCGCCATCTCGGCCTTCGCCACCACCCGCGAGCTCGGCCCGCTGCTGGCGGCCCTGGCCTTCGCGGCCCAGGCGGGCTGTCGATTCACCGCCCAGCTCGGCGCCATGCGCATCTCCGAGGAGATCGACGCGCTCGACTCGATCGCCATCCGCCCGCTGCCCTACCTGGTCAGCACCCGGATGATGGCCGCGGTCATCGCGATCGTGCCGCTGTACTGCATCGGCCTGGTGATGGCCTACGTGTCCTGCTCGATCACGGTGCAGCTGATAGGTGGCACCGCGGCCGGTACCTACTCGCACTACTTCTACCAATTCCTGGTACCGACCGACGTGCTGTACTCGCTGCTCAAGGCGGTCGTGTTCGTCATGATCACGACGTTCATCCAGTGCTACTACGGCTTCTTCGCCTCGGGCGGACCCGAGGGCGTCGGCGTCGCGGCCGGCCGCGCGATCAAGATGTGCATCATCCTGGTCGTGTTCGCCGACCTGTTCATGACTTTGGCGATCTGGGGCGTCAACCCCGGAATCAGGATCTCGGGGTAGGCGCGCGATGATCATCGATCCCAGTGGGCGCGGTCCCACGATGAAACAGCTGTACATCGCCGGCACCTGTGGCGTCATCGTCTTCGCGGTGATCCTCGGGTTCCTGATGGCGAGGTACCAGGGCTACTTCGTGCCCAAGGTCAATGTGGCCGCCAACCTGACGACCACCGGTGACGGCCTCCCCTCGGATGCCGACGTGAAGTTCCGCGGCGTGCTCGTCGGCGCCGTCAAGGACGTCGAGATCACCGACAAGGGCGCGACCCAGAAGGTGAACATCGAGCTCAAGCCCGAGTTCGCCGGCGACATCCCGTCCAATGTCACCGCCCGCGTCGTGCCGAGCAACCTGTTCGCCGTCACCTCGGTGGAGCTGGTCTTCAACGGCGCGTCCAACCAGTACCTGCACGAGGGCTCGCAGATCCCCGAGGACACCAGCCAGGGCACGATCGCGTTGCAGGACACGCTCACCACGGTGCGCGACATCCTCAACGAGGTCGACCCGGTGCAGCTGGGCCGGGTGCTCGGCACCCTGACCCAGGCGCTCGACGGCAGCGGCCGGGTCCCCGGCTCCACCATCCAGCGCCTCGACCACTGGCTGACCACCGTCGCCGACGCCGGTCCGAACCTGGGCGGCATGCTCGACAACTTCTCCGCCTCGGCGCACGCGCTCAACCAGTCGGCGCCGGAACTGCTCGATGTGCTCGGCAGCTCGGTGCAGACCGCCAACACCATCGCCACCAAGCGGGATCAGCTGATCGCGCTGCTGGCCGGTGCGAGTGCCACCACCGACCAGGTCAACGACCTGTTCGCGACCAACCCGGATGTCGGCAAGGAGGTCACCGTCGGGATGAACGCGACCCTGGGCGCGCTGGCCGCCGACCCGGGCTCGATCACCAAGACCTTCGAGGTCTTCGGCCCGTCGCTGGCCGCGCTGAACAGCACCATGCACGGCGGTCCGTCCAAGCAGATGGTCTGGAACGCGGGTCTGACGTTCACCCCGTACAAGCCGAACACCGTCGCGGACTGCCCGCGCTACGGCGAGCTGCTCGGCCCGAGCTGCTTCACCGCGCCCGCCGAGGTCAGCATTCCGCCGATGCCGGAGAGCGTGCGCCCGCGCAAGCTCGACGCCGCCGCCGGGCTGCCCCCGCTGGTCGCGATCCCGGGCATGCCCGCGATCCCCGGCCTCACCACGCCGGGCATCGCGCCGATGCAGACCGCCAACGGCACCGAGGTCAAGCCGTTCGCCGGCACGCCGCTCGAGGGCCTGGTCCCGTCGATCCAGATCCCGGGTCTGCCGGGTCTGCTCGGTGGCGGCGCCCCCGCGCCGGCGGCGGGCCCCGCTGCCCCGGCCGACGCACCGCAGCCCGCGGTGGCTCCGGCGGCGGCCAAGCCGATCTCCTACCAGGGCGAAGCGGCGATGACTCAACTGCTGGGGCGTAAGCCGACGGCATCCGAATTCCTGCTGCTCGGTCCGATTTTGAAGGGCGGAACCCTGCAAGTGTCCGAAAACGGGGGTGGCGCATGAGCATCCGCAAGCCACTGATCGGGTTCAGTATCTTCGCGATCGTTTCCATGCTGGTCATCGTGGTCGTGTGGAATACGCTCGCGCGCACGGTCGACGGAGACACCCGCAAGTACACCGCGATCTTCACCGATGTCCTGGGCCTGCGGCCCGGCGACGACGTCCGCATGGCCGGCGTGCGCGTCGGCAAGGTCGAGAAGATCGAGCTCGACGGCAAGAACGACGCCAAGGTGTCGTTCATCGTGCAGAGCGACCAGACGATCTTCGACGACACCAAGGCCCTGGTTCGCTACCAGAACCTGATCGGTCAGCGCTACGTCGCGCTGACCCCGGGCACGGCGCCGAGCCCGCAGGAGCTCGAGAGTGGGTCGGTCATCCCGATCGACCGCACCGAGCCCTCGTTCGACATCTCCGCGCTGCTCAACGGCTTCCAGCCGCTGTTCCAGGCGCTGGAGCCGGCCGAGGTCAACGCCATGTCGGAGACGCTGATCCAGGCGCTGCAGGGTGACGGTGTCTCGCTGTCGTCGTTCATCATCCAGGCCGCGCAGCTGGCCACCGATTTCCAGCGTCGGGACGCGATCCTGTCCGACGTGATCACCAACCTGTCCGGTGTGATGGCCGGGTTGGCCAAGCGAGGGGATGAATTGGAGACCCTGGTGACCCAGACCCGGGCGCTGATCGGCGGGCTCTACGAACAGGGTCAGTCGCTGCAGGCGTCCACGGCCACCCTGGCCGACGCGACCACGTCGCTGGTCGGCATGGTCGGCAAGATCCAGCCCAAGCTGTCGGCGGCGCAGAACTCGACCACCGCCGCGCTGAACCTGCTGCTGGCCAACGGCGCCAAGCTCGACCAGGCCGCGATCGACATGCCGTCGATGCTCGCCGACCTGGGCCGGATGACCTCCGAGGGCACGCACGCCAACGCCTACCTGTGCAGCCTGGACGTCTCGCTCTACGGGGTCCTGTTCCCGCGCGGTCTGTTCAGCCAGATCGGTGGCACCTCCCACTCGGAGGTCTGCAGATGAGCAAGCTCAAGACGACCTTCCTCGGCAACCGCAACTTCTGGCTCGGTGTCATCGGTTCGCTGGTGATCGTGCTGTTGCTGGTCGGTTCCACCGTCTACCAGTTCATCGGGCTGGGCAGGCAGTCGATCGACGCGGAGTTCGTGCAGGCCGCCGGCATCAAGACCGGTGACAAGGTCGCGGTCTCCGGCGTGCAGGTCGGCACGGTCACCGGCGCCAAGATCGAGGGCGATCACGTGGTGGTCACCCTCGACGTCGACAAGTCGCTGAAGTTCGGCCCCGACGCGCACGCCGCGATCAAGATGGCCACGCTGCTCGGAGCGCGCTACGTCGACCTGCAGCCGGGAGACGGATCGGGGCTCGAGGGCAAGACCATCCCGCGCAGCAACACCGACGTGCCGTACAACATCGCCGATGTCGTGCAGGTCGGTACGCCGAAGTTCGAGGAACTCGACACCAAGAAGCTGGCCGCCTCGCTCAACACGATCAACAGCCAGCTCGGTGACTCGCCGCAGCTCGTCGCGCAGGCGATCGACAGCGTCGGCGCGCTGGCCAAGGTCGTCGACCGGCGCAAGACCGAGGTCGACAGCCTGCTCAAGGATCTGAACCGGGTCACTCAGCTGCTCGCCGACAACCGCAACTCGATCCTGCTGGTCATCACCCAGGGCGAGGCCATCGCCAACCGGGTGATGGAGCGGCAGAACCTGCTGCGGCAGCTGCTCGACAACATCGCCACGCTGACCCGTCAGCTGGAGGAGATCGGCGCCGAGAACGGCAATCAGTTCGGCGGCACCATCGGTCAGCTCAACACCATGGCCGAGGGTCTGCAGAAGAACAAGGAAAACCTCGACCGACTGCTGCAGATCGGGCAGCCGACCGCGCGCTACTTCAACAACGCGCTCGGCAACGGCAACTACGGCGACGTCTCGCTGCCGTGGCTGTTCCCCGACAACTGGCTGTGCTTCGTTCAGGTGATTCAGGGGTGCGCAGGATGAAACTGACCTCGAGATTCCGCGGCGGCAAGACGCTGGCCCGAGCGCTGATGATCGGCGCCACCGCCTTGACCCTGGGCAGCTGCTCGCTGCTGCCCAATCAGGTGAACGACGCGCTCGGCATGTCGACCAAGATCACGGCCGACTTCGAGAACATCGCCGGCATGTACGAGGGCAACGACGTCATGGTCCTCGGCCTGGCCGTCGGCAAGGTCGACAAGATCGTTCCCAAGGGCACCTACGTCGAGGTCCACATGACCATCGACGGCGGGGTGAAGATCCCCAAGGAAGCGATCGCGGCGATCATCTCGCCCTCGATCGTGACCGACCGCCACATCGAGATCACCCCGCCCTACACCGGCGGTGAGTCGATGAAGTCCGGTGAGCATCTGCCCAAGGCGCGCACCAGGACCCCGGTCGAGCTGGACACGATGATCAAGACCATCGACCAGTTCTCCGCCTCGCTCAAGCCCGAACCCGGTCAGGAAGGACTCGGCCCGCTCTCGGGCCGGGTGCTCTACCCGGTGCTCAACGGCAACGGCCAGAAGATCCGGGAAACCCTCGACGCGCTGTCGAGCGCGTTGAAGATCGGTGTCGACAACAAGGACGCGATCTCCAACATCATCATCAAGCTCAACGAGCTGACGACGATGCTGGCCGACAACGACCAGTCGGTGCGCGACTTCAGCGATCGGGTGACCGCAATGTCGGGCCTGCTGGCCGAGCAGGCCCCCGGCCTGCAGGCCACGCTGGATCAGCTCAACGCCTTCCTGGCCAACACCTCGACGATGTTCGGCGAGCACGCCGACGAGCTGTCGGCCTCGCTGACGGGGCTGACCAACGTCACCAACCAGCTGCGCGCCAACTCCGGCGCCATGGTCGAGATCGTCGACATCGTGCCGCTGCTGATGCAGAACATCGACGGCGCGATGAACAAGGAAGGCCGCTTCGTCCGCCTGCACGGCCTGATCGGCACCGCCCTCTCCGGCGAGGTCGTCAGCGTCTTCTGCGAGCGGATCCAGATGAAGTCCGACGGCTGCCGCTCCGGGAACATGCAGGACTTCGGCCCCGACTACGGGCTCACCGCCGCACTGCTCGGACTGACGAAATGACCCTACGTATGACGATGAAAGCCCGCCGCGCGCTGGTCGCCGCGGCCGCGACGGCGACGGTGGCGATCACCTCCGGGTGTGGATTCACCGTGGAGGATCTGCCGCTGCCCAAGCCGGGCGCCGAAGGCGACACCTACACGATCCACGCGGAGTTCGACAACGCGCTGAACCTGCCCGATCAGGCGAAGGTGAAGATCGGTGGTTCCGATGTCGGGGTGGTCTCCGGCATCTCGACCAAGAACTTCCAAGCCAAGATCGATATGCAGATCAGCAAGGACATCCAGCTGCCCCAGGGCAGCACGGCCGAACTGCGTCAGGCGACGCCGCTCGGTGACGTGTTCATCGCGCTGTCCAAGCCGAAGAACGGCGCGCCCGCGGGCCCGCCGCTGGCGGACGGCGCCACCCTCACCCGCGAGTACACCTCGGCGGGCGCCACCGTGGAAGAGCTGCTGATCTCGGTGTCGATGCTGTTCAACGGCGGCGGCGTGGCCAGCCTCAGCCGGCTGGGCACCGAACTCGGCTCGATCCTCAACGGGCAGGGCGGCAACCTGTCGCACCTGATCACCGAGATGACCGGTGTCATCGGCGAACTGAACAACAACAGCGCCAAGGTCGACACGGTGCTGACCGAGTTCAACACCCTCGCCAACACCATCGAGAACAACAAGACCCAGCTGGGTCAGGTGGCCGACACGCTGCCGCAGGCCATCGGCGCGATCGCCGAGAACAACAAGGCGATCGGTGACCTGCTCACCAAGGTGGCCACGGCCAGCGCCGCGCTCGGCGACTACTCCAACACCACCGGCGATCAGCTCTCCGAGCTGCTCACCAACCTGGACAACCTGATGACCGCGCTCGCGGCCTCCGGCGACAACTTCGGGTACGTGCTCGATCAGCTGCACGCGATCCGGCCCGGCGCGAACGCCACGTTCCAGGGCAAGTCGCTGGCGCCGTACGCGACGCTGACCAACCTCGACATCGGGTTGCTCACCGATCCGGCCAACAGCAAGTTCCCCGATCTGAAGGACGTGAACGATTTCGTCGGCAGCTTCATCCAGGTGCTGCAGATCGTTCAGGGCCGAGTGGGAGGCCACCGATGAGCAAGGCGAAGAAGTTCTTCGGTAACAAGATCCTGCTCGCCAACGCGGCCCTGGTCGTGGTGCTGATCGTCGGCGCCACCTATCTGCTGGTCAACGTCATGCGGGTGAACCCGCTGCGGTCCGAGTACGCGGTGACGGTCAACCTGGACCGCTCGGGTGGTCTGCAGCCGGGCAACGACGTCACCCTGCGCGGGCACCGGATCGGCAAGGTCACCTCGGTCGAGCTGATCGACCAGGGCCAGTCGATCGCCGCCAAGGCGCAGATCGACACGAGCTACAAGATCCCGGTCGACACCATGATCCAGGTGGCGGCCCTGTCGGCGGCGGGCGAGCAGTACATCGACTTCCGTCCGAACACCGATGTCGGCCCGTTCCTCGGTGACGGCGCGGTGATCAAGTTCAACCCCGAGCAGATCAAGACCCCCACCCCGGTGTGGGCCGTGCTCGACGACACCAGCGCGCTGATCGCCCAGGTCAACCCGCAGCAGTTCAAGACGATCCTGGCCGAGCTCGACACCGCGCTCGGTGCCGGCCCGGATCAGCTGCGTGGCCTGATCAACGGCGTCAGCCTGGTGGTGGCCGGCCTGGACAACCTGCTGCCGCAGACGGTGAACCTCATCGCCAACCTGCGGGTGATCGCCGAGACCACCTCCAACGCGCAGCCGGATCTGCAGACCCTGACCCGCAACTCGGGCGCGCTGCTGACCCAGTTCAACAACGCCAACGCCGAACTGCAGAGCGTGCTCGACAACGCGCCCGCGCAGTTCGAGGCGCTCGGTGCGGTGCTGGACAAGACGGCCGATCCGATCACCGGTCTGGCGGCCAACTTCGTCGCCATCACCAGGGCGGCGCAGCTGCGTCAGCCGGCGCTGCGACTGCTGTTCCCGTCGCTGGCGCTGGGTCTGGAGTCGATCGCGGTGCCCGCCCACGACGGCGAGTTCCACACCGTCATCGACATCTGGCCGCGGCCGACGTGCTACTACGCCACGGAGTACCGTCGTAACGAGGAAGTCCAGGACGGGTCGATCCCGAAGTGGAACTATTGCGTGAACCCGCCCGCCGATCAGCAGATCCGCGGTTCGGCCAACGCGCCGCGCCCGAACGTGCCCAACAACGGCGCGCAGATGCCGCCGGGCGTCGATCCCAACGAGCGGACACCCATCCCGGTGAACTGAGTTGATGCCCGGTTCGGTCGCTCGCGCACCGCACCGGGCATACTCGCTGAGGAGAGCGTGTGGTCCGGCTCACGGGCCCACGAAGGAAATCGGTGCGATATGAGTGCCGGGAAAGAGCAGGATTGATTCGATGACCAGCGACGACGCCGAGAGCAAGAAGGACGCTGCCGCGGCGGACTCCCCCGATCTGGCCAAGGCCGACGCGACCGTCAAGGGCGCTGCGGCCACCCCCGAAACGGACGCGCCCACTGTCAAGGCGGCGACCGCGGCCGAAGCGCAGGCGCCGACGCCCGCGTCGGCCGGGAAATCGAGCTCGACGGGCTGGATCGCCGCCGGTGTCGCCGGCGTGGTCGCTCTCGGTGCGGCCACCGCGGCCGTGGTGTTCTTCCTGCAGAGCAGCGACAAGGGTGACAAGCTCGACGCCATCGCCGACTCGACGAAGGCGGCCTGCGACTACGGCAACATCCTCGCCAACTACGACTACTCCAAGGACCTCGACGGCTACATCGCCTCGATGAAGGCGGGGGCCACCGGCGACTACCTGAAGGAATTCAGCGACGCCAGCGAGGCGCTCAAGGGCGCGATGGTCCAGGCTCAGGTGAAGTCCCGTGGTGAGGACGTGCAGTGCGCCTACATCTCGGGCAGCACCGACGACGTCAAGGCCATGGTCACCATGACCCAGTACCGGACGAACTTCACCCAGACCGAACCGGACCGGATGATGTTCGCCATCGAGATGACCCTCGAGAAGTCCGACGACGGCAAGTGGCTGGTCAGCAAGCTGGATTCGCCGCTGCTCAAGAACGGCAGCCAGGTCCCCGGTGGCGCTGCCCCCGGTCAGACCGTGCCGACGCCGCAGGCGCCCGCGCCGACGCCCGGCAACTGATCGACGAGCATTTCCACAACGCCTCCGGCAGCAGAGCGAATCTGCCGCCGGAGGCGTTGTCGTGCGGACCAACTCCGGTCGCGTCGGCGCCTCAGAACAGGGTGAGTGTCCCGGACGGCGCTGCCGGCTCGACCGGCTTCCCCGTGGTCCGCGGTCTGGTGGGTTCGGCGACGGGCGCCGGGCGGGCGGCGGCTTCGCGGGCGGCCGCGCCTGCCAGAGTGTCGGCTTGTTCGTTGAAATAGTTACCGACGTGCCCGCGGACCCAGCGGAAACGCACCGGTCCCTCGCGGGTCGTGATGGCCCGATCGATCTGCTTGATGATCTCGACGTTCTTCACCGCGCCGCCGGTGGAGGTGCGCCAGCCGTTGCGCCGCCAGCTGGTGATCCACTCGGAGGCGCATTTGATGGCGTAGAGCGAATCGCTCTCGATGAGCATCGGCTCGGCGCCGGGGTGGGCGAGGATGGCTTCCAGCACGGCGCGGAGCTCGGCGATCTGGTTGGTTCCGGACGCGGCTCCCCCGCTGTCCGCCGGGCCCTGGTGATTCACCCAGGCCCAGCCGATGGCACCACCGGGATTGCGCAGGCAGGACCCGTCGGTGCTCACGATGATCATGACCGCCACCCTAGGCGATGCGGCCGACAAGATCGGTACCGTGGAATGCCTCTATCTCCCTTCGCAACCGCGACTCCGTGCGGCGCAGTGCCGATCTCGCGACAGCGTCGACGAGGCGATGGCACAGGCGGCCGAACACACCGCGTGGTGGTGGATAGTCGGCTTCGGAGGTCAGCACCGACCGTTCGTAGCCGAGCGGGTCGAACCGTAGTGTCACGGTTCCGTATACCCGCCCACGCAGGGTATACCCGATCACCGCATTGCGCCGATATTCGGTGATCTCGCAGGTCGAGCGGAGCGGAATCACCCCGAACAACCGGACTTTCAGCACGAAGGCGGCGCCGAGGCCCTGGTCGGGCTCGCCGTCCGGCTCGATGCCGGTGACACCCGACATCCAGTCCGGGACGAAGCGGAAGTTCTCGGCGTAGGCGAAGGCGGCGTCGACGGGTGCGCCGACGTCACACGCATACCTGATGTGGCCCATCGGCCCTCCCTGATCACGGATGGGCTCAAAATTACTACAAATATCCTCTTTATTTGCCAGATTGACGCTCAGAGCTGGTCGACGAGGTACTCCGCGATCGGCATCGCCGACGTAGCCGCAGGTGAGGGCGCGTTGAGCACATGGATCGAGCGCGGCGTCCGCTCGATCAGGAAGTCGTGCACCAGGGTGCCGTCGCGCAGCACCGCCTGCGCGCGGATGCCCGCGCGATGCGGCAGCAGGTCCGCGGTCGTGAGTTCTGGACAGTATCTGCGGCATTCGGCGAGATAGCCCCGCTTGAACACCGAGTTGCGCAGTTCGCGCGCCCCGGTCCGCAGATGTGCGCGGGCGACTCGGTGGACGCCGGGAAAGCGCAGCACCTCGACCGCGTCCCGCACGTTCACGCTCCCCTTCGGATACCCCTCCCTGGCCAGCCCGAGCACCGCGTTCGGCCCGACGGTCAGCTCCCCGTCGATGGTCGGGCTCAGATGCACGCCGAGGAACGGCAGCGCGGGATCGGGCACCGGATAGATCAGCGTGCGCACCAGCTCGGCCCGTTCGGGCGGCAGCCGGTAGTACTCGCCGCGGAACGGGACGATGCGGAAGTCGGTGCTAAGGCCCGCCATCCGCGCCATCCGGTCGGCCTGCAATCCGGCGCAAACCACCAGCGTGCGTGCGGTGAAGGACCCGGTGGGCCCGGAAATCGTGACCGCCGAACCGGTTTCGCTGATCGCCTCGATGACGGTGTCGAGCGCGATCCGCCCGCCCATCGCCACCACCTGATCGGCCAGCGCGGCCGTCACCTTCGCGTAGTCGATGATGCCGGTGGCGGGCACGAACAGCGCGCCGACGCCGGTGATCCGGGGCTCGCGGCGCACCAGCTCGGCCGCGTCGATCGCCGCCACGTCGACGCCGTTGGCGATGGAGCGCTCGTAGAGATCGAGCATCCGCGCGTGCTCGGCGGAATCGGTGGCCACCAGCAGCTTTCCGCAGACCTCGAACGGAATGTCGTTGGCGGCGGCGAACTCCTTGGTCCACCGCGCGCCCGCCCGGCACAGCCGTGCCTTCAAACTGTCGGGCGGGTAGTAGATCCCGGAGTGGATGACGCCGCTGTTGTGCCCGGTCTGGTGCGCGCCGAGACTCGACTCCTTGTCCACCAGCAGCAGGCTCGCGCCGGGACGGGTGCTCAGCAGCCGGTGCGCGGTCGCCACGCCGACGATGCCGCCGCCGAGCACGCAGAAGTCGTACGCACCGCGCGCGGTGCCGCCAGAACTCACACGCCGACGGTAGTCGGCGCCTCGTCGGCCGATGTGGTCGGTGCCGCGGCCTGCTCGTCGGCCTGCGCGGCGTCGACCGGCGCGGGCTCGGTGCCCGGCTTCTGCACCCGTTCCACGCGCAGCGTGTGGCTGCCGAGGCCGGGATCGGAGAGCACGAACACCACTTCGCCACGGCGGGTGTCGAGTTCGGTGCGCAACGCGGTCACCCCGGCCGGGTCGACGGTGATGCCCAGGTACTTCGACGCCATCGTCACCAGGTTGGTGTCGACCGTGAAGGCGATGGTGTCGGTGCGGGCGGGGGCGACCTGCGCCCCGACGTAGGTGGTGCCGATCTTGAGCCGACCGGCCAGCGCCGAATTGTCGGGTGTGGCCCCGACCCCGGACTGCTGCGCGGTCACCGGGGCCCTGGTCGCGGCGGGCACCGTGCGCTCGGTCGATACCGCGAGCTCGACGAGGTCGTAGGTGGCGCGCGGCGAGGAGTCCTCGGTGAGCGCGGGGCGGTGGTGTCCCGAGCCCGGTGTCGCGGCGGGGGCCGCGTTGTCATCGGCCCGCGGCGGCGCGAGATCGGGCATGTGGTTGACGATGTAGGCGCCCGCGGCGACGGTGAGGCAGAGGCTGGCGGCGCCGGCGATGACGGTGGCGGACAGACGCGCGATCTGAGCGGGTCGATGTGCGGTCACGATGCGGTCCTTCCTGTACCTGTGGGTGTACCCGAGGGGACGGGGCCCGCATCGTTGAAAGCCACGCGCTGATTTCCACGGTACGCCCGTGCTAGCTGTTGTTAGCACCCCCGCCCGGTGAGATCAGGACCACATCTGGACAGCTGACCTATCAGTGCGGGTCAGGGCGGTGTCGCGCGCCTTCTGTTGTTTCTCACAGCGCGCCGTGGGGTACCTCTACGAAGCAGGCGAGCGTCATTCACGACTGCCACGGAGGTCAACCCCCCGGCCAACGAAGTCCGGGGCAGTCGGCACGAATGGCGCTCAGAGACTGACGCTCGCCTGTTCGCAACGTGTGGTCAGGCGAACTGACCGGCTTCGCGGCCCGCTCCGGGCGGCCCGGCGAAGGCCTGCGCGATGCCGAGCCAATGTTCGGCGTCGGGGCCCTCGGTGACCAGGGCGGTGTCCTCGCGATGCCGACGCTGGGTCGCGACCAGGCAGAAGTCGACGGCCGGGCCGGTGACGCGCTGCGCGGCGTCCTCGGGACCCCAGGTCCACAAGCTGCCGTCGGGCGCGGTCAGTTCCACCCGGAATTCCTCGGCGGGCCCGGATTCGCCGTGCACCGTGTAGGCGTAGTTGCGGGTGCGGACGCTGATGTGGGCGACGGTGCGCAGCCGGGCGGTGGGCGTGCGCTCGACGCCGAGCGCGTCGGCGACGTCCTGTCCGTGCGCCCAGGTCTCCATGATCCGCGCGGAGATCATCGACGCCGGACTCATCGGCGGGCCGAACCAGGGCAGCTTGGTGCCCGCCGGGACGGCGGCCAGCGCGGCGATCAGCGCCTCGCGACCGGCGCGCCAGCGCACGAGCAGGTCGGCGGGCGGGGTCTGCGCGAGTTCCTCGGCAGCCTCGTCGACGAAGGTGAACATCTTGGGCGCGGCCTCGGCCAGCAGCTTCGCGAAGGTCTCACCGTCGGTGGCGGCCAGCTTGGAGACCTCGTCGGTCCAGGTCAGGTGGGCGATCTGGGTGGTGATATCCCAGCCTGGGGACGGGGTGGCGGTCTGCCACTGGGCGGCGGTCAGCGGTGCGACCAGGTTTTCCAGCTCCGCGCATTCGGCGGCGAAGTCGTCGAGGAGCGCTGCGAGGTCAGCCATCTGTTCCCTTGCCGATCGTGGCGCGACCCGGTACGGGTGCGCCTCGTCACCAAGAATCTCAGCGCCTCCAGAAAAATGCAAGCACGCGTGCTTGTTCTTGCGGCGCGCTACCAGCCGAAGGTCAGCAGGTGCAGCCCGCCGACGGCCACGCCGAGCACGCCGCCGTGCAGGTACAGCAGCCAGGCGTCCTGCTCGACCGCCGCGTAGAACATCTCCATGAACTCGCCCGGCGTCAGCTTCTGCAGCTTGCGATCGGCGAAGGCATCGATCTTCTTGGCCTGCTCGAGCACGAACTTCTCGTCGTCGACCATCTCCGGCGCCAGGCTCAGACCGGCGCCCGCGCCCGAGATCGCCAGGTTGTCGTAGCCCTTCTTGCCGATCGCCGCCCGCACCATGAACGCGGTCGGGCCCAGCTGCTGGTGGATCTCCTCGGCCACCACCCGCTCGATCAGCTGCCGGGTCTTGTCCCCGTTGGGGCCCTCGAGCAGTTCGTTGGACAGGTTCTCCACGGTCAGCACCTGGTAGGCCAGGATGTGCGCCAGGTCGGTCGCCGCCTGCGGCTGCCGCTTGGCCAGCAGGGCCTGGCGCCACAGGTACTTGTAGCGCGGCTGCGGATCGCCCGGCTCGAACACCATCTTGATCGCGATGACGTTGACGATCACGCCGATCGCGGCCGAGGCCAGCAGCACGATCACCCACGCGGGCACCGCGCCCCAGTACGGGATCTGCGAGTGCACGTGCAGGTACAGCGCCAGCACCAGACCGAACGGCGCGCCGAGCAGACCGACCCGCGCCATGAACTTCAGTTCCGGCGCCGCGATGGTGGTGGTCAGGTCCTTGAGGATGTTCGGGTTCTTCTCGAGGTACCTGATCACGAAGTTCTTGACGTCGAGCAACTGGTCGATGTTGTCGCCCAGGCTCGCGAACGCGCGCCTGCCCAGCGCGGGCAGCTGCCGGTCGACCCGCTGGTAGACGGCCTGCTTCACCGGCCGCGGCAGCGAACGCCACAGGTCGGGATTCTCCCGGTACATGATCTCGTCGACGATCGGCTGCACCTGATCGCGCGCCCGTTCGGCCAGGTAGTCGCCGATGCCGTCGAGATCGAGCTCATGGATGAAGTCGCGCGGGCTGCCGATCCGCATCAGCGCCTTGTCGACGCAGATGCTGGCCATCTTCTCGGCGCGAGCGGGAATGAAGCCCTGGAAACCGAGCCTGCGCCCGTCGCCGGAGAAGGTCGGCAGCACCTGGACCCGGCGCGGGAGATAGGGGTACAGCACGTGCAGCATCGGCACCCGGAAGCCCTTGAACTGCACCGGCCAGAACAGCATGAGCACGCCGGTCCAGTTGGTCAGCCAGCCGGCGAGCGCGCTGAAGATCGGGAAACTGATCAGATCGACCACGAATTTCGACTGCCCCGTCAGATCTTCCCAATCGATGAAGAGTCCGGAGGCCAGTGTGGTCATCGAGGAGCCCCCTAGTGCTGACGCGCGAAGAACGTGAAGAACGTGAGGATAAGGCAATCACATTCTGACCGGTCGCGACGGGGTGTCAACGGCGGATGGCGGTATTCGTCCCGAGTCGCGACCCGTTTGCCGACGACCGGCGATAGCCTGGAGGCGCAGATCCGTCGCGTCACCCGAGTTCTTCCCGTCACCTGCGTAGAGGGAGTCGTCGTGAGCAGTGTTCCGCAGAATCATCTCGATCGTCCGGTCGCCGTCATCGGGGCGGGCACGCTGGGCAGACGCATCGCGCTGATGTTCGCGACCAGGGGCGGGCTGGTCCGGATCACCGATCCCGGCGCCGAACAGGGCGCGGCGGCCGTCGCCTTCGTCGAGGAACAGTTGCCCGGCGTTGCCGCGTCGGTGCCCGGTGGGTCGCCCGGCACCGTCGAGTACGTGCCCGACCAGGCGACGGCCGTCGCGGGCGCGTGGCTGGTGGTCGAGGCGGTGCCGGAGGTCCTCGACCTGAAGAAGAAGATCTTCGCCCAGCTCGAGGGCGACGCCGACGCGGATGCGATCCTGGCCTCCAATTCGTCGTCGTACGCCAGCCGGTTGTTCACCGAGGGCCTGAAGACGGCCGACCGCATGCTCAATACGCACTTCTATATGCCGCCTCAGTCGACCGTGCTCGATGTGATGTCGGACGGCAAGACATCGCAGGACATCCTGGAATTCGTGCTGAAGACGTTCCCGGAGTTCGGCCTGCACCCGTTCCTGGTCCGCAAGGAGAGCACCGGCTTCATCTTCAATCGCATCTGGGCGGCCATCAAACGCGAGTCGCTCGAGGTGGTCTACGAGGGCGTGTCCATTCCGAAAGACGTCGACGACATGTTCGCGCGCAACTTCGGCACGAAGGCGGGCCCGTTCCGGATGATGGATCAGGTGGGTCTGGACGTGGTGCTCGATATCGAGGAGCACTACGCCGCGGAGAATCCGAATCTGCCCGCGGGGCCGCGCAAACTGCTGCACGAGTACGTCGACAAGGGCAAGCTCGGCGTGAAGACGGGTGAGGGCTTCTACGACGACTACCCCAAGCCGCGGTCATGACCGAGTTGCTCGCCCTCGACCTCAAAGCCGCTGCGATGCTGGCCGTCTCGCTCGACGACGGCTCGGTGCGCACGGTCGTCGACGGACTCGACGAGTTCCCCGACGGCGTGGTGGTCGATCAGCTGCGCGGCCATATCTACTGGACCAATATGGGCAAGCCCGACCCGGGCGCGCTTCCCGACACCGAACCGGAGTTCTTCACCCCCAACGGATCGATCGAGCGGGTCGATCTCGACGGCGGCAACCGCACCACGATCGTGCCGCGCGGCGCCTTCACCACCGGCAAGCAGTTGACCGCCGATTTCGAGGCGGGCCGGTTGTACTGGTGCGACCGCGAGGGCATGGCCGTGCTCACCTGCGATCTCGACGGCGCGGACCTGCGCCCGATCGTGGTGACCGGCCGGAGCGACGCCGACGCCGAGATCGCTCGGAACTGGTGCGTCGGCATCTGTCTCGATCTCGACCGCCGCCTCGTCTACTGGACCCAGAAGGGTGCCGCCAAGGCGGGCGACGGCCGGATCTTCCGCGCCCCGATCGACCTGCCCGCCGGTACCGATCCCGCCGACCGCCCCGACATCGAACTGCTCTGGCAGGGCCTGCCCGAGCCGATCGACCTCGAACTGCACGGCGTCGCCCACCTGGTGTGGACCGATCGGGGCGCCCGCCCCGAGGGCAACGCGCTCTACGCCGCGACCGTGCAGCCCGAGGTCGGCACCCCGAAGGTGCTCTCCACCGGGTATCGGGAGGCGATCGGCTTGGCCGGGCTCGGGACCTGCTTCTACGTCAGCGATCTCGGCGGTGGCATCAGGTTCGTCGACGTGGGTTCGGGCACCGACACCGAGTTGGCGCGGATCGGGAGCCCGTTGACCGGACTCGCGCTCGCCGACCTGTAGTCGGGCCGCAGCACGACGTGGACCGCGATCGTCACCCAGCGCCCGATCAGGAATTCCGGTGCCTTGATCCCGAGCTGCCTGCGGTCGAGCACGGCCTCCGCCCGGACGGCGACCGTGTCGCCGCCCAGGTCGAACCGGGTGACGGTGAACACCAGCGGCACGTCCCGGCCACGCACGGTGGCCACGCCCGCGACGCGCCACTCCCCGTCGGTGCCGGTGATGTCGTCGGCGACGAAGCTCATCCGCGGGTGCCGGTCCAGATCGAGCAGGCCCGGTTTGCGCAGGTCACGATCGCGTCGGGGGTGGCCGGTGTCGATCGCGGCCAGGTCGACGACGCCGGTGATCGTCTGGGGCTGCCCGTCGGGGCCGACCGTGAGACGGCCCGCCAGTACCGGCATCGACCCGTGCACGGTGCGCCGCCCGAAATGGCCGACCTGGAAGCGCGCGGTGCACCGCTGTGGCGCGGCCACCCACTCCGTGGGCCGTTGTTCGCCCACCATGATCCAGTTCATGACCGCGCCCCCTCGGCGTAGATGGCGGCGGTGTCGTGGTGGTGCAGGACCGGATAGATCTCCACCCGGTCGGGCCCGGGCAGCAGCGCCGGGTCCTCGCCCGGCAGCAGTTCGGTGGCGAGGATGGCCGCGCGCACCGCGTGCAGGGCTTCCTCGGTCTCGCCGATCCCGATCACCACGCCGGAGCCGTCGGGACGGCGCAGTTCGTAGTAGTCGAGCAGGCCCGGCACGGTGGCCAGGGCGGGGCGGATGCGGTGCGCGGCGGCGAAGTCGGCGGCCGCCAGTTCGTCGGCGGTGCGTGGCCGGTCGAACCAGACAAGGTGTGCGTACATGATTTTGAGCTCCTGACCTGGGGAATTGGGTGATTCCAGGATCGCCGCGCGCGGACGCGCCCGGATCAGTGCCGGTACGTATCCGCGGTACTGAATTCCGCCGTAGGCGCGATACTGGTGCGATGCAGACTCCGGCCGTCGGACGGCATCAGGAGATCGCGCGGCTGCGTGCGGCGGTCCTGGCCGCCGCCTCGGGTGCGGGCCGGTTCGTGCTGGTCAGCGGTGCGGCCGGGATCGGCAAGTCGTGGCTGGCCGAACGCGCGGTGGAGCTGGCCGACGAGTCGGGCCTGCGGGTGGCGCGGGGCAACGCGCTCGACGACGCCGGGACGCCGCCGCTGTGGCCGTGGCACCGGGCTGCCCGCGACCTGCCCGCACTCGCCGCCGCCCTGGCCACGGTGACCGAGCCCGGCGGCGGTGCGGCCGCGCGGCGATTCCGGATGTTCACCGAGGTCGCGGACGTGCTCATCGCGGCGGCCGCGGACACCGGTCTGCTGCTCGTCCTCGACGATCTGCACTGGGCCGACCCCACCTCCCTCGCGCTGCTCACCCACGTCGCCACCGAGACCGCTCGCGCCAAGCTGCTCATCGTCGGCACCGCGCGCGAACCGGCGGGCCGGACGCTGCTCGGTCACCAGTCCGACTGGCTGCGGCTGCCGCACACCCAGTCGCTGTCCGTACCAGGACTTTCCGAGCCGGAGGTGCGGTACTGGCTCGAGCAGCGCGGCCGGTCCGCCGATCTCGCCGCCCGCGTGCACGACCGCACGGACGGCAATCCCCTGCTGGTCCGCCTCGTGCTGGAATCCGGTGCGGCGGAATCCGATACCGGCGACGACGCCCTGCTCTCCACCCCGGCGGTGCGCCGATTGGTGCTGGCCCAGCTCGACCGTCTCGCGCCGGCCGACGTCGACGTGCTCAGTGCCGCCAGCGTGCTCGGCGAGCGCATCGACGCCGAACTGCTGGCGCGGGTCTGCGCCACCGCCCGGGTGCCGGACGCCGTCGACGCGGCCACCGCGGCGGGGATCGTCCGCCGCTTCGGCGACGGCACCACCGGTTTCACCCACGCCCTGATCCGCGACGCGGTGTACGCGGATCTGCCGCCGTCGCGGCGCACCGCCCTGCACCGCGCCGCGGCGGAGGCGCTGACCGACCGGGGCGGGCCGGATTCCGCTGTCGCGGGCGCGATCGCGACGCATTGGCGGCAGGC
>NZ_LPNR01000133.1:335-2172 GCF_019266065.1 Nocardia sp. MH4 | reverse complement strand
GACGCCCAGTTCGGGCTCGGTGCCCTCGGGTGCGGCCCGCAATGTCGTCGCCGCACGCGCGGCGGCGGGCAGCGCCTCGCGCGCCGACCAGGCGGCCGGCGACCTCGCCGGTGACCGCTGGGCGAATCGTTCACCCGACCTCGGCAGGAGCACGATTCCGCGATGAGCACCCTCTCGACCGACACCTACGAGCGGCGCTCGTACGGGCTGTGGCAGAAGCCGCGCAGCGCGGGCCTTTTCGGCTTGCGCTGGGAAGAGACCGTGATCGGTTTCGTCGTGGTGATCACCGCCTTGATCAGTGCCATGGTCGGTGGATTCAAATGGGGTTTCGTCGTCGGCGGCCTCGGCGCGCTGGTGATGGTGCCCCTGGTGTGGCGGACGGGGGGCCGTTCGGGCTACGAGACGGGATTGATGATGTTCAACTGGATGCGCTCGCGCAAGAACGGCGAGCACGTGTATCGCGGCGGCCGGTTCTCCCGGATCCCCGGCGGCGTCACCAAGCTGCCGGGACTGCTCGCGCCGTCGAAGCTCTACGAGGGCATCGACGCGGGTGGCTACCACTTCGGGATGATCCACCTGCCCGCGTTCGCGCAGTACACCGTGGTGCTGCGGGCTTGGCCGCAGGGCCACGAGGCGGTCGACCAGCCGGTGATCGACCGTTGGGTCGCGGCGTGGGGCACCTTCCTCGCGTCGGTCGGCCAGACCAGCGACATCGTCGCGGTGGTGCCGGTGATCGACACCGTGCCCGAGACCGGCAACCGGTTGCTCAACGAGGTCTCCACGATCACCCGCCCGGAGGCGCCGGAGCTGGCCCAGCAGGTGATGTACGAGCTGGCCACCGAATTGCCGCAGGAGCGGGTGCAATTGCTGCCGCGCGTGGCGATCACCTTCAAGGCCACCACCGCCGAGCGGCGCAAGAACCCGGCCGAGGAAGCGGTGGAGATCGGGCGCAGGCTGCCCGGCATCTGCGCGGCGCTGGCCGAGGCCGGCGTGCGGGCGCAGCCGATGTCGGCCGAGGAGGTCATCTCCTTCATCCGCCGCAGCTACGACCCGGCCGCCCAGGCCGATCTCGAGGTCGCCGCCGCCGATCCGGGCGGACACGGCCTCGGCTGGGACGACGCCGGTCCGGTCTCGCACGACGAGAAGTGGGATCACCTGATCCACGACGGTGGCCGCTCGGTCACCTGGGAGATGGACGCGGCGCCCGAGGGCGCGGTCGACGAGCGGGTGCTGCAGCGGCTGCTCGCGCCGAATCCCGAAGTGCCGCGCAAGCGCATCGCGATCGTCTACCGGCCGCACTCGGCCGCCGACGCCGCCGAGATCGTCGACGACGACTTCAAGAACGCGCTCGTGGCGCAGCAGAGCGAACGCGGTGTCGTCTCGGCCGCCGCGACACTGCGGGTCGGTGCGACCCAGCAGGCTCGTGAGGAACAGGCCCGCGGGCACGGTGTGACCCGCTTCGGCGCGCTGGTGACGATCACCGAGCCGCTGCGCGGTGATCTGCCGCGCATCGAGGCCATCACCCGCGACCTCTCGACGCAGGCCCGGCTCAAGATCCGGCGTTGCTACCGCTATCAGGCCGCGGCGTTCGCGGCTTCCCTCGGTTGTGGCGTCATCCTGCCCGAGCACGCGACCATTCCGAAGGCATTGGCGGGGTGAGGCGATCATGGGACGCGACTTCGACGACATCGCGCTACGGCCCGTCCACCGGCCGCCCCGGATCCGCGGGGAGCGCGAACCACGACCGGTCGGGAGCGCGTCGCGCGTGAGCGACGAGGTGCTCGGCCTGGAGGAGCGCACCGAACGCGCCGAACGAGAGTCGGCGCGCGGTAGCTCC
>NZ_LPNR01000133.1:0-309 GCF_019266065.1 Nocardia sp. MH4 | reverse complement strand
GCGCGCCGCACGACGAGGACCACCGCAGACCGCGCTCCGGTGAGAACCGCAGGCCGCGTGAGGACGACGGGCGCGGCAGGCGCGAGGAGCCGCGCGCCGGCCGTGGTGAGCGGTCCGCGGCGGGGGAGCGCAGGCCGCGGGGTCAGCGCCCCGAGGTCGATCGCGCCGCCAAGGCCCGGATCGACCGCGGCCTGCGCGCCGAGGACCACGGCCCGCGCCTGGACCACGAGCGCGCGATGGATCCGCGCCGCAAGCCACGTCCGGCCGAGCCGGGCCCCTTCGCCAAGGCACCGCGCCCGGTGCGAGGCG
>NZ_LPNR01000132.1 GCF_019266065.1 Nocardia sp. MH4 | reverse complement strand
CCGACGCCGAGCACGGCGACCTTCTCCGCGTCCAGCGGCCACGAGCGCGGCACGTCGGGGTGCCCGTCGTACCAGGACACGAAGTCGGCGGCACCGTAGGAACCGTCGAGGTCGATGCCGGGGATGGGCAGGGCGCGGTCGGCGTTGGCGCCGGTGGAGAAGATGACCGCGTCGTAGAACTGGCGCAGGTCGTCGAGGGTGATGTCGGTGCCGTAGTCGATGTTGCCGAGCAGGCGCACCTGGTCTTTGTCGAGGACCTTGTGCAGGGCGGTGATGATGCCCTTGATGCGCGGGTGGTCGGGGGCGACGCCGTAGCGGATCAGGCCGAAGGGCGCGGGCATGCGCTCGTAGAGGTCGATGCTGACATCGGCATCGGACTTCATCAATGCGTCGGCGGCGTAGATACCGGCCGGTCCTGCGCCCACGATCGCAATGCGGAGCGGGCGGGTCGCTGCACTCTGTTCGGTCATTTTCTACGCGCACCCTTTGGTCGAGAACTGTTGACGGCGTCGATTTAGCTTAGGCTAAGTTGACGATCCGGCTGCTGGCAGCTGCCTTCCGAGTCGGCAGCGCACCGCATTCTGGCGATTCTATCTGCGGCGTTGTGGCCACCCGGCGTGCGGTGTGGTTGCCCGCACCGGGTCTGTCAGGATTACAGCATGAACGAGGAGCAGACAGGCTCGGACGACCAGCCCATCGTGGTGGATCAGACCGACAAGCGTTCCATCGTCCCGTTCGTCGCGGCCGCGGTGATCGCGGTCATCGTGCTCATTGGCATCGTGCTCGGCGGCCTGCTCTCGCCCGCTGAGAAAAATGTCACAGAGGCCGACCGTCTCGCCGCCGCTGTCACCAACTATATCGACGCGCGCTCGCGCAGCGAGCTGCGTCCGCCGGCCGGTGTCGCCTGCCCCGGCTTCGACGAGGAGAAATCCGGCCTGTCGGAGCGGCTCGGCGGCCCGAAATCGGCAGTGACGATCGACAAGAAGAGTTTCGACAAGGCGACGGTGAACGGCGACCGGGCCAAGATCGACGCCACCGTGCAGATCGGCGACACGTCCGCCACCAGCACCTGGAACCTGACCAGGGTGGACGGCACCTGGCTGGTCTGCACTCCGTAGCACTGTTTGACACGGTGACCTGTGCCGGGGCAATCTCAGATCGCAAGGTCATGAGTACCAGCGCCAAGCCCCGGCTCGCTGGTCGGCAACCCTCCTCCGCGGTGGGGTGCTCCGGGTGACGACCTGGCCGTGTGCCCGGACAACCGGCACGGCAAGAGCGGATTCACGCAGGAGGTTTCGACATGACTTACGCCGGCGACATCACCCCTGAGAAGGCGTGGGAGATCCTGACCGAGCACCCCGACGCGGTGCTGGTCGACGTGCGCACCGAAGGCGAGTGGGCGCAGATCGGTATCCCCGACACCAGTTCGATCGAGCGCCCGGCCCACTTCATCGAGTGGGTCGACGGCACCGGAACCCGAAATCCGAACTTCGGCGCGCAGCTCGAGCAGGCGCTGGGTGATCGGCCGGACGGCGCGCCGGTGGTGTTCCTGTGTCGCTCCGGCCAGCGCTCCATCGGGGCGGCGACCGTGGCGACCGCGGCGGGCATCACCCCGTCCTACAACGTGCTGGACGGTTTCGAGGGCGGTCCCGACGCGTTCGGGCAGCGCGGCAGCGTCGGCTGGCGCGCGGTCGGCCTGCCGTGGCGTCAGGCATAAGGAGAACAGCATGATCACCGGTGGTTCGTTCGACAAGCCACTGCCCGAGGGCGTCGGCCCGGCCACTCTCGGCGTCCGCGGCGGCCTGCGCCGCTCCGGCTTCGAGGAGACCTCCGAGGCGCTGTACCTGACCTCGGGTTTCGTCTACGAGAGCGCCGAGGCCGCCGAGGCGTCCTTCACCGGCGAGGTCGAGCACTTCGTCTACTCGCGTTACGGCAACCCGACCGTGGCCATGTTCGAGGAGCGCATCCGGCTGCTCGACGGCGCCGAGGCCGCGTTCGCCACCGCCTCCGGCATGTCCGCGGTGTTCACCGCGCTGGGCGCGCTGCTGAAGGCGGGCGATCGCCTCGTCGCGGCCCGCAGCCTGTTCGGCTCGTGCTTCGTGGTGTGCAACGAGATCCTGCCGCGCTGGGGCGTGGAGACCGTCTTCGTCGACGGTGACGACCTCGAGCAGTGGGAGCAGGCGCTCTCGGTCCCCACCCAGGCCGTGTTCTTCGAGACCCCGGCCAACCCGATGCAGACCCTCGTCGATGTCCGCAAGGTCACCGAGCTCGCGCACGCCGCGGGCGCGAAGGTGGTGCTGGACAACGTCTTCGCCACCCCGCTGTTGCAGCGCGGCTTCGAACTCGGCGCCGACGTGGTGGTCTACTCCGGCACCAAGCACATCGACGGCCAGGGCCGCGTGCTCGGCGGCGCAATCCTCGGCGCCCAGGACTACATCGACGGCCCGGTCAAGAACCTGATGCGCCACACCGGCCCCGCGCTGAGCCCGTTCAACGCCTGGACCCTGCTCAAGGGCCTGGAGACGATGCCGCTGCGTGTGCGCCAGTCCACCGAGTCGGCACTGCGGGTCGCCCGGTTCCTGGAGACGAACAAGTCGGTCAACTGGGTGAAATACCCCTTCCTCGAGTCCCACCCGCAGCACGCCCTCGCCACCGCCCAGATGTCCGGCGGCGGCACGGTCGTCACCTTCGAACTGGCCGGCGACGACGGCAAGAAGCGCGCCTTCGAGGTCCTCAACCGCCTGCGCATCATCGATATCTCCAACAACCTCGGTGACGCGAAGACCCTGATCACCCACCCCGCCACGACGACCCACCGTGCGATGGGCCCCGAAGGCCGCGCCTCGATCGGCCTCTCCGACGGCGTGGTCCGCATCTCGATCGGCCTGGAGGACATCGAGGACCTCCTCGGCGACCTCGACCACGCCCTGCGCTAGGTTGCGCGCGGAGTCGAGAGGTTCACAGGTGGAAAGTGCCGTACTGCATCGACTTCACAAAATAAAGTACGGATACGTACTTGCCTGACGTAGGTGAGGGGTTTACGCTTGGTGACAACAGGCGACTACGGATGTTCTTGCATCGCAACACTTGTGGATGACGCCTGACGGCAAAGCAATGCCCCGAGCGGCATGCGTATCTTACGCAGAGGCGGACTCGGGGCTTACGTAATCAGGCTAGCACGTATCTCGTGCTGCGACAATGTGGATGCGAGGCTCTGCAATGATCAGTTCGTCCGCGTGGATCCATCAAGCGCTGTCGCCGGCCAGGTACGCGCCCTACCTGGCGCGGGCAGGCGGTGACGCGGGCTTCGCTCAACAGCTGTACGACTGGAATGTCTCCGTGTCGAAGGAGTTCTACACCCCGCTGAACTGGTTGGAGGTATGCCTGCGTAACTCCGTTCACGACCGGATGTCCGTCAAGTGGGCACGTTCTGACTGGTGGGCCGTCGCACCGCTGGACCGCTCCAGTCGGGATGCGGTGTCACGGGCGCACACGAAGATCAGGAACGGGTCTGCGTCGGCTGACGACGTCGTGGCCCAGCTGTCCTTCGGCTTCTGGGTATCGCTGTTCAGCTCGGCCAACGACCGTGTGATGTGGGTCCCCTGCCTGCACAAGGCGCTCCCGAACTATCGGGGACCACGCAAGGTGGTGCATCGCGAACTCAACACCATTCGCCTGTTTCGCAATCGCATCATGCACCACGAGCCGATCCATCATCGGCACCTCGAGGCCGACCACCAGACAATGCTGCGGCTGATCGGGCACATCTCCACCGAGGCCGTCACACATCTGGGTTCTTGCGATACGGTGCCGGCCGCGCTAGCTCGCCGACCCGCGAGGGTTGTCGTTCGATGACCGAGTCGCCGGGTGCCTTGACACCGAGCCGCCTCGCGGAGCGGATCGGCGTGACCATCAGCGCGGTCAGCAACTGGCGGACACGACACGAAGATTTTCCGGATCCGCTCGTCGTCGATGGACAGGAAATCTTCGACGAATCCGCAATCACCCAGTGGCTGAATCGCCGTACCATCCCACGCAATCGGCTTCGGCCAGAGGAAAATTACGGTACGAGCTACGGCAATCGGCTGTCCCGCGCGGCGTTGTCTCCTTCGGCTGCCACACCGGTGCCATCGGTCACCTCGGAGCCGTCCGGGCAGCTGTCGAGTGAACTGTGGACGGTTTTCGACATTCTGCGGGGCAGACACGATCCCGCGATGATCAGCGGCCTGATCGTCGGCCTACTGTATGTCAAGGCACAGCATCCCGATACGTGGCGAGCGGTTGTCGCCACTCCTGACTGGACAGGAAAGTCCGGTCTCCTGCGGGGTGTGCGGGTACCGCCGTTGCCGGACGGGGACGGCGTCCCAGCCTTCCACGCGCTGGACTCGACCCCTGACTCGAGCATTGTCGACGCGATCGACAAGCTCGATCGAATCGACTTCGGCGCCGAGGTTATGACCGTCGCGACGCAGATGAGTTCCGCGGTCTTCGAGCTCGCCGGGCGCCAGTTGGGTGGCAGCGGAGGTCATTTCACGCCACCCGCCATCGCAAAGCTGCTCATCGACCTCCTCGACCCGATGATGTCCAGCGAGGTGTACGACCCTTTCTGTGGTTCTGCGGAACTTCTGGTCGCCGCTCATCAGCACACCGCGCAGAATCTGGTGCCCGCGAACCTTTTCGGGTGCCCGCCCTCCGCGTCCGCCAAGGTGCTGTCGCTGATGAATCTCGCGCTACACCAGGCTGACGCCGACATCTGCAACCCGGGCTACTCGATTGTCCGCGACGGATTTCCTGGTCGACGATTCGACTACATCGTGACGAATCCTCCCTTCGGCCTGAAACTGGATCTGGCGGAGCGGGATTGGGCCTTCGGTACACCGCCCAGTGGGCGTGCGGATCTGGGCTGGGTCCAGTACGCGGTAAGCAAGCTGACACCGCAGGGTAGGGGCGCGGTACTCCTACCGATGGGTGCAGGGTTTCGCTCGGGGCGAGAAACGAGCATCCGCGCAGCGATGGTCCGGGCCGGAATCATCGAATGTGTTATCGCGTTGCCGCCCGCGCTGTTTGCGGAGACCGCGATCCCGACCGCGATTTGGGTTGTGCGTGCGATGGATGCGCCGCGGGTGGCGTCTCCCGAGATACTGATGGTCGACGCGCATGACTCCGGTGTAGCGCGGCGCGGTACCAGGCGGTTGAGCTCAGAGCTGCACGACAGGATCGTCCAGGAGTACAAGCGGTGGACAGACCATCCGGACACGACTGTATTCCGCGGTGAGTCCGGGTTTTCGCGGTCAGTCGCTCTCTCGGAGCTCGCCGCTGCGGACTTCGACCTCTCGCCGCGCCGCTACGTCGGAGTAGTCGAAGGTCGACCGACGATCGAACAGTCGATCTCGACAATGTTCAGCGTTTATGAGCAGTTCGAGAATGCGGGCCACCGGCTCGGGGACGACAACCTCGCGATCAGTCGTGCCGTGCATGCGGCTCGGGAAAACAGCCGGCTCGCACGTGATGGCAAGTATGTCCAACTTGGTTCTATCGCGGACGTCCTGGCCGGTCCTGGTTCGGTGAACCGGGACCAGGCAGAGCCGATGGGGACGCCATTGGTGCTGCCGCGCAATATCCGGGACAGTGTGATCGGGTCAGCGGATTTGGATACCGTCGCTCCCAACGTCGCGGAGAAGCTGAGCCGATTTCGGGTTCGAGGCGGCGACGTGGTCACCGCCAGGGCAGGCACGCTCGGTCGGTTCGGTCGTGTGTCGGAATCACAGAACGGCTGGATACTCGGCCCGGGGTGTGTTCGTATCCGTCCGCAGCGAATCGGCGATTCCGGCGACAGGGTTGACGCCGAGTATCTGACCAACTATTTGAACAGTCCGCCGGTCCGCGAGTGGATGACCGTGAACTCGATGGGCTCGGCTATCCCACACATCAGTGTGTCCCGACTCCGTCAGATGCCGATCTGGCTGCCGTCGCTGCGCGCTCAGCGCGGTTTCGCTGAGCAGCTGGAAAAGTTGCGTGTGGCGGCTGGTACTTATCAGAAGATGAGCGATCTTGTCGTCGCGCTGCGCGAGGAGCTGGCGGCTACGCTCATTCCACCTGACGACGAAGCCGGTGTCCAGGGCACCGAGCGCTGAAATGGGTGTGGGGAGTTCACCTGCTCCCCAGATCAGCCTCTCGAAACGAAACTCGTCCGGCCGGCCGTCCTGGGGCTTTCGATCGGTTGTTACAGCGGGTGGGGACTGCAGAAGGAGCGGAAGGTCTTCCCGTCCTGCGCGGCGACATCGGCCGCGTTCAGCCAGCCCACTCCCTGGAACCAGTAGGTATCGGCGGGGTGCGCCGCGGAGTCCCGCACAATGGTCTCGATGTCGGCGGCCACGCCCGAACCCGCGTCGATCTGCGTGAGGTAGAGCCTTCTCTCGTTTCTCCACTCGAAGCCAGGAGGGAGCGGCTCCGCGATCTTCCAGCCGGGGTTCGGTCCGACTGTCAAATACTCGATATCGGTTCCCGCTCCGCTCGCGGGAACCAGAATGAGCGCGGAGTGGCTCGGCTCGAAGGCGAGAACGGCCCGTTCGGCGCCAAGGCACCGCGATCCGGTCCAGATCCGCAATTCACCATCGGTGATCCGCGCGCCGAAGGCATCCGGTAGTCCTGGCCGCAGGTCCACTTGGTCTTTGCCGAATATGCCGCAGGAGCTCAGCAGCGCAGCGATGGCGACGAGTACGGCGGGCCGGCGAATCATTTCTTGTATCCCCCGTCGTGCAGGCCCGCGTCTTCTTCGATCTCGTCGTCACTGTCGGTCCACCACGCCTTCAGACCGGACCAGGCCACCGACCCGATCATGCCTGCGTATCTCTTCTCCGCCCACTGCTGGGAGTGCCGTTCCTCGTGGTGCAACAGGCGATCCAGATCGGTCGAACTCTGCTGTGGTCCGCTCCCGTTGTCGAACCACTTACTTCCGGATTCGGCGATCTCGCGCAGCTGGCCGGGTCGTCGAGGTCATCGAGATTCATCATGAAGATGTCGCCGTAGGTGGTGCCACCCTTTTGGCTGTACAAATCCTGTAGCTCGTTGCCCCCGAGTCCCATGAGCATGCCGTTGGGTGTGGTTGCGAGCCGCCCACCGTTGCTATCGATGAACGCTACGTCTTGGTCGTAGCTCCAGTCGTTCTTGTCCTGCCGGTCGATGATCCGCTGTACTTCCGCACTGGAGTACGGCGTTTCCTCGAAGTCGTTGACGACACCCGGTACCAGGCCGGCCTTGTCGTAGTCGGTGCCCGCGTTGAGGATGTAGGTCATGAGCACCGCCTTCTGCGCATCGTCGCCGCTGGTGCCGGAAGGCATGATGAAGTAGGTCTTGCCGTCTTTGTCGGTGACCGGCTCCATTCCGTCGAGCACGGTGAAGTCCTCCGGGGTGATGCCGTGCGTGCCGGCGATCTCCACGATGGTCTCCGGTGACACGCCCCGCCGTTCCGCGCCTGCTGCAGATCGGCGGGCACGCCGGCGACGTTCTTGCCCGCCGCGAGGTCCTGGATCTCCTGGGTGGTCAGTCCCTTGGGCCGGTGCGCCATGATGGCGGCGGCCTCGGTGTAATCACCGCGCCGCAGCGCGGCGGCGAGCGCGGCACCGTCTGCGCGAAGTCCTCATCTGTGGCCTGAATACTCGACGCAGTGGCGGTCACCGCCGTCGAGATCTCGTGCAACCGATTGGTCACCCGCCAATAGGCGCCTTCGATGAACTCACCCAGCTGTACGCACGCCGCCACCACGTCGGTTCCGGCTACCGCCGTACCGAGATGATCGGATTCGCAACGGACGTCCCGTTGGTCGATCTCTCGACCGACGTCATCGAGGACCGTCACCAGCTTGCCCAATTCATCGATATCGGCCTGCAACATCCGCCCGCCCCCGGCCTCGATCACGTTCTTGTCCGGGAACCTAACACGTCCCCCGAGATCTTGCCGTGGTGCCGGGCTGTCAACCGCCATCGTTACCGGATGGCTTGGCGCGCTGTTAGTTTCGGGTGATGAACGCCGAGGAGCGCGAGGCATACTATGCCGAGAACGATCGCCGCAGGCAGCGGGCGCAACAGCTCTTCGACGAGCGGACCTGGCACTTCCCGATCGACGACTCGATCGAGGCGTGGGCAGGCCGCACCTACACCGGACCCGCCACCGAGCTGCCACTGCGCGAGGAGCACCGGGGTCCGTGGTCCGCGGAGGTCGGTTACGCCACGGCCATCGGCCTCACCGGGGTCATGGGGAAGATTCTCGATCGCGCGGTGGCCGACGGGATCGTGCGGCTGCCCGAACCGGGTCGGATCGATTCGGCCTACTCGACCCGGCACGAGTACTACGAGACCACCGACGGCATCGGCTACGGCTTCTATCCCGCCCGTACCGACGAGCTCATCGTCTACGCCGGCGCGGCGGTGAAGTTCGCGGCGATCGAGCGATGGCCCGAGGTCGGGCCCGATGCCGCGGTGCGGGTCGTGCGTGCGGTGATCGCCACCTTCGCCAGCCCACGGCCGGGTTTCCGGCAGGCCCCGTCGAACTGGCGGGGGTGACGGTCTTCGGCGCTACGAGGGCACTGCGGCGTCGAGGACAGCGAGCACCTCGTCGAGCTTTCCTATGACGAAGAGTTCGGTGCCGGTGTCGGTCTCGATGCGCAGGCGAGTGCGCAGGCCACCGCTGAACAGTCCACCGTCCGGACTCTGTCGGCCGATGGCACGCACCCGGCTCAGCGGTATCTCCCAGCGCTTGCCACCGGTGAGCGCGTCCAGATGATTGGGCACGAAGAGCAGGCGGGTGTCGGTCAGGGAGAGGCGTCCGCCGACGGCCCGGCCACCCTGCGTTCGATTGGCGAGCTGCTGCCAGATCACCTTCTCGGCGGCGCCCAGCTCGGGGTTACCGATCCACAATCCCATCAGTCATTCCTTGCGTCGATCCCGGCGTTCGTGCCAGAGAATCGACATCCGGTCGGGCACCGTTAATGGCGCCCGGCCGGATGCCGGGATTCAGACCTTGTCGACCTCGCCGTTGGACAACGCCTTCTGCAAGGAGTTGAAGACGGTCAGGCCCTGGCCGACCATGCCGTTGACCAGTTCGCCGACGCCGTCGGGCCCGTTGAGGACGGTGAGGTTGGCGTTGGCGAGGCCGTTGGAGGCCTGCTTGACGATTTCGGGCAGTTGCTCGATGAGCAACTGGTCCAGGGCGATCCGGTTGTTGGAGGCGGCGGCCTCGGCCTGGATGCGGGTGCGGTCGGCTTCGGCCTCGGCGAGGATGCGGACGCGTTCCGCTTCGGCCAGCGCGGGTTTCACGACCTCGGCCTGGAGTTCCTGCTCGCGCAGTTCGGCGTTCTTGCGGGCCTGCTCGGCCTGGGCGGTGAGGACTTCCTGGCGGGCGATGGCGTCGGCGAGCGGACCCGCCTGGGCCGCTTCGGCATTGGCCTTGTCGATGTCGCGCTGGTACTGCGCCTTGAGGATCGCGGTCTCCCGCTCGTACTCGGCGCGGCGGCGCAGCGATTCCTGTTCGGCCTCGGCGGCGCGCTGGGCGGCCTGAGCCTGGGCGATCTGGGCATCGCGCTGCACGGCGGCGTTGTGCGGTGCGGCCAGGGCGTTGATGTAGCCCAGGTTGCCGTCGTCGATGGACTGGATCTGGAACGAGTCGACCCACAGGCCGATATTGCTCATCTCCACCTTCGAGGCGAGCAGCACCTCGTCGGCCAGCTTCTGGCGTTCGCGGATGATCTCCTCGACTGTCATCGAGCCGACGATGGAGCGCAGGTGACCGGAGAAGATGCGGCCGGTGAGCACCGACATCTCCTGCTCCTGCTCGGACAGGAAGCGCTGGGCCGCGTTGACGATCGAGGAGGTGTCGTTGGCGACCTTGAACGCGATCACCGCGCGCACATCGAGCTGGATGGCCTGCTTGGTGACGCAGCGTTCCCTGATCTCGGACTCGAACATGGCCAGCGACAGGTAGCGGACCTTGCGGAACAGCGGCACCACCCAGGTGCCGCGGCCGATGACCACCTTGAAGGGGGCGTTGTCCTTGGTCTTGGCGCCGCTGACCAGCATCGCCTCGTCGGGATCGGGAACGTGATAACCCAGCATGTTCAGTCCTCCTTGGTGAGCGGAATCCAGGCGACGACGTCGACCAGCCGGCCGGGATGCACCGCGACGATCAGAACGGTGGCACCGGCCGGGAGGGGTTCGTCGGCCCGCGCGAGGTAGGTCTCGGTTCCCCCGCGGATCGCCACGAGAACTTCGCCCAGCGCGCCCGCGGCCCGGATCGGTGACGTGAGCGTGCCCGTGAGGCCGTGCACCGGGTCGGTCATCGCGCTGAGTCTCCTTGTCTCGCATCGAATGACGTCAGCGTACGATGCGCGGCCTGCCGATGGGTTCCAATATTCTTATTGACAGCTTGCTGTCAATTATGACAGGATACTGTCATGACGATGCGAACAGTTCACATGGCCGTGTACGACACTCTCGCCGACTGGGAGGTGGGCGCCGCCACCGCGCACATCGCCAACGGTGGTTGGCATCGCGAGCCGGGCACGTTCGAGGTGAAGACGGTCGGGCTCAGCACCGAACCGATCACCACGATGGGCCGACTGCGGGTCACCCCGGACCTCGCGCTGGCCGATCTCGACCCGGCCGACAGCGTGATGCTGATCCTGCCCGGCGCGGATCTGTGGGAGGGTGAGGAGCTGGTGCCGTTCGCGGAGAAGGCGCGTCAGTTCCTCGACGCGGGCGTGCCGGTCGCCGGAATCTGCGGCGCCACCTTCGGATTGGCCAAGGCGGGCCTGCTCGATGATCGCGCGCACACCTCCAACGCGGCCGAATACCTGGTCTACAGCGGATATTCGGGTGCCGAACACTATGTGGAGGCGCAGGCGGTCACCGACCGCGACGTGATCACCGCCGACGCCATGTCGCCGTTCGAGTTCGCCAGGGAGATCTTCACCCGCCTCGAGGTGTCCGAGCCGCACGTCATCGACGCCTGGTACGCCCTGTTCGCGCACCGCGACCCGGCGGCCTACGCGGTGCTCGCCGAGTACGAAGCCGCCAACGCGTGACAGCCGGCGAGCAGGAACTGTTCTCGACCGCGGCGATCACCTCGTTCAAGCTCAACGGCCAATTCCTCGCCATCGCCGAGGAATTGGCCGCCCCGGCCGGTCTCACCGCGGCCTGGTGGCAGGTGCTCGGCGCGGTGCTCGCCGAACCGCTGCCGGTCGCGGGCATCGCCCGCGCGATGGGCATCACCCGGCAGAGTGTGCAGCGCATCGCCGACCTGCTCGTCGACAAGGGACTGTGCGAATACCGGCCCAACCCCGCGCACAAGCGGGCGAAGCTGGTCGCGGCGACGGAATCGGGCCGCGCGGCGGTCCAGCGCATCAATCCGCAGCACGCGAGAATCGCTCGCCGCCTCGCCGACGAGCTCGGTCCGGTGGAGTTCGCGGCGATCGTGGCCGCGCTGACCCGGCTGTCCGCCGCGGTCGAGGCGATCACCGTCGCCGAGGAGTGAGGTCGTCGGCAGCCGGCACACCGACGCCCCCGTCGCCGAAGTGGCGACGGGGGCGTCGGACTGTGCGGTCGGAGCTCAGCTCTGGAGGCCGACCTCGATCTCGAGGGTGAGGGTGATCTTGTCGCCGATGACGGCGCCGCCGTCGGGCAGCGGCATGTCGATGTCGAGGCCGAAGTCACGGCGCGAGACCACGGTCTTGGCTTCGAAACCGGCGACCGGGCCGTTGCCCATGCCCTCGTTGACGCCGAGGAACTCGACCTCGAGGGAGACCGGCTTGGTGTTGCCGCGCACGGTGAACTCGCCGTCGACGACGAAGTCGCTGCCCTCGCCGCGGAACCCGGTGGACTTGAAGGTCATCACAGGAAACTGTTCGGCGTGGAAGAAGTCGGCGGTGCGCAGGTGGCCGTCGCGCTGGGCGTTGTCGGTGGTCAGCGAGTCGACGCGGATCTCGGCGTGCGCGGAGGCGGTGCCGTCCTCGCCGATGACGAGCGCGCCGTCGAAGTCGGTGAAGCGGCCGCGGACCTTGCTCACCATGAGGTGACGTACGGAGAAGCCGACGGTGGAGTGAGCGGGGTCGATGGCCCAGGTGCCCGCGGTGAGGCCGTTGGCGATGGCGGTGGTCATGGGAACTCCTTGTGGGGGTTGGGTTCTAGCGTGGGAGGTTGGCGGCGAGCAGATCCGCGAACGGGGTCGGCTCGTCGTACGGGTCGGCGGGTCCGGCGCTGGGCCTGCCGAGGATCTGGGTGGCGAATTCGCTTGCGGCGCGGTCTATCCGGTTGTTCAGCGCCTGGTCGGCACCGTGGGCGCCCCAGTCCGACGACGCGGCGTACACGGCGGTGGGTACGACGATCGAGCGCAGGTAGGCGAACAGTGGACGCACCGCGTGTTCGAGGGCCAGCGAGTGCCGTTCGGTGCCGCCGGTGGCACCGGCCAGCACCGGCTTGCCCGCGAGCGAATCCGGTTCCAGCACATCGAAGAAGGTCTTGAACAGACCGCTGTAGGAGGCGCTGAAGATCGGCGTCACCGCGATGAGCCCGTCGGCGGTGACGACCTGGTCGATCGCCGAGCGCAGCGACGGCGCGGGGAATCCGGTGATCAGGTTGTCGGCGAGTTCGCGGGCGTGATCGCGCAGGTCGACGAAGTCGAGTTCGACCTCGGCGCCGCCGGCGCGCAGCTCTCGTGCGGTGGCGGTGGCCAGCCGGTCGGCCAGCAGCCGGGTCGACGAGGGCTGCGACAGCCCGGCCGACACCACCGCGATGCGAGTGGTCATGCGGTCACCTCCGTGGTGGTCTCGGCGGCGAGCAGCGAGGCGTGGGTCGGCGCGTCCGGCACGTGCGCGGGACGCCCGGCGGCGAATTCCTTGCGCAGCACCGGAATCACTTCCTCGCCGAGCAGGTCGAGCTGTTCGAGCACCGTCTTCAGCGGCAGGCCGGCGTGGTCGACCAGGAACAGCTGGCGCTGGTAGTCGCCGAAGTGCTCGCGGAAGGTGAGCGTCTTCTCGATGACCTGCTCCGGGCTGCCCACGGTGAGTGGGGTCTGCTCGGTGAATTCCTCCAGCGACGGGCCGTGTCCGTAGACGGGCGCGTTGTCGAAGTACGGGCGGAACTCGCGGATCGCGTCCTGGGAGTTCTTGCGCACGAACACCTGGCCGCCGAGGCCGACGATGGCCTGGTCGGCGCTGCCGTGGCCGTAGTGCTCGTAGCGGCGGCGGTACAGCTCGATCAGCCGCTGGAAGTGGTCGGTGGGCCAGAAGATGTGGTTGGCGAAGAAGCCGTCGCCGTAGTAGGCGGCCTGCTCGGCGATCTCCGGGCTACGGATGGAGCCGTGCCAGACGAACGGCGGGACGTCGTCGAGCGGGCGCGGGGTGGAGGTGAACGACTGTAGCGGCGTGCGGAACTTGCCCTCCCAGTCCACGACGTCCTCGCGCCACAGGCGGTGCAGCAGGTGGTAGTTCTCGATGGCCAGCGGGATGCCGTCGCGGATGTCCTTGCCGAACCACGGGTAGACCGGGCCGGTGTTGCCGCGGCCGAGCATCAGGTCGACCCGGCCGTCGGCCAGGTGCTGCAACATCGCGAAGTCCTCGGCGATCTTGACCGGGTCGTTCGTGGTGATCAGCGTGGTGGAGGTGGACAGCAGGATCTTGTCGGTGCGGCCCGCGATGTAGCCGAGCATGGTGGTCGGCGAGGACGGCACGAAGGGCGGATTGTGGTGCTCGCCCATCGCGAACACGTCGAGTCCCACCTCCTCGGCCTTCTGCGCGATCGCGACCATCGCCTTGATCCGCTCGGCCTCGGTGGGGGTGCGGCCGTTCGTGGGGTCGGTGGTCACATCGCCCACGGTGAAGATTCCGAACTGCACGGGCCCTCCTCGACTCGCTTTGGTTGCCATGGCAACTATAACCAGCGAGGGCGGGAACCTATTCCACTGTGAGGCAGCTCACATGCAGCTACTCCGGGAAGGGGGAGCGGGTGCGGCCGATCAGGTCGGCGACCGAGTCGACGACCAGGGTGGGGCGGAACGGGTATTTCTCGACCGAGTGCTTGGTGGAGATGCCTGAGGTGACCAGGATCGTGCGCAGGCCGGCTTCCAGGCCGGAGATGACGTCGGTGTCCATGCGGTCGCCGATCATCACCGTGGTCTGGGAGTGCGCGTCGATGCGGCGCAGCGCCGAGCGCATCATCAGCGGGTTCGGCTTGCCCACGTAGTACGGGTCCTTGCCGGTGGCGTGGGTGATCAGCGCGGCGACCGAGCCGGTCGCGGGCAGCACGCCGTCGCGGGACGGGCCGGTCGCGTCGGGATTGGTGGCGATGAAACGGGCGCCGCGATCGATCAGGCGGATCGCGGTCGTGATCGCCTCGAACGAATAGGTACGGGTCTCGCCGAGGACCACATAGTCGGGGTCGACGTCGGTGAGGACATAGCCGATCTCGTGCAGCGCGGTGGTCAGGCCGGACTCGCCGACGACGTAGGCGGTGCCGTTGGGGCGCTGGTCGTCGAGGAAGGTGGCGGTGGCCAGCGCCGAGGTCCAGATGGATTCCTCGGGGATGTCCAGGCCGGTCTGGCGCAGCCGGGCCTGCAGATCGCGTGGGGTGCGGATCGAGTTGTTGGTCAGGACCAGGAACGGGATCTCGTTGTCGCGCAGCTCGGTGAGGAATTCGTCGGCGCCCGGGATCAGCTGATCCTCGTGCACCAGCACGCCGTCCATGTCGGTCAGGTACGACAAGATCTGCTCATCCTTGGCGGTCACCAGCTAATCATCCGCTAAAACCGGCGGCGGTGCGAGCCACCGCTCCCGGAGAACTCGGTGACGGTGTTGGTTAGTGTCGATGCGGCAGGGGCCGCGACGAAGCGAACGACAGGAGTGGCTGAGATGGTTGATCTCAAGCTCGGATACAAGGCATCGGCAGAACAGTTCGGGCCGCGTGAGCTCGTCGAGCTGGCGGTGGCCGCCGAGGAGCACGGTCTCGACAGCGCGACAGTCAGCGATCACTTCCAGCCGTGGCGGCACGACGGCGGGCACGCGCCGTTCTCGCTGGCCTGGCTGGCCGCCACCGGTGAACGCACCGAGCGGATCATGCTCGGCACCTCCGTGCTCACCCCCACCTTCCGCTACAACCCGGCGGTGATCGCCCAGGCCTTCGCCACCTTCGGCTGCCTGTACCCGGGCCGGGTGATGCTCGGGGTCGGCACCGGCGAGGCGCTCAACGAGATCGCCACCGGTTACAAGGGCGAATGGCCCGACTTCAAGGAGCGTTTCGCCCGGCTGCGCGAGGCGGTGTCGCTGATGCGCGCGCTGTGGACCGGCGAGCGTACCGATTTCGACGGCGAGTACTACCACACCGTCGGCGCCTCCATCTACGACGTGCCCAAGGGCGGCATCCCCGTCTACATCGCCGCGGGCGGCCCGGTCGTGGCCCGCTACGCCGGTCGCGCGGGCGACGGCTTCATCTGCACCTCGGGCAAGGGCATGGACCTCTACACCGAGAAGCTGCTGCCCGCGGTCGCCGAGGGCGCGGCCAAGGCCGAGCGCGACCTCGCCGGCATCGACAAGATGATCGAGATCAAGATCTCCTACGACACCGATCCCGAACTGGCGCTGCAGAACACGCGCTTCTGGGCCCCGCTGTCGCTGACCCCGGAGCAGAAGCACGACATCACCGACCCGATCGAGATGGAGGCCGCCGCCGACGCGCTGCCGATCGAGCAGGTCGCCAAGCGCTGGATCGTCGCCAGCGATCCCGACGAGGCCGTCGCCCAGATCAAGCCCTATCTGGACGCGGGCCTCAACCACCTGGTCTTCCACGCCCCCGGCCACGACCAGCTGCGCTTCCTCGACCTGTTCAAGCGCGACCTGGCACCTCGCCTGCGCGCGCTGGGCTGATCCTTCGACGCTCACCCGCCCGGCTGGTTCGGTGTCACGCCGAACCATCCGGGCGGTGTCGTCTCCGATGAGTGATCCTCCGGGACACCGGAATTCGACGCGACTCAGCGCAGCGAACAGGCGGGGTCGCCGGGTTCGGCGGCGAGGGCGTCGGCGAGCTGGGTGGCCAGCTGGGTCCGGATCGCGGCCAGGCGGCGGGTGGCCGCGTCGACCTCGTCGAGTTTGCGGCGCAACTCCTCCACGGAGTCGGGGCAGCCGTCGCCCGAGCCGTCGCCCGCTCGCAGACAGGCGACGAACGGGTGCATGTCGGCCAGTTCGAAGCCGACGGTGCGCAGGGCGTGGATCTTGCGGACGACGCGCAGTTCGACGTCGTCGTAGATCCGGTAGCCCTTGCCGTCGCGGCGCGGTTCGACCAGTCCGTGCTGTTCGTAGTAGCGCAGCGCGCGAGCGCTGGAACCGGTGCGCTCGGCCAGTTCGCCGATCAGCATGCGACCTCCTCGATGACCGTGGCCGTCACGGTAGACCTTGCCGCCGGTGTCAAGGCAACAACGCCGCGGCGGTCGGCCCTATGCCCGGCGCAGCGCGAACATGCGCAGGTCGCGCGTGGTCCGGTCGCGGTAGGCGGCGTAGGCGCCGGTGATCTCGATGAAGCGGGCGAACAGCGCTTCCTTGTCGGCGTCGGGTACCGGGGTGGCGACGACGGGGATGCGCTCACCCGCGATGGCCACGGTGGCCGCCGGGTTCGCCAGCAGGTTTCCCGTCCACGCGGGATGGTGCTCCTGGCCGAAGTTGGAGCCGACCACGTACAGGGTGTCGCCGTCGTGCACGTAGAGCAGCGGCTGGGTGCGCTGCGCGCCGGATTTGCGGCCGGTGGTGGTCAGCAGGATCACCGGCGCGCCGATCGGGCCGAGCACGGTGTACTTGGCGTCGGTCCGCTTGAGCAAGGCCCGATCCAGCGGGGTCACCGTGCGGATCAGCCAGGAACCCGGCTTCGTCGCGGCGAAACGATTGGCGGCGCGGGACAGGAGATTGGTGCGCGAACCCCACTGCCGATCCGGGAACTGCGATGTCATGGGCCGGACTATAACGCGGCCGATCGCGCCACACCGAACCCCCGAATCGCCGTCGATTAACTAAGCTCGCGACCATGGTCGAACATGCCACGTCCACCGTGTACATCGCTTCACCCGAGGGTGACACCGGAAAATCCACGGTGGCGCTGGGCGTGCTCCAGATGTTGTGCGCGACCACCGCGCGCGTCGGGGTGTTCCGCCCGATCACCCGCTCGACCGCCGAGCCCGACTACATCCTCGAACTGCTGCTCGAGCACAGCACCGCCGATATCGGCTACGAGCAGGCCATCGGCGTCACCTACGAGGACGTGCACCGCGACCCCGACGCCGCGATCAGCGAGATCGTCATGCGGTTCCACGACGTCGCCAAGGCCTGCGACGCGGTGGTGATCGTCGGCAGCGACTACACCGATGTCGCCAGCCCGAGCGAGCTGCGCTACAACGCGCGCATCGCGGTGAACCTGGGCGCGCCGGTGTTGCTGGTGGTGCGCGGCGCCGAACGCACGCCCACCGAGGTCAAGCAGCTGGTGGAGCTGTGTTCGACCGAGCTGTCCGCCGAGCACGCCCAGCTGGTCGCGGTCGTCGCCAACCGCTGCGCGCCCGCCGAGATCGACGAGATCGGCGCCGCGCTGGCCGTTTTCGACGTGCCGTCCTGGACGCTGCCCGAGGTGCCGCTGCTGATGGCGCCGACCATGGGCGAGCTGTGCGGCGCCATCGACGGCGAGATCTACAGTGGCGACCCGGAACTGCTGCAGCGCGAGGCGTTGCGGATCATGGTCGGTGGCATGACCGCCGAGCACATCCTGGAACGACTAACCGACGGAGTGGTCGTGATCGCCCCGGGCGACCGCTCCGATGTTCTGCTCAGCGTGGTGAACGCCCATGAGGCGGAGGGCTTTCCGTCGCTGGCCGGCGTCATCATGAACGGCGGCATCCGCCCCCATCCGGCCATCGCGCGCCTGATGGAGGGCCTGCACCCCAAACTGCCGATCCTCACCACCGAACTCGGCACCTACGACACCGCCAGCGCGGTACACGGCACTCGCGGGCGGATGTGGGCCGGCAGCCCGCTCAAGGTCGACACGGCGCTGGCATTGATGGAAGAGCGCGTAGACGCGCCGGAACTGCTGCGGCGCATCCAGGTACCGCCGTCGAACGTGGTCACCCCGCAGATGTTCGAGTACCGGCTGATCGAGCGGGCCAGGGCCGATCGCAAGCGGATCGTGCTGCCCGAGGGCGACGACGACCGCATCCTGCGCGCCGCGGGCCGGGTGTTGCAGCGCAAGATCGCCGACCTCACCATCCTCGGTGACGAGACCTCGGTGCGGGCCCGCGCCGCCGAACTGGGCGTCGACATCGCCGCCGCGCAGGTGCTCGACCCACGCACTTCCGGCTACCTCGACGAATTCGCCGCCGAGTACACCCAACTGCGCAAGCACAAGGGCATGACGCTCGAGCGTGCCCGCGAAACCATGGCCGACATCTCGTATTTCGGCACCATGATGGTCTACAAGGGGATCGCCGACGGCATGGTCTCCGGCGCAGCGCACACCACCGCGCACACCATCCGCCCCTCCTTCGAGATCATCAAGACGGTGCCCGGCGTCGCCACGGTGTCGAGCGTGTTCCTGATGTGCCTGGCCGATCGGGTGCTCGCCTACGGCGACTGCGCGGTGGTGCCCGACCCGACCTCGGAGCAGCTCTCCGATATCGCCATCTCCTCGGCGGGCACCGCTGCTCGGTTCGGGATCGATCCGCGGGTGGCGATGCTGTCGTACTCGACCGGGTCCTCGGGGTCGGGCGCCGATGTCGACAAGGTCAGGGTCGCCACCGAACTCGTGCGCGAACGCGCGCCGGAGCTGCCGGTGGAGGGCCCGATCCAGTACGACGCGGCGATCGAGCCGACGGTCGCCAGTACCAAGCTGCCCGACTCCGAGGTGGCCGGGCGGGCGACGGTGTTCGTCTTCCCCGACCTCAACACCGGTAACAACACCTACAAGGCCGTGCAGCGCAGCGCGGGCGCGGTCGCGATCGGCCCGGTGCTGCAGGGCCTGCGCAAACCCGTCAACGACCTCTCGCGCGGCGCGCTGGTCGCCGACATCGTCAACACGGTGGCGATCACCGCGATCCAGGCGCAGGGCGACCAGGCATGAGTGGTCAGCGCCCGAGCATGCCGAACGGAGACAGTGTGAGCGACCTGGTGCTGGTGCTGAACTGCGGCTCCTCCTCGATCAAATACCAACTGCTGCACGCTGACTCGTCCGAGGTGCTCGCCTCCGGGCTGGTCGAGAAGATCGGTGAGTCACACGGCGGCCGGATCGTGCACGAGTGCGGGGACCGCAAGCTGGTGCACGAGGGCGTCATCGCCGACCACCGGGCGGGACTGCGCCAGGCGTTCGAGATGTTCCGCGACACCGGCATCGACCTGACCACGATCGGCATCGGCGCGGTCGGGCACCGGGTGGTGCACGGCGGCGAGGTGTTCTGGGAGCCGACGCTGATCACCGACGAGGTCCTGCGCACCATCGACGAGCTGTCGGTGCTCGCGCCGCTGCACAACCCCGCCAACGTGGTCGGCATCGAATCGACCAGGGAACTGCTGCCCGGCATCCCGGAGGTCGCGGTCTTCGACACCGCCTTCTTCCACACCCTGCCCGAGGCAGCCAAGACCTACGCGATCGACGCGAAACTGGCCGCCGCGCACGGTGTCCGCAAATACGGGTTCCACGGCACCTCGCACCAGTACGTCTCCGCCAAGGCGGCCGAATTCCTGGGTCGGCCCGTCGAGGAGCTGAACCAGATCGTCTTCCACCTCGGCAACGGCGCGTCGGCCTCGGCCGTGGCGGGCGGCGTCGCGATCGACACCACCATGGGCATGACCCCGCTGGAGGGCCTGGTGATGGGCACCAGGCCGGGCGATCTCGACCCCGGGATCCTGCCGCACCTGATGAACGTCGCCGGGCTGGACCTGCCCGCGGTCGAGCAGTTGCTCAACCGCAATTCCGGCATCAAGGGACTGTCCGGCGTCAACGACTTCCGCGAATTGCAGCAGCTCATCGACAACGGCGACGCCGCCGCGAAACTGGCCTACGACGTCTACATCCACCGCCTGCGCCGCTACCTGGGCGCCTACCTGGTGGAACTCGGCGGGATCGACAGCATCGTCTTCACCGCGGGCGTCGGGGAGAACAGCGCGTCGGTGCGCGCGGACGCGCTGGCGGGGCTGCAGAACCTCGGCATCGAGGTCGACAGGGTTCGCAACGAGACCAGAACCCCCGGTGTCCGCCATATCTCGCCGGAGTTCGCGCCGGTGCACGTGCTGGTGGTGCCGACCAACGAGGAACTCGCGATCGCCAGGGCCGCGCACGCGCTGGTCGGCGGGTCGGCCTAGAACCAGGACTTCGCGCGCAGCGAGTTGGCCAGGTCGACCAGGGCGTAGCGGTGCCCGCGGTCGGGCGCGTTGCGGGCGAGCGCGCGCAGGCCGGTCTCGGTGCCGTCGCGCAGGTCGCGTTCGTCGAAGGGGCGGCCGAACAGCTTGGCGTCCTTGCGCTTCGGTGTGTTGCCGGCCTGCAGCCAGGCCAGCGCGGTGCCCTGCACCAGGGTGCGCATGAGAGTGGAGCGGTGTTCGCCCGGCGGGATGGACTGGGCCCGGGAGGCGGCCAGGCGCAGCACCTGTTCGTCGAGCTGGGCGACGGGAGCGCTGGTGAGCAGCAACAGGATCGCCGTGGTCTGAGCGGTCGTGAAGTGCCGGGACGCGGCGGGGACGTCGTCGAGGGCGTGCACCGCCTCGCCGACCCGGCCCGCCACCGCCAGCTGCCTGGCCAGACCGAAAGCGGCGCTGACCACCGCCCGATCGGTGCGCCACACGGTGTCGTAGTAGCGCTCGGCGAAGGCGCGCCACTGTTCGGGCGACTCGGAATCCCAGTGCTGCAGAATCAGTTCCGCGGTGGCGGCGAGCGCGAGCTTGGGCGCGATCTCGCCGGGCAGTACCCGCAGCACCGCTTCGAAGGCGGCGAAGGCGGCCTCGTAGTCGAGTTCGAGCAGGTAGGCCTGGCCGGTGAACCAGTCGGCGCGCCAATCGGATTCGCCGGAGACGCGGTCGAGCAGATGCAGCACCGCCGCCGATTCGCCGAGCTCGAGCCGGGCCCGCGTCTCGGCGAAGACCAGTTCGCCCGCCAGCGTTTCCGGCGCGTTGTCCGGGTCCGCCTCGGCGCGTTCGCGCGCCTCGTGCAGGGCCTCGAGCACCCGCTCCGGTTCCAGATTCGCGGTCGCGGCCAGCAGCGGCGCCGACGGATCGGCGGGGTCGATCAGTGGAACCGGCAGCGCGGCGACCACATCGCCGGAGTCGAGCAGGGGAGAGCGACCGACGCCGTCGAGGTAGGCATCGGTCTGGCTGATCAGTTCCTCGGTGCCGAAGCTGGTGCGCTGGGGACTGAACACGGTGGACAGCTGGGGATGCTCGGCGCCGGTGTCGTAGGCCAGGATCTCCCGCAGCACGCCCGCCAGCTGGGCCGACATCGCCCGCGCCGACGGAAACCGCCGGGCCGGATCAGGGTCGGTGGCGGTGAGCAGGAACCGGTAGAAGAATTCGTAGCGGGCCAGCAGCGGCTCGTCGGCCGGATCGGGGATGCCGTCGAGGTAGCGGCCGTGCTCACTGGGCAATGCCAGGGTGAGCGCGGCCAGCGTGCGCCCGACCGTGTGCACGTCGGAGGCGGGGGTCGGGCCGGTCCTGGCGATCTCGGGAGCCTGGAAGCCTTTGGTGCCGTAGAGGTTTCCGTAGGCCTCGATGGTGGCGACCGCGCCCAGGTCGATCAGCTTGACCTGGTCCTCGGTGACCATCACGTTGTCGGGCTTGAGGTCGTTGTAGGTCAGCCCGATCGAGTGCAGGTGTTCCAGCGCGGGCAGGATCTCCAGCACATAGGCGATGGCCTCGGCCAGCGGCATCCGCTCGCCCGGCGGCTTGGCGTCGAGGATGTCGCGCAGCGAGTGACCGCCGACGTACTCCATCACGATGTAGCCGGTGCTCGACCCGTCGGCCGCCGTGTGTTCGACGAAGTTGTGGATCTTGACGATGCTCGGGTGCGCCACCTCGGCCAGGAACTGCCGCTCGGCCACCGCGACCGCCTGCGCCTCGCCGTCGCCGGCGTGCAGCAGGCCCTTGAGCACCACCCACCGGTCGCTGACATTGCGGTCGATGGCCAGGTAGATCCAGCCGAGGCCGCCGTGGGCGATACAGCCCTGGATCTCGTATTGCCCGGCGACCATGTCGCCCTCGTGCAGCGAGGGCCGGAAATCGTAGGCGGCGCCGCAGGTCCCGCACTGCCCGGCCGAGGTCCCGGCATGGGTCGGGGTCGAGCGGCCGACCGGGTCGCCGCAGCGCCAGCAGAACCGCCTGCCCTCCGAGACCACCGGATCGGCCAGCACCGCCTCGCGGGGGTCCGCGGGGCTGACGGTCGGGATCGGCACCAGGCCCGCGCCGAGTCTGCGGGTGGGGCGTGACCTGGCGGTGCGCACACTGCGCCCGGACCTGGACGTGCTCGGCCCGGTCTGGGCGCCGGACGGCCAGGCGAGGTCGCCGGATCCGGTGCGGGCGGGAGCGGCCTGGGTGCCGGGCGGTTCGGTCACGGCGCGCGAGGCCTCGGTGCCGTGGCGCCCGCCCGCCCGCTGGGTGGCCGGTGGCTGGTCCGGCTCGGCGGGCCTGGCCGCCGCGATCTCGGTGGGCGCGTGCGGTGCCTGGATCGGCAGCGGCATGGTCTCGTCGTCGGCCGGGGCAGGCGGCAGCGTCCAGCCGCCCGGCAGTTCGCCCTCGGGGCGGTGGGTGAGCTGCGTAGGTTCCTGGCGCGCCGGATCTTCCTGCGCCGGTTCACCGTTCGTCGGTGTGGTCATGCCGATCAGTCCTGGTACGTCGGAGCGGGCGGGCTCGGCGTCTCCCCGAGCGAGGCGAGCCAGCGGCGGTGGATGCGCACCCAGGTGCCGTCGTTGCGGATGCGGTCCAGGGTGGCGTTGACGAAGCGGACCAGGTCGTCGTCGCCCTTCGGGATGCCGATGCCGTAGGGCTCGGCGCTGATGCTCGCGCCCACGACCTCGGTATAGGGGTCCTGCGCGGCCAGGCCGGCCAGGATCGAATCGTCGGTGCTCACCGCGTCGACCTGGCGCTGCTGCAGCACGACCAGGCAGTCCGCCCAGGTCGGCACCGTCAGGATGGTGGCGGCGGGCTGGTCGCGGCGGATGTGGTCGAGCGAGGTGGTGCCGCGCACCACGCACACCCGCTTGCCCGCCAGATCGGCCAGGCCGTTGATGCCGGAATTCTTCACCGCGAGCACCCGCTGGTCGGCGCGCAGGTACACGGTGGAGAACGCCACGCGCTGGCGGCGCTCGCAGGTGATCGTCATCGTCTTGGCGATCAGGTCGACGGTGTGCTCCTGCAACGCCCGCTCGCGTTCTTCCGAAGCGAGACTGCGGTATTCGATCAGATCCGGGTTGCCGAGCAGGTCGCGCGCGATCTCGCGGGCGATGTCGGCGTCGAAGCCGACGATCCGGCCGGTCAGCGGGTCGCGGAAGCTGAACAGGTTGCTGCCCGCGTCGAGGCCGACGATCAACCTCCCCCTGGCGCGGATGGCGTCGATCGTCGGACCGCGCGAGGTGCTGGGACGCAGGCTCGCCGTCGGGTCGCCGCACTGCTCGCCGCCGCGGGCGGGCACCGGGGTGTCGGTGCCGATCGGGATCGCCTTGGCGGGCAGGGGCGGTTCGGAGTAGACGCTGCGGTCGTCCGGCGCGGGGGTGCTGTCGGCGCAGCCGCCGAGCAGCGCCGCCGCCGTGAGCAGCAGCGCCGCGGTGATCCGCCCGCGCCTCACCGGTACTCCCGCAGTCGCGGCCACAGGCCGAGCGCGACGCACACCGCGGCGACGATGCCGAGGATGAACGCGCCGGGAGCGAGGAAGGTCAGCACGTCGATGGCCTGGGAGACCTTGTCGCGCAGGGTGTCCCTGGTGGCCGCGGCGGCCTTGCCGAGGGCACGATCGATCGCGTCGACCTGGGCGGCCGCGTCGGCGGCGCTGGGCCCGGTGGCGACCGCGGCCGCGCCGGCGAAGTCGCCGCGGGCCAGGGTGTCGTTCATCCGCTGATGCGCCGACTGCCAGCGGGCGAGCGCGGTGCGGGCGTCGGCGACCTCGGCGCGGGCGGGCGCGTCCTGCGGGTAGCCGGCGAGCAGTTCGGTGAGCCGGGCGGTGTTGGTGTCGAAGGTGCGGTCGTAGTCGCCGGTGGCGTCGCGGCGCACCAGCTTCACCATCTCCGCCGACCTGGCCTGCTGCACCAGGATGCGGCTCTCGGCCAGCCGGGCGGCGGGCACGGCGCCCTGGTCGCGGCACTGCATCATCGACACCGCCGACACCGAGCCCGCGGCCACGGTCCACACCAGCGTCAGCGCGAGCGCGGCGGTGCCGAGCAGCAGGCCCATGTTGAATACCCGTCGCGAGCGTCTGGCCAGCTCCACCTGGACCCACAGCAGGGCGCCCAGCGTCGCCATCAGCAGCACGATCGCGGGCCAGGGCGGTAACACGTGCCGGTGCTGGGCGGCGGTGACCGCGTCGAGCCGGTGGTTCTCCAGTTCCTCGGCCATCGGCAGCAGCGCCGTCTGCATCTGGTGCGATGCCTCACTGAGGTAGGCGGCGCCGACCGGGTAGCCGTTGCGGTTGTTGGCGCGCGCGGTCTCGATCAGGCCGGTGTAGACCGGCAAACCCGTGGCGATGCCGGTGCGCAGCTTGCGATCGGTGCCCGACGGGTCGGCGGCCTCTTCGACGGAGATGTGCCCGGCCTGGGTCACCAGTTCGGCGGCGGCCTCACCGATGGCCTGGGTGTAGCGGTCGCGCACGGTCTTGGGCTCGAGTCCGCCCGCGATGAACGCGGTGCCCGCGGCGGCGTCGGCGATCGAGAGCGAGGTGTAGAGGTGATTGGCCGAGTGGGCGTCGGGTTCGGTGTCGTCGAGCAGGACGCCGAGAGCTTGCTGGCGGTCGCTGACGGTCGTCGAAGTCACCGCGCCCGCGGCGACGCACAGCAGCATCAGCACCAGACCGGCAGCCACGAGCCGACCCGGCGAGGACTGCACGAACCCGCGCAAGCGGGCGGGATGGAACTGCGCACGCAGGGCCTTCACGTCCGGCGCCGGCGGCCGGTCGACGACGATCGCCGGTTTCCGCAACGCGGCGCGCCGGCTCGTCACCGGCGCGGCCGGAGCCGTCGCCGAACCCTGCGTGGCCTGCGGCGACGGGCCGGAACGAACGGCCGCGACCTCGGTCGAGGCATCGCGACTCCCGGGTTCGACCATCGTTCACCTCCCCGTGCTGTCCGCGCACCCCTCGTGGTGCGGAGTTTATTGTGGTCCTACCGGTGGCGCAGCCCCGCAGACACCCCCGAAGCGGTTGCTGCTCGGCTGCTACGGAGGAAAGAGTATTGGATGCGCGGTGACGGAGACGGCTGGTCGAACAGTCCGGGCGGGGTTCGGCACTGGGGCAAGTACGGTGCGGCGGGCTTGTTGCTGCGCGCGCCGCTGCCCCGGGGCGGGTCGGCGGTGCTGCTCCAGCACCGCGCGCCGTGGAGTCATCAGGGCGGCACCTGGGCCATCCCCGGCGGCGCGCGGGATTCCCACGAGAGCGCCGAGCACGCCGCGGTCCGGGAAGCCTGGGAGGAGGCGGGCATCACCGCCGACGCGCTGCGCGTGCGCGCCGAACGGCTGACGATGACCGCCCCGAGCGGCTGGACCTACACCACGGTGGTCGCCGACGCCGAGTTCCCGCTGCCCACCGTCGCCAACAAGGAGAGCTCCGAGCTGGTCTGGGTGGCCGAGGGCGAGGTCGACGACCTCCCGCTGCACCCCGGTTTCGCCGCGGCCTGGCTCGGGTTGCGCGCGGTCCCGCTGCGCCTGCGCTTCGCCGCCGACCCGGTCACCGACCTGCCCCGGACCGTCGAACTCGCCGATCGCGGGTTCTTCTGGTTGCACGCGCTGGACGGACCCGGCGCCGAGGTCACCATCGGCCCGGACCCGGCCGATGACCTGGCCGCGGCCCTGACCAGCCTGCTGACCTGAGTCGCGCTACTCCGCCGCCGCGGCGACCAGTGCCTGCTTGAGCTCGCGCGCCGCGGCCTCCGGATCGGCGGCCGCGGTGATCGCGCGGACCACGACGATCCGCCGCGCACCCGCGGCGAGCACCTCGGGCAGCCGCTGCGCGTCGATGCCGCCGATCGCGAACCACGGCATCGTCGGGTGCGCGTCGGCGGTGGAGCGCACCAGGTCGATGCCCGCGGCCTGGCGGCCCGGCTTGGTCGGCGTGGTCCAGATCGGGCCGGTGCAGAAGTAGTCGAGATGGCCGTCGATGGCCGCCAGCCCGGCTTGGGCTCGATTGTGACTCGACCGGCCGATGACGACATCGGGGCCGAGAATGCGGCGCGCGTAGGCGGGCGGGAGGTCGCCCTGGCCCAGATGCAGGACGTCGGCGCCCGCGGCCAGCGCGATGTCGGCGCGGTCGTTCACCGCGAGCAGGGCGCCGTGCCTGCGGGTCGCCGCCTTGATCTCGGCGAGGGCGCCCAGCTCGGCCTTGGCCTCCAGCGGGCCGAACTCGGCCTCGCCGGGCGACCCCTTGTCGCGGAGCTGGACGATGTCGACGCCACCGGCTAGCGCGGCATCGACGAAGCGGGCCAGATCGCCCTTCTCCCGGCGCGCGTCGGTGCACAGATACAGCAGCGCGCTCGACAGGCGCTCCCTGGGCGGGACGGATCGATTCGGATGGGAGGGCTGCACAGTGTCGACGGTAGTCGCGCTACCGTGGAGACGCGAACGCCGAGGCGCTCGGTAGGCGGAAAAAGACAGGTGGAACGTGATGCGAACTCTGGCGGTCGTTGGCGGCGGCGCCGTCGGACTCGCCGTCGCATGGCAGGCCGCCGAGGCCGGCTGGACCGTCACCGTCTTCGATCCGGCGCCGGGCTCGGGCGCGTCTTTCGTGGCGGGCGGCATGCTCGCGCCGCTGTCGGAGGGCTGGCCCGGTGAGGACCGGGTGCTGGCCTTCGGCGCCGCCGCGCTGGCCGCCTGGCCCGCCTTCGCCGAGCGGCTGCGCGCGATCACCGGTGAGTCGGTGTTCGTCGCCGACGAGACGCTGACCGTCGCCCTCGACGGCGCCGATGCCGCCGACCTGCGCACCGTCGCCGACTGGCTCGCCGGATTCGGCCACGAGCTGAGCGTCCTCGACCGGGCCGGGGTGCGCGCGCTCGAACCGGCGCTGGCCCGCACCGTGCGCGCGGGTCTGCTGGCCACCACCGAACCCGCCGTCGACAACCGCCGGGTGCTGACCGCCCTGCGCGCCGCCTGCGCCGGTGCGGGCGTCGAGATCCGGGCCGCAGCCGTCACCGCGCTCGCCGAGCTGCCGCACGACCGCGTGGTTCTCGCGGCGGGCGCGCGCTCCGCCGACCTGTGGCCGGGGCTGCCGGTGCGCCCGGTCAAGGGCGAGATCCTGCGCCTGCGGCAGCGGCCCGGCGTGAGTCCGGCGCCGAGCCGGGTGATCCGGGCCAGGGTGCACGGCCGGCAGGTGTACCTGGTGCCGCGCGCGGACGGAATCGTCGTCGGCGCAACACAATACGAGGCGGGCTTCGACACCGCGGTCACCGTCGGTGGGGTGCGCGACCTGATCGCCGACGCCGAGGCGATCCTGCCCGGCATCGCGGAATACGAACTGGCCGAAGCGAACGCGGGCTCGCGGCCCGGCACCCCCGACAACCTGCCGCTGCTCGGCGCGCTCGACGACCGCGTCGTCGCCGCCACCGGCCACGGCCGCAACGGCATGCTCACCCTCGCGCTCACCGCGACCCTCGTTCCCGGGCTGCTCGACGACGAGTCGCCCGCGATCGCGGAAATCGCATCACCGCAACGCTTTCCGGCGCTGCAGCTGTCCCCAGGAGGAGTTCGATGACCTCGACCATCCCGATCGGCGTCACCGTCAACGGTGTCGACCACGAGTTCCCCGAGCCGCTCAGCATCCGCGAATTGCTGACCAGGCTCGCCTTGCCGTGTCAGGGCGTGGCACTGGCCGTCGACGGCGCGGTGTTCCCGAAGTCGCGCTGGGACGAGCCGGTCGGCCGCGGCTGGACCATCGAGGTGCTGACGGCGGTGCAGGGTGGCTGAGCCCGCACCGCTGCGCATCGCGGACAAGGAGTTCGGCTCGCGCCTGATCATGGGCACCGGCGGCGCCGAGAACCTGGCCGTCCTGGAAGAGGCCCTGATCGCCTCCGGCACCGAGCTCACCACCGTCGCCATGCGCCGGGTCGACGCCGCGGGCGGCACCGGCGTGCTCGACCTGCTCAAGCGCCTCGACATCACCCTGCTGCCCAATACCGCGGGCTGTCGCACCGCCGCCGAGGCCGTGCTCACCGCGCAGCTGGCGCGCGAGGCGCTGGAGACGAACTGGGTCAAGCTCGAGGTCGTCGCCGACGAGCGCACCCTGCTGCCCGACCCGTTCGAGCTGCTCGACGCCGCCGAACAGCTGGTCGACGCCGGTTTCGTCGTCCTGCCCTACACCAACGACGACCCGGTGCTGGCTCGCAGGCTCGAGGACGCGGGCTGCGCCGCGGTGATGCCCCTAGGCAGCCCCATCGGCACCGGCCTCGGCATCGGCAACCCGCACAACATCGAGATGATCGTGGCCGCCGCGGGCGTGCCCGTCATCCTCGACGCGGGCATCGGCACCGCCAGCGACGCCGCCCTGGCCATGGAACTCGGCTGCTCGGCCGTCCTCCTGGCCACCGCCGTCACCCGAGCCCGCGACCCCGAACTGATGGCCTCGGCCATGGCCGCCGCCGTCCGCGCCGGCCACCTCGCCCGCCGAGCGGGCCGCATCCCCAAGCGTTTCTGGGCTCAGGCATCCTCCCCAGCCCGGTAGGCCGACGCCACGCTCTGTCTGTACCTGCACTGGTAGCACTCCGCCACCGGCGCCGCTGCGGATGCGCAGGCTGACGCTTTCGGGCAGTGGGTGACCGCTGCGGCCGAGGCTGCTGCAAGCATCACCACGATGCGCCAGGCGGCCGCCGACGCGCATTCGCGATACACAGGCGCCATCGAGACGAATCTGCAGACGCTCGGGCGAAAGTAGGCAGGAAGGTCTGTCGATCTGTGGCACCATGGCCGGCAGTTTCGACTCCGGGCAGGAGTGGGCAAAGGCCTACGACGAGCGCGTGCGCTTGCCGATGGCAATCCGGACAGTGATTCCCCTCCCTCGGCGTCGCTGCAATTCTCGCCGAGTTCGCATTATTCGCCGCCATCGGCGGGTGGCCCCGGGCAGGGGCTGAAGGACCTGATAGGAATCGGGCTCATCGAGGAACTCGGTGTTCCGGTTCCGGATGTCGACGACGATTTGCGGGAATTGCATACCGCTGCCACAGACTTGCAGCATGCATGTACCGAGCTCGCGGACTCTTGTCGCGGCTATCGGTCCGCAATGGATGAACTCCACCTGAAGCTCAAAGAGATCCTCACTGATCTGTTGAAGGAAGTGATCTCCTCGGTAATATTCAGTGCTGCCGGATCTGTCTTCAGCTTCGGGCTCGCTGCCGGTGCAGGTGTCGCAAAAGGTGCGTTAGCTGTCAAGACAGCCGCGACCGCGATCACCGCCTTCGTCGGCGCTCCATGATTGGAGTAGCGTGCGGGAACTCGACCAAGCGCAAGCTCGTCGCATTCGGGCCGAGGTGCTGGATTCCGGGCAGGAATTGAGTGTCAGGTGGCTGTCGGTGCCTGGGCGTCGTGTGGTGCCTGCGGAAGAAGTGTCCGATCTGGCCGATGATCCGCTGGGCGTGCGGATACTGGCAGCCTTCGCGGCCAGTGGCTACGAGGCGGTCTACTGCCTGGTGGCGACCGATCTCGGTCCGGGGGCCTCTGATCAGGCTTGTCTGGCGGCTCTGTCCGAGGTGGATGATTGGCGAGCGACCTACGCTCCGTTCGATGTCGTGCTGGTCGCACCGGATAGTTCGGCGGCCGTGCTGCTCTCGGTCGACGAGTTCGTCCTGGTGGGTGGAAGCGCTGGATTCGTGGAATCCGTCCTGGGTAAGACCATCGCGGAAGGCTGTGCCGAATTCGTCGCGTACGCGCAGGACATGGCCGGCGCGTCGCGGCATCTGCCGGACCTCGCGCAGCGATGGTGCGCGAACTGAGCGATCGGGGTTAGGCCCCTCTCAGGGTCGGGGTCATCCTCGAGGATGACCCGACTCGCGACCTCACGGCGACGCGCTCGCCGTCTTCGTGCGGCAAGCTGGGGCGCATGATCGAGCTGAAGGGCCTGACGAAGCAATTCGGCCAGACCGTCGCGGTGCAGGACCTCTCGTTCACCGTCCATCCCGGACAGGTGACGGGGTTCCTCGGACCCAACGGTGCCGGTAAATCGACGACCATGCGGATGATCCTCGGCCTGGACCGGCCGACCTCGGGCACCGCGCTGATCGGCGGCAAGCGCTACGAGGATCTGGAGCGGCCGCTGACCCAGGTCGGCGCGCTGCTCGATGCCAAGTGGGTGCATCCGAACCGCTCGGCGCGCGCGCACCTGGAGTGGCTGGCCGCGTCCAACGACCTCCCGAAGTCGCGGGTCGAGGAGGTGCTGCGGCTGGTCGGCCTGTCCGAGGTGGCGGGCAAGAACGCGGGCGGGTTCTCGCTGGGCATGTCCCAGCGGCTCGGCCTGGCGGGCGCGCTGCTCGGCGATCCGAAGGTGCTGCTGTTCGACGAGCCGGTCAACGGCCTCGACCCGGAGGGCATCCTCTGGATCCGCCGCTTCATGCAGCGCCTGGCCGCCGAGGGCCGCACCGTGCTGGTGTCGAGCCATCTGCTCTCGGAGATGGCCCAGACCGCTGAGCACCTGATCGTCATCGGCCGTGGTCAGCTCATCGCCGACACCACCACCAAGGACTTCATCGACCGCGCCTCCGAGCAGTCGGTGCGGGTCCGCAGCCCGCAGCTGGATCAGCTGCGCAGCCTGCTCACCTCGCACGGCATGACCGTGCGGGAAGAGGGCGACGCCGCGCTGATCGTGGCCGGGGTGACCAGCGACGAGGTCGGCAAGGTGGCGGGCACCAACAACGTCACGCTCTACGAGCTGGCGCCGCAGCAGGCGTCGCTCGAGGAGGCGTTCATGCGGATGACCGGCGGCGCCGTGGAGTACCACGGCGCGGGCCTCGACCAGGTGATGGGAGGTGCGCTCTGATGGGCGTGCTCGCTGCGGAACGAATCAAGCTCACCTCGACCCGGTCGCCCTGGTGGTGCTCGGCGATCGTGGTTCTCCTCGGCATCGGCCTGGCCGCGCTGATCGCGCTGGTCACCAAGGCCGAGAACACCCAGGCGGGGGAGGTGCCGACGCTGCTCACCCCGAGCGTGGTGGTCTCCGGTGTCTCCGGCTTCGGCGTGATGGTGCTGATGATCATGGCCGCCCTGACGGTCACCAGTGAGTACCGCTTCGGCGTCATCCGCGCCAGCTTCCTGGCGGTGCCGAACCGCTCGAAGGTGGTGCTGTCCAAGGCGGGCCTGGTCGGCGTGTACGCGGCGGTGCTGACCGGCGTGCTCGCGCTGATCGCCTTCGTGGTGGCCAAGCTGTTCGTCGGTGACGAGGCGCCGGAACTGGTGCTCGACGGAAACTGGCGGGCCATCTACGGCATTCCGATCTACGCTTTCCTGTGTGTGGTCCTGGCCATCGGCGTCGGTGTGCTGGTGCGTCAGTCCGCCGCCGCGATCTCGCTGATCGTGCTGTGGTCCCTGCTGCTGGAGGGTCTGCTCGGCGCGTTCGGTAGCTTCGGTCGTACCGTCAAGCCGTTCCTGCCGTTCCAGAACGCCAACCGTTTCCTGACCGTCGAGGACGTCTCGGGCAACTGGCACTGGGGTGTGTGGGGCAGCCTGATCTACTTCGCCGTCTTCGTGGCGATCGTGTTCGCCGGCGCCTTGGTGATGATCAATCGCCGAGACGCCTGACAGACCGTCCCGGGCTGCCCTCGCAGATGCCCGGGACCGCCCCCGGCGTCCGCTGCCCGGACGCCGGGGGCTTTTTCGTCCGGTGGGGCAGCGGGCTGGACCAGGTACGATCTGGGCGTGAGTGAAACGCCTTCTGGCGGGGTGGATCCGCGGCGGCGTGACGCTGCCGCGGAGGTGGTGATCCCGTTGGAGCCCGCCGACAGTGCGCAGTCCGATACGCCGGACTCCGACGATGCCCGGCCCGGTCGGCGGCGTGCCCAGTTCTCGTCGAAATTGCAGGCGGCCAATCGGCGGGCCGATCTGATCGGTGCCGTACGGAAGGCTCGTCATCAGCTCCCCGGTGACCCGGCCTTCGGCGATCCGCTTTCGGTCTCCGGTCCCGGTGGGGCCCGCGCGGTCGCCCGTGCCGCGGACAAGATCGTCGGCGGCACCCCCAGCGCGGCCAGGGAGATCGGATTCGGCGCGCTCCAGGTGTGGCAGGCCGCGCTCGAGCGGATCGGCCGCGGTCGGGGCACCGAGGAGGTGACCATCGTGTTCACCGACCTGGTGGCGTTCTCCAGCTGGTCGCTGTCCGCGGGCGACGAGCGCACCCTGGAACTGCTGCGCAAGGTCGCCAAGGCTATCGAGCCGCCGATCGCCGAGCGGGGCGGTCAGGTGGTCAAACGCATGGGTGACGGCCTGATGGCGGTCTTCTCCTCGCCTGATCGCGCGGTCCGCGCCGCTGTCGCCGCCCGCCGCAATCTGGCGACCGTCGAGGTCGACGGCTACAAGCCGCGCATGCGGGTCGGCCTGCACACCGGTTCCCCCCGTGAGATCGGCGGCGACTGGCTCGGCGTCGACGTCAATATCGCCGCCCGCATGATGGAGGCCGGTGGCAACGGCAACACGATGCTGTCCAGCACCACCCTCGCCGCCCTGCGCCCGGAGACCCTCGCCGAGCTCGGCGCGACGGTCAAGCCCTACAAACGCAACTTCTGGGCGGCCCCGCTCAACGGCGTCCCCGAGGACGTCCGGATCTTCAAGCTCAGCGTCCCCAGCTGAGCCCCGGATTCACCCGCGCTGCTGTTGCCGCTGGTAGCCACGCCAGGCCTGCTGAGTGGGCGTCGCGACGGGCGTGCTCGCGGCTTCCGAAATGCTGGGGTGGCTATTGCAGCCAGAGAGCCGCGCCGACGGCGGCCAGCACCGCGGCGGCGATCAGGGCGATCGACAGCGCGCGGTTGTTCTTCCAGGTCGTGTAGGCGCCGCCGAGCAGGAAGCCGGCCAGGGCGAAGAGAAGGACCGATGACATGGTCTCCATCTTGCCTGGTGGATTGCCCGCAATTAACAAGCACGCATGCTTGCTTTTTTTCTGAACCGATGTGATCCTGGGGTTCATGAGTGCACTCTCGGCGGACCCGGACCTGATCCGGATCGGAAACTGCTCCGGGTTCTACGGCGACCGGCTCAGCGCGATGCGCGAGATGCTGGAAGGCGGCGACCTCGACGTGCTGACCGGCGACTACCTCGCCGAGCTCACCATGCTCATCCTGGGCCGTGACCGCATGAAGGACCCCAGCCTGGGCTACGCCAAGACGTTCGTGAAGCAGATCGAGGACTGCCTGGCCCTCGCGCTGGCGAAGAACGTCCAGATCGTCACCAACGCCGGCGGCCTCAATCCGGCCGGGCTGGCCGAACGGCTGCGCAAGGTCGCCGCCGACCTGGGCCTGGACGCCAAGATCGCCCACGTCGAGGGTGACGACCTGATCGGCCGCGCCGCCGACCTCGGCCTCGGTCAGCCGCTGACGGCCAACGCCTACCTCGGCGCGTGGGGCATCGTCGAGTGCCTGAACTCCGGCGCCGACATCGTCGTCACCGGCCGGGTCACCGACGCCTCGGTCATCGTCGGTCCCGCCGCCGCCCACTTCGGCTGGAGCCGCACCGACTACGACGCCCTCGCCGGCGCGGTGGTGGCCGGGCATGTGATCGAGTGCAGCACCCAGGCCACCGGCGGCAACTTCGCCTTCTTCACCGAACTCGGCGACTTCGGCCGCCCCGGCTTCCCGATCGCCGAGATCCGCCGGGACGGCTCCAGCGTCATCACCAAGCACGACGGCACCGGCGGCGCGGTCACCGTCGACACCGTCGAAGCCCAGCTCATGTACGAGATCCAGAGCGTGCGCTACGCGGGCCCCGACGTCACCACCCGCCTCGACAGCATCGAGCTCAGCCAGCAGGGCAAGGACCGGGTGCTGATCAGCGGCGTGACCGGCGAAGCCCCGCCGCCGCAGCTCAAGGTCTCGCTGAACACCCTCGGCGGCTTCCGCAACGAGATGGAGTTCATCCTCACCGGCCTGGAGATCGAGGCCAAAGCCGCACTGGCGCAACGACAGCTGGAGGCCTGGCTGCCCGCCAGGCCCGCCGAGCTGACCTGGACCCTGGCCCGGCTCGACCGCCCCGACGCCGACACCGAGGAACAGGCCAGCGCGCTGCTGCGCTGCGTGGTGCGTGACCCCGACCCGAACAAGGTCGGTCGCGGATTCTCCAATGTCGCCGTGGAATTGGCGCTGGCCAGCTACCCGGGCGCGACCTTCACGACCCTGCCGGGCAACGGCTCGCCCTACGGCGTCTTCACGCCGGGCTTCGTCGACGCGCACGAGGTGCCGCACACCGCGGTCCTGGCTGACGGCACTCGCGTCGCCATCGAGCCCGCCGCCGAAACCGCTGTGCTGGAACCGGTCGCCGAGCCCGAACTGCCCGCGCCCCCGCCGCCGTCGGAGACCAGCCGCGTCCCGCTCGGCACCATCGCCCTGGCCCGCAGCGGCGACAAGGGCGGCGACGCCAATATCGGCGTCTGGGTGCGCACCGACGAGCAGTGGCGCTGGCTGGTGCACACGCTCACCGTCGAGAAGCTCCAGGAACTGCTGCCCGAGACGGCCGAGCTGACCGTCACCCGGCACGTGCTGGCGAACCTGCGGGCCGTCAACTTCATCATTTCCGGTCTGCTCGGCAAGGGCGTCGCCTACCAGGCGCGTTTCGATCCGCAGGCCAAGGGGCTCGGCGAATGGCTGCGCTCCCGCCACATCGATATGCCGACGGAGCTGCTCGCGTGATCGGTCAGCGCCCGGAGGCGGCAGCGGAGCGTAACCACGGAGGGCGCCCGATCATGCGACAGGAGACAGCAGCATGACGACAATTTGGGACACGCCGGAACGAAAAGAACTGCGCGCCACCGTGCGCGGGTTCGTCGAGCGGGAGATCCTGCCCGACCTCGACACCTGGGAACGCGAGGGCGCGCTGCCGCGCGAGCTGCACAAGAAGGCCGGCGAGCTCGGCCTGCTCGGCATCGAGTACCCGGAATCGGCGGGCGGCGAGGGCGGCAGCATCGTCGACTCGATGATCGTCGGCGAGGAGATCCATCTCGCCGGTGCCTCCGGCGGGCTGTGGGCGTCGCTGTTCACCTGCGGAATCGCGTTGCCGCACATCATCGCGTCCGGTAATCAGGACCAGATCGACCGCTGGGCCGTGCCGACGCTGCGTGGTGACCTGATCGGTTCGCTGGCCATCACCGAACCCGGCGGCGGCTCCGACGTCGGCCACCTCACCACCGCGGCGGTGCGCGACGGCGACGACTTCATCATCAACGGCGCCAAGACCTTCATCACCTCGGGCACGCGGGCGGACTTCGTGGTCACCGCGGTCCGCACCGGCGGCGCGGGCGCGGCGGGCGTCTCGCTGATCATCGTGCCGACCGATACGCCGGGCTTCACCGTCAGCCGCAAGCTGGAGAAGATGGGCTGGCTGGCCTCCGACACCGCCGAGCTGTCCTACGTGGACGTGCGGGTGCCCGCCGCGAACCTGGTCGGCGGCGAGAACACCGGCTTCGCGCAGATCGCCAACGCGTTCGTCAGCGAGCGGGTCGGACTCGCGGTGCAGGCGTACTCGCTGGCCCAGCGCGCCCTGGACCTGACCGTGCAGTGGTGCCGGGACCGGGAGACCTTCGGCCGCCCGCTGATCAGCCGCCAGAAGGTGCAGATGACGCTGACCGAGATGGCCCAGCGGGTCGACGTGTCGCGTACCTACACCCGGGCCCTGGTCGAGCGCTTCGTCGCCGGGGACACCAACCAGATCGCCCAGGTCTGCTTCGCCAAGAACAATGCCGTCGAGACCGCCGAATGGGTCGCCAACCAGGCGGTCCAGCTGCACGGCGGCATGGGCTACATGCGCGAGTCCGAGGTGGAGCGCATCTACCGCGATGTGCGCATCATCGGCATCGGCGGTGGCACCAACGAGATCCTGACCATGCTGGCGTCGAAAGTATTGGGGTACCAGTCGTGACGACCTTCCGTTCCGCCGTCGACACCGCGTCGCCGGAGTACACCGCCGCCGCCGAGGCGATGGCCACCAAGCTCGCCGAGGTCGAGGCCGAGTTCGCCAAGGCGATCGCCGGTGGCGGCCCCGACAAGGTGGCCCGGCATCACAAACGCGGCAAGCTCACCGCCCGTGAGCGGATCGAGCTGCTGCTCGACGAGGACTCGCCGTTCCTGGAGCTGTGCCCGCTGGCCGCGTGGGGCAGCGACTTCCATGTCGGCGCGTCGACGATCGCCGGCATCGGCATCGTCGAGGGCGTCGAGTGCATGATCGTCGCGCCCGACCCGACCGTGCGCGGTGGCACCTCCAACCCGTGGACGCTGCGGAAGACCTTGCGCATCAACGAGATCGTCAAGCAGAACCGTCTGCCGGTGATCTCGCTGGTCGAGTCCGGCGGCGCCGACCTGCCGACGCAGAAAGAGGTCTTCATCCCGGGTGGTGCGATGTTCCGCGACCTCACCCAGGCCTCCGCCGCCGGAATCCCCACCATCTCACTGGTTTTCGGCAACTCGACCGCCGGTGGCGCCTACATCCCCGGCATGTCCGACTACGTGGTGATGGTCAAGGAGGGCGCGAAGGTCTTCTTGGCGGGCCCGCCGCTGGTGAAGATGGCCACCGGTGAGGACTCCGACGACGAGACTCTCGGCGGCGCCGAGATGCACGCCCGCACCTCGGGTCTGGCCGACTACATGGCCGCCGACGAGCAGGATGCGATCCGGATCGGCCGCAACATCGTGCGCAGGCTGAACTGGAAGAAGCAGGGCCCCGAGCCGCGCGCCGAGGTCATCTCGCCGCTCTACGATCCCGAGGAACTGCTCGGCATCGTGCCCTCGGACCTGAAGATCCCGTTCGATCCGCGTGAGGTGATCGCCCGCGTCGTCGACGGTTCCGACTTCGACGAGTTCAAGCCGCTCTACGGTTCCAGCCTGGTCACCGGCTGGGCCGAGATCAACGGCTACCCGATCGGCATCCTGGCCAACGCGCGCGGCGTGCTGTTCTCCGAGGAATCGCAGAAGGCCACCCAGTTCATCCAGCTGGCGAACAAGAAGAACACGCCACTGTTGTTCCTGCACAACACCACCGGCTACATGGTCGGCAAGGACTACGAGCACGGCGGCATCATCAAGCACGGCGCGATGATGATCAACGCGGTCGCCAACTCGACGGTCCCGCACATCTCGCTGCTGATCGGCGCCTCCTACGGCGCGGGGCACTACGGCATGTGTGGTCGGGCGTTCAACCCGCGCTTCCTGTTCGCCTGGCCGAGCGCGAAGTCCGCCGTGATGGGCGGCGCGCAGCTGGGCGGCGTGCTCACCATCGTGCAGCGCGGCGCGGCCGAGGCCAAGGGTCTGCCGTTCGACGAGGAGGCCGCCGCCGGGCTGGCCGCCATGGTCGAGGCGCAGATCGAGGCCGAGGCGATGCCGATGTTCCTGTCGGGCAGGCTCTTCGACGACGGCATCATCGACCCCCGCGATACCCGCACCGTGCTGGGGATGGCCTTGTCGGCCATCCACACAGCTCCGATCCAGGGCGCCGAGGGCTTCGGCGTCTTCCGAATGTGAGGCGCGACATGACAACAGCATCGCGAAGCGATTCCGTGAGCGGCGGTCGGGTGACGGGTGGGGCCATCACGAACGTCCTCGTCGCCAACCGTGGTGAGATCGCGCGCCGCGTGTTCGCCACCTGCCGCCGGATGGGCATCGGGACCACCGCGGTGTACTCCGACGCCGACGCCGCGGCCCCGCACGTGGCCGAGGCCGACGCGGCTATCCGGCTGCCCGGCAACACTCCCGCCGAGACCTACCTGCGCGGTGAGCTGATCATCGAGGCCGCGCTCTCCGCCGGTGCCGACGCCATCCACCCCGGCTACGGATTCCTCTCCGAGAACGCCGAATTCGCGCGGTCGGTGCTGGACGCGGGCCTGGTCTGGATCGGTCCGCCGGTCGCGGCGATCGAGCAGATGGGCTCCAAGGTCGAGTCGAAGAAGATGATGGACGCCGCCGGCGTGCCCGTCCTCGCCGAGCTCGATCCCGCCGAGGTCACCGAGGCGCACCTGCCGGTGCTGATCAAGGCGTCCGCCGGTGGTGGCGGTCGCGGAATGCGCGTGGTGCGCGAGCTGGGTGAACTGAAGGACCAGATCGCCGCCGCGCAGCGCGAGGCCGAGTCGGCCTTCGGCGATCCGACCGTGTTCTGCGAGCGCTACCTCGAAACCGGCCGCCATATCGAAGTCCAGGTCATGTCCGACACCTTCGGCACGACCTGGGCGGTGGGCGAGCGGGAATGCTCGATCCAGCGACGGCACCAGAAGGTCGTCGAGGAGGCGCCCTCGCCGCTGGTCGAGAAGATCGACGCGCTGCGAGCTCCGGGGCCGGAGGCGGTAGCGGAGCGTGCCGCCGCGAGCAGCGCGGATGGGCAGAGCATGCGTGAGCGGCTCTTCGAAGCGGCCCGGCTGGCCGCCGAGGCGATCGGCTACGAGGGCGCGGGCACTGTCGAATTCCTCGCCGACGAGAAGGGCGAGTTCTTCTTCCTGGAGATGAACACCCGCCTCCAGGTGGAGCATCCGGTCACCGAGCAGACCACCGGCCTGGACCTGGTCCGCCTGCAGTTGCAGGTCGCGTCCGGGCTGCCGCTGCCCGCGACCCAGCCCGCCCAGCGCGGCCACTCGATCGAGGTCCGGCTCTACGCCGAGGACCCCGCGCAGGACTGGCAGCCGCAGAGCGGACCGGTGCACAAGATCGAGATCCCGTTCACGGCCGGAGAGTTCACCGTTCTCGAGCAGGCGGGCGTGCGGCTCGACACCGGTGTCGTCGACGGCTCGGTCGTCGGCGTGCACTACGACCCGATGCTGGCCAAGGTCATCTCCTACGCCGAGACCCGCGCCGAGGCAGCGCATCTGCTGGCGACCGCCTTGCAGCGCGCCAAGATCCACGGTCTGGTGACCAACCGCGACCTGCTCGTGCGGGTGCTGCGGCACCCCGCGTTCCTGGCCGGTGACACCGATACCGCGTTCTTCGCGACCCACGATCTGGCCGCGCTGTCCGCGCCGCTGGTGTCCGAGGCCGACGAGGCGCTGTCGATCGTGGCCGCCGCCCTCGCCGACGCGGCGCTGGCGCACACCACGAACCGGTTCGCCAAGCTCGCCCCGAGTGGCTGGCGCAACCTGGCCTCGCAGCCGCAGCGCAAGTCCTACGAGAGCCGCACCAGCGGCACGCACGAGGTGCGGTACCGGTTCACCAGGGCCGGTGGCATCGAGGTCGACGGCCACGACGGCCTCGAACTGATCTCGGTGGCGCCCGAACGGGTGGTGCTCGCGGTGCCGGGCGAGCGTGGCCCGGTGCGTCGTCAGTTCGAGATCGCCCGCTACGGCGACCTCGTGGCGGTCGACTCGCCACTCGGCCCGGTCGCCGTGCGCCGACTGCCCCGCTTCACCGACCCGTCGGAGCAGGTCGCGGCCGGTTCGCTGCTCGCGCCGATGCCCGGCAGCGTGATCCGCCTCGGCGCAGCCGAGGGCGACCAGGTGCGGCAGGGTCAGCCCATCCTGTGGCTGGAGGCCATGAAGATGGAGCACACGATCGTCGCGCCGGCCACCGGCGTCCTCAGCGCACTGAACGTCACCGTCGGCCAGCAGGTCGAGGTCGGAACCGTCCTCGCCGTCGTCGAGGAAGAAGAGCAGGAGCCGTCCTGATCCGGTCAAGCCCGGAGGCGGTAGCGAAGCATGACCACGGAGGGCTCCGGGTCAGGACAGAAGGGTTCAGCATGAGCTTTCACGAAACCGAAGAGCAGAAGGCGCTGCGCGCGGCGGTCGCGTCGCTGGCGGCCAAGTACAACTACCGCGACTACGTGCTGCCGCTCTCGCGCAAGAACGAGCCGCTCACCGAACTGTGGGACGAGGCGGGCAAGCTCGGCTTCCTCGGCGTGAACCTGCCCGAGGAGTACGGCGGCGGTGGCGCGGGCATGTACGAGCTGGCGCTGGTGCAGGAAGAGCTCTCGGCCCAGGGCGCCGGCCTGCTGCTGATGGTGGTCTCCCCGGCCATCTGCGGCACCATCATCACCAAGTACGGCACCGACGCCCAGAAGCAGACCTGGCTGCCCAAGCTGTCCGACGGCTCGGCCAAGATGGTCTTCGCGATCACCGAGCCCGACGCGGGCTCCAACTCGCACCAGATCACCACCACCGCCCGCCGCGACGGCAGCGATTGGATTCTCAACGGCCGCAAGATCTTCATCTCCGGTGTCGATCAGGCCGAGGCCATCCTGGTGGTCTCGCGCACCGAGGACCACAAGACCGGCAAGCTCAAGCCCGCGCTGTTCATCGTCCCGGTCGACGCGCCCGGCCTGGTGAAGAACGTCCAGGAGATGGACGTCATCGAGCCGGATCACCAGTACACCCTGTTCTTCGACGACGTGCGCCTGCCCGCCGACGCCCTCGTCGGCTCCGAGGACGCCGCCATCGCCCAGCTGTTCGCCGGCCTGAACCCCGAGCGCATCATGGGCTCGGCGATGGCGATCGGCCTGGGCCGCTACGCCATCGATCGCGCGGTGGAGTACGCCAAGGAGCGCACCGTCTGGAAGACGCCGATCGGCGCGCACCAGGGCATCTCGCATCCGCTCGCGCAGATCAAGATCGAGCTGGAACTGGCCAAGCTGATGATGCAGAAGGCCGCGACCCTCTACGACGCGGGCGACGAGTTCGGCGCCGCCGAGGCCGCGAACATGGCCAAGTACGCGGCCGCCGAGGCCAGCATCAAGGCACTGGACCAGGCGATCCAGACCCACGGCGGGTCGGGTCTGACCAAGGAGGTCGGGCTGTCGGCGATGCTGCAGGCGGCGCGCATCATGCGCATCGCCCCGGTCAGCCNGATGCTGCAGGCGGCGCGCATCATGCGCATCGCCCCGGTCAGCCGGGAGATGATCCTGAACTTCGTGGCCCAGCACTCCCTCGGTCTGCCGCGGTCGTATTAGTTGGAGCGCTGGCGCGCTCGAGTCGCGGCCTTTGGGGGTCGCCGGTCAGGCACCGTTTCTTGCTCCTTCGTCGCTTGCGAAACGGCGCCTGACCGGCGACCCGGCCGCGACCGGCCACTGCGTGGCCGCCGCTCCTCGGGGTCGCGGGTGCGGGGCTGGGAGCGGTCAGGTTGAGTTCGATCTAGTGAAAGGTTGAGGTGGGTTCGATGAGTGATCCTGAGGGCGCGCCCTTTGTCCGGTACGAGGTCGTCGATGGGTTCGCCACGCTGACGTTCGATTCCCCGCACAATCGCAATGCGCTCTCATCGAAGCTGGTGCGCGAGCTACTGGCCGGATTGGACGCGGCGAACGCCGATCCCGTCGTGCGCGGCATCGTGCTGGCGCACACCGGCGACACCTTCTGCGCGGGCGCGGACCTGAAGGAGGCGAGTACCGCCGATCCGGCGACCGCGGCCGATCAGCGCACGCGGGTGATGATCGATGTGCTGCGGGGCATCCTGGCCTCGCCCAAGCCGGTCGTCGCCCAGATCGACGGCAATGTGCGCGCCGGCGGCATGGGCATCATCGGTGCCTGCGATCTCGTCGTCGCCGGGCCCAGCAGCAGTTTCGCGCTCACCGAGGTGCGGATCGGGATGGCGCCGTTCATGATCTCGCTCACCCTGGTGCCGCGGATGGACCAGCGCTCGGCGAGCCGCTACTTCCTGACCGGCGAGAAGTTCGACGCCGCGACGGCACAGCGGATCGGGCTGGTGACCATCGCGGCCGCCGATGCCGCCGCCGAGGTCAAGCGCCTGTGTGGCGAGCTGCGCAAGGGTTCGCCGCAGGGGCTGGCCGAGTCCAAGAAGCTGGTCAATTCGACCCTGCTCGCGCGCTTCGACGCCGAGGCCGAGGAGCTCGCACAGCGCTCGGCCGGGTTCTTCGGCACCCCCGAGGTGATCGAGGGCATGACCGCCTTCTTCCAGAAGCGCCCGCCCAGCTGGGCACAATAGTCCGATGGCGACACCCCACGAACCCAAGCAGGACCGCAGCCGGGCCACCCGGCAGCGGCTGCTCGAGGCGACCATCGACTGCCTGGCCGAGACCGGCTGGGCGGCCGCCACCGTGTCGGTGGTCGCCGAACGGGCCGGGGTGTCGCGCGGGGCCGCCCAGCATCATTTCCCCACCAGGGAAGACCTGATCACGGGCGCGCTCGAGTACATGTTCGACACCAGGATGGATCAGTCGGCCGCCGAGGCCGCCGCCATCAGCGAGGTCGCCGAGGGCGTCGGCCGCACCCGCGCCGTCGTCTCGGGCCTGGTCGAGTCCTACACCTCGCCGCTGTTCAAGGCGGCCTTGCAGGTGTGGACGCACGCCGCCGCCGATCCCGCGCTGCGCGAACGCATCGTCCCGCTCGAGGCCCGGTTCGGCCGGATCGCGCACCGGCGCGCGGTCGAAGCACTCGGCGTCGACGACTCCGATCCGGTCAACCATCACCTCGTCCAGGCGACCCTCGACCTGGCTCGTGGGCTCGGCCTGGCCGACGTCCTCACCGACGACTCGGCGCGCCGCAAACTCATCGTCGACCAGTGGGCGGCGACCTTGCATTCGGCGCTGAACACCTAGGTATAACCCTGGTGACCTGCGCAGTTACGAGTGTCGGCCATCTCGGCCAGACGATGGTGGATGTGCTGACCGAGCGCGGCCACGAGGTGGTCGCGTTCTCATCGCGTGAAGCGCAGTGCCGCAGGGCAAACGACGACCGATCCCTGCCGGTGGTCGGTGGGGCTGATCGGGTCCGCGTGAGCCGCACCGGATGCGAACGCTGCGTCGAGCGGGTGAGCCTTGGGGGTCTTCACGTCGAGGCCGGGTCTGTCGGACCGGGGTGATCCGACCGAGCCCGGCCCCGAGTGTTCTTGCGGGCGTTCGGCCCTGCCGACTACTTCGGTTGGGTGAGGTCGTACAGCGTCACGCCGTCGATAGTGGTCGCGGTGTAGTTCGCCGTCACCCAGGCGGTGATCGCCGAGCTGGTCGACTCGCTGTTTCCGCCGGGGCCGCCCCGGCCGCCCGCCACGAAGTAGTGGATCTTGCCCTCGGCCACATAGGTTGTGAACTGGTCGAGGGTGGGGGAGGGGTCGCTGCCGTTGAAGCCGCCGATCGGCATCACCGGCAGCTCGGTGGCCAGCTGGTATCCGGCGGCGCTGTTGGAACCGACCGTCGCCGCGACCCAGGTGTAGTTCTCTCCGTCGCGCTCGAGCAGGCTGACGATCCGATCACTCGGTCGCGAGCCACCGAGCAGACCGCCGGCCCCACCCGGCTGGGCCGCACCACCATCCGACTGCGAACCGCCACCCTGGGCAGCACCTGACGGAATGCCGCCGCCCTGAGCGCCGTCCGATGGCATCCCGCCCTGAGCATCGGCACCACCCGACGAGTTCGCCCCATCCGCGCCCGGCATCGCGCCCATCCGAGCATCACCGCCGGGCCACATCCCTGGCCCACCCCGACCTCCGAACCCGTGCATCCCACCGGCGTTCGGCCCGGCCGACGGAATCGCGCCGGAGTGCGCGGTCGCGAGGGTATCGATGGAGTAGGCGACGGGCCCGGCGAGCCCGACGAAAGCGGCGGCGATCGCGGCGATCACCGCCTGTCTGCGGGCCAGCGGGAAGGCGGCCGCGATGGTCGCGAGCACACCGACCACGAGGATCGTCCAGCGCAGCCACGGCTGGAAGGACGCGCTGCGCGACAACAACACCCACGCGGTGGCGGTGGTGAGGCCGATGGCGAGCGCACCGGTGAGGCGCACCCACAGCCGATCCCGCGCACCCCACAGCTGTGTCGCGCCGATGCCGATCAGCGCGGCGACGGCGGGCGCGAGGGCCACCGTGTAGTACTGGTGGAAGATGCCCGCCATGAAGCTGAACACCAGGCCGGTCACGAGCAGCCAACCGCCCCACAGGATCAGCGCGGCCCGGCGTCGATCGGTGCGCGGCGATCGTCCGCACAGGACGAGTCCGGCGACCAGGGCCACCAGTGCGCCGGGGATCAGCCAGGCGATCTGGCCGCCCTGCGCGGGCTCGAACAGCCGGGTGATCCCGGTGCTGCCCCACATGCCGTTGCCGCCGGCGGGCAGTTCGCCGCCGGGGCCGACACTGCCGCGCTCGTTGCCGTTCAGTCGGCCGAGCCCGTTGTAGCCCAGCGTCAGCTCGATGATCGAATTCTCGTGCGACCCACCGATCCACGGCCGCTGATCGGCGGGCCACAGCTCCACTGTCAGCAGCCACCAGCCCGCCGCGACCACCATCGCGGCGCCCGCCGCGAACAGCTGCGCGATCCGCTTGCCCAGCTTCGGCGGGCCCGCGAACAGGTAGGTCAGCGCCAGCGCGGGCACGACCAGCAGTACCTGTAACTGCTTGGCCAGGAACCCGAAACCGATCAGCCCGCCGGTGAGCAGCAGCCACCGCCAGCGCCCGTCGGCGACGGCGCGGGTCATCGCCCAGGCGGCCGCCGTCATCAACAGCACCAGCAGGGCGTCGGGGTTGTTGAACCGGAACATCAATACCGCGACGGGCGTCACCGCGAGCACCGTGCCCGCGATCAATCCCGCTGCGGGACCGAAGGATCGGCGCACCGTCCCCCACAGCACCGCGACCGTCGCGACGCCGAGCAGCACCTGCGGTACGAGCATGCTCCAGCTGTTGAGCCCGAACAGCCGCACCGACAGCTCCATCACCCACAGGGAGGCGGGCGGCTTGTCCACGGTGATCGAGTTGGCCGCGTCGGAGGAGCCGAAGAAGAACGCCTCCCACGATCGCGAACCCGCTTGCACCGCAGCGGCATAGAAGTCGTTGGCCCAGCCGTTGGCGCTGAGGTTGATGAGGTAGGCGAGGGCGGTGCCGAGCAGCAGAACCGCCAAGGCCGGAAGTTCCCAGCGCTTTCGGCGTGGTGCGGTGTCGGTGATCGCGGCGGGCGAGGGCGGGGCGATGGTGGCGGTCATCGGCGCGCCTCCACCGTGTCCGTCGCGGCGCGCAGGACGACATCGGGCCCTGGTTCCGCCACCGCGCGGTCGGAGCCGGCATGCCGGAACACCCAGCGCAGTCCGACGAACCGGGCCAGTGTCGCCACGAGATTGGCGAAGACCAGCACGCCGAGCTCCACCACGACGGGGGCGTCGGGCGCCCAGCGATGCAGTGCGAACAGCGAGCCACTGGTGATCGCCAGCCCGAAACCGAAGATCGCCAGACCCTGGAACTGATGGGTCATCGCGTCACCGCGTCCACGCACACCGAAGGTGAAGGCGCGGTTGGCCGCGGTATTGCCCACCGCGGTGATCAGCAGCGACACCAGATTGGCGCCCTGCCCGCCGAGCAGCGGTTGCAGCAGCAGATACAGCACGATGTAGGCCAGCGTCGAGGTCACGCCGACGATCGCGAAACGCACCAGCTGCCCGATCATTCCGAGCGGCACGCCCGCCACCAGCGGCTCGCGGCCGACGGCGGCGCGCAGTTCGTCGAGCGGGAGCGCGCCGGTGGCCAGCGCCCTGGTCAGCCGCCAGATACCGCGCAGGTCTTTGCGGGCGGTGTCGACGATATCGACCCGGCTGTCGGGATCGTCGATCCAGTCGACGGGCACCTCGTGGATACGCAGCCCGGCGCGCTCGGCCAGGACCAGCAGTTCGGTGTCGAAGAACCATTCCCCGTCCCGCACCAGCGGGAGCAGTTCACGGGCGACATCGGTGCGCACCGCTTTGAACCCGCACTGTGCGTCGGAGAAGTGGGCCCGCAGTGTGGTTTTCAGCAGCAGGTTGTAGCAGCGGGAGATGATCTCGCGCTTGGGGCCGCGCACCACCCGCGACGACGCGTCGAGCCGGGTGCCGATCGCCAGGTCGGAATGGCCGGACACCAGGGGCGCGACCAGCGGCAGCAGCGCGTTCAGATCGGTCGACAGGTCGACGTCCATATAGGCGACCACCGCCGCGTCCGATCCCGCCCACGCCGCGCGCAGCGCCCGGCCCCGGCCCTTGGCGTCCAGGTGCAGCACCTGGACACCGTCGAGCTCGTCGGCCAGCAGCCGCGCCACCTCGAGGGTGGCGTCGGTGCTGGCGTTGTCGGCGATCGTGATCCGGGCGGTGAACGGGAATCCGTCCCGTAGGTAGGCATGCAGCCTGCGTACGCACAGGCCCAAGTCGGTTTCTTCGTTGTAGACGGGTATCACCACGTCGAGCACCGGCGCGCGGCTGCTCTGCGTGGGCTGTGGCTCGGCCTCGGTCTGGGTCATGCCACCACCCTCGACGGCGGCGCTGCCACCCAGCTGGGACCGAGCTGGGAGGTTGCTGGGGATCCGCGAGGGTACACTGGAAAAGCTCGTCTACCTGCTCGAACAGTGTTCGACTCGAGGCATGGAGGCGCTCGGATGCCTACCGTCATCGCGGTACTCGTCGCCCTCGTCGGCGGGTTCGTACAGAGCCGGCGTCAGCCCGGTCGACCCGCGGCCGACATCCACATGGTCTGGTGGATGGTGGCCGTCGTCGGGGTCGCCTCGGTTCTCGGCGCCGCCGCCCACATCTTCGACGGCGCCCAGGTCGCCGAGCAGATCGGCTACACGCGGGGCGACGGCGGCTTCCAATGGGAGAACGCGATGGGCGACCTGGCCATCGGTGTGGTCGGCATCATGGCCTACTGGTACCGCGGCCACTTCTGGTTGTGCGCGATCGTCGTCCTGACCATCCAGTACTGGGGCGACGCGGCCGGGCACGTCTACTTCTGGGTGGCCGAGGACAACACCAAGCCGTACAACATCGGGATCCCGCTGTGGACCGACATCCTCCTGCCGATCGTCATGTGGGCGCTCTATGTGCTGTCGCGACGAAGCAACGGCGACGCGGTGCCGAAAGCCGAAGCGGGTACCCGGGGCGGCTGACCCTCCGCTAGCCGCGGCGCACGCGCAGCACGCTGTCGGCCCGTTCGCCCTCGACGCCGTCGGGGCTCGTCGACGGGCTGGTGAGCAGGCCCGCGGTCGCCACCTGCCACTCGGGGCCGAGGTCGAGTTGGGCGAGCATCTGCTCGATCGTCGGGAAGGAGACGTCGTGCGGCGGGGTGGTGACCCAGGTCGGCCAGTGCGCGTGGCTGCCGATCACCAGCACGCCACCGGGGGCGACGGCGGCCGCGGCCTTGCGCAGGATCGTCGCGCGCTCGTCGGGGCGTTCCACCGGTGAGTGCAGGAACTGCGCCGAGACCAGGTCGAAGGTGCCCGCCGGGAAGCTCGTCTGCAAGTCGTGGCGCTCCCACGTGATCCGCACGCCCGCGTCGGCCGCGTGCCGGGCACCCCGCTCCATCGCCGTGGCGGAGACGTCGACGGCGGTGACCTGCCAGCCCTGCTTCGCCAGCCAGATGGCGTCGCCGCCCTCGCCGCATCCGAGGTCGAGCGCGGTGCCCGGCGTCAGCCCGGCGACCTCGCTGACCAGGGTCTTGTTGGCATTGCCGGTCCAGATCTGGTCTCTTTCGCGGTAGAAGTCCTCCCAGAACTGTTCGGCGGTCGGCGCGGTCTCGGTCATCGGGGCTCCTGTCGGTCGGCGGACGCGTAGACGATTCGATGGTGCGGGCACCGGGCGAAAACCCGCAAGAAAGATTGCCGGTCCGGCAAAAGTCGCCCCGCGCAGCACCCGGGCCGACCGCGCCAATAAGCTGCTGACCGTGACGCGCGGTTACCGGAAGGCAGACGAGCCGGTCCGTCGTGTCGACGCGCGGACCGAGCGGTGGCGCGAACATCGCGTGCAGGTCCGGATCGAATTCGTCGACGCTGCGTTCCGCGCGCTGGATCGGGTCGGCCCCGATGTCAGCATGGGCGATATCGCCAAGGAAGCCGGTGCGGCCAAGCCGAAGCTGTACCGCCATTTCGAGGACAAGACCGATCTCTACAACGCGATCGTGGACCGGGTCCGCGACATGCTGTGGGAACGGGTGCTCAGTGGGGTGAACCTCACCGACGATTCCGTCGCCGACCTGGTGCGACGCGCGGCCGCCGAATACGTGGCCGTCGTCTCCGAGCACCCGAACGTCTTCCGGTTCATGCTGCACAGCCATTTCAGCCAGCAGGCCAAGGAAACGGAACGGGCGCTGGTCGCGGCCAGACAATCGGCGCGCCGGGCCGCGGAGTTCTTCGCCGGTCTGCTGCCCACCGAATCGATCGACGTGGCCGGCATCGAATTGGTGAACTATTCGATTTTCGGCGCGGTGGCCTCGGCCACGGACTGGTGGCTCGGCGCGAATCAGCGCGAGGTCTCGGCGATGCCGGTGGAACGATTCGTCGATTATCTGGCCGAGAGCATCTCGGCGCTCGCCACGGCGCACGCACGGTTCAACGGAGTCAGGATCGACCCGTCGCAGCCGTTGCGCGACGCGTTCGTCGTCGGCTGAAAGTCGTCGCGCCCGAGGCGAACTCCGTTGTTCTCGCCGGCTGCGTCGTTGGAGCCGGTGGTGGGTGCGATGAGTTCAGTATGAACCTGCCCACCGACAAGTTCGCGACGCCACGCTAGACATCGGTGCGCAGTCGCCACAGCGGGGAAACCGGCCCGTGGCCCGCGCCGAGGTCGTAGGAGGCGGCCAGGCAGCGATAGGTCCACTCCTTGGCGAAGGCGACCGCGTCGGGCACCGAGTAGCCGTTGGCGAGCGCGCTGGCGATGGCCGCGGCGAGGGTGTCGCCGCCGCCGTGATCGTTGCCGGTGGCGATGCGCGGCGCGGTGAACTCCCGGAAGGTGTCGCCGTCGTAGAGCAGGTCGGTGCTGAATTCCGAGGAGCGCAGGTGCCCGCCCTTGACGATCGACCACTGCGCGCCCAGCGTGTGCAGCGCCTCGGCGGCCGTGCGGGCGGTGGCGTCGTCGACCACCTCGATGCCGGTGATCAGGCGGACCTCGTCGAGATTCGGCGTGACGACCGTGGCCAGCGGGATGAGGGTGTTGCGCACCGCGTCGAGCGCCTCCGCGTGCAGCAGCGGGTCGCCGTGCATCGAGGCCGCGACCGGGTCGACCACCAGCGGCATGTCGGCGTCGCGCCCGATGCCGACCTCGCGGCACACGTCCGCGACGGCCTCGATGATCGCGGTGGAGGCGAGCATGCCGGTCTTGGCCGCGCCGACGCCGATATCGCGGACGACCACCCGAACCTGATCGGCCACGATCTGCGGCGGGATCTCGTGAAATCCGCTGACGCCCACCGTGTTCTGCACGGTCACCGCCGCCACCGCCACGCACGCGTGCACTCCGCACAGCGCCATCGTCCGGGAATCGGCCTGGATGCCGGCGCCGCCGCCGGAGTCGGTGCCCGCGATGGTGAGCGCGCGAACGGGGGTCTGGCCATCGGGGGTCAGCGGCAACATCTTCACCCTCCAACCCTACGACCGGCGCCCGGTTCGCCGGACCCCGCCCGCAAACAGCAAATGAAAACCATTATCATTAACTCGTGATCAACTCCGCCCCCCTCGCGCACCTGCCCGTCACCGTCCTGTCCGGCTTCCTCGGCGCGGGCAAGACCACGCTGCTCAACCACATCCTCGCCAATCGGGAGGGCCGCCGGGTGGCGGTCATCGTCAACGACATGAGCGAGGTCAACATCGATGCCGCGCTCGTCGCGGGCCAGGGACATCTCGACCGGACCGAGGAGAAACTGGTCGAGCTCACCAACGGCTGCATCTGCTGCACGCTGCGCGAGGACCTGATCGAGGCCGTGGCCCGGCTCGCCCGCGACGGCCGGTTCGACCAGCTGGTGATCGAGTCCACCGGCATCTCCGAACCGATGCCGGTGGCCGCGACCTTCGACTGGGAGTTCGAGGACGGGTTCCGCCTCGGCGACCTCGCGCGTCTGGACACCATGGTGACCGTGGTCGACGCGTCGACCTTCCTGGCCGAGCTGGTCAAGGGGCAGGCGCTGGCCGAGCGCGAACTCGAAGCGGGCGAGGGGGACGCCCGCACGATCGCGGATCTGCTGGTCGATCAGGTGGAATTCGCCGACGTCCTGCTGATCAACAAGACCGACCTGGTGAGCGCGAACGCCGCGGCCACCGTCGAGGCGACCGTCCGCAGGCTCAACCCGAGGGCGCGCGTGCTGCGCACCGAGAAGGGGGTGGTCGGGCTGGACGAGGTGCTCGCCACCGGCCGCTACAACCCGGTGGTGGCCGCCGAGGCCGAGGGCTGGGCCGAGGAGCTGGCCGGCGGCCACACCCCCGAGACCGAGGAATACGGGATCAGTAGTCTCACCTACACCGCCGACCGGCCGTTCCACCCGGACCGGCTCGCCGACGCGCTGGCCGGACTGCGGGGGATGTTGCGCAGCAAGGGCTTCTGCTGGATCGCCAGTCGTCCCGAGCTGGCCGCGATCTGGTCGCAGGCCGGGCCGAACCTGACCTTCGAGCCGGGCGCGTGGTGGTCGTCGCTGGAAGTGCCCGCGGGCCAGGAGATCGTGTTCATCGGCGTGCGCCTGGACTCGGCCGCGGTCCGGCGCGCACTCGATGCCGCGCTGCTCACCGACGCGGAGTTCGCCGCGGGTCCGGCCGGGTGGGCCGGCTTCGCCGATCCCTTCCCGGCCTGGGGTGAATTGCACGAGCATCACTGATTGCGTTCTTTGGTGCGCGTATAACACTGCGCTGGTGCATGATTCGAATGGGTCGCGACCCACGCGCCGATGAGGGGAGCGTGGGCCGCGGCACCGAAGCCGAATCAGGCGAGGCCGGCGAAGAATCGGCGGATGTCGCCGACCAGCACCTCGGGCGCCTCGTGCGCGGCGTAGTGCCCGGCCGCGTCGTTCGCGCCGCCGCTGCCCGCGGCGGTGTCGTAGGAGTTCCAGCTGACGATATTGCTGTGATCACGCTCGGCGAACCGGCGGATCGACTGGAAGTCACCGGCGAACATGGCCAGCCCGGTAGGAACCGTGGTCGGCTCGGTCGGGTGCTCGGTGGCGTGGGCGTCCTCGTAGTAGAACCGCAGCGACGAGCCCGACGTGCCGGTGAGCCAGTACAGCGCGATGTTCGCCACGACGAATCGCGCGTCGATCGACTCGCCGAACAGCTGGGCGTTCCAGCCGAGCAGCCCGACCGGCGAATCGGCCAGGGCGTAGGCCAGGGTCTGCGGCTGCTGGCTGTGCAGGGTGTTGAAGGCCATCTTGTTCTCGTGGAACCACTGCAGATGCGCCAGCGCGGCCATATCAGCTTCCGACAGGCCCTCGAACTCGGCCGGGTCGCCGGACGGGAACGAGTACAGCTGGGTGACATGCACGCCGAGCACCCGCTCGGGCGCGATCCGGCCGAGCTCGGGGGAGACCATCGAGCCGCCGTCGTTGCCGATGGCGCCGTAGCGCTCGTAGCCCAGGCGCGCCATCAGTTCCGCCCAGGCGCGGGCGGTGCGGTAGCGGTTCCAGCCGGTGCTGCGGGTCGGGCCGGAGAAGCCGAAGCCGGGCAGCGACGGGATGACCAGGTGGAAGGCCGGATCCTCGGCCGATTCCGGCTCGGTGAGGGGCGCGATCACGTCGATGTACTCGAGGATCGACCCCGGCCAGCCGTGGGTGAGGATCACCGGCGTCGCGTCGGGCCGCGAGGACCGGATGTGCAGGAAGTGGATGTTCTCGCCCTCGATCTCGGTGGTGAACTGCGGGTAGGCGTTCAGCTCGGATTCCAGCGCCCGCCAGTCGAACTCCTCGAGCCAGTACTGGGCGAGAGTGCGGACGCGCTCGGCCGGGACGCCGTAGGCGTCGCCGACGCCGGGCAGCTCGTCCGGGAAGTGCGCGCCGCGCAGGCGAGCGGCGAGGTCGTCGAGCTTCGCCTGGGGCACGTCGATGCGGAAGGGGGTGATGGTGGCCGTGGCGGTCATGTCGACTCCTTGTTGTGAAACGGAATGCTTCGTTCTGTTTCAACCGTAGCAGAACGGATCATTCCGTTTCAAGTGGTAGTCTGGATTCATGCCCAAGCAGACCGAAACCGCAGCTCAGCCCCGCCTGTCGGGCCGCAAGGCGCAAGCCGCGCGCAATGACAGCCTCATCCTCGACGCCGCCCGCGCCGTGTTCCTCGACGATCCGACCGCGCCGATCGCGGCTGTCGCGGAACGCGCGGGCGTCGGCATCAGCGCCCTCTACCGGCGCTATCCGAGCAAGGAGGTGCTGCTGCGCACGCTGTGTCACGAGGGATTGCGCCGGTTCAACGCCGAAGCGGATGCGGCGCTGGAAGATCCGGACGGGTGGCGCGGATTCGTCGGCTTCCTGGAACGCGTGGTGGAGGCCGACGTGCACTCGCTGACGGTCAAGCTCGCGGGCACCTTCACTCCCGACGAGTCGATGCTGCCCGACGTCATCCACTCGGGCGAAGTGAGCGCGGAGCTGGTGCGCCGGGCTCACACGAGCGGACGACTGCGCGCCGACTTCGATCCCCAGGACGTGGGGCTGCTGCTGGAAGCGTGCGCCGCGGTCACGATGCCCGACCCGGTGCGCACCGCCCAGCTGCGGCAGCGCGTGCTGGCCCTGCTGCTCGACGGCATGACCGCCGAGGGGGACCTGCCCGGTCCACCACCCGCCGCCGGCGAATACGCCTGGCGCTGGGAGCGCAGGCCGTGAACAGCCTGTTCGGCCCGCATCTCGGCCCTCCCGGTGGCAGACTCGGCACCACCGCGTGACCGAACCACCCTCGGGAGGCACCTCGTGAACTGGACCCTGGAAGTCGTGATCGTGCCGGTCTCCGATATCGACCGGGCCAAGGACTTCTACGCGAATCGGCTCGGCTTCGTCGTCGACCACGACACCGTGATCTCCGAGGACGTGCGCATCGTGCAGCTCACCCCGCCGGGTTCGGGCTGCTCGATCGTCATCGGCAAGGGCGCGGTGCCCGAGATGCCGCCCGGTTCGCTGAAAGGCCTGCAACTGGTGGTGCCCGATATCGAGCGGGCGCACGCCGAATTGGTGGCCCGCGGCGTCGAGGTCACCGACGTGCAATCCCTCGGTCAGAACCCCAGGCCGACACCGCATCCGCTCGACAATGTCGGCTTCGTCTTCTTCAGCGATCCCGACGGCAACGGCTGGGCCGTCCAGCAGATCTCGGCCAGGGCCGAGAAATCCTCGAGCTGATTCGAACCCTGTCGGGCGACCCGTGCGGCCGGGCACCATGCACGAATGCTGTTGGCGAGCCCCACCGAGACCGACGAGCGACGGATACCCCTGTACCGCCGCTCCGGCTTCCTGCGCGCGCTCTCGCCGATCGTGCTGCTGCTGGTCTGGCAGATCGGCAGCAGCAGCGGCTGGATCCCGGCCAAGAAGCTGCCCGCGCCCTCGGTCGTCTTCGACGCGGGGCTGGAGACCTTCCAGTCGGGCCAGCTCGGGGACGCACTGCTGGTCTCCGGCCAGCGCGCGCTCTACGGCTTCGTCCTGGGCGCGGTGCTCGCGCTGGTTCTCGGCGTCCTGGCCGGACTGAGCAAGATCGGGGAGTACGCGGTCGATCCGCCGTTGCAGATGATCCGCACCATCCCGCTGTTCGGCCTGATCCCGCTGTTCATCATCTGGTTCGGTATCGGTGAGGAACCGAAGGTCTATCTGATCGCCCTCGGCGTGTTCTTCCCGCTGTACCTCAACACCTTCGCCGGCATCCGCCAGCTCGATCCCAAGCTGCTCGAGCTCGGCAGCGCCCTGCAACTGGGCCTGGCCGAGCGGCTGCGGTTGCTGATCCTGCCCGGTGCGCTGCCGCAGATCCTGGTCGGCGTGCGGCAGAGCCTCGGCATCGCCTGGCTCTCGCTGATCGTCGCCGAACAGATCAACGCGAGCGCGGGTCTGGGCTTCGTCGTCAACAACGCCCGCGAATTCCTGCGCACCGACATCGTGGTGTTCGGCCTGGTGATCTACAGCTTGCTCGGCCTTGCCACCGACTCCATCGTGCGCCTGCTCGAACGCCGCGCCCTGCGCTGGCGCCCGGCGGTCCACCGCTGATGTCCGCCCCCGCTCCCCGCGCCGATCGCCGGACCCACTCCGTCCCGGCCTTCGGCTGGCCCGCCACCCGCCGCCGCACTACCGCGAGGATCCCGTCATGACCGCTGCCGCAGTCACTCCCATCTCGGCCAAGGCCGCCGCGCGGATGCCAGCAACGCGAATCGCCGGTCTGGGTAAGAAGTTCGGCGAACGGATCGTGCTGGACGGGATCGATCTCGAGATCGGGGCTGGCGAGATCGTCGCGCTGGTCGGTCGCAGTGGGTCGGGCAAGTCCACGCTGCTGCGGATTCTCGGCGGACTCGAGACCGCCGGTCGCGGTGAGGTTTCCGTCGCCGGCAGGCCGACGATCGTGTTCCAGGAACCGCGGCTCGTTCCGTGGCAGCCGGTGGTCCGCAATGTCGCGCTGGGCAGGCCGAAGCCGCGCAATCGGCGCGCTGACGACAAGGCCGCCCGCGATCTGCTGGCCGAGGTCGGCCTGGCCGGGCGCGCGGACGCCTGGCCGCTGACCCTGTCCGGCGGCGAGGCCCAGCGCGCGGCGCTGGCCCGCGCGCTGGTGGCCGAGCCGACGCTGCTGCTGCTCGACGAGCCCTTCGGCGCGCTCGACGCGCTGACCCGCCTGACCATGCACGAGCTGCTGCTCGGCCTGCACGCCCAACGCGCGTTCGGAGTGCTGCTGGTGACCCACGATGTGCTCGAGGCGATCACGCTGGCCGACCGCGTCCTGGTCCTCGACGAGGGGCGCATCGCCGCCGAGGTATCCATCGACCTGCCGCGACCGCGCACGGCGGCCGCGCCCGAGGTCGCCGAGTACGCCACGCGGCTGCTGGCCCTGCTCGGCGTCACTTCCTGAGATGTCCACCCCCGCACGAAAGTTGTTCCCGTGAAACGCACTCCGAAGTCCCGCCTGGCCGGGCTCGCCCTCGCCGTCGTCGCCGCGCTCTCGCTGAGCGCCTGCGGTGACGACGCGGCGACCGACGCCGCGCCGTCGGGCCCGGTCGATCTGAGCACCGTCACGTTGAAAGTCGGGGACCAGAAGGCGATCTCGATCGAAGTGCTGCTCGCGGCCTCCGGTCAGCTGGAGAACCTGCCGTACAAGATCGAGTTCTCCACCTTCACCGCCGGTCTGCCGCTGGTCGAGGCGGCCAGCGCCGGCGGCATCGACATCGCGCAGACGGGCAACACCCCGGTGATCTTCGGTGCGGCGTCCAACGCCGACATCAAGATCGTCGGCGCGCTCTCGGCGACCGGAAAGGGCGACGCGATCCTGGTCGGCAAGGACTCATCGATCGGCTCTGTCGCGGCCCTGAAGGGCAAGAAGGTCGCGGTCTACAAGGGCAGCTCGGCCAACGCGAATCTGCTGCTGCAGCTGCAGAAGGCGGGCCTGTCGCTCGGCGATGTCGAGCCGGTCTACCTCGCTCCCGCCGATGGCTACACCGCGCTGACCCGCGGCGATGTCGACGCCTGGGCGACCTGGGATCCCTACACCGCCATCGCCGAGAAGGAGATCGGCGCCAAGCCGATCGCGACCGCCGATCAGGCCGCCAACGGCTACAACTTCTGGGTCGCGGGCAAGCACGCGGTCGGCGACGCGGGCAAGTCGGCCGCGATCGCGGACTTCTTCCAGCGCTACGCCGCCGCCACCAAGTGGTCCTCGGACAATCTCGACACCTGGTCGACCAAGTACGCCGAACTCACCCAGATCAGCGTCGACGCCTCCCGCACCACCTGGACCCGCTCGATCAAGCAGCCGATCAAGCTCTCCGATCCGGTGATCGCCTCGGAGCAGGAGATCGCCGACGCCTTCACCAAGGCCAAGGCCATCCCGGGCAAGGTCGACTTCGAGTCCTTCGTCGACACCAGGTTCGACAAGGCGTAAGCGCCGCTACGCTTTTCCGAATGCCAGGGCGACGTTGTGCCCGCCGAAACCGAACGAGTTGTTGAGCGCGTAGTCGATCCGCTGCGGGCGGGCAGTGCCCGCGACGATATCGAGCTCGATCGCCGGATCGGGGTGGTCGAAATTCAGGGTGGGCGGGACGATCTGCTCGCGCAGACTCAGTATCGTCAGCACCGACTCCAGCGCGCCCACCGCGCCGATCGAATGGCCGAGCGCTGATTTCGGCGCGTACACCGAGGCGTCGGGGGTGACCGCGGTGATGGCCGCGGCCTCGGAGGCATCGCCGACCGAGGTCGACGTCGCGTGCGCGTTGACGTGGTCGATGTCGCAAACCCGCAGTCCCGCGGTCTGAATCGCCTTGCGCATCGCACGGGCCGCCCCGGCGCCCGCCGGATCGGAGGCCACGATGTGGAAGGCGTCGGAGGTGATGCCCGCGCCGAGCACCCTGGCGTGGATTCGCGCGCCGCGCGCCCTCGCGTGCCGTTCGGATTCGAGCACGAGCAGCGCGCCCGCCTCACCGAAGACGAAACCGTCGCGGTCGCGCTCGAACGGGCGCGAGGCGCGTTCCGGCTCGTCGTTGCGGGTGCTCATGGCCCGCATCATCGCGAAACCCGCGATGGGCACGGGGTCGATATGGCCCTCGACGCCACCGGTGACCACCACGTCGGCCTCGCCCGTGCTGATCAGCCGCCACGCGTGCGCGATCGCCTCCGATCCCGACGAGCAGGCCGAGACCGGCGCGAAAACGCCGCCCTGCGCGCCGATCTCGAGTCCGACGGTGGCCGCGGGGCCGTTGGGCATGACCATCGGGACGGCCAGCGGCGAGACCTTGCGGTAACCGCCCGCGCGCATCGCGTCGACGGCGTCGATCAGCGCGTCACCGCCGCCGAGCCCGGTGCCGATGGCCACGGCCAGGCGCTCGGGGTCGACCGCAGGCGCGCCCGCCGCCCGCCAGACCTGCCTGCCGAGGACCAGGGCCATCCGCTCGACGTAGGAGTGCCTGCGCTGTTCGATCCGGGTGAGTTCGGCGTCGGGTGCGGTGACCAGCGGTCCGCCGATCCGGACCGGCAGGTCGTGGTCGGCGAGGAATTCCGGTGCCAGCGCGCGGATTCCGCTCTCGCCGCGCAGCAGGCGCGACCAGGTCTCGTCGATGGTGTCGGCGAGGGCGGTGGTCGCCGCGTACGCGGTCACCACGACACCGGCCCGAGTTTCTGAAGCGATCGGTACAGTCACGCCGTCATGGATACCTGTAGCAGTCGCTACAGTCAACCCATGGCCCGTCCTCTCGACCACCGCAAGCGCGCCGAACTGCTGGCCGGTGTCGTGGCGTACATCGCCGCGCACGGCCTGGCCGAACTGTCGCTGCGCCCGCTGGCCGCCGCCCTCGGCACCAGCTCGCGCATGCTCATCTACTACTTCGAGACCAAGGAGGAACTGCTGGTCCAGGCGCTGGCGACGCAGCGCCCCGACCTCGCGGCGGTCTTCGCCGATGTCACCGAGCCCGCCCAGTTGCGTGCCCGGCTGACCGGCTTCTTCGACCTGAACTCCGAGGGCGCCGAGGCCGACAGCGTGCGCGTGCTGTTGCAGGTGCTCGGTGCGGCGTGTGCCCCCGATTCGCCGTACCAGGACTACGCGAACGCGGCGATCGCCACATTCGTCACCGAGCTCGCGGCCGCGCTGCGCCGCACCGGCCTGGCCGCGGACCCCGAGGTGGTCGCGACCCTGCTCGTCTCCGGGCTGCGCGGCATCCTCCAGGACCGGGTGATCACCGGCGACCGGGAGCGCACCGGCCGGGCCGCGCGCGTCCTCATCGACGCCGCGCTCCCCGAGCCGGTGCGCCGAGCATCGCCGTCACCGGGGGACGACTGCTCCGCGTAGGTGGTCGTAGGCCAGGTAGGTATGCAGACGCACGCCGGTCACCAGCGTGTCGTCGTCGGCGTAGAAGTGCGGGTTGTGGTTCATGTACATCCCGCGTCCGCCCGGCGTCGGCTCCAACCCGGCCGCGCCGCCGAATTCGGTGTCCTGCACGCCGAGCGTGACGTAGAGGCCGCCGTATCTGTTGACGAACTCGGAGACGTCGTCGTATCCGAGGGTGGGCGTCGTGGCCACGACCCGCTCGTCGCCGACGACCTTGCGCAGGGTCGGCAATGCCGCGTCGACCCAGGGTCGCAGATTGTGCACGGCGGGCACGTCTTGCAGGTACTCCACGGTCGCCGTGCAGTTGTAGGCCTGGGCGGAGTGGGTGGCCAGCGTTGCGAGCCGCTGCCGCACCTGCGCCATATCGGCTTCGACCGAACACCGGATGGTGCCCCACAGCGTGACCGTCCGGCCGACGATATTGAACCTTCCGACGTCCTCGATGTGACCGATGGTGACGGTGACCGGATCGAAGGCGCTGAGCTGGCGGTAGATCTGCCCGATCCCGGTGAGGACGGCCCCTGCCGCGGGCATCGGGTCGATGCCCATCCACGGCGTCGACCCGTGGACCTGCTCGCCGGTGATGACGATCTTGATCAGGCTCGAGGCGCCGAACTGGTTGCCGACCCGATAGCCGATGTAGCCCTTGGGATACGGCGTGACATGGAATCCGAATGCCATCGTGGGCGCCGGATCGTCCAGTGCGCCCTCGGCGAGCATTTCCCGCGCGCCGCCCTTCTCCTGGACCGGTGGACCTTCCTCCGCGGGCTGGAACACGAACAGTACGGTGCCGGGCAGGTGGTCGCGGACCCCGGCCAAGACCGTGGCCGCGCCGAGCAGCATCGCGGTGTGGCAGTCGTGCCCACAGGCATGCGACACCGGGAACGGGCCGCCGGGATAGTCGTCGTCGACGACGGTCGACGCGAACGGCACTCCGCACTCGTCGGGCACCGGCAGGGCATCGATGTCGGCGCGCAACGCGATGACCTGGTCACCGGGCAGGCCACCGGTGAGAACGCCGACGACACCGTGGCCGGCGATACCGGTCCGAACCTCGTCCAGCGGCAGCGACCTGAGGTGGTCGGCGATGAGCGCGGCGGTGTCGACCTCGCGGTTGGACAGCTCCGGGTGCTGGTGCAGGTGGTGCCGCCAGGCGATGACCTGGTCGGCCACGGCGGCCGCGTCCCGGTCGAACCGGTCGTAGATCGAGCTCTCGGACATCGGTTTCTCGCCTCCGTCGCCTCGCCCCAGGGAAACAAACGTGCTGTACGAGCGGGACAGATCATACGGCGACAGGACAGCGTTGCCGGGCAACCCGACCGGTTGCCCACTCCGGGGTTGCGCTCCGGCCGCAACCGTCGGCGACTGGGTAGGTTGAGCAGCGGATCGAGCGCCACGGATCCGGAAACCGGTCGGTGATCAGGAATCGGGTGATGCGCCATGGTGGACGAGACCACGAAGACCTACGGTTCGGTGCGCTGGGTGATGCTCGGGGTGCTGTGCGCCAGCCTGTTGCTGGTGGCGATGGACGCCACGATTCTCAATGTCGCGTTGCCCTCGCTCATCGACGACCTCCAGGTCGGGCCGCTCGAGCAGCTCTGGATCATCGACATCTACGGCCTGGTGCTCGGCGGTCTGCTCATCACCACCGGCGCGCTCGGTGACCGGGTGGGCCGGAAGCTGTTGTTCATCAGCGGTTTCGTGCTGTTCGGCGTCGCCTCGGTGGTCGCGGCGACCGCCGGGAGCGCGGCTCAGCTCATCGGCGGACGCGTGCTGCTCGGCATCGGTGGCGCGATGGTGATGCCGTCGACGCTGTCGCTGATCCGCAACATCTTCACCGATGTGCGCGAGCGCACGATGGCCATCGGGATCTGGGCCGCGGTGGCCGGTGTCGGCGCGACGGTCGGCCCGATCATCGGTGGTTTCCTGGTCGAGCACTTCGGCTGGTCGTCGGCGTTCTGGCTGAACGTGCCGGTGGTGCTGGTGACGGTGGTGGTCGGGCTGTGGGTGCTGCCGGAATACCGGGCGCCGCAGGCGGGCAGCCTCGACTGGTTCGCCGCGGCGCTGTCCATGATCGGCATCGTCTGCCTGGCTTGGGGCATCAAGCATCTGGCGAAAGGTGAAGCGGGATCGGTCGACTGGGTGGTCCTGCTCGTCGGGATCGGCGCGATGGTCTGGTTCGTCCGCCGCCAGCTCACCGCCGACGATCCGCTGCTGGACGTGCGGTTGTTCCGCAACAGCGCGTTCACCGCGGCCGCCGTGGCGACCCTGCTGGCCATGATGGCGATCGGCGCGGCGATGTTCCTGGTGTCGCTGTGGCTGCAATACGTGCACGGCTACAGCCCGTCCCAGGCCGGCATCCGGATGCTGCCCGCCGCGCTCACCCTGCTCACCGCCTCGCTGCTGACGCCGATGCTGATGGAGAAGTTCGGTGTCCGCGCGGTGCTCGGCGTCGGGCTCGGCGCGGTGTCGCTGGGGTTCCTGCTGCTGGCGGTGAGCCCGGAGCCGACGACCTATCCGGTGGTCGCGCTGGTGCTGGTGTCGTTCGGGCTCGGCGACGGGATGGCGGTGACCGCGGCCGCCGCGGTGCTCGTCGGTGCCGTGCCCGCCGATCGGGCGGGGCAGGCCGGGGCGGTCGAGGAGACCAACTACGAGGTCGGCGTCGGTTTCGGCGTCGCGCTGCTCGGCAGCCTGCACGCGCGGATCTTCAGTCAGCACATGACGAACCTGCCGGTCCCGGCCGACCAGGTGGAGCAGGCGAGCGGCTCGGTCGGCGGGGCCTACGAGGTGGCCACCGACCTGCCCGAACCGGCGCACACGCAGGTGGTCGACGCGGCGAGCCATGCCTTCGACACCGCGCTGACCACGACGTCGTACATCTCCGCGGTGGTGGTGGCGCTGGTGGCGATCGGCACGGTGTGGCTGGTCCCGCGCGGTTTCCGGGTCACCGGCGGCCACTGACCTTGACGCAACCATTCGGTTGCCATACTCTGAGTTGCAACCAACTGGTTGCTACTGACTGAGGAGAACACCATGGGATTCCCTGATCAGATCGTGCGGACCGTCGAGCTCGCCCATCCACCCGCCAAGGTGTGGGCGGCCATCACCACCGCCGAAGGACTCGCGAGCTGGTTCGGCAATACCGCCGAGATCGACCTGCGCCCGGGCGGGGACATGCGGATGACCTGGAAGGAAGGCTTCGCCGCCGACATGCGGGTGGAGCGGGTCGAGGAGCCGACCGTGTTCGGCTACACCTGGCCGATCAACGGCCTGCCCGACGACGACCCGCGACGCACCTACGTCGAGTTCACCCTCGAACCGCACGGCGACGGCACCCGGCTCACCGTCGTCGAATCCGGGTTCGCGCAACTGCCCGAGGATGCGCACAAGGAGGCGTTCGAGGGCAATGTCGGTGGCTGGAAGAGCGAGCTGGGCGAGCTCGTCGAGTACCTCGATGCGGCCTGAGCTCGAGGCCACCGCCGAACGGGTCTTCGTCGCGCTGGCCGATCCGAGCAGGCGGTCGGTCCTGGCCGCCCTCGCCGCGCACGGCCCCGCCACCGCGACCGACCTCGCCGATCGCCTGCCCATCACCCGTCAGGCGATCGCCAAACACCTCGCTCTGCTGACCGATGCGGGCCTGGTGATCCCGGAGCCGGGCGAGCGCAGGCGCGTGCGCTATCGCCTCGACTCGGCGCCGATGCAAGTGGCACAACAATTCCTGGCCGCCCTCTCGCGTGATTGGGACAGCCCCTTGGACGCGCTCCGCCGGCATCTGGACGGCTGAGCCCGGAAGGAAAAGCAATGAGCACCAACGATTTCACCGCCACCATCACCGTCGACAAGACCCCGGCCGAGGTGTTCGCCGCTGTCAACAATGTCTGGGGCTGGTGGTCGGAGACCATCGAGGGCACCACCGGCACGGTCGGCGACAGCTACCTGTTCGAGGTGCCCGGCATCCACCGCTGCACCCTGACCACCACCGAGTCGGTGCCCGGACGCAGGCTGGTCTGGCATGTCACCGACTCGCATCTGTCCTTCATCGAGGACACGACCGAGTGGGAGGACACCGATATCGTCTTCGACATCGCCGAAACGGCCGACGGCACCGAAGTCCGTTTCACCCATGTGGGTTTGGTGCCCGCGGGTGAATGCTACGAAGTGTGCTCCAACGCCTGGGGCGCCTACATCACCACCAGCCTGCGCGGCCTGCTCACCACCGGCCAGGGCGATCCGTTCCGCCGCACCAGCACCGCGGAATCGGAGTTGCTCAAGCACGGCAACGGCGACCTGGTGAACCTGGACGTGCTGCGCTGATCAGCCGCGCGGCGCGATGAGCAGCGTCTGTGTGCTGCGCCCGATCGGCCCGGTCTCGTCGAATATCGCCGATTCGGCGAGACCGATGCCGTGCGGCTGCGGATGGGTCACCGCGTCCAGGCACACCCATTCCCCGACCGGCTGCCGGTGCAGGGTGACGGTGAGGTCGGTGTTGATGAACAGGTATTTCGACCAGTCGAGGACCGCGCTGACCCCGTTGCCCGAATCGGCGGCGGCCAGCGTGCGCTCCAGTGGACTCGGGGTGGTGCCCGCGACAATCGGGTACTTCACCCGGATCCAGCAGACCGCGGGGCCGGGCGCGGTGAAAGAGCCTGCGGTGAAACGGTATTCGATGCCCGTGTGGAAACCGATCTCCTGATCGGACGGGAACACCTCCGGCTCTGTCGCCGAGGGCAGCGGCCGGGAACCGGTCGGCAGGAATTGCTGGGGGAGATCCAGCGGCGGATCGGCGACCTTGAGCCGCCACGCGTTGGCCTGCATCACCGGCCCGCGATCCGACGACAAGGTCGCCTCGATCAGCTCGACGCTGCGCCCCGACCGCACCACCTTCGTTCGTGCGGTCAGCGGTGCGAGCGGCACCGGCCCGAGAATCTCGACCGCGACCCGCCCGACCTGGAAGCCGGGTCGCGGTTCGCACCGCTCGATGACATGCCCGAGGAGCGCCGAGGGTGGCCCGGCATGCTGCGCGTCCGGTGACCAGGGTCCCCTGGTCAGCTCGGTCGACAGGTAGCGGCTCGGGTCCGCCGGGTCGGGGAGATAGAAGGCATCGGCCACCTCATCGACGTTACCCCGGACAACGATCCGGCTTCCCCGGTGGCCCGATCGCCGGGACCGATCTTGTCTCAGGCCTGGGCGCTGCCCGTGGAAAGGGCGGTGATCAGGTCGAACAGCGGGCGCAGGGCGCACGGACTGGTGTCGGAGGTGCAGCCGATGGACGACGAGCCGGAGTCGGCGACCGGGGAGGCCGCCTGGGCGGTGCCGAGCGGGGCAGCGAAGGAGATGGCGGCGGCCGCGACGGCGCCGGCGACGAGACGTGTGGTGCGAGCTGACATGCAAGAACCCTACTGACCGGGCTCGGCGAGGAAAGCCCCCGAAATTCCGGGCTCGCACCGTCGGGCCGATTTCTCGGCGGACGATCCTACGGTCGGAGATCCAGGATGGTCACCCGGACGTCCGATTCGATGATCAGCTCGACGACCGGATCGGGGGCCGCCTCCCGGTCCGGTCCGAGCGTATCGCGCAGCACCGTGCTGAGAACGGCACCGGGCAGCGCGGGATCGGTCCGTTCGCGTCCGAAGAACATGTGCGGCAGCAGCCGAAGGGTGGTGTGGACGGTCAGGGGGTCGGGGTCACGTCGACGCACCAGGGGGCGGCGGTGTCGATGGGGGTGACGTCGGCTTGGTCGAAGTCGAGGTTGCCCACGTCGACGGCGCACCAGACGGGGCTGTCGTAGTAGCGGACGAAATAGCGGCGGTGGTCGGGGGCGAGGGCGGCGATGGTCGACCATTCGGTGTATTCGATGGAGGCGGGGCCGTCGTCGCCGGAACGGACGAAACCCTTGGGGATGTCGAAACTGTCGAGGATGTGGGCGGCCACGAGGGCGGAGCCGGTCGCGTCGGCCGCGGGTTCGGCGGCCTGGCTCAGCGCGACCGCGCGGACGAAACGGGAGGGTGGGGTGAAATCGCCTGGCAGGCCGAGCATTCCGCTGCCCTGGCCGAGGGCGCTCACGTCGTATCCCGACAGCGGCAGGTCGGGGACATTGACGGCGGAGAGATTGACGTAGTTGCCGGTGTTGAGCAGATGCCACTCGAACGGCGGTGAATTCGTCAGGACCGACAGCGGATTGTCGTGGAGCTGGAGGTCACCGTCGATGTATTCGGCGACCAGTGAACTGCCGCTCGCGTCGTGCAGGGTGTAGTGCAGATCGATGGGCTGACCGGTGCTCGGATCGGGCAGACCCCACACCAGCACCCGCTCCAGCGCGGCCGCCGCCTCGCTCACCGTCGCGCAGGTGGACAGCAGGTAGTTGCCGACATCGTGGATCTGCGACATCGACTCGGATTCGTGTCCGACGGGGACCGACTGGTACTCGGTGAAATGCGGCAGATACAGCGCACCGAAATACAGACCGGCCTCGTTCACGCCGTCGAGCAGGCAATCGCGGCCGAGCAGATTCATGCCGACCGTGCCGTACGCACCGCGCCAGGAATAGCCGGGAACGTCCGGGTCCGGGCTCTTGGCCTGATACGACATGCCCCGTGGGAAGACGATCATCCGTGACTCGAGATCGAACGCGAATTCCATAGTCCGCCCGGCGGTGACCGAGCCGTCCTCGGCGGTGACGGTGAAAGAGGTGCACATGCGGGTGATCCCTTTCCGGTCGGTACAGAAAAGGCTGCGCAGAGCTGTTCTGCCGGGACAATGCTAGCCCCGGAAACGGCCGGGACCGGCGCGGCGCAGCCGTGCCGGTCCCGGGAAACCGGAGGTCAGACCACCGGCAGGTAGACCTGGTTGCCGTGGTCGGCGAACTCGGCCGACTTCTCGGCCATGCCGGCCTCGATGGCGGCGACGTCGGTCAGGCCCTGTTTCTCGGCGTACTCGCGCACGTCGGCGGAGATACGCATCGAGCAGAACTTCGGACCGCACATGGAGCAGAAGTGCGCGGTCTTGGCGGGCTCGGCGGGCAGCGTCTCGTCGTGGTACTCGCGGGCGGTGTCCGGGTCGAGCGAGAGCGCGAACTGATCGTGCCAGCGGAATTCGAAACGGGCCTTGGACAATTCGTTGTCGCGGTCCTGGGCGTGCGGGTGGCCCTTGGCGAGGTCGGCGGCGTGGGCGGCGATCTTGTAGGTGATCACGCCGACCTTGACGTCGTCGCGGTTGGGCAGGCCCAGATGCTCCTTGGGGGTGACGTAGCAGAGCATCGCGGTACCGGCCTGCGCGATGATCGCGGCGCCGATCGCCGAGGTGATGTGATCGTAGGCGGGCGCGATATCGGTGGCCAGCGGGCCGAGGGTGTAGAACGGCGCCTCTTCGCAGAGCTCTTCCTCGAGCTTCACGTTCTCGACGATCTTGTGCATCGGCACGTGGCCGGGGCCCTCGATCATCACTTGCACGCCATAGGATTTCGCGATCTTGGTGAGCTCACCGAGGGTGCGCAGCTCGGCGAACTGGGCCTCGTCGTTGGCGTCGGCGATGGAGCCGGGACGCAGGCCGTCGCCCAGGGAGAAAGTGACGTCGTAGCGCGCCAGGATCTCGCACAGCTCCCGGAAGTGCGTGTACAGGAACGATTCCTGGTGATGGGCCAGACACCACGCGGCCATGATCGACCCACCGCGCGAGACGATGCCGGTGACCCGCTTGGCGGTCAGCGGGATGTAGCGCAGCAGTACGCCCGCGTGCACGGTCATGTAGTCGACACCCTGCTCGCACTGCTCGATCACGGTGTCGCGGTACATCTCCCAGGTGAGCTTGGTGGGGTCACCGTTCACCTTCTCCAGCGCCTGGTAGATCGGCACGGTGCCGATCGGGACGGGGGAGTTGCGCAGGATCCACTCGCGGGTCTCGTGGATGTTCTTGCCGGTCGACAGATCCATGATGGTGTCGGCGCCCCAGCGCGAGGCCCACACCATCTTCTCGACCTCTTCGGCGATCGACGACGACACCGCCGAATTGCCGATATTGGCGTTGATCTTCACCAGGAACTTCTTGCCGATGATGGTCGGCTCCAGCTCCGGGTGCTTGTGATTGGCCGGGATCACCGCGCGACCGGCGGCGACCTCGTCGCGCACCAGCTCCGGGGAGACGCCCTCGCGCGCGGCGATGAAGCGCATCTCCGGGGTGATGATGCCCTGGCGCGCCCAGGCCAGCTGGGTGGGCGGGCCGTCGACGGTGGGCCGGTCCCACTCGTCGCGCAGCTTCGGCAGGCCTGCCTCGAGGTCGATCACCGCGTTGTCGTCGGTGTACGGGCCGGAGGTGTCGAAGACGTCGAAGTGCTCGCCGTTGGTGAGGTTGATCCGGCGCACGGGAATGCGCAGGCCGTCGACCTCTTTGTAGTGCTTGACGCTGCCCTGGATCGGCCCGGTGGTGACGGTGTCGACCGCCCCGGTCGAAGACGTGGCTGTGCCCATGATGGTTCCTCCCTACGCCGGCATTACCCGGTCAGGTTCATACGGTCGACGGCCCTGATCGCCCGAGAAATGGGCTAGCCGTCCTCTCAGCCCGCTGGTGCGAGCCCCCGTGCTGGTCGGAGCGCTGGCGCGCTCGAGTTCGCGGCCCCCTGTGTCCCGCCGATGGGAGGCCGTTGCTTGCTTCTTCGTCGCCTACGCAACAGCCTCCCATCGGCGGGACGGCCGCGAACCCGCCGCTGCGCGGCGGACCCTCCTCGAGGTCGGGGAGTGCGTGGCGGTTCACAGTGTAGGTGCCGGGTTGGGCTGATCGCTAGCGGACGGCGACCTTGTCCTGGGCCACGACCGGGGCAGGCTCGGCATCGTCGGCTTCGTGCAGCCCGAACCTGTTGTGCAGCACCACCAGTGGCTTGGGCGCCCACCAGTTCCAGGTGCCCATCATCCGCATCAGGGCCGGGGCGAGCAGGCCGCGGATGACGGTGGCGTCGCTGATCACGGCCAGCGCGCAGCCCAGGCCGAACAGCTTCATCATCGACACGTCGGAGGTCGCCACGCCGAGGAACACGATGCTCATGAGCAGGGCGGCGGCGGTAAAGATGCGGCCGGTGCGGGCCACGCCCATGGCGACGGCCTCGGTATTGCCCTCGGTCGTCTTGGGCCCGGCCAGCCACTCCTCCCGGATGCGGGAGAGCAGGAACACCTCGTAGTCCATCGAGGCGCCGAAGGCGAGGCTGAACATGAGGATCGGCATGGCCAGGTTGAGCGTGCCGGTAGAGGTGAAGCCGAGCAGCCCCGACAGGTTCCCCTCCTGGAAGATCCACACCATCGCGCCGAACGTCGCCGCCAGCGACAGGATGTTCAGCGCCAATGCCTTGACCGGGAGCACCACGCTGCCGGTGAACAGGAACAGCAGCACCAGGGTGGTGATCGCGATCAGGGCCCCGGCCAGCGGCAGCTTGCCGGTGATCGCGGTGACGGAGTCCTGATTCAGCGCGGCGGGGCCGGTGATCAGGGCCTCCGACGGCGCCGGGACGGCACGCAGCGCGTCGAGCTGGATCCGGCCCGCGTCGGAATAGGGGTCGAGCGTGGTCGCGACCGACAGATAGGTGCCCGCCGACGGGTCGGCCATCTCCGGCACGCCCGGCGCCACCCGCCACCCGTTGCGGTAGACCGCGGCGCTGCTGAGCACGGCGGGCACGTCCGGCACCTTGGACAGGGCGAGGGCGTAGCCATCCAGTTCGGCGGGCGTGCCACGGAACTCCGGCAGCACGATGGTCGCGCTCGCGGCCATATCGGCGTCGAACTCGGTGCGCAGCACGTCGCCGACCTCGCGACTGGCCACGCCGGTGGGCAGCGAGCGGTCGTCGGGGTAGCCGAACTGGACGCCGAGGAACGGCGACCCGAGCAGCAGCAGGAACGCGGTGGTCGCCAGCGCGATCGGCAGCGGCCGCTTCATCACGGCGGTGACCAGGCGGTACCAGAACGTCTGCTGGGGCTGCTTGTCCACGCGCGGGGCCCGCCGGAACAGCTTGCGCAGCGGCGCGCGCAGGTCGACGGCGTCGATCCGGGTGCCCACCAGGATGAGCAGGGCGGGCAGCACGATCACCGCGGCGGCGGTGGCGGCGGCGACCACCGCGATGCCCGCGTAGGCGAACGATTTGAAGAAGTACTGCGGGAACACCAGCAGCGCCGACAGCGACAGCGCGACGACCAGCGCCGAGTAGACCACCGTGCGGCCCGCGGTCTGGATCGAGCGGAGCACCGCGGCGGCCGGTGTCGCGCCCCCGGTCAGTTCCTCGCGGTACCGGCTGACGATGAACAGGCTGTAGTCGATCGCCAGCGCCAGGCCGAGCGCGGTGGTCATGTTCAGCGCGAAGATCGACACGTCGGTGACGGAGGTCAGCACGCGCAGGATGCCCAGCGCCGCCGCGATGGCGAACAGCCCGATCGCGATGGGCAGCGCCGCGGCGACGACACTGCCGAACACCACGGCCAGCAGCAGGCCGGTCACCGGGATGGCCACGGCCTCGGCGATCACCAGATCCTTGCTGATCTGGACATTGATGTCGGAGAACGAGGCCGCCAGCCCGCCCGCCTCGACCGTCACCGGCCCGCTCTCGACCTGCACTTCCTTGCTGAGCTTGCCCGCGCGGTCCGGTAGCTGGGCGTCGTCTCCTTCGATGCTGGCCAGGATGAGCGCCCGCTTGCCGTCCTTGCTGCGCAGCGCCTGCTTGAGGTCCGGTCGCGAGGTCCAGTACGACTGCACGCCGCTGACGATGTCGGAATGGCCGCGGAGCTGGGCGATCGCGGTGTCCGCTGCGGCGCGTGCGGCTGGTGAATCGGCGCCGTCCTCAGCGGTCACCAGCAAGACGTAGTTCGGCTCGGAGCCGGGGAAATGCTCGTTCAGATACTGGCTGGCCTGCACCGAGTCGAGATCCTCGGTGACGAATCCGCCCGATTTCATGTGCGAATGCACGGTGGCGCCGATCGCGCCGCTGAGGATCATCAGTAACAGGGCGACCGCGACGACCAGTCGTGGTCGGGCCACGGCGGCGCGGGCGATTCTCGTCAACATCGTCGGGCTCTCTGCTAGGGATCGTCGAACGTCACCGTATCCCGCACTGAAATCCGCTCGATACCACCCCAAGGTGGAGGTTGACCCGTACTATCTCCGCCCCTGGGTGGTTGCCGGAGGTACCGCTACCGATTCACCCCGTCGCCGATCCACTGGTCAGGGCGCCCAGCAGATTGGCGATGATGTGCTCCGCCTGTTCGGAGGAGCTCGGTGCGCAGGTCGGCGGATACGGTGGGCAATCGGCCGCGGCCGGCGCTGCCAACGGCAGCTGAGCGAGGCTGATGAGGGCAAGACCGGCCATGGCGGCAAGGGAGGCTTTCATGGTTGGTCACGGTATCGATGCGGACGGGAGCCGGGCCAGACCCGAGTTTCGGGGTGGCTCCGGCGGCGTCAAGCGGTGCGGGCGGGCAGGATTCGTCCACCGACCTCGCCGAGGCCGATGCGGCGGCCCGCCGTGCCGGGGGCGGTGGCGGTGATCGTCACCTCGTCGCCGTCGGCCAGGAAGGTCCGGGATTCCCCACGCACGGCGACGGGTTGCGTTCCGCCCCAGGACAGTTCGATGAACGAACCGCGCTGGTCGGGCTCCGGGCCGGAGATCGTCCCGGAGGCGTAGAGGTCCCCGGGCCGGACCGAGGCGCCGTTGGCAGTGAGGTGGGCCAGCATCTGCGCGGGCGACCAGTACATCCGCGCATAGGGCGGGTGCGCCACCACGTCGCCGTTCCAGCTGACGGTCAGGTCGATGTCGAGGCCGTGGTCGTCGGTTCCGCGCAGGTAGGGCAGCGGTGGCGGGTCCTGCGGTGGCAGCGCGACCCTGGCCTCGGCCAGCGCGGCGAGCGGGGTGATCCACGCCGAGATCGACGTGCTGAACGACTTGCCCAGGAACGGCCCGAGCGGCTGGTACTCCCAGGCCTGGATGTCGCGGGCCGACCAGTCGTTGACCAGGGCCACGCCGAAGACGTGCTCGGCGAAGTCGTCGACGTCCACCGGAACGCCGAGCGGCGACCCGGTGCCGACCACGAAACCCAGTTCGGCCTCGATGTCGAGTCGCCGCGACGGCCCGAAATCCGGGGTCCCCGCATCGGTGCGACGCTGGCCCCGCGGCCGGATGATCGGGGTCCCCGACACGACGACGGTCCCGGCCCGGCCGTGGTATCCCACCGGCAGGTGCCGCCAATTCGGCAGCAGCGGTTCACTGTCGGGCCGCAACAGCCTGCCGAGATTGGTGGCGTGGTCGATGCTGGCGTAGAAGTCGACGTAGTCGCCGATTTGTACGGGCAGCGCCGTCCGCACGCCGTTGACCGGGTGCACCGCCTCGATCGGCAGCTCGGTGTCCGCCAGTTCCCGCAGGCGGGCGCGCACGGTCCGCCAGTGCTCGGGCCCGGCGGCCAGCAACGCGTTCAACGACGGCTGGGCGAAGACGGGATCACCCAGCAGCGCGACGAGATCGAGCACGGTATCGCCCAGCCGGGCCCCGACGCGGAAGCCGCCACCGGGCGGCGCGAAGACGCCGTAGGGCAGGTTCTCCGGCCCGAACAGCGAGTCCGGCGCGACCTCGACCCGCAGCAGTCGCCCGCTCATCGCAGCCCCGGTCCGCGGCCCGACCAGGTCCAGGCATAGGCCGGATCCTCGCAGGCCAGCGCGCCCTCGCCGAGTTGCAACGGCCGGAAGGTATCGACCATCACCGCCAGTTCGTCGAAGAACTCGGCGCCGATGCTGCGCTCGTAGGCGCCGGGCTGCGGGCCGTGCGCGTAGCCGCCGGGATGCACCGACACCGAACCCTGGGTGATCCCGGAACCCCTGCGCGCCTCGTAGTTTCCGCCGCAATAGAACATGATCTCGTCGGAGTCGACATTGGAGTGGTAGTAGGGCACCGGGATCGACAGCGGGTGATAGTCGACCTTGCGCGGCACGAAGTTACAGACCACGAAATTGATGCCCTCGAACGCTTGGTGCGCCGGCGGCGGCTGATGTATCCGGCCGGTGATCGGTTCGAAATCGGCGATGTTGAAGGTGTAGGGATACAGGCAGCCGTCCCAGCCGACCACGTCGAACGGGTGCGTCGCGTAGATCATCCTGGTGCCCACCACCTCCGCGCCCGGCCGATGCTTGACCAGCACCTCCACCTCCTCGCCCGTGGCGAGCAGGGGTTCGGTGGGTCCGTGCAGGTCCCGTTCGCAGTACGGCGAATTCTCCAGCAGCTGACCGAATTTCGAGAGGTACCGTTTGGGCGGGGTGAGGTGGCTGGACGCCTCGATCACATACGCGCGCACTGGTTCCTCGCCCGTGGGCAGCCAGCGATGGGTGGTGGCGCGCGGCATGATCAGCTGGTCGCCCTGCCGGACCGGCACCGTGCCGAACACGCTCTCCACCACGGCCGCCCCGGATTCGACGTACACCAGCTCGTCGCCGATGGCATTGCGGTACAGCGGCGACGCGCCCTTGGCGACCACGTACGAGATGCGCACATCGGCGTTGGCGAGCAGCAGTCTGCGGCCGGTCACCGGATCGGTCTTGGCGGGGGTGTCGCCGGGGAACAGGTTCGGTAGCCGCAGATGGCGGTGGCGCAGTGGGTGATTCGGGGTCAGCGACTGGTCGGGGAGTTCCCAGACCGTCGCATCGACGATCGCGGGCGGTAGGCCGCGGTGGTAGAGCAGCGAGGAGTCGCCGGAGAAGCCCTCCTCGCCCATCAGCTCCTCGTAGTAGAGGTTGCCCCGCTCGTCCCGATGCTGGGTATGCCGCTTCGGTGGAACATCGCCGAGCCGCCGGTAGAACGCCACAAGCACACCTCCCGCTCCGTCGCAGGTCGGATGATCCTGTCATCCACGGTACCGCTCGAGGCGCGCGAGACGGCTCAGTCGGAGAACTCCGCGATGACCGGGGCGTGGTCGCTGGCGCCCTTGCCTTTGCGCTCCTCCCGGTCGACCGAGGCGTCCTTCACCTGGTCGGCGAGCGCGGCCGAGGCCAGGATGAAGTCGATGCGCATGCCCTCCTTGCGGGGGAAACGCAGCTGGGTGTAGTCCCAGTAGGTGTAGACGCCGGGGCCGGGCGCGAACGGACGCATCACGTCGCGGAAACCGCTGTCGAGCATGGCCTGGAACGCGGCCCGCTCGGGGACGGAGGTGTGGGTCTTGCCCTCGAACAGCTCCGGGGCCCAGACATCGTCGTCGGTGGGGGCGATGTTCCAGTCGCCGACCAGCGCGATCTCGGCCGCCGGATCCTGGGCGAGCCAGTCGGTCGCCCGCTCGCGCAGGGTCGACAGCCAGCTGAGCTTGTATGCGTAGTGCGGGTCGTCGAGGGCGCGGCCGTTGGGCACGTACAGGCTCCACACCCGCACCCCGCCGCAGGTCGCGCCGATCGCCCTGGCCTCCACCACCGGCGACTCGATCAGCGAGTCACCGGCGTTCTTGTCGAAGCCGGGCTGGCCGGGGAACGCGGTCTCGACGTCGGTGAGCCCCACCCTGGACACGATCGCGACGCCGTTCCACTGGTTCAGCCCGACGTGGGCGACCTCATAGCCCGCCTGGTCGAACTGCTCGTAGGGGAACTGGTCGTCGCGACACTTGGTCTCCTGGATCGCCAGCACATCGATGTCGTGGCGGTCCAGGAAGGCCGTCACGCGATCGACGCGGGAGCGGATCGAGTTGACGTTCCAGGTGGCGAGACGCACGGGTCGCGGTCCTTTCCTACGACGCGCTCGGCGGCGCGGCGTAGCGGTAGCTGTGGTGTTCCAGGAAGCCGAGTTCGCGGTAGAGCGCGAGCCCGGTGGCGTTGCCTACCTCCACCTGCACGTAGGCGTGGGTGGCGCCGTGGTCGGCGCCCCAGCGGATCAGCTCGGCGCACAGCAGCGAGGCCAGGCCGTTGCGGCGGTGCGCGGTCGCCACCGCGACGCAGGTCAGGCCGACCCAACGCCTGCCGTCGGGCGCGGTGGTCACCGCGCCGCGGCCGATCGCCAGCGCCTCCGGCAGGCCGAGCGAGGCGAAACCGAGGGTGCCGTCGATGACCGAGGTGAGCACCGAGACGTCCGGTTCCCGGACGGCGGGGTCGAGCGGGATCTCACCACGGTAGCGATGCGTCGTCAGCCAGCCCTGATCGGGCGCGTCGGTGATCTTGACCATCGACGGTCCTTGCGGCAGCACGAAATTCGCGATGTCGAGGCCGAGGACGACGGTCTCGCTCCAGGTGTTCCAGCCCGGCGGCACCGGCGCGAGCCGATCGGGCAGCTGCAGCAGCAGCGGCAGCCCGTTGGCGGTGTACCAGTCCGCGATCTTGTGCATGGTCTCGATCGACAGCACCGCTGGCAGGCCGGACTCGCCCAGTGGCACCGCGGAATTCGCGCGCCCGGTGTAGCCGTTGCCCGCGCGCGCGAGCCAGCCGTCGATCCACAGGTGACCGCTGCCCGGCCAGGCGGCCGCCGCCGCGGCCTCCAGCGAGCGGATCTCCTTGGTGCGAATCGGTCTCGGCCCCAGGGCTTTCAGCGCGACAACCCGATCGGGCGCCACGGACACCAGTTCGCCCTCGGCGGTCCGCACCGAGGGCGGGCTCAGCGACACCAGCTCACCGATCACATCGGTGAGCGGCTGCGGATACCCCTCCGGCAGCTGGTACCGCATGACGACGCGGCGACCGAGCGGGATCACAGTTCTCGGCCGCCTCGATCTGGACTGACCAGAGGGCGCGACGAAGCAGTGCCCGGCGGGAGGGAAGATCGAGGGAACAGACCGAGAACTCGCGGCGCCGGCCGCCATGACTCAGTCGTCATGGCCGAACGGGTCGGGCACGGTGCCGGGGATCCAGCTCAGACCCGGTATGCCCCAGCCGTTGCGCTTGATGGCCTTCTTCGCCGCGCGGGCGTTGCGGCCGATCAGCACGTCGACGTAGAGGAAGCCGTCGAGGTGGCCCACCTCGTGCTGGAGCATCCTGGCGAAGAAGCCGGTGCCCTCGATGTCGACGGGCTCGCCCTTCTCGTCGGTACCGGTGACCCTGGCCCAGTCGGCGCGGCCGGTGGGGAACTGCTCGCCCGGCACGGACAGGCAGCCTTCCTCGTCGTCGTCGGGATCGGGCATGGTCTCCGGGATCTCGGAGGTCTCCAGCACCGGGTTGATCACCACGCCCTTGCGGCGGATCGGCTTGCCCGCGGCGTCGAAGTCGGGGCAGTCGTAGACGAACAGCCGCTTGCCGACCCCGACCTGGTTGGCCGCCAGCCCGACACCCTTGGATTCCTCCAGGGTGTCGTACATGTCCGCGATCAGGTCGGCCAGCTCGGCCGGCGTCTCCGTCACCGGTGCGGTGGGGTTGTGGAGGACGGGGTCACCGACGATCACGATCGGGAGAATTGCCATGGGCGCCATTATCGCCGGTCGCGCGGGTGCGTGGGCGGCGACCCCTGTGGGGCACGACACCCCTACTGGCCCGTAGTCAACACGCCGGGACATCGGTCGAAGGATCCGGCTCCTGCGTGGTTGAATGATCCGCGACGTGCAAGCGTCATTTTCATCTCGTGATACTCGGCGAGGGAGCAAGATGGACGGCGCAGCGGCTCGCAACATCGAGGCGGGAACCACACAGGACTCGGCCCCCGACGAAAGCAGCGGGCTGAGTCGCCGTGAGCTCGACATCCTCGACTTCGAACGCAAATGGTGGAAGTACGCGGGCGCCAAGGAGGACGCGATCCGCGAGCTGTTCGCCATGTCGGCCACCAGGTATTACCAGGTGCTCAACGCGGTCGTCGACAAGGACGAGGCACTGGCGGCGGACCCGATGCTGGTCAAGCGCCTGCGCAGGTTGCGGGCGAGCAGGCAGAAAGCGCGCGCAGCGCGCCGACTCGGTTTCCAGGTCTGAGGTGTCCGATGGCGCCACTCACCGGCCCTCCGTGGTCACGCAGGCTCCCGTCTTCGGGCCGTGAGTTCGCGTCGCGCGGGGCCACACAGCACTCGTTGCGACTAGGGTTGCGCGGGTGAGCAACCCGAATCCCACCCCCGGCGGCCCGCCGCTGCGCGCGCTGGCGATGGTGTTGATCGCCCTGGCCATCGTTTTCGCGGGTCTGGGTGCGATGTCGTTGTCGAACTCCGGTGCCGACTCCGCCGATTCGGCCGAGCAGACCGAGACGACGACGTCGAGCGTGGTCGCGCAGGCGCCGGCCACCACCGCTGCCACGGCCACCAGCGCGGCCGCTGCCCCGACCACCACCACCGCGACGACGACCGTCGCGCCGAGCACCACCACGGCACCGCCGACCACCGCGCCCGCGGCCACGGTCGATCAGAGTGTGCCCGTGCGGGTGCTGAACAACAGCCTGGTCGCCGGTCTGGCCGCGCGCACCGCCGGCGAGCTGACCTCGTCGGGCTGGAGCAATGTCAGTACCGGCAACTACAGCGGCGAGAACCTCACCACCACCACGGTGTTCTACGGCGGCGGCGCGGGCGACAAGGCCGCGGCCGCCGAGATCGCCGCGGAGATCGGCGGGACCGTCGCGCCGAAGACCGGTGACACGTCGCCGGGCGTGATCGTCGTACTGACCGGTCGCTGAACGAGGCTCGGCACGCGGTGCCGAGTGGGGTACTTGCGCTGTGGCATCATCTTGAGCGGTACAGCCCCTGTCCACCCAGCTTTACTCGTTAAACTCGGTACTCGTAAAGGAGTTCCCTGATGGCCACGTCGACAACTCGTCGCCCGTCCTGGCGCATTGTGACCCCGGTGCTGGCGGTTGCCGCGTTCGGGCTCGCTGCTTGCACCAACAGCCAGGAGTCGAGTGACGTCAAGGGAACCACGCCGCCGGTGTGGACCAGCTCGCCCGCGCCCGCCGGTTCCGGCACCGAGCACGGCGGCGGTCACGGCATGCCGACCACCGCGAACCACGGTGGCGGCGACCACGGCACCCCCGCCGCGGGCGGTCTGAAGACCGAACTCAAGTCCGGCTCCGGCGCGACCGTCGGCACCGCGACGTTCGTCACCGAGGGCAGCCACCTGGTGGTCACCGTCGAGGCGCAGGGTCTGACCCCCGGTTTCCATGGCCTGCACTTCCACCAGAACGGCACCTGTGAGGGCGACTTCACCTCGGCCGGCGGTCACCTGCAGGTCGGCGCGGCCAACGCGCACCCGGCCAGCGGCGACCTGACCTCGCTGCAGGTCGGCGCCGACGGCAGCGCCAAGCTGGTCACCCGCACCGACACCGTCACCCTGGACAACATCAAGGGCAAGGCGCTGATCGTGCACTCCGGCGCCGACAACTTCGGCAACATCCCGTCCCGGTACACCCGTGAGGGTGGCACGGGCCCCGACGAGACCACGCTGTCCACCGGTGACGCGGGCTCCCGGGTCGCCTGCGGCGTGGTCGGTTAGCGAGACGTAGATGGCCGGGGCAGTCCAGTCGGTACCCTTCCCTGGTTCGCCCCGGCCGACCATCGGCATCGAATGGGAGATCGCGCTCGTCGACAAGGTGACGCGCGATCTGTCCAACACCGCCTCGGCGGTATTCGACGCGGTCGGTGACCTGCGCGCCCACGACGGCACACCCCAGGTGACCAAGGAATTGCTGCGCAACACCGTCGAATTGGTGACCGGTGTGCACGACACGGTCGGGGGCGCGGTCGAGGACCTGCGCGGCACCATGGACGCGGTGCGCCGTGCGGCCGACCCGCTCGGCGTCGACCTGTTCTGCGCGGGCACCCATCCGTTCGCGCAGTGGTCGGCCCAGCAGCTCACCCGCTCACCGCATTACGACGAGCTGATCGAGCGCACCCAGTGGTGGGGCCGCCAGATGCTGATCTGGGGCGTGCACGTGCACGTGGGAGTCTCGCACCGGGACAAGGTCTTTCCGATCCTGAACTCGCTGCTGCTGTCGTATCCGCATCTGCTCGCGCTCTCGGCGTCCTCGCCGATGTGGTCCGGCGACGACACCGGCTACGCCAGCAACCGCGCGCTGATGTTCCAGCAGCTGCCGACCGCGGGCCTGCCGTTCCAGTTCGAGAGCTGGCGGCAGTTCGAGGGTTTCGTGCACGACCAGCTCAAGACCGGGGTGTTCGAACAGCTCGGCGGCATGCACTGGGACATCCGGCCGGCGCCCAAGTGGGGCACGATCGAGATCCGGGTGTGCGACGGCCTGTCCAGCCGGGCCGAACTGGCCTCGGTGGCCGCGCTGATCCACTGCCTCGTCGTCGATCTGGAGCGCAGGCTGGACGAGGGCGAGGACCTGCCGACGCTGCCGCCGTGGCACGTGCAGGAGAACAAGTGGCGGGCCGCGCGCTACGGGCTCGACGCGATCGTGATCGTCGACGACGCCAGCAATGAGCGTTTGGTCACAGACGATCTGATGGACCTGCTCGGCAAACTGGAGCCGACCGCCAAACGGCTCGGCTGCTCCGACGAACTGGCCGCGGTCGCCGACATTCCCCGTCACGGTGCCTCCTACCAGCGGCAACGCCGGGTCGCGGCGCAGTCGCAGGGTGATCTTGTCGCCGTCGTGGATTCGCTGGTGCGGGAGCTGGATCAGTAGCGTTCAGCTACGCGGCGGGGTGGCGTTAACCCGCCGTTTACGATGTTTGGATGCTTGTCGAACATCCGCGCACCGATGCGGGGGGTGCCACCCTTCGGAACCGTCTGCGTGAGCCACGCACCCTCGCCGTCGTCGCGGTGTCGGCGGTGCTCGCGCTGCTGGTCGGATTGCAGATCGCGGCCTGGGTCAGCGGGTTCGACGGTCCGTTGGCGAGCCTGGCCCGCGACTACGTCGGAACGCCGAAATCGATGTCGGTGCCGTGGGCGGGTCTGCTGCTCGCCCTCGTCGGGGTCAACGCGCGCAGGCGGTTGTCCGCGGTGGTCGCCGCGATCGGGATCGACGCGATCTACGCCGCGCTACGGCTGCTCGACGGCAAACCCTTCACGGTCGGCAACGGGCCGACCATCGTGCTGACCGGGCTGGCGATCGTGGCGGCCGTGCGCTGGCGTGGGCGCGAGCGCACCGACGCGCTGAAGGCGGCGGCGCTGGGCGCGCTGCTGGTGCTCGCCACCAAGGTGGGTGACGTGTGGCTGCACGTCACCTCGGCGGTGCGGCCCTCGGTGCTCGACGAATACCTCGTCCTCGCCGACCACGCGCTCGGTGACCCGTCCTGGGTGCTCGGCCGGGTGCTCGAGGTCCTCGGACCCGAGGTGTACGGCGTGCTGCACTGGGTCTACATCGAACTGCCGGTCGCAGCGATCGTCGTCGCGGTGTGGCAGTTGCGCCGGGTGGTCCCGACGGGGGAGTGGCCGACGCACTACCTGGTCCGGACCTTCCTGGTGCTCGGGCTGGTCGGGCCGCTGTTCTATGTGCTGTTCCCGGTCGTGGGACCGATGTTCGCCTTCGGCGCGGACGGGCACGGCTTCCAGGTGGGCAACTTCTGGCCCTCGATGCTGCCGCCGATCGACCACAACCCGGCGCCACTGCCGTTCGACGCGTTCACTCCGCGCAACTGCATGCCGTCGATGCACACCGCCTGGGCGCTGTCGCTGTTCATCCATACCCGTCGCGATGTCGACGGCTCGCGCGCACCGGCCTGGCTGCGCTGGGGCGGCGCGTTCTGGCTGGCCGCGACCGTGGCCGCCACGCTCGGGTTCGGGTACCACTACGGCGTCGACCTGGTGGCGGGCGCGGTGCTGTGCCTGACCGTGGAGTCCGCGCTGCGGGCGCCCGAACGCGGCTGGGGCGCGTTCCGGGTGCGGATGGTCGGTTTCGGCGCCGTGGTGTTCGCCGGGCTGCTGCTGTCCTTCCGGTATCTGGCGGTCCCGATGGCCGAGTACCCGGTGCTCGCGGGCGCCGTCGTCCTCGGGCTGCTGGCCGCGGTGGCCGCCGCGTTCCACGCGACCTGGTTCGCCGCGGCCCCGCGACGGGCGCTCGCGCCGGTGGCCGGTTAGTCGTCGGCGTCGCGGCCGAGTTCGTTGATCCGCAGCAGGCCGTCGCGGTGCCGCTGCTCGCGGTAGGCGGTGCGGCCGAGGAGATGGGCGATGACCGGTGCGGTGAGGATGGTGAACAGGCCCGTCAGCACCAGCATCCAGACGTTGACGTCGCCCCTGATGTCGATGCCCGTGCCGATCAGCACCAGGACCAGCCCGACCACTTGGGGCTTGGTGGCCGCGTGCATGCGGGTGAGGGTGTCGGGGAAACGCACGATACCGATGGCCGCGGTGAACGCGAGCGTGCAGCCGGTCAGGATCAGCACGGCCGAGACCCACTCCCATGCCGTCATCGGTCGTCCCTGACGCGGAAGCGCGTAACCGCGGCCGAGCCGAGGAAGCCGACCAGGGCCAGCGCCACGATCGCGGGGATGACCGTGGTGTCGTCGCTGTAGGCGGCCCAGACCGCGAGCCCGCAGGCGGCGATGGCCATCAGCGAGTCGATCCCGACGACCCGGTCCAGGGTGCTGGGTCCGGCCAGCACTCGGTAACTGGTGATGACCGCGGCGGCGGTGAGCAGGATGCCCGCGAGCACGGCGACGACCGTCACGACGGCACCTCCGAGTCGGGATCGAGCCGGCGGCGTTCGCTGGGTCGTTCGAAGGCGTTGATCAGCAGATGCTCCAATCGCCGGGTGGTGCGGTAGAACTTCAGCACCGATTTCTCGCTGCCCACGTCGAGCACGTGGACATAGACCACGCAGCGCGGCCGGTCCAGCTCGAGCACCATGGTGCCGGGGATCAGGTTGAGCAGGTCGGTGGCCATCACCAGCACCAGATCGGACTGGATGCCCAGGTGCACGCGCAGCACGCCCGAGACCGGCGGTCCGGCGGGGCGCAGCGCGAACCAGGCCACCTGCAGACTCGACTCGAACGCGTAATAGGCGCTGACCACGATCAATTCGATGAACGACACCGGATGGAACCGGCCGGTCACCGGGACCAGCGGCAGCGGCAGCGCGAAGACCACGATCAGCGCGACGACGAAGCCGGCCGCGACATTGGCCGCGCTCAGGTCGCCCCAGAGCGCGACCCAGACCGCGGTCAGCCACACCAGGACCCCGATCCGCAGCACGTTGTCGCGGTTGACCAGCCCTCCGATCGTCATCGCGGCTCCGATCCGAGGACGGCGCCGATGTAGACCGACGGGTCGTCCAGGTCGGCGGCCGCGCGTTCGGCGATGCCCAGGATCGGTCCGGCGAGCACGGTCAGCGCCAGCCCGGCGGTGACCAGGCCCGCGGTCGCCAGCACCATCAGCACCGGCATCCGGCCGGGGTCGGTGCGGTCCTCGTAGTACACGTCGGTCGAGTCCTCGACCAGCGTCGGTGGTTTCGCCGCGGTGAGATGGCCCTCCGGTGCCTCTTCACGCGGCCGCCAGAACGCCTTGCTCCACACCCGCGCCACCGCGTACAGCGTCAGCAGACTGGTGACGACCGAACCGCCCACCAGTACCCAGGCCAGCACACTGCCCTCGGCCGCGCCCGCCTCCAGCAGCGCGACCTTGCCGATGAACCCGGAGAACGGCGGGATACCACCGAGATTCAGGGCCGGGATCAGGAACAGCACGCCCAGCAGCGGGCTCGCGGCGGCCAGTCCGCCGATCCGGCGCAGCGAGACCGACCCGGCCTGGCGTTCGATCAGACCGACGGCCAGGAACAGCGCGGTCTGCACCAGGATGTGGTGGGCGATGTAGAAGACCGCGCCGGTCAGGCCCGCCGTGGTGGCCAGGCCGATGCCGAAGACCATGTAGCCGATATGGCTGACCAGGGTGAACGAGAGCAGTCGCCGGATATCGGTCTGCGCGATGGCGCCCAGGATGCCGACCAGCATCGTCGCCAGCCCGCACACCAGCAGGATGTCGTCGAACGCGCCGTCGGGGAACCACAGGGTGTGCGTGCGGATGATCGCGTACACACCGACTTTGGTGAGCAGACCGGCGAAGACGGCGGTCACCGGCGCGGGCGCGGTGGGGTAGGAGTCGGGCAGCCAGCTCGACAGCGGGAACACCGCCGCCTTGATCCCGAACGCCACCAGCAGCACCGCGTAGCAGGCGGTGCGCACGCCGCTCGGGGTGGCCTCGAGGCGCACGGCCAGTTGCGCGAGATTCAGTGTCCCGGTGGCGGCGTAGGTGATGCCGATGCCGATCAGGAAGATCAGTGACGACACCATCGAGACCATGACATAGGCGATCCCGGTGCGGATGCGCTCCTCGGTCGCGCCGACGGTGAGCAGCACGAACGAGGCGACGAGCAGGACCTCGAACCCGACGAACAGGTTGAACAGGTCACCGGCGAGGAACGCCGTCGCCACGCCCGCGGTCAGCACCAGGTACGTGGGCCGGTAGATCGAGGTCGGCTGGTTCTCGCCGCCGTCGGAGATGTTCTGTCCCGCACCGTAGATCGACACGACCAGCAGCACGAACGCCGACACCAGCAGCATCGCCGCCGAGAGCCGGTCGACCACCAGCGTGATCCCGATGGGCGACGACCAGCCGCCCACCTGGACCGCGGTGGTGCCGTCGCGGTCGGCCAGATACAGCAGCAGCGCGCTGATCACCAGCACACACGACAGCGCGCTCAGCGAGATCATCGCCTGGAGCCGGGGGCGGCGGCCGAACACCAGCGTCGCCGCGGCTCCGAGCAGCGGGACCAGCACCGGCAGCGCGGCGAGCGTGGGGAGCAGATCCGGGGACAGCGTCACTGTTCGGGATCCTCCCGTTCCCGCCGGGCGGCGATCTGGGCGTCCTCGGGGTCGTTGTCGACGTCCTCGGTGGTGGTCAGCATGTAGGAGCGGTAGGCCAGCGCGAGCACGAACGCGGCCAGGCCCATGGTGATGACGATGGCGGTGAGCACCATGGCCTGGGCCAGCGGGTCGGCCATGCCGTCGTGGGAGGTATCGGAACTGCCGAGGACCGGCGGCCGCCCGTCGGGGCCGCCCATGGTGAGGATCAGCAGGTTCACCGCGTTGCCCAGCAGGATCATCCCGAGCAGCATCTTCGAGACCACCCGCTCGAGCAACAGGTACACCCCGCACGCGGTGAGCGCGCCGATCGTGATCAGCAGAACGAGATTGGCACTCATACCAATTCCTTGTCCAGGCGGGCGCCGAGGCTGCGCAGCACGTCGAGGACCAGCCCGACCACGACCAGGTAGACGCCGAGGTCGAAGAACATCGCGGTGACCAGCTTGATGTGGCCGAGCACCGGCAGCGTCACCTCGACGATCGCCGACGACAGCGGCGGCGCGCCGAGCAGCAGCGAGGCGGTCGCGGTGCCCGCGGCCAGGGTGAGTCCGGCGCCGAGCAGGTGTCCGGCGTCGACCGGCAGCGCCTCGCCCAGCTCGTAGCGGCCGCCCGCCAGGTAGCGCAGGGTCAGCGCGAGCCCGGCGACCAAGCCGCCCGCGAAGCCGCCACCCGGCGCGTTGTGCCCGGAGAAGAAGAAGTACACCGACAGCACCATGATGGTGGGGAAGATCAGCCGGGTGGTGATCTGCAGGACCATCGAGCGGTCGCGCCGGTCGACCAGCCGGGCGGCCGACAGCCAGCTCACCGCGTCGGGGTCGTAGTTCGGTGAGTCGGCCGCGCGCGGCGCGCTGCCGAAGCGGCGGCTGCGGAACACCAGCGAGGCGACGCCGGTCGCGGCGACGACGAGTACCGAGATCTCGCCCAGGGTGTCCCAGGCCCTGATGTCGACGAGCAGCACGTTCACCGCGTTCTTGCCGCCGCCGATCCGGTAGGCGGCGTCCGGGATGGCCTGCCAGATCGGTTCGGCGCGGCGGGCGGCGGTGGCGAACGCGGCCAGCACCGCGACGGTGACGCCGACGCCGACGGCGAGCAGTGCCCGGCGGATCTTGAAGGCCGTCGCCTGGTCCTCGGCGATCTCGGCGGGGAACGCGCGCAACACCAGCACGAAGATCACCAGGGTCAGGGTCTCGACCAGGAATTGGGTCAGCGCCAGGTCGGGCGCGCCGTGCAGGGCGAAGATCACGCCGCAGCCGTAGCCGGTGACCCCGACGACGAGCACGCTGGCCAACCGGTTGCGCAGCACCGTCGCCGCCAGCGCCATCGCGATCATGATCGCCCCGATCGCGGCTTGCAGCGGCGAATCCCACAGCCGCAGCTCCACTCCCGTGCGGGTGCCGAGCGCCAGCAGGACCGTCGGCAGCACGATCAGGGTGCCCAGGATGGTGGCCTGGCTGGCGGGCAGCGAACCGGACTGCACGGTGCCGGTGATCTTCAGCGAGAGCCGGTCCATCGCGCGCAGGGCCGCGTCGTAGGCGCGGTCGGCGTTGCCAAGGCGCGGATGGACCGGTTCGGTGATCCGGCCGCGGATGAGGAACAGGGCGACGCCGGCGACGATGATGAACAGCGTCAGCACCAGCGGCCAGGTGACGTCGTGCCAGAGCGCGAGGTGGGCGTCCAGTTCACCGGGCAAGGTCTGGGCGTAGGGGCTCAGCCACCGGTCGACGTCGGTCGTGTCCAGCCCGCCCGCGACGCCCGCCGCGGCGAGCACCGCGGGCGGCACCAGCAGCAGTGCACCCGGCGCGTGCCAGGTCATCGGTGGGGTCGGCGACCCGGCGCCACGGAAGGCACCCCAGATGAAGCGGGTGCTGTAGGCCACCGTGAACGCCGAGCCGATCGCGATGCCCGCCAGCTCGGCCAGCTTGACCGGTGTCGTCAGTACTTCCGCCGACCACACCGAGCTCAGCGCCGACTCCTTGCCGACGAAGCCGAGCAGCGGGGCGATCCCGGCCATGCTCAGCGCGGCGACGACCGCGATGGCGCACAACCACGGCGCCCGCCGCCCGAGCCCGGACAGCTCGCGCAGGTCACGCGTGCCCGCGCCGTGATCGATGATGCCGACCACCATGAACAGGCAGGCCTTGAACAGGGCGTGCGCGACCAGCAGCGTGATCCCGGCCAGGGCCGCGTCCGGCGTGCCGATCGCCATCATCGTCATCAGCAGGCCCAGTTGGCTGACGGTGCCGAAGGCCAGCACCAGTTTGAGGTCGTACACCTGCATCGCCCGCCAGCCCGCCAGCAGGATCGAGATCAGACCCAGCGGCAGCAGCATGACGTGCCAGGGCGGGGTCTGGGCGAAGGCGGGCGCGAGCCTGGCCACCAGGTAGATGCCCGCCTTCACCATCGCGGCCGCGTGCAGATAGGCGCTGACCGGGGTCGGCGCGGCCATCGCGCCGGGGAGCCAGAAGTGCAGCGGGACGATCGCCGATTTGCTGATCGCGCCGATCAGCACCAACCCGATGCCGACCGAGACCGCGGTCCCGCCGGGCGGCGCGGTGGCCAGCAGATCCGACAGCAGGTAACTGCCGTAGCGGTTGCCGAGCACGACGATCCCGACCAGCATCGCCAGCCCGCCCGCCCCGGTCACCAGTAGCGCCTGGATCGCCGCCCGCCTGCTCACCGACCGCTCGGCGTAGTGCCCGACGAGCAGGAACGACAGCACTGTCGTGATTTCCCAGAAGACATAGAGCAGCAGCATGTTGTCGCTGGTGACCAGGCCGAACATGGCGCCCGCGAAACCGGTCAGCTCGGCCGCGAAGACCCCGAGCTTGGCTTCGTCGCGCTCGAAATAGCGTCCGCAATAGGCCAGGATCAGCGCGCCGATGCCGAGAACCAGCGTGCACATCACCGCGGCGAGGGAGTCGAAGCGCAGATCGATGTCCATCGAGATCTGCGGCGCCCATCGCACATGCGTGCGCACGGTCGTTCCCCAGTGCGCGATCACCCAGCCGAGACTGCCCAGCGGTACCAGCGCGAGCAGGTAGAAAGCGTTGCGGCCCAGCACTCGCACACACACCGGGGCCACCAGTGCGGCCAGCGCGTGGGCGAGTAGAACGGCGAGCAACTCCTCCTCCGTCGGGTAGGTGGCGGTCGAGTAGTGCGCCCCGATCCTACGGGCGATCCCATCGGGTTTCGTGGCACCGGTGCTGTCGCGTCGGCCATGTCGCGGGGCGCCCGGCTATCACCGCGTGACGGATTCCGTTTCCGCGGGCCGGATCCGGTACAACACGGCCAGACCGGCCGCGGCGCCGATCGTGATGGTCAGCGCGACCCAGCCCGGAATGCTGTCGTCGACCGAGGTCGTGCCCGTGGGCCAGTGGCGCTGCCGAGTGGGGATGGACCACAGGATCGACGGCAGGTACAGCGCGCCGAGGCCGAGCACGGCGCTGGGCAGGTAGACGACCCGCAGCGAACCGGCGGCGAAACCCACGACGCCGGTCAGCGCCACGACACCCGCCGTCCAGGCGAACGCCCACGGAAGCCGTTCGGCCACGGTGGCGAACACGCAGATCGCGGCCGCGCCGAGCAGTACGAGCCACGGTCGCGACCAGCGCAGGCCGGCCAGGATGGCGGCGGTCGCGACGAGCAGGATCAGGACGAGATTCCAGCCGAGACTCAGCGCGTCGGCGAGCGAGTCGGCCGCGGCGCCCAGGCTGACCGCCATCAGCACGCCCGTGCCGTCGCGGCCGGGCAGCAGGACGGCGGTGGCGAAGGCGGCGGCCAGCGTGACCACCACGGCGAGGGTGATCTGCCAGGTGTTGCCGTGCAGGTCGTCGAACTCGCGATCGAGCCAGTCGGTGGCGATCAGCAGCGTCAGCGACAGCACGGTGGCGGCCACGATCGGGCTGATCGGCAGGTCGGCGGCCAGGCGCGCGATGCCGGGCAGCATGATGCCGTGCCGGTGACGCAGGGTGTTCAGCGTCAGCAGCACGACCGCGGCGACGACCAGCCAGGCCGGGGTGTGCACGGACCTGCTGGCCGTGGCCGAGGTGTTCGAGCTGAACACGGCCACGACCTCGCCGTAGACGAACACTGTGACGACCCCGAGCAGGAAACCGACCGCGGGCCAGCGCATCCGCAGCGCGCAGATGCCGAGCGCGCCGAACAGCACGCCACCGCAGAGCGAGTCGACGTAGTTCTGGGTGGTCAGCACGTCGGTGGAGGTCATCGTCTGCCCGACGAAGTAGTTGATCGCCAGGGCGAGTGAGCCGCACGCCGCGGCCAGCCAGACCAGTCCGGGCCGGGTGATCGGCCGGGCCAGCACCGCGACGACGACGGCGACGATGAGCCCCAGCGCCGCCGCGCGCGGCACGCTGTTGATCAGGCTGGTGACCCGGTAGGGCGAGTCGACCGCGGACTCGGCGCCGAAGGTGAACGGCAGGAACAGCGACATCCCCGCCGCCGCGGCCCCGGCGAAGGCCGCCACCGCGTCCAGACCATCCCGGATCTTGGGCACCCTTCGACGATACCGGCGAAAACCGTCCTACCTGGGATGTCACGACCGGATGACCGGGCGGCGCGTTCGCCGACGGTGCGCGATCCGGTCGCGCCGGACACCGTTACGGCGCGACGGGTGTCGGCGCCGCGGGCCGGATCCGGTACAGCAGCACGGGAATGGTCAGGCGCGGCTCTCGGCATACCGGCGCAGCGACTCGACCTGCTCGGGATCCAGCGACGGCCGCACGCTCGCCCGGGCGGCGGCGACGTCCTCGACGGTGACATCGGCCGCCGCAATATCGCGGCGCAGCGCCGACAGCGCCGCCTCGCGCAGCAGGGCCGAGCAGTCCGCGGCGGAGTAGCCGTCGAGGTCCTCGGCCAGTGCGGCCAGGTCGACGTCGGCCGCCAGCGGCACCGAGCGACCCGCGGTGCGCAGGATGTCGAGCCGGGCGGGCCCGTCGGGCGGCGGCACGAACACCAACCGGTCCAGCCGCCCCGGTCGCAGCAGCGCCGGATCGATCAGCTCGGGCCGGTTGGTCGCGCCGACGACCACCACATCGCGCAGCGGTTCCACCCCGTCGAGCTCGGTGAGCAGGGCCGCGACCACCCGGTCGGAGACCCCGGAGTCGCTGCTCTGCCCGCGTCGCGGTGCCAGCGCGTCCACCTCGTCGAGGAAGATCAGCGACGGCGCCGAATCGCGGGCGCGCTGGAACAGTTCGCGCACGGCCCGCTCCGAGGAGCCGACCCACTTGTCCATCAGCTCAGCGCCTTTGACCGCGTGCACGCTGAGCTGGCCGGTGCCCGCCAGCGCCCGCACCAGGAAGGTCTTACCGCAGCCGGGCGGACCGTAGAGCAGCATACCGCGCGGCGGGTCGATGCCGAGCCGGGCGAACGAATCGGGGTGCCGCAGCGGCCACAGGACCGCCTCGGTGAGCGCCTGTTTGGTCTCCACCATGTCGCCGACATCGTCGAGATCGAGCGAGCCGATCGCCAATTCCTCGGTCCCCGAACGAGACAGCGGCCGGATGACATCGAGCGCGCCGACCAGGTCGTCCTGGGTGAGTTCGGGCTCGGACTGCTCGCGGCTGGCCCGTCCGGCCGCGCGCACCGCGGCCTCCCGACACAGCGCGGCCAGGTCGGCCACCACGAAACCGGGTGTGCGCGAGGCGATCAGCTCCAGGTCGAGGGCGCCCGAGGGCACCTTGCGCAGCAGCTGTTCGAGCAGAGCCCGCCGGACCACGGCGGTCGGCAGCGGCAGGGTGAGTTCGCGATCGCACAGGTCCGGCGCGCGCAAGCGCGCGTCCACCTGGGCCGGATGGGCGGTGGTGGCGAGCAGAGCCACGCACGGCGCGCGCATCGCGGCCCGCAGCTGGTCGAGGATCAGCGTGGCGACCGGCTCCGCCTCGACGGGCAGCAGCGCGTCGATATCGGTGATCAGCAGGATGCCGCCCTGCCCGGCGGCGACGTCCCCGACCGCCTCGGCGACCTCGCGCAACCGGTTTCCGCTCTCCATCGCGCCGACGCTGGGTCCGTCGAGTTCCACCACGCGCCGCGGCGCGGCCACCGCCCTGGCCAGCGTCGCCTTGCCGACTCCGGCGGGCCCGGTGACGAGCACGCCCAGATGTGCCGGTGCCCCCAGGGTTTTCAGCAGCTCGGGCTCGTCGAGCGCCAGGCTCAGCCACTCCGACAGCTTGGCCGCCTGCCCCTGCACGCCGGCCAGCTCCTCGACCTGGATCGGCGCGGTCCCCGTGCTCACGGAGACGGCATCGGCGGGCAGGCCGTTGAGGCCGGGGTCGGCGTCGCGTTCCATCGCGTGCAGGATCGCGGCCGGGCCACGACCCCAGCCGACGGCCGAATTGGGTTGCACGCTCACCGGTCCCGGCATCGGCTCGATCGCGGTGACGGTGAGCAGTTCGGTGGTCCAGGCGATGCCGAAGGCGCGCGAGAGCGCCTGGGTGGCCGCCGCCGAACTGATGTCGGGGCCGAGGTCGCGCGGCAGCAGCGACACCGTGTCACCGACGGTGACGACCTTGCCGAGCAGGGCCTGGCGCAGCGTGGCCGCCGGGATGCTGGCCGTGGCGTGGGCCGATCCGCTCAGCGAGATCTGCTTGGCGCCGTAGACCGTCACCGGTGCGACCGTCACCGCCGCGTTCTCGCGCAGCCCCACATTCGACAGCGTCACGTCGTCGAGCAGTGCGACGCCTGGCGGAGTGCTCGCCGGTGCCTTGGCCACCACCGCCGCCGTCCGGCGGGCGCCGGTCAGGGCGATGCCGTCCCATTCGCGCAGGCCGAGCGCGGTCAGCGTCTCGGGGTGCAGACGCACCACCCCGCGCCGGGCATCGGCCGCCGAAGGGTTGAGCCGGGCGGTCAGCGAGAGTTCAGCCACCACCCCATCCTATGGACGCCCGGACCGCGGCCATTGGCATCCGCTCGAACAAGCTGGCATCCTTACCTCCCGAACCGGACCACCACGTTTTCGGCCGCCTCGCATCCGAGCGGCGAGACGTAACGCCGCAGGCGGAGTATCGCCGCTCGGACGCGAGGTTACGAGGCCGAAAACCCGCGGCGCCAGCCGCCGAGAACACAGTGAGCTGCAGATGAATCGAATCTCCCTCGTCGTCCTGGCTGCTGGGGCGTTGTGCTTGACGGTGGCCGGATGCGGTTCCGACGACGCCGCCGACGCGAGCGGGCTGCGCAAGGGCACACCGACCTCGAGCGCGAGCGCGAGTGCCACCACCACGACCAAGACCGGCGCGCCGACGACATCGGCGAGCGCCGCGCCGACCGCCGCCGAGATCACCTGCGGTCAGTTCAAGGAACTCGACACCGAGGGTGAGAAGCAGGCGATCGAGCAGATCCTGGCGGCCAATCCGGGCAGCCCCTTCGAGGGCAGCCCGAACGTGGCGCTCGGCACCGCGAAGCTGGTCTGCCTCGCGCCGGGCAACGCCGACAAGACCGTCGCCGAGGCCGCCGGGATCACGCCCTAGCGCTGCTAGTGGACCAGTGACTGCCAGTTCGCGGGCACCCGGTCGGCCGGTCCCGGCACGGACTGGCCGATCGGATGACTGGTCGGCGCCGCGAGTTCGGGCCCGCCGCTGTACATCTCGCTGGTGGTGAAGTTGTAGAACCAGTCCTCGCCCGGCTCGTAGCTCTGCATGAACGGATGCCCGGTCGAGGCGAAATGCTTCGACGCGTGCTGGCTCGGCGAGCTGTCGCAACAGCCCACGTGCCCGCATTCGGCGCAGCGGCGCAGATGCACCCACCAGCCGTTCGCGGCGTCGCATTCCACGCAACCGGCCCCGCTCGGCGGGACGCTGGTGTCGATACCTTCGAACTCTTCAGCCATCACTGATCTCCTGTGTTCGACGGGGTGCTGTCGTTGTCCGCCTGGGGATCGAGCGGCAGGCGGACGATGAAACGGGTGTCGCCCGGCTCGGATTCGACCCGGATGTCGCCGTTGTGCTTGTTGACCACGATCCGGAACGAGATGTCGAGGCCGAGTCCGGTGCCGTCACCGACCGGTTTGGTGGTGAAGAACGGTTCGAAGATCCGGCCCTTCGCCTCGGGCGCGATGCCGGGGCCGGTATCGCCGATCTCGACGACCGCGCAGTCGTTCTCCTGGTAGGTGCGCAGCGTCAAGGTGCCTGCGCCGTCCATCGCGTAGACCGCGTTGTCGATGAGGTTGGTCCACACCTGGTTGAGTTCGGCCGCGAAGCACGGGACCAGCGGCAGCGAGCGGTCGTAGTCCTTGACCACCCGCACGCCGTCACCGAGCTTGCGATTGAGCATCACCAGCGTGGAATCGAGCAGTTCGTGCAGGTCGACGACCTGGTAGGGCGCGCGGTCCATCTGCGAGTACTGCTTGGCCGCGCCGACCAGGGTGGAGATGCGGGCCGTCGAGTCGCCGATCTCGTTCATCAGCAGCTCGGTCTCGATGGTGTAGTTCAGCCAGCGGATCGCGCCCTCGAAGACCTGCGCCTGGCAAGCCTCCAGGGTCGCGTGCACGCCTTCGAGCCAGTCGATGTCGAGCCCGGCCTGGACGAAGGTCGGCGCCAGATTCCAGCCGTCGGCGATGCCGTGCTCGTCGAACCAGTCGGCGAGCGCGTCCTCCCGGTCGGCGGCCTCGAGCGGCGACAGGTCGGGCGCCTTGGCGACCCGCTCGGCCGCCTGCTCCTGCAGATCGACCAGATGCACCAGCGCCTCGGGCGGGAACTTGCCGGTGGCCATCATCTTGAGCTTGTGGCGCATGCCCGCGACGCGTTCGCGCAGGCCGGCGGTGGCCCGCACCGCGGCGGCGGCCGGGTTGTTGAGCTCGTGGGTCAGCCCGGCCGACAGCGATCCGAGCGCGAGCAGCCGTTCCCGCTCGGCGATCCGCTGACTGGACTTCTGCCCGCCGTAGAAGGCGCCCTCCAGCAGGTGCACCGCCATCGGGAACCAGTCCTTGACCATCCGCGCGAAGTCCGCGGCCGCCAGCACCAGGAACCGGGAGCGCCGCTGGACATACATCGAGCCCGCGTAGTCCTGGCTCACCTTGTCGCCCAGGTAGGCCATCCAGGCGCCCGCGTAGACGCCGCGGTGGTCGGTGCGGTTGATCTCGATCTCGATGCCGCCGGACAGCTTCGTCAGCCGCACCTCGCCGTCGATCAGCACGTAGAAGCAGGTCGCCGGCTCGCCCTCGCGGTAGACCGGGCCCGGGTCGATGTATTCGATCCGGCCCGCCTCACACAGCTGCGCGAGCTGGTCGTCGTCGAGCTTCTCGAACAGGAACAGCGTGCGCAGTTCGTTCGGATCGCAGATCAGCATGCTGTCGGTCATCGCCGCTCCTGAGCAGTAGCAGTGGGCATGATCGGACGGCCCCCGTGGTGACGCTCCGCTCCCGCCCCCGGCCGCTGGCTACTCATGCCAGATACCGGTGGACGAGCATGACCGCCATCGCGCCCTCACCGACCGCGGAGGCGACCCGCTTGGCCGATTCGGCGTGCACGTCGCCCGCCACGAAGACACCGGGGACGCTGGTCTCCAGGTGATGCGGTGGGCGGGGCAGTTCCCAGCCCGGCGGGCGGGCGCCGTCGATCATCAGGTCGGGTCCGGCCACCACGTAGCCGGCGTCGTCGCGGATGACGACGCCATCGAGCCAGCCGGTCTGCGGCGCGGCGCCGATGAACAGGAACAGCCGTTGCGCGTCGACCTTGTCCTCGGTGCCGGTGCGGTTGTCGCGCAGCACGATCCGTTCCAGGTGATCGTCACCGTCGACGCCGACCACCTCGGTCTCGGTGTGCACCACGATGTTCGGGATCTGCGCGATCTGCTGGATCAGGTAGTGCGACATCGACTTCTCCAGCGCGTCGCTCCGGACCACGATGTGCACCCGACGGGCGTTGCGCGAGAGGAACACCGCGGCCTGTCCGGCCGAGTTGGCCCCGCCGACGATGTAGACGTCCTGATCAGCGCACTCGGCCGCCTCGGTCATCGCCGAGCCGTAGTACACACCCCGACCGGTGAACTCGTCGACGCCGGGTGCCGGATGACGCCGGTAGTCGACGCCGGTCGCGATCAGCACCGTGTGCGCGCACAGCTTGCCGCCGTCGGCGAAGCGGACCGTGCGCGCCGACCCGTTGACCTCCAGCCCGACGACATCGCGGGTGGTGATGATCTCCGCGCCGAACTTGGCGGCTTGCCGCCGCGCCCGGTCGGCCAGCTGCGCGCCGGACAAGCCGTCGGGAAAGCCCAGGTAGTTTTCGATCCGCGAACTCTGCCCGGCCTGTCCGCCGGTCGCGGTGCGTTCCACCAGCACCGTGCGCAGTCCCTCGGACGCGCCGTACACCGCGGCGCCGAGCCCGGCCGGGCCGCCGCCGACGACGATCAGGTCGTAGAAGTCGCCGCTGGGTTCCACGGTGAGGCCGACGTTCTCGGCGAGCTCGCTGTCGCTGGGCTGGATCAGCGCGGTGCCCGCCGCGGTGATCACCACCGGACAGGTCAGCGGATCGGCGCCCGCCGCCTCGAGCAACCGCGCACCCTCCGGCTCGTCGACGGGGTACCAGCGGTACGGCAACTGGTTGCGCGCCAGGAACTCGCGCACCTGCGAGGACCGCGGCGACCAGCGATCGCCGACCACCTTCGTCTCGTGCACCGGCCGCTGCTCCGCGCTGCGCCAGGCGTCGAGCAGGCCGTCGAGCACCGGGTAGAGCTTCTCCTCCGGCGGGTCCCACGGCTTGAGCAGGTAGTGGTCCAGATCGATGACGTTGATCGCGTCGATGGCGGCGTTGGTGTCGGCGTAGGCGGTCAGCAGGACGCGGCGCGCGTAGGGGTGCAGGTCCATCGCCTGCTCCAGGAATTCGATGCCGTCCATGCCCGGCATCCGGTAATCGGCGATCAGCACCGCGACCGGCTGGCCGCGCAGTTTCATCTCCCGCAGCGCCTCGAGCGCCTGTGGTCCCGACTCGGCCCGCAGGATCCGGTAGTCCGCGCCGTAGCGGCGGCGCAGGTCGCGCACCACCGCCCGGGAGACCCCCGGATCGTCGTCAACGCTCAGAATGGCCGGTTTGGTTACCGCTGGAGTGCTCACCAGAGAAGTATCCCCCTCCGTGGAGGTGGTGCGCCGCCGCGCGTGGTCAGAGCTGGTTGTGCAGCACCAGGTCCAGTTCGCTGGGGGTGAGCAGGCGTTCGAGGCGTTCGTCGCGTTTACGGCGGGTGAGGGCGGCGCGCAGCGCGGAGCTGTCGTCCGGCTCGATGGTCGGCAGCAGCGGGACGTCGTTGGTGTGCCTGCGCGGCAGGAAGGAACGCATTTTCACGGCCGATCACCTCGGGTTGACGACGGGAACGCTGGGAGCTGAGCATCGTCGATCAGCAACGGCGATTAGCGAAGAGTTTGCCAGCGTGTCCGGATTGGTGCAAGCGGGACAGGGTGGACACGGCGAGCCCACCGCTCGGCGGCCTGCCCGAGGGCCTGCCTGTCGAGCGGTGGGCGAAGTTGCTGCCTCGGCTATCGCCAGGCGGGCAGGGTGACAACCTGTGCGGCGTAGGACAGTCCGGCGCCGAAGGCGATCAGCAGCGCGGTATCGCCCTGCTTGGACTCGCCCTTGCGTAGGAGCGCCTCCATGGCCAGCGGGATCGACGCCGCGGAGGTGTTGCCGGAATCCTCGATGTCGTTGGCCAGCGCGCAGTTCTCCGGCAGCTTGAGCACCCTGGCCATGATCTCGATGATCCGGCCGTTGGCCTGGTGCGGGATCATCGCGTCCAGGTCCTCGGTGGTCAGCCCGGCCCGATCGATCGCGTCCCGGCAGACCTTCTCCAGCGAGTGCGCCGCCCACCGGAACACCGCGGTGCCCTCCATCTCGAGATAGGGACGCACGGCGTCGGTGCCCTTCTCGTCGATCTCGGCGAAGAACTCCATCCAGTCCTTGCTCTGCCGGATGGCGTGGTGCTGGGTGCCGTCCGAGCCCCAGACGGTCGGGCCGATGCCCTGGTCCGCGGCCGGGCCGACGATCACGGCGCCGGCGCCGTCGGCGAACAGGAACGCCGTCGAGCGGTCGGTGAAGTCGACGGTGTCGGTCAGCTTCTCGACGCCGATCACCAGCACGTTCTTCGACGTGCCCGCGCGCACGAGATCCGAGGCCATCGCCAGGGCGTGACAGAACCCGGCGCAGCCGGCCGAGATGTCGAAGGCGGCGGCGCCGGTCATCCCCAGGTCGGTGGCGATGCGTGGGCCGATGGCGGGGGTGAGCAGCAGGTGGGTGGACGTCGCGACGATGACGCAGTCGACCTGGTCGGCAGCGATGCCCGCCGCGGCCAGGGCGTCGCGCGAGGCCGCGACGCTCATCGTCTGGATGGTTTCCTCGGCTGAGGCGAAGCGCCGGGTCTTGATCCCGGACCTGGTGCGGATCCACTCGTCGCTCGAGTCGATCGGCCCCGCGACTTCGTCGTTCGTGACCACCCGGGCCGGGCGGTAAACGCCCAAACCGAGAATCGCGGTGTGCTCAGCCCCAGTCGTCTGGGCGATTCGAGCAGCCATGTTGCGTCTCCTATGTACCTGTCAACCTGCGGTCGCACCGCTGGGTGTACCCGAAGCATCGAAATCCGTCGCTCATCGCCCATGACCCCCGCGTGGACAATATGTGAACGCGCAGACATGAGGACGCCTCATATTAGCGCGTCCGCCCCGCCGATTCGTGTCTTATGTCACAACTGCTCCGGGGTATACCTTGGAGACAAGGCGATTGCTCGCCGACCCATCGAGGGAACGAGGACACCATGCTTGGACTCGGGATAATCAGTTGGATCATCATCGGCGGCCTCGCCGGTTGGATTGCGAGCAAGTTCATGAAGACCGACGCGCAGCAGGGCATCCTGCTCAACATCGTCGTCGGAGTCGTCGGCGGTCTGCTCGGCGGATTCATCCTCAGCCTCTTCGGCGTCGACGTCGAGGGAGCGGGCTGGATCTTCAGTTTCTTCACCTGTCTGGCGGGTGCCTGCATCCTGCTGTACCTCGTGAAGCTGTTCACAGGGCGTAAAGCGGCGCACTGACCACGGGTGGATGCGGCGGGGTTCGGCGTAAGGTGTGAACGCTTGCGTTGTCGTCACACCACGAAAGAGGGAGCCCGTGGCACGCCGCCCCACTCCGCCCGGCACGCCCGAAACCACCGGCGTCGGCCATGTCGTCGACCTGGTGCGGGCCGCTGTACCACCGCTACACCCCGCCGGCCTGCCGTTTGTCGCGGTGCCGCTGGCGGTCGCGGTCGTCGGCGGACGGAACAAATGGGTGCGCCGGGCCGGGCTCGCCGCCGCCGGCGCCTGCGCGGCCTTCTTCCGGCACCCGCACCGGGTGCCGCCGAACCGGGCGGGCGTCGTCGTTGCGCCCGCCGACGGTGAGGTCGCCCTGGTCGACACCGCGGTGCCGCCCGCCGAGCTCGGTCTCGGCGATCAGCCGCTGCCGCGCGTCAGCATCTTCCTGTCGGTGCTCGATGTGCACGTGCAGCGCGTCCCGGTGTCCGGCACCGTGCGCGAGGTGCTGCATCAGCCGGGCAAGTTCCTCTCGGCCGATCTGCCCGAGGCCAGCGACGCCAACGAGCGCAACAGCATGGTGATCGACACCGCCGACGGCAAGCAGGTCGTCGTCGTGCAGATCGCCGGTCTGCTCGCGCGGCGCATCGTCTGCGACGCGCGCGTCGGCGATGTGCTCACCATCGGTGACACCTACGGCCTGATCCGGTTCGGCTCCCGCGTCGACACGTACTTCCCGGTGGGCACCGAATTGCTGGTGGCCCCCGGCCAGCGCACGATCGGGGCCGAAACAGTCCTGGCTGTGCTGGGATGATCGAACAGGCCGCCCGCCGGAAGCGTCCGCGCTCGGTCCGGTTGCTGCCGAGCGTCGTCACCATCCTGGCGCTGTGCGCCGGTCTGTCCGCGGTGAAGTTCGGGCTCGACGGCGAGCTGGACGTGGCGCTGGCCATGGTCGGCGCCGCCGCCGTGCTCGACACCCTCGACGGCCGCCTGGCCAGGATGCTCGACGCGACCAGCAAGATGGGCGCCGAACTGGACTCGCTCTCGGACGCGATCTCCTTCGGCGTCGCGCCCGCGCTGGTCCTCTACGTCACCCTGCTCGACGGCTACAGCGCGGGCTGGATCGTCGCCCTGCTGTACGCGGTGAGCCTGGTGCTGCGCCTGGCCCGCTTCAACACCCTGCTCGACGACGACTCCCGCCCGAACTGGGCGCGCGAGTACTTCGTCGGCGTGCCCGCCCCGGCGGGCGCGCTGATCGCCCTGGTCCCCATCGCGCTCAAAGTGCAGTTCGGTGACGGCTGGTGGGACGGTTTCGCCTTCGTCGCCGCGTGGACGATCTTCGCCGCGCTGCTGTGCGTGAGCACCATCCCCACGCTGGCGATGAAGTCGGTCTCGGTTGCGCCCCAGGCGGCCGCGGGTCTGCTGGTGCTGGTGGCCCTGGCCGCCGCGCTCCTGGTGACCTACCCGATCGTGCTGCTGCTGATCCTGGTCGGCCTGTACCTGGCGCACATCCCGTTCGCCTGGCGCTCGGCCCGCTGGGTCGCGGCCCGCCCGGAGACCTGGCAGCACAAGCCGGCCGAGCGCCGGGCCCAGCGGCGCGCGCAGAGCCGGATCCCGCAGATCCGCCGCCCGGCGATCCGCGGTTCGGCCCGCCTGCGATTGCGTCGTCCACGGGACTGAGTTTTCGGCGGGCGAAACCGTGGTGGTGAGGTGGCCCGGGGGATCGGGTGGGCAGATCTGGGAGGGGCACGTGAGGGGCGACGACGAGGTCGATGAATTCCTCCGGCATCGGTCGCGGTTGTTCGGGCTCGCCTACCGGATGTTCGGGGCGGCGACGGAGGCCGAGGACATCGTGCAGGAGGTCTATCTGCGCTGGGCTGCCGCGAATCCGGCGGGGATCGAGAACGCCGAGGCCTGGCTCACCGCCGTCACGGTGAATCTGTGCCGTACCTGGCTGGTGTCCGCCCGTGCCCGGCGCGAGACCTATGTGGGCCCGTGGCTGCCCGAACCCGTCCCGACCGGCGGCGGGGCCCTCGGCCCGCTGGAGACGGTCGAGGCCCGCGAGTCGATCTCGCTGGCCCTGCTCACCGCGATGGAACGGCTCAGTCCGATCGAGCGCGCGGTCTTCGTGCTGCGCGAGGCGTTCGGCTACCCGCACGCCGAGATCGCCGCGATGCTCGACCTCACCGAGGCCAACTCCCAGCAGATCCTGCACCGCGCGAGCGAACGGGTGCGCACGGGCAAGCGGCGCTTCGCGGTGCCCGAGTCACACGCCCGCACGCTGATCGACCGGTTCCTGCTCGCCGCCGGCACCGGCGACGTCACCGCCCTGCGGGCGATGCTCGCCGACGATGTGGTCTCCACGGCCGACGGCGGCGGCAAGATCACCGCGGCCCGTCGTCCGGTGCGCGGCGGCGACCTGGTGGCGCGCTACCTGATCGGCCTGAACAAGTTCCTCACCCCCGCGAGCTCGTTCTCCGTCGCCGAGATCAACGGCGAGCTCGCGCTGGTGGTGCGGGCCGACGGTGTCGTCGCGAGCTCGGTCATGCTCTTCGAGCTCGACGCCGACAGCCGGGTCGACGCGATCCGCATCGTCGTCAACCCCGACAAGCTGGGGTTTCTGGTCGCCGAGCAGGCGTGACCCGGATCACCGCACCGAGCTGTCAGGAAATCGGGGGCTGTCCGGTCTGGAAGGTGTCGGCATTGTCGAGAGGAGCCACACCATGTCCGGGCAGCAGCAGCGAATCGTCGTCCTCGGCGCGGGATACGCGGGACTCGGCGCGGCGCGCCGCTTGGCGAGCAAGGCGCGCGGCGCCGCGATCACGGTGGTCGATACCCGCGCGGAGTTCGTCGAACGAGTGCGCCTGCATCAGGCGGCCGCGGGCCAGTCGATCAGGCGCTGGGACCTGCGGGAGTTGCTGGAGCGCAAGGGCGTCGAATTCGTGCGAGCACAGGTCACCGCGCTGGACCCGGTCGCGAAACAGGTCTACCTCGACGGCGAGTGGGCGATCGGCTACGACACCCTCGTCTACGCCCTCGGCAGCGCCGCCGACCGCGCCGGCGTGCCGGGTGTCGCCGAGTACGCGCACTCCGTGGCGGTCCCCGAGGACATCCGGGCGCTGCCCGCGGGTCCGGTGGTCGTCGTCGGCGCCGGTTCGACCGGCATCGAGCTCGCGGCGGAACTGGCGGAGTCGCACCGGGATTCGCGGGTCACGCTGCTGGGTTCGGAGGAGCCGGGCAGCTGGTTGTCCGCCCGCGCGGCCGAGCACATCCGCACCGCGCTGACCGCTCTCGGCGTCGAGATCAGGTCCGGCGTCAAGGTCGCCGAGGTGCTGCCCGAGGGTGTCCGCCTGGTCGACGGCACTGTGCTGCCCGCGGCGGCTGTCGTCTGGACCGCCGGATTCACCGTCCCCGACCTGGCCCGCCGCGCGGGCCTCGACGTCGACGAGCAGGGCCGCATCCGCACCGACGCGACGCTGCGCTCGATCTCCCACCCCGCCATCTACGCCGCGGGCGACGCCGCGCTGATCGACGGCCCCGGCGATCGCCCCCTCCGGATGGCCTGCGCGACAGCCCTGCCCGCCGGGGCCTACGTCGCCAAGGCCATCGTGGCCCGCGCCGACGGCATCGAGCCGAAGCCGATGACCTTCCGTTACCAGTTGCAGTGCGTCAGCCTGGGTCGCCGCGACGCCGTCATCCAGTTCCTCCACGCCGACGACAGCCCGGCGACCCGCGTCGTCCGTGGGCGCACCGGTGCCTGGGTCAAGGAGCGGATCGTGCGCTTCGCGGGCAGAGCGGCCGGTCTGCGCTGAGCGAGGGGGCGAAGCCGTTCCTGGTCCGGTTCCCTACAGGGCGGCGGCCCGAGGCTTCCCTTCGCGGTCTCCCGAGAGTTCGGGCCTGCGCCGTATCGCTCCGCCGAGTGACCCGACCCAGGGCACACCGGCGATCACACCGAGCACGATCAACCACGGCACCCGCCACCACCAGCGCAGATCCAGCGCGCCCACAGCCGGTTCCGTGGTGAGCGGCCGAGCCGTCGACGACCACACCACGAAAGCGTCCCCGATCGGCACCAGCCCGAAGGCGTACCGCTTGGAGCCGGGCAGCTCCATCGGCAGCCCGAGCAGTTCGCCTTGGGAGCCGATCGCCGCGGCCAGGTCGTGGTCACCGTTGACTCGGGCGGCGCCGAGTGCGACCACCGTCGCGGAGAGGCTGATCCCGCCGACCAGCGGTCCGGAATCGACGTCGCCCGCCTTGTCCACCCCGCGCGGGTACTCTCGGAGCGCGGGTCCGAAACCGCCGGGGTAGGACAGGAATTGGTCGCGGAACAGCTGGTACTGGCTCCGGGCGAAGTCGGCGTCGAGTTCCGGCAGGAAGCGCAGGATCATCGTCTGCGAGGTGGCCCGCGCGCCGTCGAGTCGGGTCCCGTCCGGCGCGACCCGGTGCGGCAGCAGTCCGGTGGCCGGATCGAGGTGCGCCCGCGCCGAGGCGAGCCAGCGGGTGGTCACCGCGCCGAAGCGCTCGCCGAACAGGTTGTCGTGCAACCGCAGCGAGGCCACCGCCACGGTGGAATCCACCGGCCAGGCCTGGCCGTGATAGGCCTGCAGGAACGGTGTGTCCGACGCGGCGAACGCCTGCGCGATCTCCTCGCTGTGCGCGGTGAATCGCCGCACCTCGTCGGGATCGTCGGCGTCCAGCGACAGGATCGCCCCACGCAACCAATTGGTCCACCCCGCCCAGAACACCCCGTACGCGGGCCGCAGCGCCGGGCTGAACACCGCCCGCCCCTCGGCTGATTCCACTCGCGCCAGCGCCCAACGGGATTCGCGCAACGCCGCTGCACGCAGGACCGGGTCGGTGTGCGCCGCCTGCACCCACGACAGCCCATAGAGCGCGTTCAGGAAGAAGTGCCCCTCCGGAAACTGGCTCTGCGCGGCGACATCCGCGCCGTCGTCGAGCGCGGCTCGAAGGAACGCCAGCTGCCGCTCGGTCGACCCCGGCTGCTCATCGATGCCCGGCTGCGGCCACAGGAACCGGCCCAGACCGACCACGCACGCCAGCGTCACGACAATCCCCACTACGCGCAGCGCCCACCGGGCCGTGCGCCGAGATCTCCCCATGGGAACACTCTGCCATCGAGAAATCGTCAACCAATGGTTGACGATCGCAAATCGTCAACTTAGAGTTGACGCATGAGCACCCCGAACATTCGCCTCGACGATCTGATCGACGGCATCAAGAAGGCCCGCCCCGACAACGTTCTCGACCAGCTCTCCGACGCCGTGGTGGCCGCAGGTCATCTCGGCGAGGTGGCCGACCATCTCATCGGCCACTTCGTCGACCAGGCCCGCCGCTCCGGCGCCTCCTGGACCGATATCGGGGTCAGTATGGGCGTCAGCAAGCAGGCTGCCCAGAAGCGCTTCGTGCCCAAGCAGCCCGGCGACGCCGCGGCCATGGACCCGCAGGCCGGGTTCGCCAAGTTCACCGATCGGGCGCGGCAGGTCGTCGTGGGTTCCCAGGAGTCGGCCAGGTCCGCGAGCAACAACCAGATCACCCTCGGTCACCTGATCCTCGGCCTGATCGACCAGTCCGAGGGCCTGGCCGCCAAGGAGATCGTCGCCCGCGGGGTCAGCCTGGAGTCGGTGCGGGCCGCGGCCGTCGCCTCGCTGCCGCCCGCGACCGACGACATCCCGGCGCTCATCCCGTTCGACGGCGACTCCAAGAAGGCCCTGGAGCTGACGTTTCGCGAAGCGCTGCGCCTCGGCCACAACTACATCGGCACCGAGCACATCCTGCTCGCGCTGCTCGAGCAGGAGAACGGCACGGGCGTGCTCAGTGACCTCGGCCTGGACAAGGCTGTGGTAGAGGCCGATCTGGTGGAGCTGCTGAACCAGTTCCTGGCCGCGGCGGAGTACGAGTCCTGAGCCGCTGGACGCGCCCGGCGCGGTCCTCTCGTCGGGCGCGACCTTGCACTCTCACTACCCGAGTGCTAAAAATGGCTTTGGCACTCGCGTCTGTTGAGTGCCAGGTCGGGACGGTGAGATCGGGTTCCATCGACACCCTCGGTCGTCCGTCGCGGGCACCGCACCTGGCCAGCGTACTTTGGGGCGATCCAACCTGTGGTCGTCTCGTGTGTCAGCCATAGACATGTGGAGGATCTCAACGCAATGGCCAAGACAATTGCGTACGACGAAGAGGCCCGTCGCGGTCTCGAGCGGGGTCTGAACGCCCTCGCCGACGCTGTCAAGGTGACGCTGGGCCCGAAGGGTCGCAACGTCGTGCTCGAGAAGAAGTGGGGCGCCCCCACGATCACCAACGATGGTGTGTCCATCGCCAAGGAGATCGACCTCGAGGACCCGTACGAGAAGATCGGCGCCGAGCTGGTCAAGGAAGTCGCCAAGAAGACCGACGACGTCGCGGGCGACGGCACCACCACCGCCACCGTGCTCGCCCAGGCGCTCGTGCGTGAGGGCCTGCGCAACGTCGCGGCCGGCGCCAACCCGCTGGGCCTGAAGCGCGGCATCGAGAAGGCCGTCGAGGCCGTCACCGCCAAGCTGCTCGACACCGCCAAGGAGGTCGAGACCAAGGAGCAGATCGCTGCCACCGCCGGTATCTCGGCAGGCGACGCGTCCATCGGTGAGCTCATCGCCGAGGCCATGGACAAGGTCGGCAAGGAAGGCGTCATCACCGTCGAGGAGAGCAACACCTTCGGGCTCCAGCTGGAGCTCACCGAGGGCATGCGCTTCGACAAGGGCTACATCTCCGGTTACTTCGTGACCGACCCCGAGCGTCAGGAAGCGGTCCTCGAGGACCCGTACATCCTGCTGGTGTCGGCCAAGATCTCGACCGTCAAGGACCTGCTGCCGCTGCTGGAGAAGGTCATCCAGGCCGGCAAGCCGCTGCTGATCATCGCCGAGGACGTCGAGGGCGAGGCCCTGTCGACCCTGGTCGTGAACAAGATCCGTGGCACCTTCAAGTCCGTCGCCGTCAAGGCCCCGGGCTTCGGTGACCGCCGCAAGGCGCAGCTCGCCGACATCGCCATCCTCACCGGTGGCGAGGTCATCAGCGAAGAGGTCGGCCTCTCCCTGGAGACCGCCGGTCTGGAGCTGCTGGGCCAGGCCCGCAAGGTCGTCGTCACCAAGGACGAGACCACCATCGTCGAGGGCGCGGGCGACGCGGAGGCCATCAAGGGCCGCGTGGCGCAGATCCGCACCGAGATCGAGAACTCGGACTCGGACTACGACCGTGAGAAGCTGCAGGAGCGCCTGGCCAAGCTGGCCGGCGGCGTCGCGGTGATCAAGGCCGGTGCCGCCACCGAGGTCGAGCTCAAGGAGCGCAAGCACCGCATCGAAGATGCCGTGCGCAACGCCAAGGCCGCCGTCGAAGAGGGCATCGTCGCCGGTGGTGGCGTGGCCCTGCTGCAGTCGGCTCCCGCGCTGGACGAGCTGAAGCTCGAGGGCGACGAGGCCACCGGTGCCAACATCGTCCGCGTGGCGCTGTCGGCTCCGCTGAAGCAGATCGCGTTCAACGCCGGCCTCGAGCCCGGCGTCGTGGCCGAGAAGGTCGCCAACCTGCCCGCGGGTCAGGGCCTCAACGCCCAGACCAACGAGTACGAGGACCTGCTGGCCGCCGGCGTCGCCGACCCGGTCAAGGTCACCCGTTCGGCCCTGCAGAACGCGGCCTCCATCGCGGCCCTGTTCCTCACCACCGAGGCCGTCGTCGCCGACAAGCCGGAGAAGGCCGCCCCCGCGGGCGACCCGACCGGTGGCATGGGCGGCATGGACTTCTGATCCCCTGGATCACCAGTTCCCGCAAGTCACGAAGGCCGGTCCACTCCGAGTGGGCCGGTCTTCGGCGTTCCGGTCAGTCGTCGTACAACAGATGTTCGGCCCGAATAGGCAGTGCCGCGAGTTCGACCAAGGACATGCGATCGATCGCTCGATGCAGGCGTTGCCTCAGCCGCTCGGCATCTCCGCCCTGCCGTGCGATCTCAGGTATCGGGACTGGTCCTCGGGAGATGGCCTGTCGCGGAGTCGGCGACGACGCCGTGGCCAGCCGAGCGCTGACGGCGTTGGGCTGCCGGTTGTCCAGCAGATGCGTGAGTGGAATGCTCTGCTGAGCGGCCCAGCTGGAAAGGTGCTCGAAGACGTTGTGTTGCAGAGTTGCCCGCCACTGTGTGTTCAGACCCAGCCTGGTCAATTCGCGGCGGAACTCGCCTTTCGGTGCCGAGGGGGCCAGCGACTTCGCCAGTTCCGATCGCGCCGGCTCGGGCAGAGTGTTTGTCCACTCTCGCATCCACGCTACTTGTTGATCGAGACCGACCGCGGGGATCTCGACGAAGCGCTCGGCTGAGGACTCCCAGGCAGGCTTGCCGTCTATTGTCGGATACATGAAGGCGTGCTGGCCTTCTCGATCCCAGAGTCGCCGAAGCCCGCTACGCCAATCGACAAACACTGACCACACATCGGACTTGATCTGGCGGTTACCCGACGCATCGGACGTGGTCCCGGCTGTGCTGTTGGGCTCGGCGGGCCTGGCCATGGCCGCTACCTGATCCAGGGCCTCGGATGTCTCCCCGGGGAGACCGACAAGGTTGTGGCCGTTGGGAAGTCGGCGAACCTGCACACACCCGGCGTGCTCGGCGGCAAGGATGAAGTCACGAAAAGTGTCGAATCCGTATTCCTGCTCGGTGAAACCTTCGAGTGCGTCCTGCATAGCCGGCTTCAAGCCTGCGGTCGTGGTGATACGGCCGAGTTCGCGCCACTCGGAGATGATGTTCTGCAGTGCCTGGAAAGCGACCTGCGGATCAGCGGCGGTCATGACATCTGCCTCCAGATACGAAGATAGCCCCAGGTGAACGGGGCTATCTGCTGGAACATATGTCGTCGACTCGCCCTGGCACGGCTCCTTCGACTTCTGCGGCAGGCCGATTCAATCGAATCCCGTAGGAAGTGACTCCTTGCAGCGTTGCGGCGGTAGCGTCGCTGTGGTGGTCGACCGGAGTTGCCATTCAGCCAAGCTGTTTGGCCCGACGTCCTATGTTTTGAGTTCGGACCGAAATTTCTCGAAGGCATTGCCATCGAACGAAGTAATCTCGATCGGGCCCGATTATAGCACGGTGTCGTAGTGGCATAGGGCGTGTTCACTGCTCGTCGGCGAGCCATTGCCGGACTCGACGTGGGTCTTCGGGTTCGACGGGTATCCCGACGATGTTCGCGCGTGAGATCAGATGGGTGGCCAGGCATTCCCTGATCTCCTCGACGGTCAGATCGGCCTTTAGACAGTGGTTCCACAGCAGTGCTTTGAACACGTAGTCGAGATGAGGTCGGCTGACGATCTCCCCACGCTCGGAAGCTGCTGTCCGTGCTCTCTGGCTGAGTTTGTTCACATCGCGAATGCCGGTCAGGCCGTCCGAGGCGAGCTCCAGCTCGTGCCACACTGTCGCGGTTACGGCGTCGCGTACGGCAGTGACAACCTGCGAGATCTGGCGCCTACCGACCGCGGGAGTGTTGCGATCCTTGACCCGGAGCTTGCGGATGATCATCGGAATCTCGAAATCGGTTCGGGTGCTGAGGTCGACGATCTCATCGTGTGGAGTACCCGGCGGAACCACCTTGGCCGGGGTGCCGGCGATGCGGACATCGGCGACGGCGGCGGTCAGCAGATCGCGAAAGGAGCCATGGCCTGCCCAACCTCGGATGAGATCGGTTCCGAACTTCGACTGCACCTGTTGCGCGACGTCGGTCAGCAATGCCGGATGTTTGAGGCTGGCAACGATGGTGCGTACTCCGTCGTAGAGCGCTTCGCGGGAGTCATTGCTGATCGGCGGTGGGGGTGACGTCTCGGAAGTGTTTGCTTTCGAATGGTTTTCGGTTGGCCGGACGTCGCCGGATTCCTCATCCGCGATCGTGCGCTCGGCGATTCGATCCAGTTCGTTGCGAAGGTCCTGGGCAAGATCATCGACCGTCGCGAGGAGGTCGGCCATGCGCCGGGCGATCGTCGTGGCGAGATCAGGAAGTCGAACACCGGGTTTGTACGTGTCTTCGTGCGTGAGTTCACCCCAGCCGTCCTGCAGGAGCGTGCGCACCTGAAGTTCGCCACGAACACGTGCATGTTTGTCGAAGCCCGGAACGATGGTCACCAGGTTGACGTGGTAAGCGCGATAGCCGGACTCTTTCGGAGCATCGAAGTAGTCCTTGGTGGAGTTCGGCTCGATCGCCAACGAATAGGCATCACTCGTGTCGGACGACGGGAGACCGGCCAGGATGTCCTGGAGTCGCGTCACGTCACTGAGGTTGTTACAGATAACCCGAAAACCGACCAGATCGTCGATCGCCTCCGGAATCGACTCGAGCGAAACGATCTGTCCGTGGTACTTGCGCTTCGTCATCTTCGCCCAGAGTCGCGCTGGGTCCTTGACCCGGCTCGTTGCCACCCTGATTCGGTGCCGGTCGAACTGTGGCAACTGCTGATCGAGCGCGCTGGTCAGGATACGGTCGAAGGTTCTGGCTGCGGGATCGAGTTGGTCTGCCTTGATGCGCTGATACCAGGTGATGTACTCGGACCAGCTGAACACGAACGGCGAATCCACTGGTGCCTCCGACGGTTCCACGCCATCCGCCCCTTCTGAAACGCAGGTTCGATGTCGATTCCAGTGTCCACGTCACTGGCCGACGCGTCCATTGGACGCCGTACGCACCTACCGAGGCGGCGGCCGTCCAGACGGTCGAGAATGGAGGGGCTCAGCCCACCGGGGTCAACCGCAGGCGCTCGGCGAGTTCGTTGAAGATGTAGAAGTTGGGGATGGTGCCGACCGGGGTGAGGGAGATCCACATGCCGGCGAGTTTGATGCGGATGTGGCCGCTGCGGGCGTCGATGAGCTGGATGTTCTCCCAGGGGAAGGACTCGCCGTTGAAGGTGAGGGCGTCGAGGGAGAGGGCCAGGTCGCCGAAGGCGACGGTGTCGCCGTTGTCGATGGCGGTCACGGCCGGGGGGAGTTGGGTCGCGGTGACGGCGGATTGGATGGCGCGGGCCCATTCGCGGGCGCGGGCGAAGCCGTCCTCGTCGATGGTGGCCTCGACGCCGCCGGGGCCGGTGAGCTCGAGATAGTAGGAGACCGGCGTGGTGTCGTGGAACGGGATCATCTGCTGACGGACTTCGGTGCTGTCCCAGCGGAATCCGGCGACGCGCTGGCCGGAGCGGTAGACGGTGACGCCGTGGTCGAACAGATCGATGCGGGCGGCGCGGTTCTGCCGGTTGAGGATTCCGCGGCGGAACGCCAGCAGGACCGGGAGCGCGGCGATCGAGAGCAGTGCGACGCCACCCTGCCACGCGCCGACGGCGGTGCAGATGACGCCGATGGTGGCGATGCTCCCCGCGACGATGCCGCAGCCGCGCACGAACGTGTCGTCGGCCGGGGTCGCGAGGAAGGTGTCACGGTGCGCGCCGAGGTGCTGATACTCCGCCATCAGGTGTATCAGTTGGGTCAACGGCACGGTATGCCGGGCTTCGGCTGCGTCCTCCGCCCTGTTCGGAGTGATCACTCGTCCCTCCATGAGGCGTTTTCATCCGCGGCGAAGCGTATTCGACGAGGCCGAATACCGCCACTGGTGTGCCGACAATGCTCGCCCCGGAACCGAAATCGGCTGTTGAGCGGGGTGAGCGCGCTGTCGATGCGACCGATTCAGCGCTGCGGATCGAGCAGCCGCAGCAGCACGGCGTCGACCAGTTCGTCGGTGGCGGGCAGCGTCTTCGGCGCGATTCTGGCCAGCTGATTGAACCCGTGATAGATGCTGACGGCGACCGCCGCGCGGGTGTGCGCCTGCGGGTCGGGCACTCCGAGCAGTCGCAATTGCGCTGCGACATAGGCGATGCGGCGTTCGGCGACCCGGCTCATCGCCGCGGCGACGGCGGGCCGATCCACCGACGCGAGCAGCGCGAGGTCCTCCCTGCCGTGCGCGGCGTAGTCGATGACGTGGGTGAACAGCTGCTGCAAGCGTTCGGCCGGTCCGGGCAGCTGGTCGAGTTCGTCGATGACGTCCTGGGTGCCGCGCTGCTCCCAGCGCGCGAGGACGGCGTCGACCAGCGCGGCCCGGTCTTTGAAATGCCAGTAGAAGCTGCCCTTGGTGGCGCCGAGCCGTTTCGCCAGCGGTTCGACCGCGACCGCGGCGAGGCCGCCCTCGCCGAGGGCGTCGAGCGCGGCCTGGGCCCAGTCGTCGGCGGTGAGCCTGCGTCCCGCCGACTTCGCGTTCTCCTCTTGCGGCATGCACATACGCTACCGTATGGTCAAGTCCATACGGGACAGTATGGAGGTTTGACCATGCCGATCGTCTCTGCGGCGCCGCTGGCCGAGGCGGCCATCGCCGCTCCCGACTACGCCGACGCGTACTCCGCCGACGTGCCGCCCGGCGCCACCACCGACCCGGCTGCCTGGACCCGGGCGATCTTCGGCCGCAACGCCTTTCCCGAACGAGCCCGGTCGGCCACCGAGCACCTGACCGGCAAGGCGATGCCGATGCTCGACTTCGTCGCCTCGGTGCGCGTGCTCGACGGCCGCGTCACCCTCACCACCCTGGTGCGCTACCGGAATCCGCTGGGAAGGCTGTATTTCGCGATCGTCGGTATCGCCCACCGCAGGCTGGTCCCGCGCATGATGGCCCGCGCCGAGCGAAGGATGCGCGATGCCGGGTGAGTTGCCGCCGGGGCAGCGACCCGCACCGCACGAGCCGTTCGGGCTGCCGCAATTCGGCGGTGTCCGAGCGCGTTCCGGGCCCGGCCATCGGGTGTCGGTCGGCGGCACGGCCCGGCACCCGGCGCAATTCGGCATCGCCGAACTCCTCGGCGCGGGGCAGCGGTGCGTCCGGACCAGTGACCTGCACTGTGTCACGACCTGGAGCGCGATCGGATTGACCTGGGAGGGAGTGCGTTTCGCCGATGTGTACCGGCTGCTGGCCGAGCGCGTCGTCCCGCATCCCGGCGTCCGCTGGGTGCGCTTCACCGGCCTCGACGGTTACTCCTCGACGTTGTTCCTCGACGACGCCCTCGCCGCCGATGTCCTGCTCGCCGATCGCCTGTCCGGCGCGGAGCTCACCGACACATTCGGCGCGCCGCTGCGTCTCGTCGCGCCCGCGCACTACGGGTACAAGAACGTCAAGCAGGTGTGCGCCATCGACTTCCTGCGGTCCTACGATCCGGGGCAGGCCAGGATCATCTCCCACCCGCGCGGCCGGGTCGATCGGGAGGAGCGGGGCCGGGTGCTGCCGGGACGGTTCTGGCGTGCGGTGTGGCCGGGGCAGGTCGAGCGGGTGCGCGCGCTGTTCCGCGCCGAGCTGGACGAGCCACGCTGACCGAACGGTGCGGCGATCGAACCGATCGGTCTCGATAGTCTGGACTGGTGCTGTTTCTGGACGAAGGCCCACGGACCGGCCCGGCGATCGTGTTCGTGCACGGCATTCCCGGCTCGGTCGACTGGTTCGCCGCGGTCGCCGAGCGGCTGGCGCGCGACCACCGGGTGATCCGCGTGGACGTCCACGCCCAGGGCGCGGACTCCGGTGACTTCACCGCCGCCGCCCGGACCGCGCCGATCATCGAACTGTTCGACGAGCTCGACCTCGCGCGGGTGACGGTGGTCGGGCATTCGTTCGGCGCCGAGATCGCCCTGGAACTCGCCGCGGTCTCGCCCCGGGTGGCCCGCGTGGTGGTGGTCGGGCAGGCGCCGGACTACCGGATCGCGGCGATCCCGGCGGCGGCGACCTGGGTGGTCCGGCCGTGGACGGTGCGGCTCGCGCAGCGGTGGACGCCGAGCCTGGTGGTCCGGCTGGCCCACCGCACCGCGTTCGCGCCGCGCTTCCGCTACGACTCCGCGCCCGGTCTGGCCGACGCGGTGGTGCGTGACTTCCGCGCCGCCGTCCCCGCCGGCCTGGCCTATGCCGCGGGCCCCCGGGGCGACGACCTGGCCGCGCGTCCGCTCGACGATCGGGCCGCCGCGCTCGACCTGCCGGTCCTGGCCATCCACGGCCGCCATGACCACCTCTACGACAGCACCGCCACCCTGGACCGCTACGCCGCGGCGGGTGCGCGGACCCATCTCGTCGAACACGCCGGTCACTCCCCGCAGGTCGAGCAGCCGGACGAATTCGTCGCGGTCCTGCGGGAATTCGTCGCCGAGACCTGACTCAGAACCCGTCGACGGCGGTCACCACGAACGGTCCCGGCGCGCCGGTGCCGCCCATCGGCCCGCCCTTGTCGAACTGCGACGACACGATCAGCGCCCGATCGCCCGCGTGCGCCATCGTGGTGGGGATGCTCAGTGCGGGATCGTGGAATTCGGCGACCCGCGTCGCGGTGGCACCATGGTCGGAGACGGTCCAGCGGCTGAGCGTGTTCTCGGTGTTGTGGACCACCCACAGGGTGTCGTCCCGCAGTTCCATCCCATCGCCGTGGCGCACGTCGCCACCGGTCAGCGCGACCTTGCCGATCGGCTCGCCGCCGGTCAGGTCGATCCGGTACAGCTCGCCCGCCGACATCGCCACGACCAGCAGATACGCGCCTGCCGGATCGGCGACGATGCCGTTGAGCTCGAAGGTCTGCGGATCACGCGGGCCCAGCACCGGGCCCAGGTCGTAGCCGACCGCCAGTTCCCCGCGGCCCTCGGCGATCCGGTCCGGAGTGACCCGGTAGACGACATTGCGCACGCTGTCGGTCAGATAGGCGCTGCCGTCGGCGCCGAAGTCGAGATCGTTGACGAAGCGCGGACCGCTGCCCGGTACGACGAACGAGGCGAGCAGCGCGCGCGATCCGGTGTCGTACACCGCGACGCCCACGCCCGAATCGATCACCCACAGCCTGCCGTTGTGGTCGACCCGCAGGCCGTTGGCGGTCTTGCGGCCGTCGGCGCCGGCGGGCAGGAACACCTCCGCCCGGGTCGCGTTCGCGGCGGCCCGGTAGACGGCGCCGTCGGCGAACGAGCCGACGAAGCTGTCGCCGGAGCGCGCGTCCACCGCGATGCCCTCGGGATAGACGGCGGCGCCGGGCAGCTCGTAGGCGGTGCTCAGCCGGGGTGTGGTGGGCGCGGTGCCGGTGCCGCACGAGGCGACGGCCAGGCAGGCGACGGCCAGGGCGAGGGTGGCGCTGGTCCTGATCATGATGAAGCCTCTCAGTGATGTAATGCTAGACATCAAGTGATAGGCAGGAATGTAGATTAGAGTTCTAATGATCGTCAAGATCATTATGTGATGATGGGCGGATAGCATGCACCCATGACGTCCATGCCCGCCGCCGAGAGGCTCGGCACGTATATCAAGCGCGCCGAGCAGTCCCTGATCGCGGCGAAGACCGCCGCGCTGAAGCCGGCCGGGCTGACCGTTCCGCAGTACAGCGCGCTGCTGCACCTGGCCGAGAACCCCGGCATCTCGGCCGCGGCGCTGGCCCGGCTGGCGGGGGTGACGCCGCCGACGATGAACACCGTTCTGACGAACCTGCAGGACCGGGGCCTGGTCGAGCGGACGCCGCACGAATGGCACAAGAACGTCCTGGAGACCCGGCTGACCGACGCGGGCCGGGAGGTGACCGCGGACGCCGACGTCCGCGCCATCGCGGTGGAACGCGACCTGGCCGCCCGCTTCACCGCCGAGGAACTGGCCGCGGTGACGGCGCTGCTCACCCGCACGGCGGAGGCGCTCGACGAGATCCGCGTCGATCTCTGACCCTGAAACGACGAGAGCCCGCCGGATCATCCGGCGGGCTCTCGGCGTTCGGGTGGGTCAGCGCTCGGCGGCGGCCTTGACCTTGCTCAACGTCTCCCGCATGCCCGAGACCAGGTCGGCCTCGAACTTCTGCTCGCCGCCCATCGCGACCTTGATGGCGCCGCGCAGCCAGCCGGGCAGGCCCCGGGGATCGACGGTGCGGGTCTCCACCACGCGGGTGCCGGTGGTGGTCGGCTCGAGGTCGTAGCGCCACACCGTGCGGTTCTCGTTCATCCGGAACGCGAAGGACTTGTTCGGCTCGAAGGTCACGATGCGCGAAGTGGTCGGGTAGATCTTCCAGCCGACCTTGTTGACGTTGACGGTGAACGCGCCGTCGCGGACGCCGCCGAAGGGGATCATCTTCAGCGTCGTCGGGCTGAGTTCGGATACGCGACGCAGGTCGGCCAGGATCGACCACACTTTCTCCGGCGCTGCGGCGATGTCGATGCTGGCTTCGAGATTGTTCGGCAACGGTGCCTCCGGGATGGGTGTGACGGTCTGTCACGCACAGCATAGGCACCCGCGACCTGGGGATCCTCCGCCCCTGGTCGGATTTTTCGCAGCCTGGTCGCAACACTGGTCAAAAGATTTGTGGCCGAACAATTTTCGTTGCACGGTCACGAGTTCCAGCTACGAGTCGGCGGCGGGGTGCTCCGGGTGACGACCGGATGGCGGGGAGTTCCTCGTTGTGGAACGGCGTGCACCTTTCCGGGCGAGCGCTGCCCGAGGCCGTGCTCGCCCGCCCGGCTCCGGTCCCGCTGGACGGTCCCGGCACGTTGTGGTTCGTCATCGCGCGGATCAAGCACGCCTGGGCCTCACGCCACCCAGGCGGGCAAGGCTTCCCGGGCGGCCAGCCAGTCCGGTGGCACCCCGCCCGGCGTCCCGATTCCTGTGCGCGCGGCCACGATTCCGCCCACGATGGCCGCGGTGGTGTCCGCGTCGCCACCTGCCTCGACGCAGGCGGTGATCGCGGCCGGAAAGTCGTCGAGGAAGCTCGCCGCCGCCCACAGTGTGAACGGCACTGTGTCCTGCGCGCTCACCTGCGCGCCGTTGCCGAGCTCGTACGCGGCTTCGGCGACGGAGCGTCCGAGCAGTTCCCTGGCGCGCCGCACCCCACTCGCTGTCCGTCCCGGCACCAGGTACGGCTCCACCGCGTCCAGGAGTTCCGCCGGCGCGCAGTCCGTTCCGCGACCGGAAGCCGCCCAGCTCGCCGCCACCGCGACAGCCATCGCCCCCACGATCGCCTCCGGGTGCCGATGCGTCACCTCGGCCGTCGAGGCCGCCTCCGCCGCGGCCCGATCGAGATCACCGGCGAAATACGCCCCGAGCGGGGCCACCCGCATCGCCGCGCCGTTTCCCCACGACCCACGCCCGTCGAACAGCGCCCCGGCCGCCTCCGGCCATGGCCTGCCGTCCCGAATCTGGTGCAGCACAGCGACTGTCCCGCCGCTGTACCCGCGATACGGTTCGCACCGATCGGCGAACGTCGACGCCAGCGCGTCCCGGTCGATGCGCCCCCGCCGCCGAATCTCGGTGAACACCGAACACGCCATCTCGGTGTCATCGGTCCATTCCCACGGCCCCGCCGGCGGCCGCCCGGCCACCAGTTCCGTCACCGACCGACCTGGCACGAAGAACTGTGCTCCCAGCGCATCCCCGACCGACAGTCCGTCCAGGCTGTCGCGAGCGGTCTCGAATTCCCTCACCATGTGCCGGTCATCCTGCCACCCGGTAGTGGTCGTCGCAACTAGAACTACTGGCCGCGCTGGTGGCGGCGGCCCGCCATGGATCGCGCCTGCGCCGTTTCGGCGACCGCTACTCGGTGTCCTCGTCGGCGTAGCTGAAGTCCTCGATGGTCCAGGGATCGGTGGGCTGGTCGCGCCAGGCGAGTCTGCCGGGGGACAACGTGGACAGCTCGATGACCGAGGAGTCGGCGTCGGTGACGTGCTGGATGGGCAAAAGGGTGGCGGTGTCGGCGCCGAGGGGGTCGCCGGAGCCGTCGCCGACGATCCACTCGCCGTCGGGGTCGCGAACGACGACCAGCGCGGGGCTCTCGCCGGTGGCGACGGTGTTGTAGACGTAGGCCGTGACCTCGGCGGGGAAGGTCAGTCCGTATGGCGGCGGGGGTGGGTCGCTCGGGTTGTGCTCGGCGAGTGCCGGTGTGGCGGTGCGCCATCGGTCGGTAGCGGCGCCGATGTCGTAGCACCACAGGCCATCGGCATGGCCCTGGGCGAGGGTGGCTTTGGTCTCCTCGAGATCGCTGTCGGCGGGGACGTTCAGCGCGACCAGACCGGTGGCGCTGCCTTCGCCCTCGACACCGAGCGGTTCGAAGGCGTCGAGCACGGCCTGGCGGACCTCGGCGCGCAGGCAGCCCTCCACCGGGATGACCCGGATCGTGCAGTTCCCGGACGGCTCGAGCACGTCCCCGGCCCACAGCACGCCCTCGTCGTCCGCCTCGACCGCGATCACATCACCCAGCGCGACGCCGGCGGCGTGAAAAGGGATGTTGTCCAGCCGAACCCGCTTCTCGTCGAGCCGGACGGCCCACATCCGTTCCGTGCGGAACGCGTGCCAACCCGAGGGGTCGTCCGGCAGCCGGAACACCACCCGCACGTAGTCGGTGTCGTCGTCCTCGTTCACGGTCATGCGGGAGAGCATGCCAGGGCGAGGCGCCGCTTTCCGGAGGAGGTCGGCGCGCTGAGCGGCGTGCACCACTACGCGGCCCGGGCGGACGGCGCTGGGACATCCGGGAGGGGCGGACGCGCGCCGAATGCGAACTCGCCGCGACGGTTACTTCCCGGTTCGACGGAAGTGAGTACTGCGCGTCGGTACACTCTCGTTTCACATCCCGGTTGTCCAAGCGCGCCGCCGATGTACTGCGGCTGTTCGACGACGGGGTGACGGTCCGGATCGACGAATATTGGGACGCGATCATCGATTTCACCGCCCGCGCTGGCCGCGCACCCGCCCCGGCGGCTCATGTCGAGCCTGGGCGAGCCGGAAGTTCCTGGGGCTTGTGCCAAGTGACAAAAAAGTTCTAGGAAATTCCTCTAAAACACTCCCTGTTCAGATTTGCCTCGGTATCGTCCGAGACGGCAAATGGCCAGTGACAACGTAGTCACAAAGCATCAACTTGGAGTGACACATGCTTTACAACATCACCGATGACGGCTCTGACGGCAACATCCTGACCCTGCTGCTGGGCCTGCTCACCAGCTCGCTCAGCACCGGTTCTGCGCAGGCCTCGGGCAACTGAGCGGACTGTAGCCAACTTTCGGCTAACGCGCGGTAAGCCGGAAGGGCAGCCGAAGGGCCCGATCCATGACGAGGGGATCGGGCCCTTCGGTATTGTCAGCGACAATGTCACAGGATGCGAATACGGGACGAATGTATGCCGGGCAACCCGTAGAGGACCGGCAACGCCAGCGGCGTGCGCGTTTTCTGGAGTCAGGCCTGACGGTCTTCGCGCGCGACGGGTACGCCAACAGCTCGGTCGGTGCCATCTGTAAGGACGCGGGACTGTCGTCCCGTCAGTTCTACGAGGAGTTCACCGGCCGCGAGTCGTTGCTGTTGGAACTGTACGAGCAGATCGATCGGCAATCGCGCGAAGCGGTCGCCACTGCTCTCGAAGCGAAGACCGACGCGACGGTGCTCGAACAGATCGATGCCGCCGTGCGCGCCTACGTCGAGGCGATCGGCGCCGATCCACGCAAGGCGCGGGTGGCGCTCGTCGAGGTGGTCGGCGCGGGCCCCAAGGTGGAGAAGTTCCGGCTGGAGCTACGGCGCGTGTGGGGCTCGCTGCTGGCCAGCGCCGCCGAGGACGCCGCCATGCACGGCGAGATCCCCTCCGGTGACTACGAGCTGCGCGTGCTGGCCATCATCGGCGCGGTCAACTATGTCGTCGACGGCTGGAGCGGTTCCGATCCGCGGCCGCCGCTCGACGACGTGATCCAAGTGCTGAGCCGGGTGATCCTCGGTGCGGTAGGGGCCTGATGCCCCGGGTCGAGGTCGTCCCGATCCAGGTGCCCGACGGCACTACCCTGCCCGTGCGGCTCATCCCCGCGCGCGGCCCGCATCGACATCCGGTGACTCCGGACGCGCCGCGACCGGTCGTCGTCATCGTGCCCGGCCTCGCCGTGCCCGGTGAGTTCTACGAGTACTTCGGCGACCGGCTGGCCCAGCGCGGCTTCGACGTCGCCATCGGCGAGCTGCGCGGCAACGGTGACAGCACGCACCGGCCCGACGCCGACAGCGCCTACGGCTACCACGAATTGGCCTCCGTCGACTTCCCGGCGATCCTGCAGGCGGTGCGCGACCGGTTCCCCGGCAGCACGCCCTACCTGCTCGGCCACAGCATGGGCGGGCAGCTCGCCGTCCTCTACGCCGCCAGGGCGCGCGGGCGGATCGCCGGGCTGATCCTGATCGCGTCCGGCACGCCGTACTTCCGCGGATATCGCGGGGTGCTCGGGCCGGGGATGCTGGTCGGCACGGCCGCGGTGGCGGTCGCGTCGAATCTGGCCGGGTTCTGGCCGGGGGACATGCTCGGCCGCCGCGCCTTCGGCAGGCAGTCCAAGGTGCTCATGTCGGATTGGGCGCGGCTGGCCCGCACCGGGCGCTTCGTGCCCGTCGGCGCCGATATCGACTACGAGGAACGGATCTCGCGGTTGAAGTTCCCGATCCTGTCGATCACTGTGGCCGGCGACGACCTGGCGCCGCAGACCTCCGCCGACCACCTGCTGAGCAAACTGCCCGCGGCGCCGGTGACCCGGTGGTTCCAGCCGGAGGCCCTCGGGCACAACGGCTGGATCACCAATCCGGATTCCACGGTCGACGTCGTCGAGAAGTGGCTGCGCGACCGCTAGGGCCTACGCCGAGCGGCGGCCCTCCATCAGCATCTGCGTGAAGAACTCGTAGACCAGCGCCGACAGGTAGGCCGACTGCTTGTTGTCGGCCGCGCCGCCGTGCCCGCCCTCGATGTTCTCGTAGTACCAGACGGTGCGGTCCTGGGATTCCAGCAGCGCCGCCATCTTTCGCGCGTGCCCGGGGTGCACGCGATCGTCGCGGGTGGAGGTGGCGAGCAGGATCGGCGGGTACTGCTTGCCGGTGTCGGTGTTCTGATACGGCGAGTACTCGCTGATGTAGGCCCACTCCTGCGGCTTGTCCGGGTCGCCGTACTCGGCCACCCAGGACGCGCCCGCCAGCAGCAGGTGGTAGCGCCGCATGTCCAGCAGCGGCACCTGGCACACGATCGCGCCGAACAGCTCCGGGTAGCGGGTGAGCATGACGCCCATCAGCAGACCGCCGTTGCTGCCGCCGATGGCGCCGAGGCGATCCGGGGTGGTGATGCCACGGGTCACCAGGTCGCGCGCGACCGCGGCGAAATCCTCGAAGGCGCGGTGCCGGTGCTCTTTCAGTGCCGCGGTGTGCCATTCGGGGCCGTATTCGCCGCCGCCGCGGATATTGGTCACCACGTAGGTGCCGCCGCGCTCCAGCCAGGCCATGCCCGCCGAGCCCAGATACTGGGGCGTCTTGGAGATCTCGAAGCCGCCGTAGCCGTTCATGATGGTCGGGCTCGGCGTGCCGCGACGGTCACGGTGACGAATCACGAAGTAGGGCACGGCCGTTCCGTCGTCGGAGGTCGCGAAGAACTGTTCGGTCTCGATGCCGGTGGCGTCGAAGTAGGCGGGGGCCTGCTTGAGCACCGTGGCCGGTTCGCCGATGGCACTGCTGAGCAAGGTGGTCGGCGTGGCGAATCCGGTGGTGGTGAGCATGAATTCGTCGCCGCCCTCGAGCGGGTCGAGGTTGTTCACCGTGGTCGACGACATGGCGGGGGAGTCGGCGAGTTCGGTCGTCGTCCAGCCGTCGGGGCCGGGCGTGAGCACCCGCAGGCCGGTCTGCACGTCCTGCAGGGTGGTCAGGACGAGGTGGTTCTCGGTCCAGCCCCAGCCGTCGAGCGAGGTGTGCGCGTCGGGCGTGAACAGGGCCTCGAAATCCCGTTCGCCGGCGAGGAACCCCGGCAGATCGGTGACGAGCAGGCTGCCCGGCTCGAAGGTCGCGCCGCCGACCTCCCACGCGGTCTTCAGCCGCACCAGCAGCCAGTCGCGATACCAGCTCACATCGGCGTCGGTCGGAGTCTCCAGCAGGCGCCAGGTGCCATCGGCATCCAGCAGGGAGATCTCCTCGTTGAAGAAGTCGGTCGCCCGGCCGGCCCAGTGCCGTTCGAAGCCGGGATGGCGGTCGTAACCGGCGCTGACCGAGACGTCGGTCGGCTTGCCCTCGAAGACCGTCTCCGCCTCGGCCAGCGCGGTGCCGCGCCGCCAGCGCTTGGCGATGCGCGGGTAGCCCGAATCGGTGAGTGAGCCGGGGCCGAAATCGGTGCCGACGTAGACGGTGTCGATGTCGATCCAGCGCAGCTGCGACTTGGCCTCGGGCAGGAAGAACCCGCCGTCCGCCGGTGCGATGAACTCCCTTGTCGTCAGGTCGAATTCACGCTGAACCTTCGCGTCGGCACCGCCGCGGGAGAGCTGGATGAAGGCGCGCTCCTGCGAGGGCCGCAGGACGGTGGCGCCCGCCCAGACCCAGTTCTCCCCGTCGGCCTCGGCGAGGGCGTCGACGTCGATCAGCACATCCCACTCGGGGTTCTCGCTCGCGTAGGACTCGAAGGTGGTCCGCCGCCACAGCCCGCGCTGATGCTCGGCATCGCGCCAGAAGTTGTACAGCCACGGCCCGCGCCGGCCGGGGTAGGCGATCTTGGTGTCGTCGTCGAGCATGGCGAGCACGCGCTGCTCGAGCGCGCCGAACCGCTCCGTGTCCGCGAACCGCTGCCGCACCACCTCGTTGCGGGCCCGCGCCCAGTCCAGCGCGGCCTCGCCGGTCACATCCTCGAGCCAGAGATAGGGATCCGTCACGTCCTGCTCAACGCCGCTCATTCCCCCATTGTTGCCGAGTGGCCGCGGGAGTGTGCGGGCTCACCAGGAGTGAGCGACGTCGATCACCACGCGAGCGGGGTCGTCGAGGGTGAGAACCCGGAACGGCAGGCGGGCGCGGACGCCGAGGCCGAGGGTGGTCTGGCCCTCGAACGAGCCGGCCCAGGAGGCCTGACGGAAGGTCGGGTAGCCGCCGACGTCGACGAGTTCGGCGCGGTTCGCGGGGCGGTAGGTGCTGTTGCCCTCGGCGTCGTAGGCCGGGGCTTGCACCATCACCTGGAGGTACGCGCCGCCGCGCAACGGGACCGCGGCGCCGGAGCCGTCCATGGCGACCGTGTCGACGTAACCGACGCGGTAGCCCGGGAGCGGGCCGGACAGGTCGACGACGAGGCGGTCGAAGCAGTCGTGGCGGCCGGACCGGACTGCGCCGACGGTCGCGGTGGAGTACCCCGCGCTCGACTTGTCGAGGGAGCCCCAGGTGAGTCCGCAGGAGGACGGGGTCGCGGTAGCGGGCAGGGTCCACAGGCCCGCGCAGGCCGCGAGCGTGGTGAGCAGGACGAGGAAGCGACGCATGTCGCACCGCCTTCGGGCAGTGGGAGGAAGTACTGATTGATCGGACCGATCAGACAACCCGTTAGCGTCGTTGAGGTTCCGGATGTGTTGCGATCCGTAGGATCGCAGGTCACGGACTACGACCGGAGGTGACCATGGCGCCCTTCCTGTGGGAGCAGCACTGCTGTCTGCCGTTGCATCACACCGCGCGCATCGGCGAGCTCGCCCGCTACCCGCTCGGGTCGTATCTGTCGGTCAACGTCGGGTATTCGGCGCAGACCACCACGGATTCGCTGGCGCTGCTGCACCAATTCCGTGACCAGGCATCGGCCGATCCGCGTTTCCGGCTGGTCGAGCGCCGCGCCGATATCGGCGCCGACGACGCGATCGCGCTGGCCTTCGACCTGGAGGACTCGGCCCCGCTCGGCGGTGATCTCGACAATGTGGAGATGTTCTACCGGCTCGGCGTGCGCTCGCTGCTCCCGAGCTACAACCACGCCAACGCGGCGGGCTGTGGCTGTCTCGATACCGAGGACGCCGGCCTCACCGGCTACGGAAAAGACTTGGTGCGCAAGCTGAACGAGGTCGGCGTGTTCGCCGATGGCTCGCACTGCTCGCGTCGCACCGGGCTCGATATCGCGACCAACACCGCCGTCCCGATGATCTACAGCCACTCCAATTTCGCTGCCCTGTGGGAGCATCCGCGCAACATCTCCGACGACCAGGCCCGCGCCTGCGCCGAGACCGGCGGGGTGATCGGCATCAACGGGGTGGGAATCTTCCTCGGTCACAACGCTCCCGACGACCACGCAGCCCGGCTGGCCGCCATGGCCGACCACATCCGCTACGGCGTCGATCTGGTCGGGCTCGACCACATCGGCATCGGTTCGGACTACTCCTTCGACGGCCGGGAATTCAACGACGAGATCCGGGACAATCCCGGCGCTTTCTCCGAGGCGTACACGAAATGGGGCCCGCTCCAATGGGTTCCCCCGGAGGACCTGCTCGGCGAGTCCGGCGCACCCGGCCTCGACGAGCTGCTGGCCGACCGGGGGTTCCACCGAGCCGAGCGCGCGGCGATCTTCGGCGGCAACTTCGCCAGGGTCGCCGGCCAGGTCTGGCGCGACTGACCGCAGCCGAGGCGAACCAGCCTGCCGCGCGGGGCGGCGGCGGTTCGCGCTAGTCGGCGACGGGCGTCGGCACCGGCTGGGCCGCGCGCTTGCGCGCCGTGACCTTCCCGTACAGGAAGAAGTACCCCTTCACGTACTGGCCGACGAGGATCGCGTTGATGATCGTGCCCTCGCGAATGAAATGCGGTGCGCCGAGGAAGATCAGCCCGATGCCCGCCGAGATCGCGAGCAGCGTGCAGTCGAACACGGTCTTGATGTTGCCCCACTTGCGGCCCGTCCGCTGCTGGATCGTATTCACGAACAGGTCGATCGGCATCAGGATCAGGTTCGCGCGAATCATCAGGAACAGGCCCAGCGCCAGCATCGCGTCGGCGAAGACCAGCAAGACGAGGTTGGCCGCGTACGGCTCCAGGTGGACCCACTCGGTGAGCCACAGGTTCAGGTCGAGGAGCAGTGCCAGCACCAGCGCCGGGATCATCGAAAGCAGGTAGCTCGCCTTGAAAGCCTTCGGTCCGACCAGGAAGGTCAGGCCGAGCATGATGATCTCGAGGATGAGGTTGTAGTTGCCCTGGCTCAGCGGGGTGAACACCAGCGTCATCGTGCGGGTGAGGCTGCTCTGCGGGGAGATCCCGATCCCGGCCCTGATGGCCAGGCTGAGGCCGAGGGTGAGGATATAGATTCCGGCGACGTAGGTGATCCAGCGGCGCACCTTGTTCCCGTTGTCGATGACTGCCGCGTCGTTGTCGTGCTGCATAGCGGTGGATCCCTTGCTCTGGTAGCCGACGCTATTTCATGAAGCCGAAGCGATCGAGCGAGATGAACAGCGTCAGTAGCTTGTTGACGACCGGTTCGCCCTCGTTGTGATGGCCGAGTTTCGCCAGCGCCTCGTCGATCGACCGGGTCGCCTCGACGAGTTCGGTCAGGTCCATATCCGCCATGACGCCATAGAAGTCCAGCGGCAGCACGGCTTTCGCTTCCTGCTCGTCGGTGACGACACAGCCGCCGACCAGCCCGTCGAGCTGCTGGAGGTTCGCGCGCATCTCGGCGCTGTCGGATCCGACGACCACGAAGTAGGCCGACGGCGCTGGCCAGAAGGTCGAGACCGCCCCGCGCTCGATCGAGACGCCTTGGAACAGCCCGTTCACGATGTGGCGCGCGCCGTCGGCGTAGCGCTGCACGATCGAGATCCGGTTGAGCCGCACCCCGTCGTGCTCGGGAACGATCGCGCCGTCGCGCACCGGCACCCAGACCTCCTGCGCGAACTTGCGATGCCCGCGCCCGTAGACGTCGAAGACCAGCACCTTCGCCCGGGTGCCGTCCGCCGAGATCTCGATCGGGGTGAGGTCGAGCTGTTCGGCACGCAGGCCCTCGAGGCCGGGCCTGGGTCGCTTGGCCAGCACCGAATAGTCGATCCCGACGGGCTCGAGCAGGCGCCGATCCCGGGCCACCAGCTTGCCGCCCTTGAAGACATAGCGCGGATTGATCGTGGCGAGGCTGTCGGTGAGCACGATGTCGGCGAAGCGGCCCGGGCTCAGCGAGCCGAGATCGCGGTCCTTGTGGAACGAGCGCGCCGCGTAGAGGGTGCCCATCTTGATCGCCTTGATCGGCGGCATACCCATCTCCACGGCCAGGGAGACGACCCAGTCGATATGGCCCTGCCGCAGGACCCGGTCCACCGAGATATTGTCGGCGCAGAGCTGGAAGTTCTCGGCGGGCCAGTGCCGTTTTACGATGGCGCGCAACATTGTTCGAATGACCTCCGGGCTACCGACGCCGAATTTGATCTGGGTGTTGAGGCCGTAGCGAATGCTCTTCTCGATATCGGCTTCGTTCCAGACGTCGTGGTTGTTGTCGACGCCGATCGCGGGCATGTAATTGAGCAGCATGTCCGGCAGTGATGTGACGCCCCAGTGGCAGTTGACGAATCCGGCGTTCGCCCGGCCGAGCGCGGACTTGCGGAAATCGTCGGCGTTGCCGGTCATATAGGACAGATGGGCCAGTTCGCCGAGGCCGATGACCGGATCCATCGCCAGCATCGCTTCGGTGACTTCCGGCGAGGTCTTCTTCCCCGGCGCGAAAGCGTAGAGCCGGTAGGGGAGTTTGTCGTGGTCGGCGAACAGCGCCCGGGCGGCGTCGACCGCTTCGTCGCCCGCCGCGCTGGCGAAATCGAGGGTCTCGCCGAAGACCGTGGTCGTGCCGCTCGGCACGATCGCCTCGCCGAAGGCCGCCGGATGCGCGAGCTGGGATTCGAAGTGCAGGTGCGAGTCGATCAGGCCAGGAATCGCGTAAAGGCCGCCACCGTCGAAGGATTCGCGATAGCGCACGATCGACTCGTCGGGGTTCAGTGCGATGATGCGTTCCCCGTGGACCAGCAGCGAACCGGGATAGACGGATTCGCTGTGCACGTCGAGGATGTGCAGATTGCGCAGCAGCAGGTCCGCTTCCTGCTCGCCTGCCAGGATGGCGAAGATCGTGCGGACGTGATCGTCGTGGGCGGAAACCTCGGCGGCGCCCGGGAAAGGGGCCTCGGTCGTCGAATTCTGCTGGGGCATGGCGGTCCTCATCTCGATATTTCGGCACTGTCGCTGCGCCTGTATCGATTGGACGTGATCAGCACCGTTGCCCACAAGCATTCGTTTTCGCACGAGGTGTACTAAATTTTCGTACACTAATTCCAGGAGGTGGCGGTGCTCCATTCACGATTGCTGCAGTACATCGACGAAGTGGCGCGGCTCGGGTCCATTCGCGCGGCCGGCGCCCGGCTCCATGTCGCGCCGTCGGCGATCAATCGGCAGATCCTGCTGCTGGAGGCCGAACTCGACCAGCCGCTGTTCGAACGGCTGCCGCGCGGCATGCGGCTCACCCCGGCGGGCGAGGCGCTGCTCGTGCACATCCGGCAGACGCTGCGGCAATACCGCGAGACCGTGGCCGACATCCGTGATCTGCGCGCGCTCGGCAGCGGGGAGGTCGTGATCGCCACCATGACCGGCCTGGCCAGCAGTGTCGTGGCCACCGCGGCCACGACGTTTCGCGCCCGGCATCCGCAGGTCCGGATCTCGATCCGCACCATGTCGACCCTCGACATCGTGCAGGCCATCGAGAACAGTGAGGCAGACCTCGGCCTCGGCTTCAATATCCCGCCGTCGGCGCAGCTCGAGGTCTGCTGGCAGATGAACACGCGGCTCGGAGTCGTTGTCTCGCCGCATCATCCGCTGGCCCCGATGGAGACGATCCCGCTCGCGCAGTGCACTCCGTTTCCGCTGATCTTCGCCGACCGTGCCATGGTGATCCACGGGATCGTCGCCGAGGCCTTCGCCAACGCCGGTCTCGATATCCAGCCCGCGTTCCACACCAATTCGATCGAGACGATGAAGCGGCTGGCGATGTCCGGCGAGGCGATCGCCTTCCTCAGTGAGTTCGACATCGCCGAGGAACTCCGGGACGGCCGCCTGGCCTTCCGGCAGGTGCGCGACGCCTTCGACGTCAACATCATCTCGCTGGTGCGCCGGGAGAAGCACGGGCACGGCCTGGCCGGTTTCCTGCTCGCCGACGAGATCGGCAAGGCGCTGCGGCCCGGCGAGCCCGACTAGCGGCTCGCCGTCGGCGGGCCGCTGGTCGGGCGGTGGAAGGCTGTGGCGCGAGCGGTCAGGCCGACGTTTCGATCGGCAGGCCCGCCTCGGACCAGTCCTGGATGCCTTCGCGGTACTTGCGGACATCGGTGTAGCCGAGGGCTTCCAGCTCGCTCGCGACGACCTGGCTGTTGCCGCACCCGGCGTTCGAGCAGTAGACGACGACCGCCGCGTCGCGGTCCGGCAGGAGTTCGGGGGCGCGGTCGGCGACATCGTCGGCGATCAGGTTGAGCGCGCCGGGCAGGTGCGCCTTGGCGTAGTACTCCGGGCCGAGTGCGTCGAGCACGGTCACGGTGTTCGACTCGATCGCCGCGGCCAGTTCGTCGCGGGTGATGAGTGCGGTCATGGGGTCCACCTCGGTTGTTCGAAGGAAATTTATGTGCGTGCACACGCTACTAGTTGTGTGCGCACGCACGCAAGTGGGTAGACTGGTCCGGTGCCGAACGATCAGCCGTCCCGTCGTCCCGCGGTCGCCGCGTGGGCGGCGCTGTTGCAGGTGCACGCGGCGTTCGTCCCCGAACTCGACGCCGAACTCCGCAAAGCCACCGGCTTGCCGCTGACCTGGTACGACGTGCTGCTCGAACTCGACGCGGCCGGGCCGATGCGGATGAGCGATCTGGGCGACAAGGTCGTCCTCAGCCGGACCAGGGTGAGTCGCCTCGTCGCCGAGCTGGAAGCCGACGGCCTGCTGCGCCGCGAGACCAACCCCGACGACGGCAGGTCCGCGCTGGTGGCCATCTCCGACCTCGGCAGGCAGCGGTTCCGCGAGGCCGCGCCGCACTACCTCGCCGGCATCGAACGCAGGCTCGGGGCCCACGTGAGCGCCGCCGAGCTCGCGGCCGTGGCCGACACGTTGCGCAAGGTGCTCGGCGGTCCGTAGCGCCCGCTCGCGCGCACCTCACCTAAGTGGGGGACGGGTGGGTGAACTCCCCGAAACAGAGTTAGGCTCGGGGTCGTGACTTCCCACTACGATGTCGTCGTTCTCGGCGCTGGTCCCGGCGGATACGTCGCCGCGATCCGTGCCGCTCAACTCGGCCTGCGAACAGCGATTGTCGAGCAGAAATACTGGGGTGGCGTGTGCCTGAACGTGGGCTGCATCCCGTCCAAGGCACTGCTGCGCAACGCCGAACTGGCCCATATCTTCCACAAGGAAGCCAAGACCTTCGGCATCTCCGGTGAGGTCAGCTTCGACTTCGGCGCCGCCTTCGATCGCAGCCGCAAGGTGGCCGACGGGCGCGTCAAGGGCGTGCACTTCCTGATGAAGAAGAACAAGATCGACGAGTTCGACGGTCTCGGTACCTTCACCGGCCCGAACTCGCTCGATGTGGCCCTGACCAAGGGCGGCACCGAGACGATCACGTTCGACAACGTCATCATCGCCACCGGCACCACCACCAAGCTGCTGCCGGGCACCCAGCTCTCGGCCAACGTGGTGACCTACGAGGAGCAGATCCTCACCCGTGAGCTGCCCGGCTCGATCCTGATCGTCGGCGCGGGTGCGATCGGCATGGAGTTCGCCTACGTCCTCAAGAACTACGGCGTCGACGTGCGGATCGTGGAATTCCTCGACCGCGCGCTGCCCAACGAGGACATCGACGTCTCCAAGGAGATCACCAAGCAGTACAAGAAGCTCGGCGTCACCATCACCACCGGTGCCGCCGTGCAGTCGATCGACGACGACGGCTCCAAGGTCACCGTCCAGATCAAGGACAACAAGTCCGGCGCGATCGAGACCGTCACCGTCGACAAGGTGCTGCAGGCCGTCGGCTTCGCGCCGCGCGTCGATGGCTACGGCCTGGAGACCACCGGTGTCGCCCTCACCGACCGTGGCGCCATCGCGATCGACGACAACATGCGCACCAACGTGCCGCACATCTACGCGATCGGTGACGTCACCGCCAAGCTCCAGCTCGCGCACGTCGCCGAGGCGCAGGGTGTGGTCGCCGCCGAGACCATCGCCGGCGCCGAGACGCTGACCCTGGGCGACTACCGGATGATGCCGCGCGCCACCTTCTGCCAGCCGCAGGTCGCCAGCTTCGGTCTCACCGAGCAGCAGGCCCTCGACGAGGGCTACGACGTGAAGGTCGCGACCTTCCCGTTCACCGCCAACGGCAAGGCGCACGGCCTGGCCGACCCGACCGGTTTCGTGAAGCTGATCGCCGACAACACCCACGGCGAGCTCATCGGCGGCCACCTCATCGGCCCCGACGTCTCGGAGCTGCTGCCCGAGCTGACCCTGGCCCAGAAGTGGGATCTCACGGTCAACGAGCTCGCGCGCAACGTGCACACCCACCCGACGCTCAGCGAAGCGCTGCAGGAAGCGATCCACGGCCTCGCCGGCCACATGATCAACTTCTGATTCATCGAAGACACGAGGGGCGGTCGCCGGGCGACCGCCCCTCGGTCGTGTCCGCGACACGAATTGCGTGTATTTCTTTTCGGCCAAAATTACGGGCGTTGATTTGGCGAATGGGGATGCTGTCCACGATGATCCGTGTAGTTCTTCGTTCGCTCGATAGTCGCTACACCTGATCTCGTGAGTACATGGGTAACTCGCCGGGCACGCCCACTAGCTGACTTCCTCGTGACCGCCAGCCCGGCACCCTGGCTGTTCGACCTGCCGACCACCGGCAAGAGTCGCGGGGAGGCGGACAGAGAGGCAACGGATTCGATGAGCAAGCGCATTCTCGGTTGGGTAGCTCGTGCGGCGGCAGTGGTAGCGGTGGCCGGATTCGGAACCATGGCGCCCGCGGTGGCCGAACCGCTTTTCCCCGGTGGCCCCGATCTTCCCGGTGTTCCCGCCGTCGTCCCGACGGCGTCGCCGTGCCCGGTGGTCGAGGCGAGGGCGTGCATGCGGCTGTCGACGAACGAAGCGTGGCTGGTCGACAACGGCCGGGTGATCTTCGGCCCGACGCCGATTTCGCACGGTATGGCCGGATACGAAACTCCGCCCGCGGTCACCCGGATTTCCTTCAAGCGGGAATTCCACTGGAGCACGATGCACAACGCGCCGATGCGCTGGGCCACCTTCTTCAACGGTGACATGGCATTCCATGTCGGCCCGGTGAATTCGAAGTCGCACGGTTGTGTGCGCATGACCGAGGACGGCGCCCACCGCTTCTTCGACTACCTGAACCCGGGCGACATCACGCAGGTGATCGAGTAGCTGTACGGAGTGGCCGAGGATGCTTGCCGGGACGGGTCAGCCCGTGCCCGGTGAGTCATCCATGTTCTCGCGTTCGTCTGTCGCCGGGTTCCCCTCGTGCGGTATACAGCTTGTGTGCGTAAGTGGTTGATCGGCGGGGCAGCGGTCGTCGCGGTACTGCTGGTGGTGGTCGGCGGGCTGTATGTGCTGATGAATTCGCGGACCTACCAGTTGACGGGACGATTGGTCGATCGCGTCGACACCGACGAGAAACTGGTCGCCCTGACCTTCGACGACGGGCCGACCGAACGCACGCCCGAGATCCTGCGCGTGCTCGCCGAATCGCGGGTCCCGGCCACGTTCTACCTGGTCGGGGAAGACCTGGCCGCCCACCCCGAATACGGCGCGGCGATCGCCGCGGCGGGCCACGAGATCGGCAATCACTCCTATACGCATCGCCGCATGGTGCTGGTCTCCGGTGACACCGTGCGCGAGGAGATCGAGCGCACCGACGCCGAGATCCGCCGCACCGGCTACCAGGGCCCGATCACCTTCCGGCCGCCCTACGGCAAGAAGCTCTGGGCGCTCCCCAGTTACCTCGCCGAGCACGACCGCACCACCGTGACCTGGGATGTCGAGCCCGACTCCGCGGGTGGCGCGAGCCGTGCGGACGTCGTCGCCGACACCCTGGCCCGGACTCGGCCCGGCTCGGTCGTGCTGCTGCACGTCATGCACGGGCGCGAATCCGCCGCCGCGCTCCCCGAGATCGTCACCGGCCTGCGCTCCCGAGGCTACGAATTCACGACCGTCTCCGAGCTGCTCCGGCGCGACCACGGCTGACTCGCCGGGGACAGGCGCACTCCGACTCGGCACGCGCCGCCGCGAATCGCGCCGGGCCTAGCGATCGGCCTGGGTCCGCGGAACGGCGGATCGGTGGTAGCTCGCCTGGGCTTCGCGGACCGTGTCCATGTTGGTCTCCAGGACCACGATCAGCGACTCCAAGCGCTCGGCGACCTGCGCGCCGAGCTCGGTCAGCGTGTACTCCACGCGCGGCGGAATGGCCTCGAGCACCTCGCGATGCACCATGCCGTCGCGTTCGAGGGTCTGCAGGGTCTGCGACAGCATCCGTTCGCTCACGCCGTCGACGCGCCTGCGCAGCGCGCTGAATCGGTAGGGGCCTTCGCGTAGTGCCACCAGGGCCAGCACGCCCCACCGGCTGGCGACATTCTGGAGCACCGGCCGCGACTCGCAGTTGCGCGCGAAGACGTCGGCTTCCAGCGCCTGATCGTCGTCGGTCGACGGGGGCTGCGTGCTCATGCTGCCGATCGTACCGCCCTTGACCAGAGTGCCTGCGGAATGCATAGTGCTTACGAATAGTTAGTACTTCAAAATCGGTACAAACCCTGGAGGAAGATCATGACTGTTGCGGTGACCGGAGCGAGTGGACAGCTGGGCAGGCTCGTCGTCGAGGCCCTGCTGGCGGCGGGCGAACAGCCGGTGGCGATCGTGCGCGATCCCGCCAAGGTCGCCGACCTGGCCGAACGTGGTGCGCAGGTCCGGCAGGCGAGTTATGACGATTCCGCAGCACTCGATGCCGCGCTGGCCGGTGTCGACCGGTTGCTGCTGGTCTCGGGTAACGAATTCGGCGCCCGGGTCGCCCAGCACACCACTGTCATCCGGGCCGCCGAGCGCGCGGGTGTCCAGCTGCTCGCCTACACCAGCATCCCCGTCGCGACCGACAACCGGATGATCCTGGCGCAGGAGCATCGGGGCACCGAGGAGGTGCTCGCCACCGCGTCGGTACCGACCGTCCTGCTGCGCAACAGTTGGTACTGGGAGAACTACGCCGCCGGCGCCGCGCATGCCGTGCAGACCGGTGTGCTCGCCGGCGCCTCGGGCGAGGGCAAGGTCTCCGGTGCCCCGCGTGCCGACTACGCCGAGGCGGCGGCGGTCGTGCTCACCACCGACGGCCACGAGGGCCGCGTCTACGAGCTCGGCGGGGACGACGCCCTGACCGGTGCCGACATCGCCGCCGTACTCACCGAGGTCGCCGGCACGCCGGTGCGCTACGAAAACCTGACCGAAGCCGACTACGCGGCGGTCCTGCGCCAGGCGGGCCTGCCCGAGCCGGTGGCCGCGGCGCTGGCCGATGCCGACTCGGGCATCGCCGACGGCCTGCTCGAGGTCCGCACGGGCGACCTGGCCAAGCTCCTCGGCCGCCCGGTGACCCCGCCCGCCGAGGCGTTGCGCGCCCTCCTCGGCTGATTTCGGGGGTGGGCCGACGGGGAGTGGTGTGGCAGAGTTCGGGTGTGGCTACCGAAACTCCCCGTCGACGCGCGCACTCCTACCTGAGCGGGCTGCTGTTCGTGATGGGTGTCCTGCACTTCGTCGCGCCGAAGCCGTTCGACGGCATCGTGCCGCCGAAGCTGCCCGGCAACCCGCGGACCTACACCTACGCGTCCGGGGTCGCCGAGCTCGGCGTCGCGACGGCGCTGGCGGTGCCGCGCACCCGCCGCTTCGGCGGTTGGCTGGCCGCGGCGCTGTTCGTCGGGGTCTTCCCGGCGAACATCCAGATGGCCGTCGACGTGGTCGGCAATCCGAAGGCGAACGGCCTGTTCAAGGCCGGTGTGCTGGCGCGGCTGCCGCTGCAGATCCCGATGGTCGTCGCCGCGCTGCGCGTCGCGCGCCGCTGATCACACCCACTGCACCAGCTGGATGACGATCCCGTTCGGGTCGGTCATCTGGAAGTAGCGCTCGCCCCACTCCTCGGTCTCGATGGGCGTCTCGATCGGCACGCCCGCGGCGCGCAGTCGCTCGTACTCGGCGTCGATGTCGTCGACGATGAACACCACGAGCGTGCCGTCGCCCGCGCTGCCCGCGATGCGCGCCGGCTTGAAGGTGCTCAGGCCGGTGCGCAGGTAGATGACGTTCATTCCGGCATCGGGCCGCTGGAGGGAGACGAACCCGTCGGCGGCCATCTGTTCGGTGAAGCCGAGGTGGTCGACCAGGAACTTCGCCGAGGCCTGGGGGTCGGCGACATTGAGCGAGATGGCGGAGCCGGTGATCTGCATGCGTTCTCCTCGGTTCGTTTAACTCCGTACGATGTACGGTTGAAACCATGACGGCGAACCGAACGCTTCGCCCTATGAGCTGAGTCACAACATGAGCGCGGGACAGCGCGCCGGGCACGGGCTGACCGTGCCGGTGACCACCGCCCGCCGCCGACCTGACCCAGCTCCGAGCCTCGGTCCGGCTAGAAGTCGCGGAGAGGCGGGAGAGTGTCGCGGTCGATCCGCAGCGTGGTGATGGTGGCGGCCAGGCCCTCGTACTGGTTGATCAGCAGCACGATCTCGATGAGCCGGCGCTCGTCGTAGTGTGCGGCGAGCTCGGCCCACGCGGCATCGTCGACGTCGCGGCTGGTCACCAGCTGGTCGACGACGGTGAGCAGCGCCCGCTGCCGTGGCGTCCAGCCCTCGGCCTCGGGCCCGGCGGCGACGCGGTCGATCTCCACCGCCGAGAGTCCGGCCTTGCGGCCGAGGCGGCGATGATGGTCGGTCTCGTAGTCGCACGCGCGCAGGTGCGCGACCCGCAGGATGACCAGTTCGGCCTCGGCGCGTGGCAGCCGCCCGCCCGGCATGAGCTTGCCGGAAAAGTGCAGCCAGCCGCGGAACAGCCCGCCGGTGCGCCCGAGGGTGCTGAACAGATGCGCGTCATCGGTGCCCGACGCCCGGGAAAGCACTTGCCAGACAACCCAGTTGATCGGTCCGAGCTCGGCGAACCGTCCCGGGGAAACCCGTGGTAGGGGCGCTGGATCCATCACTTCTCCACCTGTCTGCTCGTGCTCGCCCGGCCGGTTCGCAGCGTACTCGCCGGTATGGGATCGCGAAGGCGACTGCGGGAGTCGTGCCGGTTTTCTTTGGTTTCCAGTGGTTTTCGCAACAGTTGCGCGTCATGATCGGTGGGTACCGCAGCGCGCAGCGGCGGTGTGAGGTCGCAGCACTGGTAGGGGAACATCGGAATGCTGGTTCGGATCAGGCCGGATGCGGAGCTCACCGGCGCCGAGCGGGAGTTCGTCGATTGCCTGCGCGCCTATCCGAGCACGGGGCTCGCGCTGGTGGATTGCCGGGTCGGTGATCGCAGGCTGGGCGCGGTGATCGTGACGCCGCGGGGGATCACGGTCATCGAGGTGAAGGGCTTCCGGCGACGTCAGAGCGGCCTGCTCGCGGTCTCGGCCGCGGGCGAGTGGACGATCAGCGACAGCCCGCTCGACCTGGACGCCGAGCCCTCGACCGGGCTCACCGACCGGCTCGAGCACGGGATACACGCCGTGCGGGTGGCGCTGGAGCAGGCGCTGCAGGACAGCAGGCACGTCAGCGGCGCGGTGGTGATGGTGCCCTATCGGGGCGTGGTGGTGCGGCCCGCCCGCACCGCGCTGCGGTCCGGGCTGGACGTGCTGGTCGCCAATACCGTCGACGCGCACGAGCTGCGCGTGTACCTCGAGGGCTTCTCCGCCGGGCCTCGCGAATGGACGATCGACCGGGTACTCGCCACCTGCACCGCGCTGGGCGCCGGTGACCTGACGCCCGCGCGCGCCGACCTGGCCGCCGACGGCTTCGAGGGCAGCCGCCCCGCGCCGGCGCCGCGCCCGCCGCAGCCGCGCAAGTTCACCGAACCGATCCAGGCGCCGCCGCCCGCCGAGCCGTCCGAGCGCGGGAAGCTGGTCGGGCTGATCCTGTTCGTCGCGGCCGTGCTCGGTGTGTTCGTGGTGTTCCTGGTGGTCGGGCAGGCCCTGCTGCGGGACTCGCCGCACCCGCGTCCCAGCTCCGAGATCTCCCAGAGCACGACCAGGGCGCCCGCCTCGACCCCGGCCGGTCAGCGTCCGGTCCAGTGCTGGCCGTTCCAGGACGGCTGCTGAGCCCTCAATCTCGCACGGCACGGCCGAGTTTGGTGAAGGCGATCGCCTGCTCGGCCCGCACCCGGACGTGCGCGCGGGAGGAATCGATGTGCGCGGTGAGGGTGTGCAGCGCCTGGTCGCCCGCCCCGGCCAGCACCTGCTCGGCGATGGTGATGTGCTCGGCTGTCATCGCCGCGACCCGCTCGGCGGTCGGCACGTCCATGGTGCGCACCGGGCGCACCCGCACGTAGACCGCGGTGAGCGCCTCGGCGAGGGCCGAATTACCCGCCGCCCGCAGCAGCTCGGTGTGGAACCGCTCGTCGGCGGCCACCAGCTCCGGCCCGGGTTCCGGTGGCGTGTCCCGGTATTCGCGCCAGCGCTCCAGTTCGGCGCGCACGGCGGGCAGATCGTGGGCGGCGGGGCTGTGCGGCTGGACCGAGTCCGCGGCATCGATGCGCTGGAAACCCCGGGCTTCCAGCACTATTCGTAGTTCGTAGAGCTCGTCGAGCTCGGCCAGGCGCGGGCGATAGAGGTAGAGCCCGTCCGGGTGGCGCTGGACCAAGCCGTCGGCCTGGAGCCGGGCCAGCGCCTCGCGCACCGGAGTGCGCGAGACGCCGTAGCGCTGGGCCAGCCGTTCGGCGCGCAGTCGTTCGGTCGGCGGGAGGGTCCCGGTGGCCAGGTCGTCACGCAGCGCCAGGTAGACGCGCTCGGCCAGGGACACCCGCCCCCTGCGGTTCATGGCCTTCGGTCAGATCGCCATCGCCGCGCGGACCGCGGATTCGGCACCGGCACCGCCCTCGCCCGAGGACCCCAGATGCCCCGAGTGCAGCACGTAGTAGTGCTGAGCGGCTTGCAGCGCGAAGCCGATGTGCTGCTCCACCAGCAGCACGCTGAGTCCGCCGCGCTGGGTGAGATCGATGATGGTGCGCTCGATCTCGGCCACCACCGAGGGCTGGATGCCCTCGGTCGGCTCGTCGAGGATGAGCAGCTTGGGTTCGGTGATCAGCGCGCGCGCGATGGCCAGCTGCTGCCGCTGACCGCCCGAGAGCAGGCCGGCCTTGCGGGTCAGCAGCTCACGCAGCGCGGGGAACAGCTCGAGCGATTCCTCGATCAGCGCCTTGCCGCGCTTGCGCCCGTCCGCCACGACCTGCAGGTTCTCGGCGGTGGTCAGCTGGGGAAAACTCTGCTGCCCCTGCGGCACGTAGGCGATACCGCGCTTGACCCGCTGCGACGGGGACAACTTGGTGATCTTGTCGCCGTCGAAGGTGATCGTGCCCGACTTGGTCGGCAGCAGGCCGACCGCGGTGCGCAGCAGCGTGGTCTTGCCCGCGCCGTTGTGGCCCATGATGGCGACCACGCTGTCGTCGGGCACGGTCAGGCTGACACCGTGGATGACCTCGGTGCGCCCGTAGCCGGAGTGGATGTCGTGTAGTTCAAGCATCGGCGGACTCCTTGTTCGTCGCGTCCCCGGCCAGTGCCGCGGTGCCGAGATAGACCTCCTGCACCTTCGGATCGGCCTGCACCTCTTCGACGCTGCCCTCGCTGAGCACCTTGCCGCCCGCGAGGACGGTGACCGAGGTGGCGAAGGAGCGCATGAAGTCCATGTCGTGCTCGACGACGACGACCACGCGGTCACCGCCGATGCGGCGCAACAGGTTTCCGGTCTCCTCGCGTTCCTCGGCGCTCATGCCCGCGACCGGTTCGTCGAGCAGCAGTACCGAGGCGTTCTGCACCAGCAGCATGCCGATCTCGAGCCACTGCTTCTGTCCGTGCGCCAGCACCCCGGCGGGCTTGTCCCGCAGCGCGGTCAGACCCGTTGTCTCCAAGGCCTCTTCGATGCTCGGCAGCACCGACTTGCGCGCCCGCAACAGCGACAGCGCCGAGCGGCCCGCCCCCGCCGCGATGTCCAGGTTCTGCAGCACGCTGAGCTGCTCGAACACGCTCGCGGTCTGGAAGGTGCGGCCGACGCCGAGGCGGGCGATCTGGTGCACCTTCTTGCCGAGCAGCTCGGTGCCGGATTTCTGGGCCGAGCCGGTGGCCGGCACCAGGCCGGTGATGGCGTCGATGAGCGTGGTCTTGCCCGCGCCGTTGGGGCCGATCAGGAACCGCAGGTCGCCCTGGAGCACCGTCAGGTCGACATCGGTGACCGCCTTGAACCCGTCGAAACTCACCGAGAGACCGCGGATTTCGAGGTAGTCGCTGTCCATGCCCGCGTTGCCGCCCGCTTTGGGCTCGTGTGTGGTCATCGCGCTTCCACCTTCTCCTCGGTGACGACGGGTGCGGGTGCGGCGGGCGTCGCCGGGGCCGGTTCGGGGGTGCGGCTGTGCCACCAGCCCTTGAACAGCGGCCACAGCCCGGCCAGCCCGGCGGGGATGAAGCCGACGACCACGATGAACAGCACGCCCTGCAGGTAGGTCCAGCCCGAGGGGAACGACTCCGACAGCGAGGTCTGCGCCCAGGCGACGCCGATCGCGCCGAGAACCGGGCCGAGCAGGGTGGTGCGGCCGCCGATCGCGACGCCGATGAGGAACGCGATGGACGGGACGACACCGATGTCGGCGGGGGAGATGATGCCGACGATCGGGGTGAACAGCGCACCGGCGATGCCGGCCAGGAACGCCGCCACCACGTAGGCGACGATCTTGATGTTGGCCGGGTCGTAGCCGAGGAAGCGGACCCGCTCCTCCGCGTCGCGCACCGCGACCAGCAGTTCGCCGTAGCGGCTGCGGTTGAGCTGCCGGATCAGCGCGACGACCAGCAGCAGCGTGCCCGCGGCGATGAAGAACAGCATCTGGCGGTTGGCCGGGTCGGAGAGCCGGAACCCGAAGAAGGACCGGAAGTCCGACAGGCCGGTGAAGCCGCCGATGGCCTGCTGCCCGGTGAGCAGGATGGCCAGCGCCGCGGCCAGCGCCTGGCTCAGGATGGCGAAGTACGCGCCCCGCACCCGGCGCTTGAACACGCCGTAGCCGAGCACGGCGGCCACCAGCGCGGGCAGCACCAGGATGGCGAGAATCGCCATCGGCGCCGAGGCGAAGGGCTGCCAGAACCCGGGCAGTTCGCTGATGCCGGAGATCTCCATGAACTCCGGGACGTCGTTGCCGAGGCGGGCGGCGTCGGCGAGTTGCATGTGCATGGCCATGATGTAGGCGCCGATGCCGAAGAACACGCCCTGGCCCAGGGTGAGCATGCCGCCGCGGCCCCACGCCAGCCCGATCCCCGCCGCCACGATGGCGAAGCAGAGGAACTTGGCGAGCAGGTTCAGGCGGAAGTCGCTCAGCACCGCCGGGGCCACCGCGAACAAGAGGAAGGCGGCGATCGCGAACCCGGCGACCGGGGTCAGCCGGGGGTAGGCGCGGAGACGTTCCGTGAGTGCGGTCATGCCAGACTCCTTGTCCGCACGGTGAACAGACCCTGCGGGCGAACCTGCAGGAAGATGACGATCAGCACGAACACGATGACCTTCGCGATGGACGCGGTGGTCGAGTATTCGATGAAGGAGTTGAGCAGGCCGAGCGCGAACGCCGCGATGACCGTGCCCTTGATCTGGCCGAGGCCGCCGATCACGACCACCAGGAACGCGTCGATCAGATAGCTCTGGCCGATGGTGGGGCTGGTCGAGCCGATCAGGGTCAAGGCCACACCGGCCACGCCGGCCAGGCCGGAACCGATGAAGAACGTGCTGATATCGGTGAACCGCGAAGAGATGCCGGAGGTTTCGGCCAGGCCGCGGTTCTGCACGACGGCGCGGATACGACGGCCCATCGGGGTGGTCTTGAGGACCGCGGCCAGCGCGGTCACCGCGACGATCGCCAGCACCAGGATGAAGATGCGGGTCTTGGGCACCACCGCGCCCGCGATGGTGATGCCGCCGCTGAGCCATTCGGGCACCAGCACGTTCTTGGCGGGCGCGCCGAAGATGTCACGCGCGGCCTGCTGCAACACCAGGCCGACACCGAAGGTGACCAGCAGCGTGTCCAGCGGGCGGTCGTACATGTAGCGGATCAGGCCCATTTCCAGGGCGGCGCCGAGCAGGCCGCCGATCAGGAAGCCCATGAATAACGAGACGACCAGTGAGACGCCCGCCGACGAGAAGACTTGCTGCACAACGTAGGTGGTGTAGCAGCCGGCCATGATGAATTCGCCGTGGGCCATGTTGATGACGCCCATCTGACCGAAGGTCAGCGCTAGGCCGAGGGCGGCGAGCAGAAGAATTGAACCGAGGCTCAACCCGGTGAAGAGTTGGCCGATGAGTACATCCATGTGAGTTCCCTGCGATCGGTGACCACGAGCGGCCGACCTCGAGGAGGCCCGTTCGCGGCCGGCTCGCCGCCGACCGGCCGAGACGCTGCGCCTCGGCGCGGGTATCGGCCGGTCGGTGGTGAGCCTTGGGGGCCGCGAACACGTCGCGGCCACGCGACAGCTACTTCAAGCCCTTGGCCCAGTCGTAGGACTTCAGGTACGGGTCCGGGGTGATCGCCTTGCCCGAGTCCCACACCGTGTAGATCAGGCCGTCCGGCCGGATCTCGCCGATGCGGGCGGTCTTGGTGATGTGGTGGTTGGAGCCGTCGATGGTGACGGTGCCCTCGGGGGCTTCGAAGCTGACGCCGTCAGCGGCGGCCTGCACGTCGGCCACGGCGAAGGACTTGGCCTTCTCGACGGTGTTCTTCCACAGGAAGACCGAGGCGTAGGCGGCTTCCATCGGGTCCGAGGTGGGCTTGTCGGCGCCGAAGGCGGCCTTGTAGTCGGCGACGAACTTCTTGTTCACCGGGGAGTCGACGGTCTGGTAGTAGTTCCAGGCGGTCAGCTGGCCCGCGATGTTCTGCGCGCCGATGCCGGCGACCTCCTCCTCGGCGATCGACACCGAGACCACCGGCATCTCAGCGGCTTTCAGGCCCGCGTTGGTGTACTCGCGGAAGAACGCGACGTTGGAGTCGCCGTTGAGGGTGTTGAAGACCGCGCCCGCCTTGGCGTTGCGGACCTTGTTGACGATGGTGGAGAAGTCGGTCGAGCCGAGCGGGGTGTAGTCCTCGCCCTTGATCTCGATGCCGTTGGCCGCGGCGTAGGCCTTGATCTCGCGGTTGGCGGTCTGCGGGAAGACGTAGTCCGAGCCGACCAGGTAGAGGGACTTGATGCCCTTCTGCTTGAGGTAGTCCAGCGCGGGGATGATCTGCTGGTTGGTGGTGGCGCCGGTGTAGAAGATGTTCTTGCTGTCTTCCAGGCCCTCGTACTGCACGGGGTAGTACAGCAGCGAGTTCAGGCTCTCGAACTTGGGCTTCATGGCCTTGCGGCTCGAGGAGGTCCAGCCGCCGAACACCGCGGCGACACAGTCGGAGCTGATCAGCTTCTCCGCCTTCTCGGCGAAGGTCTTCGGGTCGGAGGCGCCGTCTTCGAGGACGATCTCGATCTTCTTGCCCAGCACACCGCCCGCGGCGTTGATCTGATCGATCGCCAGCTTGGTCGAATTGGCCACGGTGACTTCGGAAATGGCCATGGTGCCCGACAGCGAGTGCAGCGAGCCCACCTTGATGGTGTCCTTGGTGGTGTCGACGCAGGATGCTGCGGTCGTGCCGGACGACGCGTCGTCGCGGGCACCGCAACCGGTGAGCAACAGGCCTGCGATGGCCACCGCGGCAGGCACCGTGAGTGCCTTGACCAAACGGGATTCAGACATGGGGCGGTTCTCCTCATCAGGTGTTACGGCGGCGCCATGCGCGCCACAACGAACACCGCCGCGGTCTGCCCCGGTGACTGGATGTACACCGAGTTGTATACAGCGGCTGTATTCGTGAGCGGAACAGTAGAGGGAACTTGTTGCACCGGAATATCTCTCGGTCACGTGTCCGTTTCGTCTGTTTCATCCGTGTGAACAAATGCTCGGAGCCTGGTGCGGGGGGCTGCGCGCCTACGGTTGCGTAGGGACGCCACGGTGCGGCACGCTTCGAATTCGTACGACGTCGAACAGCCGGAACACGCGGCGCTCGGGCCGGGTGTGGTCAGTCGAGGAGGAGCCCAGTGGGGCACTACAAGGCGAACGTGCGTGACATCGAGTTCAATCTGTTCGAGGTGCTCAACCTCGACAAGCTCCTGGATACCGGCGCCTACGGCGACCTGGACTCCGAGACGGTGCGGCAGATCCTCGACGAGGTCAGGCGCCTGGCCGAGGGGCCGATCGCGGACTCGTTCGCCGAGGCCGACCGGCACCCCGTGGTCTTCCATCCCGACACCTTCGACATCTCCGTGCCCGAACCGTTACGCAAGACGGTCGACGCGGTGCACGAGGCGGGCTGGTTCCGCCTCGGCATGCCGGAGGGCATGGACGGCACCGCCGCCCCGAACGTGCTGATGTGGGCGATCAACGAGCTCGTCATCTGCGCCAACCCGGCGGCCAGCTTCTTCAACATGGGCCCGCTGATGGGCTCGGTGCTCTACGAGATCGGTACCGACGAGCAGAAACGCTGGGCGCGTGGCGGATTCGAACGCGGATGGCAGGGCACCATGGTGCTCACCGAGCCCGACGCGGGGTCCGATGTCGGCGCGGGCCGCACCAAGGCCGTGCCGCAGCCCGACGGATCCTGGCGCATCGAGGGCGTGAAGCGGTTCATCTCCGGTGGTGACGTGGGCGAGGTGGCGGAGAACGTCTTCCACCTGGTGCTCGCCCGGCCGGAGGGCGCCGGTCCCGGCACCAAGGGGTTGTCGCTGTTCTACGTGCCGAAGTTCCTCTTCGATCCCGAGACGCTGGAGCTCGGCGATCGCAACGGCGTGTACGTGACCGGGGTCGAGCACAAGATGGGGCTCAAGTCCTCGCCGACCTGTGAGGTCACCTTCGGCGGCACCGCGGTGCCAGCCAAGGGCTGGCTGGTCGGCGACGTGCACAACGGCATCGCGCAGATGTTCAAAGTGATCGAGAACGCGCGGATGACGGTGGGCGTGAAGTCGTCCGGGACGCTGTCGACGGGGTATCTGAACGCGCTGGAGTACGCCAAGACGCGGGTGCAGGGCGCGGATCTGACGCAGATGTCGGACAAGGCGGCGCCGCGCGTCACCATCACCCATCACCCCGATGTGCGTCGGTCGCTGGCCATGCAGAAGGCCTACGCGGAGGGACTGCGCGCGGTGTATCTGTATACCGCCGCGCATCAGAACGAGGACGTGGCACAGCTCGTCTCCGGCGCCGACGCGGAGCTGGCGCACCGGGTGGACGACCTGCTGCTGCCGATCGTGAAGGGCGTCGGCTCGGAGCGGGCCTACCAGTTGCTCACCGAATCGCTGCAGACCTTCGGCGGCTCCGGCTATCTGCAGGACTACCCGATCGAGCAGTACATCCGCGACGCCAAGATCGACTCGCTCTACGAGGGCACCACCGCCATCCAGGCGCAGGACTTCTTCTTCCGCAAGATCATTCGCGATCGCGGCGTCGCGCTGGCGCACCTCAACGGGCAGATCACCGCCTACCTGGACAGCGATACCGGCCGCTTCGCCACCGAACGCGCGCTGCTGCGCACCGCCCAGGCCGATGTCGGCGCCATGGCCGCCACCCTCACCGGCTACGCCATGGCGGGCCAGACCGACCCCACCGAGCTCTACAAGGTCGGCCTCGGCTCGGTGCGCTTCCTGATGGCGGTCGGCGACCTGCTCATCGCCTGGCGTCTGCTGGTCCAGGCCGACATCGCCGCCGCGGCCCTGGCCGCCGACGCCGCCCCCAAGGACCGCCCCTTCTACCAGGGCAAGGTGGCCGCGGCCTGCTTCTTCGCCAAGAACGTCCTGCCCGAACTCGCGGCCACCAAGAACATCCTCGCCGCCATCGACAACGACATCATGTCCATCCCGGAGGACGCCTTCTGAGGACTCGCCCTACTTGATCAGGTAGGGCGAGACCGAGCTGCGGTGTTCGCTGATGTCGAGGGCCTTGCCGAGCGGGGGGAAGGCGCGTTGGGGGCAGTTGGAGCGGACGCAGACCCGGCAGCCCGCGCCGATGGGGGTGGCCGTGGCTTCGCCGAGGTCGATGCCGTCGGCGTAGACCACCCGGCCGGCGTGGCGCAGTTCGCAGCCCAGGCCGATGGCGAAGGTCTTGCTGGGCTGGCCGTAGCGGGTGGCGCGGCGTTCGACGGTGCGGGCGACCCAGAGGTATTTGCGGCCGTCGGGCATCTGCGCGATCTGGGTCATGATCTTGCCGGGGTAGGCGAAGGTCTCGTAGACGTTCCACAGCGGGCAGGTGCCGCCACTGGCGGAGAAGTGGAAACCGGTGGCGGACTGGCGTTTCGACATGTTGCCCGCGCGGTCGACGCGGACGAAGGAGAACGGTACGCCGCGCAGGCTCGGTCGTTGCAGGGTCGAGAGCCGGTGACAGATGGTCTCGTAACTCTGGGAGAAGAAGGCCGACAGCCGCTCGATGTCGTAGCGGAAGTCCTCGGCCACCTCGTGGAAGTGGGTGTAGGGCAACACCGTCGCCGCCGCGAAGTAGTTCGCCAGGCCGAGCATGGCCAGCTTGTGCGACGCCTCGGAGGCGAAATTGCCCTCCTCGACCAGCTTGTCGAGCAGCGGCCCGCATTCGAGATAGGCCAGTTCGGCGGCCAGCTTGAAGGTGCGCTGTCCGCCGGACAGGTGCGGGGAGATCTCGAGCTGCTTGGTCTCGGGATCGAAATGGTGCAGCACGCCCTCGCCCAGGTCGATCCGCTCGACGATCCGCACCCCGTGCGAGCGCAGCAGCCGGACGATCTCGGTGCTCACCTCACCGCCGTGGAACCGGATGCGCGCGGTGAGGTCCTCGGCCGCGGTGTCGAGCTCGTCGATGTAGTTCTGGCGCTGATAGAAGTAGTCGCGCACTTCCTCGTGCGGCTTGCTGATCGCGGCGCTGCCGGAACCGTCGGAGAAGCGGTCCTCGGTCGCGGCGGCCAGCTGCGCGCTGGTGTTGCGGTATCGGTTGTGCATGGCGACCAGGGCTCGCGCCATGCTCGGATGCGCCGAGACCATGTCGGCGATCTCTTGGGTGTCGGCCTCGATGCCGAGTTCGGCGTCCATCACGACTTCCTGCAACTCGGCGATGAGCCGGGTGTCGTCGTGGGCGGAGAAGAAGGCCGGGTCGACGCCGAAGACCTCGTTGATCCGCTTGAGCACGGGCACCGTCAACGGCCGCACGTCGTGCTCGATCTGGTTGAGATAGCTGGCCGAGATCTCCAGCTTCTGGGCCAGTGCGACCTGGCTCAGACCGCGCTCGGTACGCAGCTGGCGCAGCCGCGCACCGACATAGGTCTTGGCCATATGTCCAGTTTATGGGCGGTTTCGCAACCTTGCCAATGGATTCTTAACAGCGTGGGCTGAGCGATGTGTCACACCGTCGCGCTACGGTCGTCGAGTGCTGTTCAGCGATGTCGTCGCGGCCTCGGCGGCCGTGCGAGCGACCCGGTCGCGCAAGGCGAAGATCGCCGCGCTGGCCGAGCTCTTCGCCGCCGCGAGCCAGGAAGAGATCGGGACCGTTGTCGCCTGGTTGTCCGGTGAGCTGGTGCAGGGCCGGATCGGCGCGGGGTGGCGCACCGTCGCCGGTCTGGAAACCCCGCCGAACGCAGAGCCGCGCCTGACCGTCCACGAAGTGGACGGCGTCTTCACCGCGCTCACCGGGCTCAGCGGCACCGGGTCGACGCTGCGCAGACGCGAACTGCTGACGGCGCTGTTCACCGCCGCGACCGAGGACGAACAGTCCTTCCTGATCCGGCTGCTCACCGGAGAACTGCGCCAGGGCGCGCTCACCGCGGTCGTCGTCGAGGCGCTGGCGCAGGCTACCGGTATCCCGGTCGAGGTCGTGCGGCGCGCGCACATGCTCTCCGGTCAGCTGCCCGCGACGGCCGTCGCCGCGCTCACCGGCGGCGCGGCCGCGTTGAGCGCGTTCCGGCTCGAGGTCGGCAGGCCGGTCGCGCCGATGCTCGCGTCGCCGGGCGGCTCGCTGGACGAGGCGCTGGCCGAACTCGGCCCGCAGGTGAGCGTCGAACACAAGCTCGACGGCGCCCGGATCCAGGTGCATCGCGACGGCGAGCGCGTGTGGGTCTTCACCCGCACGCTGCGCGACATCACCGCGAGCGTGCCCGAGCTGGTCGAGCTGGTCGCCGGTCTCGACTGCGCCGGCGTGGTGCTGGACGGGGAAACCCTCGCGCTGACCGACGCGGGCAGGCCGCGCCCGTTCCAGGAGACGATGAGCCGGTTCGCGACCGTCGGCGAGGACGCCAGGGAACTGCTGCTGCACCCGTATTTCTTCGACTGCCTGCACCTGGACGGCGTCGACCTGATCGACGAACCGCTGCGGGTCCGCCGCGCGGCGCTGGCCCGGGTGGCGGGCGCGCACGTGATCCCGGCGGTGATCGCCCCCGACGCCGAGGCCGCCGCCGAGTACTACGACGACGCGCTGGCCGTCGGCAACGAGGGCGTGATGGTCAAGGCCCTGGACGCGCCGTACGCGGCGGGCCGGCGCGGCAAGGCGTGGCAGAAGATCAAACCGGCGCACACCCTCGACCTGCTGGTGATCGGCGCGGAGTGGGGCTACGGCAGGCGCACGGGATTCTTGTCGAACCTGCATCTGGCCGCGCGCGACCCGGAGACGGGCGAGCCGGTGATGGTCGGCAAGACGTTCAAGGGCCTCACCGACGAGCTGCTGCGCTGGCAGACCGCGGAGTTCCCGCGTCACCAGACCCACACCGACGGCCACGCCGTGTTCCTGCGCCCGCGGCTGGTCGTCGAGATCGCGCTCGACGGCGTCCAGACCAGCACCAGGTATCCGGGCGGTGTCGCGCTGCGCTTCGCCAGAGTGCTGCGCTACCGGCCGGACAAGGAGCCGGAGCAGGCCGACACCATCGACGCGGTGCGCGCGCTGGGCATCGCGAGCTGACCTGTTCGAGACTTACCTGCAACAGTTTGGCAATCCGGTATCGGCATACGACACACTGTTCGGGTGAGCGCCGAACTAATGGTCCTGTTGATCGTCATCGTCACAGCTCTCGCATTCGACTTCACCAACGGATTCCACGACACGGCCAACGCCATGGCGACCTCGATCGCCACCGGCGCGCTCAAGCCGCGCGTGGCGGTGGCGCTCTCCGGCGTGCTGAATCTGATCGGCGCCTTTCTGTCGGTATCGGTGGCGGCGACTGTGGCCAAGGGCATCGTTCAACTGAACGACGTGGGCGGTCAGGACCTCCTCGTCATCGTCTTCGCCGGGCTGGTCGGCGGCATCCTGTGGAACCTGCTGACCTGGCTGCTCGGACTGCCGTCGAGTTCCTCGCACGCGCTGTTCGGCGGCCTGATCGGCTCGACGATCGCCGCGCTGGGCTGGAACGGCGTGATCTGGGCGTCGGGCTCGGAGGGCGTGCTGATCAAGATCGTGCTGCCCGCGATCCTGGCCCCGGTGATCGCCGCGATGGTCGGTGCCATCGCCACCTTCCTGGTGTACCGGATCACGCACGGCGTCGACGAGGACAAGGCGAACGAGGGCTTCCGCTGGGGCCAGATCGGGTCCGCGTCGCTGGTCTCGCTGGCCCACGGCACCAACGACGCGCAGAAGACGATGGGCATCATCTTCCTGGCGCTGGTGGCCTACGGCACGCTCGACAAGGACGACCACATGCCGCTGTGGGTGATGGCGGCGTGTGCGGTGGCCATCGCGCTGGGCACCTATCTCGGCGGCTGGCGGATCATCCGGACCCTGGGCAAGGGTCTGGTCGAGATCGAGTCGCCGCAGGGTCTGTCCGCCGAGTCCACCTCGGCGGCGATCATCCTCACCTCCGCGCACTTCGGGCTGCCGCTGTCGACCACCCAGACCGCGACCGGCGCGATCCTGGGCACCGGCATCGGCAAGCGCGCCGAGGTGCGGTGGCGGGTGATGGGCCGGATGGCCGTGGCCTGGCTGCTGACGCTGCCGATGGCAGGCATCGTCGGCGCGATCTGCTGGGCCATCGCGCACCTCATCGGTGGCCTGGCCGGCGTCCTGGTGGTGTTCGCGATCCTGATCGCCGGCGCGCTCGGCATCTACCTCCGGTCGCGGCGTGACCCGGTCGGCACCCACAATGTGAACGAGTGGCCCGAGGGTGTGCCGCCCGCGGCGACGCCGTCGTCGGTCGAACAGAACCACGCCGGGTAGAAGGGAGCGAACGTGCATACCGTGATCACGAATCTGAGTTCACTGTGGGAAGTGGTGCTGGCCGCGCTGGTCTTCGGCGCCGGGGTGCCCGCGGTCTTCGCCTTCGCGGTGCGGTGGTGGGCCCAGGCGGAGACGGTCGACGCCGAGGGTCGCGTCCGCCGGAACTACCCGGCGCTGGCCGGTGCGCTGATCTGTGTGGTCGTCATCGTCATGGTGGTGATCACCGGAATCCTGTTCACCGCCAAGGCGTTCATCGCCCATCAGTTCGGCATCCATCTGTTCGGTCAAGCATGAGCGAGGACGCGATGACAGATCCGATTCCCACTCCCGCCGTTCGGGGCAACCTGCTCTCCCGCGTGCTCGGCTGGCTGCGCGCCGGGTATCCACAGGGCATCCCGCAATCGGACTATGTCGCGCTGTTCGCGGTCCTGCACCGGCACCTCACCGACTACGAGGTGGTGGTCATCGGGGAGAAACTGATCGAAGCCAACCCGAACCGGGAATCGATCAGCGAGGCGGAGATCGAAGCGGCCATCGCCGATTTCGCCAAGCAGCAACCGGCCCCCGACGACGTCTCACGGGTGGCCTCGCATCTGGCCGCGGGTGGCTGGCCATTGGCCGAGCCGCTCGACGAAGGTGAACCGGCGCCCGAACAGAACTGACGTTACCCGCGCGACAATTACGCTGGGCCAGGGGAATTCGTGGCAGCACCGATTTCCGATTCGCCCGGATGCCCGGCGGGTGCGCGCTAGCATGCACGGGTGGTTCGGCGTGTGGATGAAACCGATAGTGGTCGTAGTTACGGTGGATTGTCGCGCCAGCAGCGAGTGGCCATGCGGCGTAACCGGTTGACCGATGCCGCACTGGAACTATTCGGCACCCAGGGTTATTCGTCGACCTCGATCGAACGTCTGTGCGCGACCGCGAATGTGTCGACCCGCAGTTTCTACGAGGACATCGGCAGTCGCGAGGCGCTGCTGATCGCGCTGGTCGACCGGCTCAACACCGCCGCGCTGCACCGTGTCGACGAGGCGCTGGCCCGCACCAGCGAGCAGCCGCTGGTGGTGCGGGTGGTGGAGAGCTTCCGCGCCTTTCTCGCCGTGACCTGCCGGGATCGCCGCGCGGCCAGGGTGTTCTACGTCGAGGTGGTCGGTGTGAGCCCGGCGGTGGAGGAGTGGCGACGCGCGCAGCGGCGATCGGTCTCCGGCCTGCTCACCAGGGAAGCCCAGCGCGCCGCCGCGCGCGGTGAAGCGGAATCGCGCAGCGTGCACCTGTTCACGCTGGCGTTGATCGGCGCGGTGAATTCCCTGGCCCAGGAGATGGTGCACGCGACCGTTCCCGGTGACGCGATCTCGGTCGACGAGATCTGCGACGAGATCGCCTATTTCATCCGGTCCGGGCTGTCGGTCCGTACCTCGGCGCTGCCGACCTGAACGCACGAAAAAGGGAGGCGTCCGATCGGATGCCTCCCTTTTCGGGTGTGCGGAGAATCAGATACCCATGCCCTGGGCGAGCATCGGCCACGACTCGTGCAGTGCCTGCTCCCAGTACGGCCAGTAGTGGGTGCCGACCGGGTTGAACATGTAGGTCGCCGGGATGTTCAGCGAGTCCAGCTTGGTCTTCAGGTTCTGCGTGCACGCGTTGGTCGCGGCTTCGATCGCGACGCCGAGGCCGAGGTTGACCACGCCCATCGGGCCGTTGCCCTCGGTGTAGTACCGCACGTCCTCCATCACCGGCAGGCCGCTGCCGCTGGAGATGTAGAGGTTGGTGCCGCGCAGCTTCTCGGCGTTGAGGACCGGGTCGTTGGCAACCCAGGCCGGGTCGTTGTCGGCGCCGTACATGTTCTCGGTGTCACCGCCCGCCCAGGTCTCCACGGAGAACTTGACGAACTGCCTGCCCATGGGGTCGGCGATCTGCGCGCAGCCGGAGTAGGCGGCGACGGACTTGAACAGGCCCGGCTTGGCCTCGGCCAGCTGCAGCACCGAGGTGCCGGAGGTGGACAGGCCGGCCAGCGAGTTGAGGCCGGTCGAGTTCAGGGTGCTGTCGAGCAGCGGGGGCAGCTCCTGGGTGAAGAAGGTGTTCCACTTGTTCAGGCCCAGGCGCGCGTCTTCCTTCTGCCAGTCGGCGTAGTAGCTGCCGCGGCCGCCGATCGGCTGGATGACATTGACCTGCTTGTCGGCCAGGAAGCCCAGGGCGTTGGTCTGCGCGGCCCAGCTGGCGGTGCCCTCACCGGCGTCGAGGCCGTTGAGCAGGTAGAGGTTGGGGGCGGGCTTGGACTCGTCGACCGGGCGCTGCACGTCGACGGTGATGTCCTTCTTCATCGCCGCCGAGTACACCTTCAGGTGCCAGGTGCGCCCGTCCTTGACGATCGACGACACGGCCGAGGGCTTCTCGGGTTCGGCCGATGCGGCGCCGCCTGCGATCACGGCCACCGACAGCGCGGCGGTCAGAGCCACGGCGGTGGTGCGCAGTGCGGCCACGGTACGTACAGCAGAGAGCTTCATCGAACAGTCGGTTCCAGTCCACGGGCCGTGTCGGCGCCGTCATCGCAGTGCTTCCCCCCTTGGCCGAACGATGCGCGCTCGACGGCTGCGGGGCTGTCAGATCCTCCGACACTCTATGTCCTCCGGCGGGACAGAATCGTTACTGGTTCACAATTGGCAGTGACCTCGAGCACGGTTAACGACCGCGCAATACTGCCCGCGAATCGGAAATACCGCCGCAACCAGCCGCTCTTATGGTGACGGCTATGGGTAAGGAAATCCCCGGCGGCGCGTCGGCCGGGATCGAGATCAGCGGGTTGAGCAAGTCGTTCCGGGTGGGTCGCGACACCGTGCGCGCGCTCGACTCGGTCGATCTGCGGACGTCGAACGGCGCATTCCTCTCCCTGCTCGGCCCGTCGGGTTGCGGTAAATCGACCGTTTTGCGAATTCTGGCCGGTTTGGACGAACCCACCGCGGGCACCGCCACCATCAACGGGCTGACGCCGGAGCGCTTGCGCGGCGGTCATCAGCTCGGGATCGCCTTCCAGGATTCGGCGCTGCTGCCCTGGCGCAGCGTGGAGTCGAACATCCGGTTGCCGTTGCAGGTCGCCGGGTTACCCGCCGAACCGGAGCGGATCGCCGAGCTGATCGCGCTGGTCGGCCTGGAGGGCTTCGAGAAGGCCAAGCCGGCACAACTGTCCGGCGGTATGCGCCAACGGGTTTCGATCGCGCGGGCACTGGTGGTGCAGCCGTCGGTGCTGTTGCTCGACGAACCGTTCGGCGCCCTCGACGATATGACCCGGCAGCGGCTGAACCTGGAGCTGCTGCGGATCTGGACCGAGAAGCCCGCCACGACGCTGATGGTCACCCACGGCATCGGCGAGGCGGTATTCCTTTCCGATGTGGTCGCGGTGATGAGCCCGCGCCCCGGCCGGGTACTGGAACTCGTCGACATCGATCTGCCGCGCCCGCGCACGCCCGAAATGATGCGGACGCCGGAATTCCACAAGCTCTGCGATTACCTTTCCGAGCTGCTGTTCGGCCGCGGTGGTGTGGCATGAGCACGGCACTCGCGGCCACGGGCGAGCGGCCACCGGTGAGCGCGGTCCCCGCGCGGCGGGGGCGAGGAATCGGTGGCCACCGGCTGGCGGGTGCGCTGGGCGTGGCCGCGCTGATCGCGCTGTGGTGGGTGCTGGCGGCCGCGGGCGTGGCCGGTGGCACGGTGCCGACGCCGTGGCGGGTGCTGTCGACCATGTGGGCGGACGGTTGGGGTCTGTACGGCCCGAATTTCCGGGTGACCGCGGCGGGCGCGCTCCAGGGCTTCCTGTGGGGCAACGCGCTCGCGATCGGGCTCGCCGCGCTGATCATGTTGATTCCGCGCATCGAGCCGCTGGCTACCCAGCTGGCCATCCTGAGTTACTGCACACCGCTGGTCGCCCTCGGCCCGATCATCCTGGTGGTTTTCGGCGGGCGCACCCCGACGGTGTTCCTGGCCGCCATGTACTGCTTCTTCACCACCATGGTCGGCGCGGTCACCGGCTTGCGCTCGGCCGATCCGGCGAGTCTGGACCTGGTGCGCGCCTACGGCGGCGGCCGCTGGCAGCAGCTGTACCGGGTGCGGGCGATCGCGGCGCTGCCGAATACGTTCGCCGCCTTGAAGATCGCCGCGCCGTCGGCGGTGCTCGGCGCGATCATCGGCGAGTACCTGGGCGGGGTCGACAGCGGGATCGGGGTCGCGCTGACGGCCGCGCAGACCGCCTACAACGTGCCGCGCACGTGGGGGATGGCGCTGGCCGCCGCCGCGCTGGCCGGGCTGGGCTACCTGCTGGTGGCCGTGGCAGCGCGACTGATCACCCCGTGGACGGCGACGACGGAGGAGCGGCGATGACGACCACCGTGCTGCGCCGGATCGGCCGGTTCCTGCTGCCGCTGGCGACCTCGCTGATCCTGCTGCTGGCCATCTGGTCGCTGTTCTTGCGGGCGTTCCCGCAGATCGGGCCCAGGGTCGGCAAGACGCCCTCGGACATCTGGCGCTACCTGGTGACCGCGCCGGGCGCCGCGACCGCCCGGCAGGCGATTCTCGACGACCTCGCGATCACCCTGCGCGACGCCACGATCGGCTTCACCGTCGGGATGCTCGGCGCGCTGGTGGTGGCCGCGCTGTTCGTGCTGTTCTCGGCGGTGCAGCAGACGTTCATGCCGGTGGCGATGCTGCTGCGGTCGGTGCCGCTGGTGGCGTTGAGCCCGATCGTGGTGCTGGTGTTCGGTCGCGGCACCGCGGGGGTGGCGGTGCTGACCGCGATCGTGGTGTTCTTCCCGGCCCTGGTGATGATCATGACCGGACTGCGCGAAGCGCCCAGGCAGGCCATGGAATTGGTGACCGCCTACGGCGGCACGCGGTGGACCCGGCTGCGGATGGTCGCGGTGCCCGCCGCGCTGCCCTCGGTGTTCGCCGCGGCGCGGGTCTCGGTGCCGGGCGCGCTGATCGGTGCGCTGCTGGGTGAATGGCTCGGCAGCGGAACGGGATTGGGCGCCAGTCTGGTGCGCGCCATTCCGATGTTTCAGTACAACCGGCTGTGGGCCTCGATCGTGGTGGTGACCGTGGTGTCGGTCCTGCTCTACGCGATCGTCGGGGTGATCGAGAATCTGGTGCTCGCGCGGTTCGGGCCGAGCGCCGGAAAGGCCTGATCCGGGAGGGAATAGCGGCGGAACGCGGACGCAAAGAGTACGAAACGCGGCGAAACTACATTCGGCGCATGAACAGTATCGACCGTCGTTCCTTTCTCCGCTATTCCGCGCTGACCGGCGCCGCGCTCGGTGGGGCGGGTCTGCTCGCCGCGTGCGGTGGCAGTTCGGGCAGTTCCTCGAACGGCTCGACCGATGACGGTTCGAAATACGGCAAGGTCGCGGTGCAGTTGTCGTGGCTGAAGAACATCGAATTCGCGGGCGAGTATTTCGCCGATTCGAAGGGATATTTCAAGGATGCGGGATTCGGTGCGGTAGACCTCATCGCGGGTGGTGCGGCGAGTACCTCGGTGGAAGCCGGGCTCGATACCGGGAAGGTGTGGATCGGGCTGTCCGCGCCGCAGACCACCGCGCCCGCGATCCTGGAAGGACTACCCGCCAAGATCGTCGGCGCGACCTATCAGAAGAATCCGTTCGCGATCGTCAGCTCGGCGGGCAAGCCCATCACCTCGCCCGCGGACATGAAGGGCCGCAGGATCGGCGTGCAGGACACCAACCAGCTGATCTTCAGCGCCCTGCTGGCCGCCAACGGGATCAAGCCGGGCGAGGTGACGGTGGTGCCCGCGCAGTTCGACCCGACACCGCTGGCCAACGGCGAGGTCGACGGCTGGGTCAGCTACGTGACCAACGAGCCGATCACCCTGGCCGCCAAGGGCTTCGCCAACAGCCACTTCCTGTTCGCCGATTTCGGCCTGCCGCTGGTCGCGGAGACGCTGACGGTCACCCAGAACACGATCGACTCCGAGCGCGACAAGCTCAAGGCGTTCCTGATCGCGGAGATCAAGGGCTGGAAGGACGCCGTCGCCGATCCCGCCGAGTCGGCCCGGCTGGCCGTCGAGGTCTACGGCAAGGACCAGAAGCTCGAGCTCGGCGAGCAGACCAAGGAGGCCATCGCGCAGAACGACTTGGTCGTCTCGGCCTCGACCAAGACCGACGGCCTGCTGTCGATGACCGACGCGCTGATCGAGCAGAACATCGCCGCGCTGCGCACCGCGAAGATCGACATCAAGGCCGAGCAGCTGTTCGACCTGTCGATCCTGCGCGAGGTCTACGCCGAGAACCCCGGGTTGAAGTAGTCCTCGGCCAGGTGGCTCAGCTCGGGTCAGCGCACTCGGGCCCAGAACGACATACCGTGTCGGCCTCGACCAGGACCTGAGGTCTGTGGTCGAGGCCGACATCCTGATCGAGCGGCTATTGCGGTCGAAGGCAGCGACAGCGGTCCGATTTCACCAGTGGCGCGTCCGCCAGTATCGACGCAGCCCCAGCGAAGTCCAGGGGCCTGTTGCTCAGCTCCCACCATGACGCGGTCTGTTTGGGGGTAGGTCCGTCGAGAAATAGGTAGTAGCCCTCCGGGAGAACATCGTCACCAATCGAGTCTTTTGGAATGTCCTTCCAACATATTCCACTGGTTCCGGTAGCTTGATCCAGCTGCTCTGGTGTGATATTTGGTCGTACTTCGACAACTCGATCCCAGTTGTCCGACCACTGCGCGGCACGAGTGATAGTGCGAAGGGTTGTCGGTTCACCTCGATCGGCTGCCGCATTGTTCTCTTTGCGAAACATCATGCCGGAGCCGAGCGTCTCATTTCTTGTGGGGAAAGAGAGCTCTGAAACGCAATTACGAGGTGAGTCGGTCGCATGCCGATCGGAACTCAACGCACATCCGGAACAGATAAAGAAGATCACGCTGAACGCGGCGATTGGAATGAAAGATCTACGCCACATCAGCGGCCTCCTGGCAGCGGTACCCCGACGCCTGGTGCTTTGCTTGTGCGATCTGCTGGGATGTTACTGTAGGCCAGTGCATTGCCGTGCTGGCCTCCTTCAGTGCCGCGTGTCTCGAGAACGAGTAGATTGCCTTTGGATATCTCTGACTGAATAATCGTTTGCAATTCTTCCGGGCTGGCGCCGGGATTTGCCATTGCCACGTCGCGACCGCGCTCGTTATTGTACAGGTCCATCGCCTCCCGTTGCGGTACGTTCCCGCCGGACATCTCGTGGGCGCTGGCATACGCAGCCGTCCAGGTCGGCCCGAATTCTTGCGTCATTCGGGCATTCCAGTAGGAATGCCGGAAGGCATCGCCTTGTCCGTCATCGAATGTTCCAGGGTATAGCTGGCCGGAGAGAGTGCTCGCGTCGTTCTTTATCTCCGTGAATCGGTAGATCGCAAATGGCCCCTTGTCGAGCAGGAGCAGTTCCATCGCGGCTACCTCTTCTTGTGACATGACCACCGGCTGGTAGCTGGGATCGGCGGTCCTGATCAGGTCCAACGTAGCGCCCGTCGGCCACAGCTGTGGGGGTGCGCTGGAAACGGGTACCTGATAGTCGAGTAGTATCTGTTGAAGCTTCGGGTCGGTCGCATGTGGCGACGGGCCGACGCGTGACTTGATGGAATCGGGCAGTGCCTCGAGGGCCCGCGCAATTTCTTCGCCGCCGATCAAGTCGTCTCGCAGAATGTTGTCCAGTGCGCCCTTTATCTGGGCTTCGTAGTCCGACTCTTCGGAGCTCTTGTTTGAAAGTCCCATTGGGCCGTATTTGACCAAAATTTCTGCATTGGATTTGCGGCTGTCGACGGTGCCGTCGTCCTCCACGTAGAGCGACCAGCGTGACGAATTTACCCCGTTCATGGCTGCTTTGATGGTCGCAATATTCGATTTTATGCTCGAACTTCGTGTTGAAATCTCTTGCGCGATCTGATTCAACAGGGCCGCAACCGCATAGATTTCGACCCTGAGAGTTTCTCCGCGATCACGCGCTGCGGTGCCGGCCTCGCTTTTGAAATAGTCGATCGACCAGCCGATTTTGTTTCGCAGGGACGCGGCCTCTGTGTACATGATTGTTGCGCACCGCCCGAGCTGAACTGCTGCCTGGTCTATGTGGGAAAGGTCCCAGCCGAGCACCGTCGGCACCGTGAGTGGCTCACGGCTCATCGCGGGGCCTGCCCGTCGATGTCCGCTGTCTGGTTGGCAATATCTTCCGCTATCCGGCGATCAAGCTCTTCCTGAATACCGGCAACGAATTCGGTGTCGGTGCAGAAATTCTGAACCATCTGTACCTCATAGTTGACGACCAGGTCGAACGCTTCCAGCACTTCTTGTAGTTTTGTAGCAAGGTCGGAATTCTTCATTCCGTACTCGGGGTCCCGGGCATTGTCCCGCTGTTCCTTGACGATTGGCACAATCGCTGCTATCGCATCCGCATTAGTTCTTACATCATTGGCCAACTGTCGCATCCGTTCCGGATTGATATCCATGGACACAGCGATTCACCGTCTCAGATGCGATGGAATGTACTTGTGATTAGCGTGTTCGTCGGTGATCGACGAATCGGGAGCTCGCGCCTCGTCTCGCTCGACCGGCCGCTTCGACTCGTACAGTCGAAGTGCTTGCTGTTGAACGTCATTCATCGCGACCCGGTGTCGGTCCGCGATCAGCTCGGCGAGTCGATCCGGGCCGCCGTCCATCGCATAGTCGGCGATATAGATGCTTGTGATGTACCCCGATGGGTCTACCTCGATCGCGACCGCCCCATCGGAAGACCTCGACCGACCCCGATACTGCGCTAACTCGGCGTTGATCCGAGCGATTTCGTCCCGCTCGGTGTGTGTGTTCACCGGCACCCCCACCACCAAATTGAGCAAGGACCTCCCGGCCTGCAATCTGGAGACCCTGTCGTGACTGACTGACTGACTGTCGGCGACGATACCGCAGCGTGCGGCGGTTGCGCTCCTTGTCCCAGTCGAGCCACGGCTACCCCGCTAGCAACAACTGGTGGAGTTGACGCGGCTATTCGTGCTGTGGTCGCCGAGACTTCGGGCGCGGCCCGGTGACCATCGGGTACGAAGCGTCCTAGATCGCCAGGCCGACCGTCGCCGATCCGAAGTCGCGGCGGGCGGCCAGGCGCAGGCCCGCGCGGGAGGCGAGGAAGTCGGCGGTGACGAAGACGGCCGTCTCGGCCGGGGTGCGCGGGCCCGATTCGAGGCCGGCGGGCACGTGCAGGCGGGCCAGGGTGGGCTCGTCGAAGCCGCCCGCGCGCAGGTCGTCGAGGCGACGGGCCTGGTCGGCGGGGGTGCCGAGCGCGGCGAGGTAGCCCAGCTCGGGTAGTCGTAAGGCGACGGTGAGCAGTGGGATCTCGAAGCGCGGCTCGTTGGCCAGCACCACGATGCCGGTGCTGCTGTCGATCTCGCCCGCGGCGGAGAGGGTGTTGAGGTAGCGGTGCGGCCAGTCCACGACGACCTCGGCCCCGGGGAACGAGGCCGGGTCGGCGAACTCTGGACGCGAATCGCAGATGCTGACCCGGTAGCCGATCATCCGGGCCTGCGCGGCCAGGGTGGCGGCATAGGCGTTGGCGCCGAAGATGATCAGGCGCGGCGGCGGGCAGTAGGAGGCGACGAACAGGTCGGACTCGGGCAGCGCGACGAGCTCGGTGGCGTGCTTGCGGTCGGTGACCAGATGCTGACCGATGACGTCGGGATCCTGGTTCCACACCACGGTGAACACGGTGACCCGGCGATGGGCCTGGATATCGGCGGCGATAGCGGGGAATTCCGGGAAATCGCGGCAGGAGAACGGCTCGATGAAGATGTCGACGAGTTCGCCGTCGTCGGATCCCGATTCCATTCCGGTGATCAGGCTGTAGCGACGGAGTTGCCGGATCCCGGTCTGCGCGGCTTCCAGTGCCGCCTCGTAGACCGTCTCCTCCAGGCGCCCGGAAGCAATGGATCCGAAGACTCCGCCATTGGGTGTGACGAGCATTCCCGACCCGATCGGCAGCGCGTTCGTGCCGATGGTACGGACCACGGTGGCGAGGCCGCCGGTACGGCCCGAATGCCACACTCGCAGAAGGTCATCGAGGATATCGCGCATATCTCAAAACTCCGATCACCGTGCGCCGACTACCGGGAAATCGCGATCGTTCCCTGTCGCCAAGTCGTCGCACGTGACGCACACCATATCCTGACTGGTGCCCAAATAGGAACCGGCTCCCACATCGCCTACGGTCGCTGCCGAAATGGCGTCCCAGTGCTTGTTCTCGATCACAGCGGGGTGACCGGGTGTGTCGGAGAACACAGCGCGTGCCAGCCCGCTCTCGCTCGCCCGGGCCGCGGCGAGTACCCGCGCGACCACATCGGCCCCGATATCGGGAGTGTCGACGGGCAGGAACGCCACATACCGGGTGCCCGCAGCGGTGGCCGCGCGCAAGCCGGCGCGCACCGTCGCCGACAGCCCGGTGGCCCAGTCCGCGACCCAGCGCCACTCGGTGCCTGGCGGCAGCCCGACGACGGCCGGATCGGGGCCGGTGGCACCGAGCAGAACGATCACCGGATCGCAGCCGCCGTCGCGCAGGGCGGTGATCGCCGCGCGCAGCCAGGCGCCGTCCTCGGCGAGTGCCTTGGGTTTGCCGTAGCGGGTGCCCGCGCCCGCCGCGAGGACGACGCCCGTGCACGCCGACGGCACGGGCGGGTCGATCGGGGGCATAGCGGTGAAAGTAATGGCGCAATGTTGCCGCTCGATTACGGCAGGGCAGCGCGAGGACGACGACACGCCGACGTGACCGACCGCACATCGGTGGCCCGTGGCCGGGGATGGGGAGATGCTGGATCGATGACGAGCGAAGCGATCGGCCTCGCGGGATTCAACGAACTCCCCGCCGCGGCCGCCGAGACGGCATTGCTTGCCTGTTGCTCCGCACCGGGCTGGGCGCGGGCGATCGCCGCGGCGCGGCCCTACCCCAGCACGGACGCGCTGCTGGCGGCGGCCGATGCCGCCTCGGCCGCGCTCGATGACGCCGAGATCGACGCGGCGCTGGCCGGTCACCCGCGGATCGGGGATCGCCCCACCTCGGCGGCCTCGGCCCGCGAGCAGGCCGGCGTCGCCGGCGACGCCGTCAAGGCCGCGCTGGCCGCGGGCAACCGCGACTACGAGGCCAAGTTCGGCCATATCTATCTGGTTTGCGCGGCGGGACGCGGCGGCGAGGAGTTGCTCGCCGTCCTGCGGGCGCGGCTGGACAACGATCCGTCGACCGAGAGGCAGGTCATGCGCACCGAACTGGGGAAGATCAACCGGCTCCGCCTGGCCCGATTGGTGGCGGCGTCGTGACCGGGCTGAGCACGCACGTGCTCGACGCCGTGCGCGGTGTGCCCGCGGCGGGCGTCGCCGTGTGGCTGACGCGTGGCGAGCAGCGCCTCACCGAGGCGCTGACCGATGCCGACGGCCGGGTGAAAGAACTTGCCGCCGGGTTGAATCCGGGCGATTACCGCCTGTTCTTCGATACCGGTAGCTATTTCGCGGCGCAGGGAGTCGAGACCTTCTATCCCGAGGTCTGCGTCGCGTTCACGGTGGGTGAGCAGCCGCATCTGCATGTGCCGCTGCTGTTGTCGCCGTTCTCCTATTCCACCTACCGAGGGAGCTGAGCGAACAGATGGCATTGAGTGGTCCGATCGAGCTGACCGACAACCGCTACGGCAAGGCCGAGAACCGGGTTGTGCGTTTCCACAAGCAGAACGCGCGCCACGAGATCCGTGACGTGAACGTCTCGACCACGCTCCGTGGTGATTTCGCGGCGGCCTACACCGAGGGTGACCAGCGTCACGTCCTGCCCACCGACACCCAGAAGAACATGGCCTACGTCTTCGCGAAGCGACCCGGACTCGACACCGTCGAGGAGTACGCGATCGCGCTGGCCAAGCATTTCACCGACACCGTGGAGCCGGTGACGAGCGCGCGCATCGATGTGGATTCCTATGGGTGGCAGCGGGTCTCGATCGGGGCCGAGGAGCACGATCACACCTGGGTGCGGCAGGGGCCGGAGGTGCGCACCGCCGCGGTGACCGTCGCGGGCACCGGCGCTGATCAGCGCACCTGGGTGATCGGCGGGATCAAGGACCTGGTGGTGCTCAAGTCCACCGGGTCGGAGTTCGCCGACTTCCTCACCGACGAGTACACGACCCTGGCGCCCACCCACGACCGGGTGCTGGCCACCTCGCTGATCGTGCAGTGGCGCTTCGCCGAGATCAGCGGATTCGACTGGGACGAGGTGTACGACGGCATCAGGACCACGCTGCTCGAGCTGTTCGCGACGACCTACTCCAAGGCCTTGCAGCAGACCCTGCACGCGATGGGTACCGCCGCGCTGCAACGATTCCCGGTGCTCGCCGAGATCCGGTTGTCGGCGCCGAACAAACACCATTTCGACTACGACCTCGCCCGATTCGGGATCGAGAACAACGGTGAGGTCTTCTGGGCGGCGGACCGCCCGTACGGCTCCATCCACGCGACCTTGCAGCGCGCGGACGCACCGGAGGCGGGCATCGCATGGCAGCCGTGAGCGCGCCCGATCTGCTGATCGCCGGTTGCGCGGTGGTGACCGTCGACGCGGTCGGCACCGAATACCGCGACGGCTGGGTCACGGTGCGGGGCAACCGGATCGACGCGATCGGCGCGGGCGCGCCGCCGGAATTCGGGCCGTCGGTGGCGCGGATCGACGGGCGCGGCTGCGTGCTCACGCCGGGGCTGGTCAACACCCACCACCACCTGTATCAGTGGATCACCCGTGGGCTGGCCGCCGACAACACCCTGTTCGAATGGCTGACCACGCTGTATCCGGTGTGGGCGCGGATCGACGAGAAGTCGGTGCGGGTGGCGGCGACCGGCGCGCTGATCTCGCTGGCGCGCAGCGGCTGCACCACGTCCTCGGACCATCACTACGTCTTCCCGCGCTCAGGCGGCGATCTGCTGGCCGCCGAGATCGGGGCGGCGTCGGCGGTCGGGCTGCGGTTCCATCCGGCGCGTGGGTCGATGGATCTGGGGCAGAGCAAGGGCGGGCTGCCGCCCGACGACGTGGTCGAGTCGATCGACGACATCCTGGCCGCGAGCAGCGCGGCGATCGAGCAGTGGCACGATCCGTCCTTCGACGCGATGGTGCGAATCGCGCTCGCGCCGTGCTCGCCGTTCTCGGTGACGGCGGACCTGATGCGGGAATCGGCCGCGCTGGCCAGGTCGGCGGGCGTGCGGCTGCACACCCACCTGGCCGAGACCGTCGACGAGCAGGACTTCTGCCGGTCGAGCTTCGGGTGTACCCCCGCGCAGTACATGGAACAGCTGGGCTGGCTCGGTGACGACGTCTGGTTCGCCCACGCCGTGCACCTCGACGATCCGGCGATCGCCGCGATGGCGCGCACCGGGACCGGCGTCGCGCACTGCCCCACCTCCAACGGCAGGCTGGGCGCTGGCATCGCACGGACCGCGGATCTGGTGGCCGCCGGGGTGCCGGTCGGGCTGGGTGTCGACGGCGCGGCCAGCAACGAGTCGAGTTCGATGATCGAGGAACCGCGCAACGCGCTGCTGTACGCGCGGGCCGTCGGCGGGCCACGCGCGATGACCGTGCGCGCCGCGCTGGAGCTGGCGACGATGGGCGGGGCGCGGGTGCTGGGCCGGGCCGCCGAGATCGGGTCGATCGAGCCGGGCAAGCTGGCCGATCTGGCGCTGTGGCGGCTCGACACTCCGGCGCACGCGGGGATCGAGGACCCGGTCGTGGCGCTGGTGCTCGGGTCGGCGCCGCCGCTGGCCGCGTTGCTCGTCGACGGGCGCGAAGTGGTGCGCGACGGGGTCGTCACCACCGTGGACGAGGCGTCCGCCGGGGCCGACGTCGCCCAGGCCCAGGCCACCCTGCTGGCCGGCGCGTGAGTGCGTCCAGGTGCGCTGAGCTGCCCTTTCGGCGCACACTGGAGGGCGTACACCGGGTTAACCGCCGCGCAATCTGCGGCGGGCGTCGCGCAACATCGTGGCAACTCCCGGCCCCTACTGTGGCCGGTGAGGTAAGCGAGGTGAACGTGGATCTGGACACTGTTCGAGAGGTGGTTCTCGCCCGTGATCGCGCCGACCTGGCCCAGGTCGGCGCCGGGAGCGCGGTCCTGGCCGGTGGCACGTTCCTGTTCTCCGAACCGCACGATCGGCTCGACCGGCTCGTCGACATCACCACCCTCGGCTGGGCGCCGATGCTGGAGCGCGGCGACGGGCTCGAGATCGCCGCGACCTGCACGCTGGCCGACTTCGCGGGCGCGCGTCCCGGCCGGGAACTGGGGTCGGCCGTCCTGCGGCCCGAGTGGCCCGGGACGGCGCTGTTCGCGCAGTCCTGTCGGGCCCTGCTGGCCTCGCACAAGATCTGGCGCACCGCGACGGTCGGCGGGAACGTCTGCCTGTCGCTGCCCGCCGGTGCGGTCCTCGGCGCGCTGGTGGCGCTGGACGCGACGGCCGTCATCTGGCCGCGTGGTGGTGGGGAACGTCGAATTCCATTGCGGGACTTCGTCACCGGCCCTGGCGAGAACATTCTCGCCGCCGGTGCCGTCGTCCGCTCGTTCCTGGTGCCGACGGCGAGTCTGGTGGCGCGCACCGGTTTCCGCAAGATCGCGCTGGCCCCGCTCGGACGTTCCGGGGCGGTGGTGATGGGCAGGCGCGAGGCCGATGGACGGTGCGCGATCACCGTCACCGCCGCGACCGTGCGGCCGGTGGTGCTCGACTTCGACACAGTGCCCACCGAATTCGATCTCGCGGCCGCGCTGGCCGAGCTGGAGCCGCAGGTGTGGTTCGACGATCCGCACGGTGCGCCGGACTGGCGCGCGCACGTCACCGGGTTGCTGGCCGCCGAGGTGGCCGCCGAACTCAGGGGGTCCTCGTGAGCTCAGGACCGCGCGTCATAGGCGGCGCGGGCGCGCAGCACCTGATCCATGTGCTGCTCGGCCCAGCCCTTGATGGTCCGCATGACCGGCAGCAGTTCCTCGCCGAGCGGGGTCAGCCGGTACTCCACCCGGACCGGCACCTCGGGCAGCACGGTGCGCGCGAGCAGGCCGTCGCGTTCCAGATTGCGCAGGGTCTGGGTGAGCATCTTCTGGCTCACACCGGCCAGTCGCTGGTTGACCTCGCTGTAGCGCAGCGGGCCCTCGGCCAGCGCGTTGATCGCCAGGCTGACCCATTTGTCGCCGATCCGGTCCAGCAGCTGCCTGGCCGGGCACTCGGCCACGTAGGCGTTGTAGGCCGCGCCCGCCTCGGCGCGGCGCTCGGCGGCGGTGCGTGTGGTCATGGCTCTCCCTCGCGTGCGGTACGCACTTCGCAGTGCGTACTTCCCGATAGAGAGTAGCTCTCCCTAGGTTCGGTAAGTACCTACGGAAGAGAGAGAAATCATCATGCGCGCAGTGGTCGTCCACAGTTTCGGCGGACCGGAAGCACTCGAACTCGTCGACGTTCCCGTCCCCGCGCCCGGACCGGGCCAGGTCCGGATCCGGGTCTCGGCGGCGGCGGTGAATCCCGTCGACGCGGTGACCAGGGCGGGCGCCCTGGTCGAGGCCGGGCTGATGGCGCCGCGCCCGGTGACGGGGATCGGCTGGGACGTGGCGGGCGAGATCGACGAGGTCGGTGCCGGGGTGACGGGGTTCGTCGCCGGTCAGCGGGTGATCGGGCTGCGGGATCTGCTCGACCGGTCGCTGGGCAGCTACGCCGACTATCTGGTGCTCGATGCCTCGGCGGTGGCGCCCGCGCCCGCCGGACGGTCCGCGATCGAGGCGGCCACCCTGCCGTTGAACGGCCTCACCGCGGTCCAGGCCCTGGATCTGCTCGACCTCGCCGAGGGCGACACCCTGCTGGTGACCGGTGCGGCCGGCGCGGTGGGCGGGTTCGCGGTCGAGATCGCCGCGCGGTGGCGCGGACTGCGGGTGGTCGCCCAGGTGGGCGACGCCGATGCCGATCTGGTGCGGGAACTGGGCGCCGAGTGGGTGGTGTCGCGCGAGGCCACCGATCTGGCCGAGGCGGTGCGCGCGGTGGTGCCCGGCGGCGTCGACGCCGTGCTGGACACCGCGGGGCTGAGCACCAGGGCACTGGCCGCGGTGCGCAACCGGGGTTCGTTCGTCACCGTGGTCGCTGGTGCGGACCCGATCCCGTTGCGCGGCATCCGCGTTCACCACGCCTGGATCAGCGCCGACGGTGCCGCCCTGGCCACCCTCGCCGGCTACGACCTCACCCTGCGGGTGGCCGACACGCTGCCGCTGGAGCAGGCGGTACGGGCCCACACCCGGCTCGCCGAGGGCGGCCTGCGCGGCCGGCTCGTGCTGACCACGGCACCAGGAGGTGGTTCATGAGACTGGACATCGACGGACGCGCGGTCGAGGTGACCGCGCGTCCCGGGCAATGCTTGCGCACCCTGCTGCGCGAACAGGGCGAGCTCGCGGTCAAGCGGGGCTGCGACTCCGGCGATTGCGGCGCGTGCTCGGTCCTGCTCGACGGCGAACCGGTCCACTCCTGCCTGATTCCCGCGCACCGCGCCGACGGGCACAGCGTCACCACCGCCGCCGGCCTGGCCGATACCGACGGACCGAACGCGGTGCAGCGTGGCTTCGTCGAGCACGCCGGGTTCCAATGTGGTTACTGCACTGCGGGAATGGTGGTCACGGCGACCGGTCTGGCCGCCGGTCGGGGTGACGCCACCGCGCCGGTCGCCGCGCAGGCCGACCGGTCCGCGGTCATCGACGCCGAGCGAGCCGAGCTGCTCAAGGGGAATCTGTGCCGCTGCACGGGCTATCGCGCCATCGCCGACGCCCTCTCGGCCTCCTGTGCATCACTGTGCACAACTACGTCCACCCCCGCACCCGGCGCGGGCGACCATGTCGGCGAATCCCGCAGCGCCCATCCTGTGGAGACGGCCGCCGATGATCGGGAGGATCGGCCGGGCGGTGCCGTGGCAGCAGCGAGGTCGTCGTCCGGTGCGGGCGTCGAGGAGGTGCGGTCGGCCGATCGCAGGGAGGGATCTCCGGCCGACAAGGCGGACGCTTCGCAGGTCGACGCGCGGACCGGAGTCGATCATGTGGCCGGCTTTGGCGCGGGTCAGGTGGCCGGCTCGGGGGAGGGCCAGATGGTCGGCGCGAGTGACGACCAGGTGGGTTCGGGTGCACCGCTGATCGCGAGGGGCCCGGCGGTGGATTCCTATGTCGCCGGGGAGTCGGGGGCGGGGGAGGACGAGGTCACCGTCGTGTCCGCGGTGGTGGGGCCCGAGGTGGGCGGTGCCGCGGTAGGGGCGGTCGAGGCTCGGGTCGATGCGACGATGCGGCGCGAGCACGGTCCCGGCCAGATGGGTGACGGGGTGCGGGCGCCGGCGAGCACGCGGATCGTGCGCGGCGCGGAACCGTTCACCCTCGATCTGGTGCCCGGGGCGGGCGAGCGGATGCCGCCCGTCGCGCCGTGGCATCTGGCCGTGCTCACCAGCCCGCATCCGCACGCGCGGATCGTGTCCATCGATACCGCCGCGGCGGAGGCGATTCCGGGGGTGCGGCTGGTCCTGACCCACGCGGACGCGCCCGCCACGGCCTTCTCGACGGCACGGCACGAATTCCGGGAGGACGATCCCGACGACACCTTCGTCCTCGATCGCACGGTGCGGTTCGCGGGCCAGCGGGTGGCCGCGGTGGTGGGGCAGACCCTGGACGCGGCCAAGGCCGGAGTGCGCGCGCTGCGGGTCGAATACGACCTGCTGCCAGCTGTTTTCGAGCCCGAGTCCGCGCTGGCGGCCGACGCGCCGAAGCTGCACGGCGACAAGCCGGAGTCGGCGCGGATCGCCGATCCGGAGCGCAATCTCGTCGCCGAGATCCACGGCGGGGTCGGTGATTTCGAGGCCGGAATCGATGGTGCGGCGAAAGTGGTGCGCGGGGTGTGGCATTCGCCCCGGGTGCAGCACGTGCACCTGGAAACCCACGGCGGTGTCGGCTGGCTGGACGAGACCGGCAGGCTCGTCGTCCGGTCGAGTACCCAGGTGCCGTTCCTGGTGCGCGACGAGTTGTGCCACGTGTTCGGGCTCGATCGGGGTCGGGTGCGGGTGTTCGCGGCCAGGGTCGGCGGCGGCTTCGGGGCCAAGCAGGAGATGCTGGCCGAGGATCTGATCGCGCTGGCGGTGCTGCGGACGGGGCATCCCGTGCAGTACGAGTTCACCAGGACCGACGAATTCACCTCCGCCACCTGCCGGCACCCGATGCGGGTCGCGGTCACCGCGGCGGCCGACGCTGCGGGCCTGCTGACCGCGCTCTCGGTCGACGTGCTCACCGACGCGGGCGCCTACGGCAACCACAGCGCGGGCGTGATGTTCCACGCCGTCGGCGAATCGGTGGCGGTGTACCGCTGCCCGAACAAGCGGGTCGACGCACAGGCGGTGTACACCAACAACGTTCCCTCCGGCGCGTTCCGCGGCTACGGGCTCGGCCAGGTGATCTTCGGCGTCGAGTCGGCCATCGACGAACTGGCCAGGGAGCTCGGCATCGATCCGTTCGAATTCCGGCGCCGCAATGTCGTCGTTCCCGGCGACCGGTTCACCGGCGCCGAAGTCGACGAGGGCGACCTCACCTTCGGCAGCTACGGCCTCGACCAGTGCCTCGACACCGCCCAGCGGGCACTGCGCCGGGGCAACGGCGTCACCGCGCCGGACCCGGATTGGCGCATCGGCGAGGGGATGGCCGTGGCGATGATCGCCACCGTGCCCCCACGCGGCCACCACGCCGACGCCACCGCCCGCCTGCTCCCCGACGGCACCTACGAGATCGGTGTCGGCACGGCGGAATTCGGCAACGGCACCACCACGGTGCACGCGCAGCTGGCCGCGACCGCGCTGGCCACGACCGCCGACCGGATCCGGATCCGGCAGTCCGACACCGACGTCGTCGGGCACGACACCGGCGCGTTCGGTTCCACCGGCACCATGGTCGCGGGCAAGGCCGCCTACGCGGCGGCGCTGGAATTGCACGCGATGCTGCTGGCCAGGGCCGCGAAGGTCAGCGGGCACCCGGAACGCGACTGCGTGCTGTCGGCGGCCGGGGTGCGATGCGGCGCCGAGCTGATGACCGCCGAGGAGCTGCTCGCCGACGGGGAGCTGATCGCGCACGGCACCCACGCGGGGACCCCGCGCTCGGTGAGTTTCAATGTGCACGCCTTCCGGGTGGCGGTCCGGCCGGGCACCGGCGAGGTGCGCGTCCTGCAATCGATCCAGGTGGCCGACGCGGGCACCGTGGTCAATCCGGTGCAGCTGCGCGGTCAGGTGGAGGGCGGGGTGGCGCAGGCGCTGGGTACCGCGCTCTACGAGGACATGCGCACCGAGCGGGGCGTGGTGACCACCCGGACACTGCGGCACTATCACCTTCCCCAGTTCGCCGACCTGCCCCGCACGGAGGTGTATTTCGCCGAAACCAGTGACGAGTTGGGCCCGCTGGGTGCCAAATCGATGAGTGAGTCCCCGTACAACCCGGTGGCGCCGGCCCTGGCGAACGCGATCCGCGACGCCGTCGGCGCCCGACCGGACCGATTGCCGATGACCGCCGACCGTGTGTGGCGGCTCATCCAGGAAGGAGCCGCCGGGTGAACTCCCAGCTACCCGAGCACATCCGCGCCCGCATCGACGCCACCCTCGACGCCGTCGACGCCGGTCTGCGGACGCGCTACCCGGGAGCGGGTGACCGGATCCAGCCGGTGCACACCGCCTATGTGGCCGCCGACCGCGCCGATGCCGACACCCCCGCCGAGTGGGGCGCGGCCGCGCTGGCGCTGCTGCACCGGCACGCCGATCTCCTCGTCGGCCTCGACGCCACCGACGCGCTGTCGGCCGTGCGCCGCAGGCTGACCGAGCAGCCGGTGCAGGATCTGCGGATCGACTTCGAGGACGGCTACGGTTTCCGCGCCGACGACGAGGAGGACGCGGCCGCGGCCGCCGCGGGCAAGGCCTTGGCGAGCTGGGCCGGTACTCCCGGCGCTCCCAGCTCGTTCGGCGTTCGCACCAAGGGATTGGCCGCCGCCGAGCGCAGGCGCGCCCTGCGGACCCTCGAACTCGTGCTCGACGCGGCGGGCGGGGTCGCGCCCGGCTTCGTGTTCACCGTCCCGAAGATCCGCGCGGCCGAACAGGTCTCGGCGATCGTCGATCTCTGCGCCGGGATCGAGGCGGTGCACGGGCTGCCCGAGCGGACCCTGCGTTTCGAACTCCAGATCGAGAGCCCGCAGGCGATCATCGCCCCCGATGGCACGGCGCCGATCTCCCGGATGATCACCCTGGCCGACGGGCGGTGCAGCGCACTGCACTTCGGCACCTACGACTACACCGCCGCCTGCGGCATCGCTGCCACCGATCAGGCCCTCGACCATCCGGCGGCCGACCACGCCAAGGCCGTGATGCAGGTCGCCGCCGCCCAGACCGGGGTGTGGATCTGTGACGGCTCCACCCAGATCGTGCCGGACGCCGATCCCGAAGGCGCGTTGCGCAATCACCATCGTCTGGTCGAGCGGGCCCTGCGGCGCGGCTATTACCAGGGCTGGGACATGCATCCCGGGCACCTGATCACCCGCTGGCTGGCCACCTACGACTTCTTCCGCACCGCCATCGACGTCGCCGTCCCGCGCCTGCTGGCCTATCTGGACCGGCGCTCCGGCGGCGTAATCGATGAGCCCGCCACCGCGGAAGCCCTCGCCACCACGGTGCTGCGCGGCCTGCGCTGCGGCGCCGTCACCGCCGACGAACTCGGCACGCGGGCACCGGAACTCACCGTCGCGGTGCTCGAGGCGCTGGTCGCGCGCACGTACGCGCCACAGGACGCGCGATGACCCACCGGGGAGTGCCGGGGCATCGGCAAGCCAACGCCATGCGGCTCGGGCGATGTCGCGCTCGGACGACCGCGGCGCGCCGCTGCTTCGAGCGGCCGCGCGGCGAGACGCGCAGGCAGTACTCCATGGCGGGCTGGGCCCGCAGCACCTGAGGCATAGGAGGCAACGGTGACCACACACCTCGGCGGCGACGATTTCACGCTGCTCCCCGATCTGGCGGTTCGATCCCTCGGCGGGTCGGTGATCTGGGCGAACGACGAGTTCTTCGCGGAGAAGGAGAACCTGGTCAACCCGGGTCCGTCGGAATATCGACCGGCCACCTTCGGGCACAAGGGACAGGTCTACGACGGCTGGGAGACCCGACGGCACCGGGGCAAGCCCGGCGACGACAGCGCCATCGTGCGGCTCGGCGTGCCGGGCGTGATCCGCGGTGTCGTGGTGGACACCGCCTGGTTCAAGGGCAACTACCCGCCCGAGGTGTCGCTGGCGGCGCTGGCGATCGAGGGGTATCCGCCCGCCGAGGAGATCGCCGCTCGCACCGACTGGGTCGCCCTGCTCGACCGGGTGAAGGTGGGTGGCGACAGCCGCAATCCGTTCCCCATCGACAGCGAAAGCCGCTGGACCCACGTGAAACTCACCATGCACCCCGACGGCGGCGTCGCCCGCCTGCGCGTGCACGGCGAGGGCAGACCCGACCCGGCGCTGTTGGGCCTCGGCCCGCTCGACCTGGCCGCGCTGGAGAACGGCGCACTCGTCCTGGACTGCTCCAACCGCTTCTACAGCTCGCCCAACCAGCTGCTCTACCCCGGCCTGGCCAGGGTGATGGGCGACGGCTGGGAGACCGCCCGACGCCGCGACGACGGAAACGATTGGGTGCGCATCAGATTGGCCGGTCCGGGCGCGATCCGGCTCGCCGAGATCGACACTTCCTGCTTCCTCGGCAACAGCCCCGGCGCGGCCTCGCTCACCGGCTTCACCAACGACGGCACCCAGGTCGAGCTGCTGCCGCGCACCGATCTGCTGCCCGACACCAGGCATCGGTTCGCGCTCGCGCCTGCCGCCGCCTCGGTGGAGGAGGTGCGCCTCGACATCTATCCCGACGGCGGCCTCGCCCGCCTGCGGCTCTACGGGGAGCTGGGCGCATGAGTGACATTCGCGACTTCGTCGGCTATGGCCCGAATCCGCCGGATCCGCAGTGGCCCGGCGGCGCGCGGGTCGCCGTGCAGTTCGTGCTGAATTACGAGGAGGGCGGGGAGAACAACGTCCTCGACGGGTCGCCGCACTCGGAGACCTTCCTGTCCGAGATGACTCCGGCCGAGGCGTTCCCGAACCGGCACATGAGCATGGAATCGCTCTACGAGTACGGCTCCCGCGCCGGGCTGTGGCGGGTGCTGCGCGCCTTCGAGCGGCGCGGGCTGCCGCTCACCATCTTCGCGGTGGCGCGGGCCATGCAGCGTAATCCCGAAGCGGTGGCGGCCTTTCGGGAGCTCGGCCACGAGATCGCCTGTCACGGGCTGCAATGGAAGTCGTATCAGCTCATCGATCGCGATATCGAGCGCGCGGACATGGCCGAGGCGGTGCGCGTGCTCACCGAGCTGACCGGCGCGGCCCCGCTGGGCTGGTACACCGGCCGCGATTCGCCGAATACCAGGGAGCTCGTCGTCGAGCACGGCGGATTCGTCTACGACTCCGACTCCTACGCCGACGATCTGCCGTACTGGACCGAGGTGCGGGGTCAGAACCACCTGGTCGTGCCGTACACCCTCGACACCAACGACATGCGCTTCGCCTCCCCGGCCGGCTTCGCCAACGGCGACGAGTTCTTCGCGCACCTGCGCGACGCGTTCGACGTGCTGTATCGCGAAGGCGCCGAGGGCAGTCCGAAGATGCTGTCGATCGGTTTGCACTGCCGCCTGGCGGGCCGGCCCGCGCGGACCGCGGCGCTGGAACGGTTCCTCGATCACGTGCAGGCCCACGACGGAGTGTGGATCGCCCGGCGGATCGACATCGCCGAACATTGGCGCAAGGTGCATCCGCCGATGGTGTGAGAAGTCCGGCCGCGCTCCCGAATTCGAGGGGCGCGGCACTTCTACCGTGGTTCCGTGCCCCGCGGGCGCAAGTGCCGGGCGAGGACGTCCAAGGCCTGGAGTACCTCGGCCGTCGCGGCCGGGTCGGCGGTGGGCAGAGCCGCGGCGACGGCCGCGTCGATGGTGGACGCGCGGATCTGGGCGACCCGCGCCGAGATCCGTTCCGCCGGGCGGATGACGGTGCGACGGCGGTCGCGCGGGTCGGTGGCGGTGGTGATCGAGCCCGCCTCCTCGAGCCGGGCGACCGCCGTCGACACCGCGCTCTGCGGCAGTCCGGTGCGGCGGGCGATCTCGCCGACGGTGCTGTCCGGGTGGGCGACGATGTCGCTGGTGACCACCAGCACCGGGCGGTGCCCGCCGCCGAGACCCGCCGTGGGCAGGGCCTCCTCGCCGATCTTCATCAGCGTTCGCCCGAGCAGGAACAGTTCGACTCCATCCATACCGCTCAAGTTACATCACTCTTGATGTATCAAATCTGATGAATTACGGTGAGTGGCATGAGCACGATTCACGCCGACACGCTGCCGGTTCCCGACGCCGAGCTGTACTACGAGGTGCGCGGCCACGGGCCGATGCTGCTGATCTCGCAGAGCGGGGAGGGGGGCGCGCGGCGCAGCGAAGCGCTGGTGCGGGAACTGGAGGCGGACTTCACCGTCATCACCTACGACCGGCGCGGGCTCTCGCGCAGCCGGATCCACGGCACGCCGGGCGCGTCGATGGCCACCCACGCCGACGATGCGCACCGGCTGCTCGCCGCGCTCACCGACGCGCCGGTGGCGATGCTCGGCTGCAGTATGGGCGCCTCGATCGGGCTGCACCTGGCGGTGACGCATCCGGGGCAACTGAGCACCTTGATCGCGCACGAGCCGGTGAGTCCGTGGCTGCTGGCCGCGACCGAGCGGGCCCATCACCTGGCGGAACTCGCGCAGTGTCAGGAGGTCTTCCGCGCCGAAGGCTGGCGGGCGGCGCTGGCGCCGATGGTGCGCACGCTCGGGATCGATCCGGCGAACCAGGATGTCGAGCCCGGGGTGCGGCTCGCGCCGATCACCGCCGAGCGCGCACGCAACTTCGAGTACTTCCTCGGCCACGACTTCACCGCCGTCCGGGCCGACTGCGTCGATGTCACGGCGCTGCGGGAATCACCGGTGCGCATCGTGCCCGCGACCGGGCGCACCACCGGGCCGCAGGTCTTCGACCACAAGTGCGCGCGCGAGCTGGCCGAGCTGCGAGACGCGCCGCTGGTCGAATTCCCCGGCGGTCACAACGGGAATCTCACCCATCCCGCCGCGTACGCCGCCGTCGTGCGCGCGGTCCTGGCGCGGACCCGGCCCTGACCGGGCCGGGTCCGGTGCTCAGGCGAAGAGGCCGTGGACGAACGGCAGCGAGTCGACGAGGGAGGCGTTGACCGTGCCGTCGTGGTCGGTGGGGTAGGTGCGGACGGTGACCGGCTGGCGGTTCGCGGTCAGCACCGCGGCGAAGCGCAGGGTCTCGGGGGTGACCACATCGGTGTCGCGCAGGCCCTGACCCAGGAACACCGGCCGGTCGTAGCCGGATTCCGGCAGGCCCATGTAGCGCGCGAGCAGCCCGCGCAGATCGGGAATCGACGACAGCGGGCGGGCGAGCAGGCTGCCCAGGCTGGGCTTCGCGGCGGCGAGTTCGTCGCCGAGCGGGCCGATGCAACCGGTTTGGGCGCGGGCGACCCAGTCGCGGCCCGACTCGGTGAGCAGGCTGTCGATGTCGAGCTCGGGGAAGGTGGTGCGCAGGCCGTTGAGGATGTAGAGCACGTAGGCCGACAGGTGCGCGCTCAGCGCGATCGGCGGCATGCCGGGGCCGAGTAGGCCGATGACGTCCTCGATGTAGGCGGGCACGCCGGTGCCGACCGCGCCGCGATAGTCGAGGGCGGAACCGCCGAACTCGGTGGCGTAGCGAGCGGTGAACACCGCGGCGCCGCCGCCCTGCGACTGGCCGACCACGGCCCACTTGTTCGACAGCGCCGGGTACTGCGTGGTGGCCGCGCGCACCGCGTCGACCACGTTGTGCGCCTCCACCACGCCGTTGAGATACGGGTGCTCACCCGGGCCGCCGAGGCCCGCGTAATCGGCCGCCACGACCGCGTACCCCTGGCTCAGCCAGGTGCCGAGGTAGGCCCAGTCGCGTTCGACCGCGGCGGGGCCCGCCACGCTGTACGCGCAGTCGTCCCCGAGACCAACGGTGCCGTGCGCCCACGCGATCACCGGCCACCCGCCCGCGGGCGCCTCGCCCGTCGGGAAGTACACGGCGGCACTGGTCGTGGTCGGCTGGTCGCCCGCGGTCGTCGACCGGTAGAGCAACCGCTCGGCGCGCGCCGAGCCGGGCAGCGTCGCTGCCGGGGACAGTGCCTCGACGCCGACGACACTCCCGGCCCGCGGTGCCGGCTGCGCGCTCGCCGCCATCGGCACCAGGCTCACCGCGGCCGTCGCCGCGACCACCGTCAGCGCGACCTTCGACGTGGCCGCGATCCTCGAAATCCTCATGGGGTCACCCTCTCGTCTTCGCGGACGAGTGTCCAGGACTGCCCACCGCGCCCCCACTTCCGGGGTGCGCGTCGACCTCGGGCGAATGCAGTGACGACACGCACACCATTCCTGCCCGGCGTGGTGTGTGAAACAGCTCACAAGGTGCGAGGGTTGGGCGTGTCGGGCGGCGCCCGGGCGGGAAGCGCTAACAGTACGGGCGTTATGCTAAAACTCCTGGTCAGCGCTACCGGTCGGTAGGGCGGGTGCTTGCAATTAGCCCGCAAATTTCGCAAAGTTAGCAAACGCGGCGGCAAACCTAGCTGAGATTCACATAAGCAACAGGTAGACGGCTATTTCCTGGTGTGCCATCGTGTGGAAGTACACCCCTCAGGCCCTAGCTAGTCCTAGCAAGCCTGCAAATTGCTTCAGCAGTACGAGTCGCGCAACCGAAAGCGTTAAGCCGCCGGTTGTTTCACGGCTGGACCGTAGGAGCACCGACCACACCGAGGAAGTGGAGTCAGAGATGTCGACTGTCGGCACCCCGAAGACCGCTGCGGAGATCCAGCAGGATTGGGACACCAACCCGCGCTGGAAGGGCATCACCCGCAACTACACCGCCGAGCAGGTCGTCGCCCTGCAGGGCAACGTTGTCGAGGAGCACACCCTCGCCCGCCGCGGTGCGGAGATCCTGTGGGACCTCGTGAACAACGAGGACTACATCAACTCCCTCGGCGCCCTCACCGGCAACCAGGCCGTGCAGCAGGTTCGCGCCGGCCTGAAGGCCATCTACCTGTCGGGTTGGCAGGTCGCCGGTGACGCGAACCTGTCCGGCCACACCTACCCCGACCAGTCGCTGTACCCGGCGAACTCGGTCCCGTCGGTGGTCCGTCGCATCAACAACGCGCTGCTGCGCGCCGACGAGATCTCCAAGGTCGAGGGTGACAACTCGGTCGCCAACTGGCTGGCCCCGATCGTGGCCGACGCCGAGGCCGGCTTCGGTGGCGCGCTGAACGCCTACGAGCTGCAGAAGGCGATGATCGCCGCGGGTGCCGCCGGTGTCCACTGGGAGGACCAGCTGGCGTCGGAGAAGAAGTGCGGCCACCTCGGTGGCAAGGTGCTGATCCCCACCCAGCAGCACATCCGCACCCTGACCTCCGCGCGTCTGGCCGCCGACGTCGCCGACGTGCCGTCGGTGATCATCGCCCGCACCGACGCCGAGGCCGCCACCCTGCTCACCACCGACGTGGACGAGCGCGACCGTGAGTTCCTGGACGGCACCCGTACCGCCGAGGGCTTCTTCGGTGTGAAGAACGGCATCGAGCCCTGCATCGCGCGTGCCAAGGCCTACGCCCCCTACGCCGACCTCATCTGGATGGAGACCGGCGTGCCGGACCTCGAGGTCGCGCGCAAGTTCGCCGAGGCCGTCCGCAGCGAGTTCCCGGACCAGCTGCTGGCCTACAACTGCTCGCCTTCGTTCAACTGGAAGGCGCACCTGGACGACGCGACCATCGCGAAGTTCCAGCGTGAGCTCGGCGCGATGGGCTTCAAGTTCCAGTTCATCACCCTGGCCGGCTTCCACTCGCTGAACTACGGCATGTTCGACCTGGCGTACGGCTACGCCCGCGACGGCATGACCTCGTTCGTCGACCTGCAGGAGCGCGAGTTCAAGGCTGCCGCCGAGCGTGGCTTCACCGCCGTGAAGCACCAGCGTGAGGTCGGTGCCGGCTACTTCGACACCATCGCCACCACCGTGGACCCGAACACCTCGACGGCTGCCCTGAAGGGCTCCACCGAAGAGGGTCAGTTCCACTGAGACATGGTCGCGGCTCCGCCGCGACGTGTTCGCCGCCCCTCCAGGGCCGCCGCCGAGCACTCGAGACTCGTGCCTTCGGCACCTGCGCTTCGAGCGCTCGGCGACGACCCGGCGGCGAACTGGCTCCTCGAGGTCGCCCTACCGGGCGGCTTTGAGTAGCAACGCATTTCCTCTACTCCGGTAGGGGTGTACGCCCTCTCCTGTCGATCAGCCCCGACAGGGGAGGGCATCCCTATACTTTGGGTACTTCGGGTCGCAGACCCCCATGGTTTCGGCCCGTCCCCGGCTCTGGACTGACCGGAGGGCGCGACGAAGGAGTGCCCGTAGGGAGGGAAGAGCCGGGGCTTAGGGCCGAAACCCCGCGGCGCCAGCCGCCAAAATTACAGGAGCGGGACGTGAGCAGCGAGAAGATTCAGCGCGTCGGCATCATCGGCGCCGGACAGATGGGCGCGGGCATCGCGGAAGTGTGCGCACGCGCGCACGTCGACGTCCTCGTCTACGAGACCAGTCGCGAACTCGCCGCCGCGGGCCGCGCTCGGATCCTGCGCTCGCTGGACCGTGGCGTGAGCAGCGGCAAGATCACCGAGCGGGAGCGCGAGCAGGCGGCCTGGCGGCTGCGCTTCACCTCCGATCTCGGCGACTTCGCCGACCGTCAGCTGGTCGTGGAGGCCGTTGTCGAGAACGAAGAGGTCAAGACGGCCATCTTCAGCGAGCTGGACAAGGTCGTCACCGACCCCGACGCCGTGCTCGCCTCCAACACCTCCTCCATCCCGATCATGAAGATCGCGGTCGCCACGGCGAACCCCGAGCGCGTGGTCGGCCTGCACTTCTTCAACCCGGTCCCCGTGCTGCCGCTGGTCGAGCTGGTCACCACCCTCAAGACCAGCGAGCCGGTCGCCAAGCGCGCCGAGCAGTTCGCCGCCGACATCCTGGGCAAGCAGGTCGTCCGCTCGGCCGACCGCTCCGGCTTCGTCGTCAACGCGCTGCTGGTGCCGTACCTGCTCTCGGCCATCCGGATGGTCGAGTCGGGCTTCGCCACCAAGGAAGACGTCGACAAGGCGATGGTGCTCGGCTGTGCCCACCCCATGGGCCCGCTGGCGCTGACCGACCTCGTCGGCCTCGACACCGTGAAATCGATCGCGGACTCGATGTACGCCGAGTTCAAGGAGCCGCTGTACTCGGCTCCGCCGCTGCTGATGCGGATGGTCGAGGCGGGCCTGCTGGGCAAGAAGACCGGCGCCGGCTTCTACCAGTACGGCAAGTAGGGGTTTGCTCCCCGGAGGCCACCGTCATCACCGACTACGCGATGACGGTGGCCTTCGGTCATTTCGGGGGTGTTTGCAGGGGGAACAGCGAAGGCCCGCGCGCGCGGCCTAAGCTGCTGTTGCCGGACGCGTCAGCGTGGCCCGGCGATATGTCGAGCGCAGCAATGCGCGGGTCCGGCGTCGTCCGGGTGCCGGCGCAGGTGATCGAAAGGGAGTATCCCGGTCATGGTCAACGTCACCGATGGATTCGGGTCGAGCGTTCTCGGATATCCGAGGATCGGTCCGCACCGCGAGCTCAAGCGTGCGCTCGAGTCGTATTGGCGCGGATCGCTGGAGCGCGAGGAACTGCTCGCCGTAGGCCGGGACATCCAGGAGCGCCAGTTCAACGAGCTGGCCGCGACCGGGCTGACCCAGGTGCCCGGCAACACCTTCTCCTTCTACGACCACATCCTGGACAACGCGCTGCTCTTCGGCGCCGTGCCGTCGCGGTTCAAGGAGCACCAGGAGGGCATGCACCCCCTGGACTTCTACTTCCTGATGGCGCGCGGCAACCCGGACCTGCCGCCGCTGGAGCTGGTGCGCTTCTTCGGCACCAACTACCACTACCGCCAGCCCGAACTCGACGCCGACACCACGTTCTCGCTGCATCCGGAGGCCCTGCTCGACGAGTGGGACCGGGCGATCGCGCGCGGGATCGAACTGCGCCCGGTCGTGCTCGGCCCGGTGTCGCTGCTGCTGCTGTCGAAGGCGGGCCACGTGCCCGGCGAGGCCGAGTTCGACACGCTGAGCCTGCTCGACAAGCTGCTGCCGTTCTACGAGGAACTGTTCGAGATCCTCGCCAAGCGCGGCTCGACCTGTGTGCAGCTCGACGAGCCCTGCTTCACCGGCGAGCGATCGGCCGCCGAACTGGCCGCCTTCGACAAGGCCTACCAGCGGCTGGCCAAGGCGCCGCTGCGCCCGCGCATCCTGGTCACCGGCCAGTACGGCGATTTCGGTGAGGCGCTGCGCATCCTGGCCGCGAGCAATGTCGAGGCGATCGGCCTGGACCTGTCGTCCTATCGGATGACGCCGGAGGAACTGGCCGCGATCCCGGGGATCAAGCGCAAGCGTCTCTACGCCGGTGTCATCAGCGGCACCAACGTCTGGCGTGCCGACCGTTTCGTCACGTTGAGCTACCTGAACTCGATCGCCGAGGTCTGCCCCGACCTGGTCGTGTCCACCGGCACCACGCTGCTGCACGTGCCCTACGACGTGCTCGCCGAGTACGACATCGACGGCAACGTGGCCGACCGGCTCGCCTTCGCCAAGCAGAAGGTGGGCGAGGTGGTCTCGCTGGCCAAGGCGCTCACCGAGGGGCCCTCGGACAACTGGCGCAAGCGCCCGACCGAGGTGCACTTCAAGCAGAAGCACGCCGTGCGCCAGCGCGTGTACGCGGTGACCCCGGAGATGCGCGAGCGCGAGCCGTACATCGAGCGCCGCGCCGCCCAGCAGGAGCGGCTGAACCTGCCGGTGGTGCCCGCGACCACGCTCGGCTCGTTCCCGCAGAGCGTCAGACTGCGCCAGGCCCGCCACGAGGTGGCCCAGGGCCGGCTGTCCGAGCAGGACTACCGCAAGCAGGTCGAGGCCGAGATCGAGGCGACGATCCGGCTGCAGGAGGACATCGGCCTCGATGTCTTCGTGCACGGTGAGCACGAGCGCAACGACATGATCCAGTTCTTCGCCGAGCAGCTGGACGGCTTCGCCACCACCCGCTTCGGGTGGGTGCAGGTGTACGGCTCGCGTTGTGTGCGCCCGCCGATCATCTACGGCGATGTCTCGCGGCCCGCGCCGATGTCGGTCGACTGGACCACCTACGCCCAGTCGCTGACCGACAAGCCGGTCAAGGGCATGGTCACCGGTCCGGTGACCATGCTGGCCCGCTCGTTCGTGCGCCAGGACCAGCCGCTCTACGAGACCGCCGACCAGGTGGCGCTGGCCATCCGCGACGAGGTGGTGGACCTGGAGAAGGCGGGCATCGCGATCATCCAGGTCGACGAGCCCGCCATCCGTGAGCTGCTGCCGCCGCGTCCGCAGGGGCGCGAGGAGTACCTGCGCTGGGCGGTCGGCGCCTTCAAGCTGGCCACCTCCGGTGTGCGGGCCGACACCCAGATCCACACCCACATCGGCTACTCCGGGCGCACCGAGGTGGTCGACGCGATCGAGCAGCTCGACGCCGACGTCACCGCGATCGTGGCGACCCGCTCGATCGAATGGGTGATGCAGGCGCTCACCGAGGATGTCGCCACCGGCCACGGCCTCAGCCACGGCGTCGGCCCCGGTGTGTACGAGAGCCGCTCGGCCCGCATCCCCGATATCGACGAGCTCGATGAACTGCTCACCCAGGCCGCCGAAGCGGTGACCCCGCAACGACTCTGGGCCAACCCGGACGGCGGCCTGAAGACCCGCCACTACTGGCAGCTCGAGCCCTCGCTGCGAAACATGGTCGCCGCCGCGCGCCGCGTGCGCCGCCGGGCACTGGCCGCCGAGGCGGCCGAAGCCGCGACCGCGGCCGAATAGCTCGAAGGGACAACGGGCGCACCGGTATCCGGTGCGCCCGTTGTCATGTCCGGGGGAGCAGGGCCCGGACCCCTGCGGTGAGCTGGGTGGGGGTGGGGGCGTGCTCGGGGTCGATCAGCCATTGCAGCAGCAGGCCGCCGATCATCGTCTGTAGGACGGCGCCGAGATCGCGGTCGTCGCCGAAGGCCTCGGACAGACCGCTGCGGGCCAGTTCCTGGGCGGCGCCGAGTTCGGCGCGGAGTTCGGGGGAGTGCAGCGCCTGATTGAGGCATTCGGCGTTGGCCTGCCAGAGCGCGCGGTCCTCGCCGAACGAGGTGATCAGGCGCTGCCAGAAGTCCTCGAGGCGGGCGGTGGGGTCGGTCGGGTCCGCGGCGGGCAGCGAGTCCAGGATGTGCTGCACCGCGGTGGCGCTGGACTCCAGCATCGCCTGTTGCAGCAGCTTGTCGCGGGTGCCGAAGTGATAGTTGATGGCCGCCAGGTTGGTGCCGGAGGCGGCGACGATGTCGCGCACGGTGGTGCGGGCGTAGCCGCGTTCGGCGAGGCAGCGCTTGGCGGCGTCGAGCAGATCTTCTCGGGTTCCCACCCGCGCACGATAGCAAGGACCGCATACGCCTGTTTGTGACATCGGTTTCAAACAAACGTCAGTGACAAGTGTTTGAAACAGTTGTATGTTGGCGTCATGACCGCTCAGCGCCCGATTTCCCCGCTCGAATCCACCTACTTCGGCACCGACACCGCCCTCGGCAACGTGCCGACCGCCGGAATGCCGCTGTTCCTCGCCAGCACCGTCTACGGCTCGCTCGACCTCGCAATCCTCCGACGGGTGCTCGACGAACTGGCCGCCGCGCACCCGCTGCTGCGCAGCCGGGTGGTGGGCGATCGCTTCGTCCGCGACGACGAGTTCCGCCCGCGCCTCGATGTCGTCGAGGGTGGCGACGCCGAGTACCTCGCACTGATCAACGCGCCGCAGGACTGGCGCGACGGGCTGTTCCGCGCCTGCCTGCTGCGCGCGGGCGCGCGGCAGCAGATCGTGCTCGTCGTCCATCACGGCATCTCCGACGGTCGCTCGGGGTTCGCGCTGCTGGATCGGCTGTGGCGGCACTACACCGCGCACGTGACCGGAGACGCTGTGCCGCAGCCTGATCCGGATCAGCGGCTGCCCGAGGCGATGGACACCCGCCTGGCCGAGGTGGTGACGGCGGCCGAAGCGGACTCGTGGCTGGACGACTTGCGGGCGGGCGCGATGACGATGAGCCCCGGCGACGCCCCGCGCGTGCTGCCCCGCGACGGTGACGGGACCGGTGCCGACCCGCTCGGCCGGTTCGCCATGCAGCGCATCGAATTGTCCGCCGAGGCGACCGCCGACCTGGTGGCAGTGGCACGCGCGCAGGGGATTTCGGTCAACAGTGTCGTCAGCGGCGCGGCGCTGGCCGCCGTTCGCAGCCGGTTTCCCGAGCCGGGCGCGCTGCCGCTGTTCTTCGGCTACGCGGCTGATGTGCGCGGTGCGGTCCACCCGCCGGTGCCGGTCGAGACGATGGTCAACTACGCGTCGGGCTCCGGAATTCTGGTGCGTGCCACCGGTGACGCCGGTCCGCTCGAGCTGGCCCGGATGGTCGAATCCGGCTTACGCGCCGGGCTGGAACGCCGCGAGCCCGCCCGCTTCCCGCTCGCGGTCCAGCGGGTCGCCGACGAGTTCACCGCCGGCCTGCTGTCGTCCCCGCCGACGCTGGCCATCTCCAATATCGGCCGCCTGCGGCCACATTCGTTCCCCGACGACCTCGCCTTCCTGCGTGACGACGTCTTCGCCATGGGCCCGGCCATGCCGCCGAAGCTCACCGTCTTCACGATCGCCGGCCGACTCACCCTCCAGCTCGAATACGACACCGCCCACTACAGCCGTTCTCGCATGGACAAGCTGCGCCTCACCCTCGCCGAGCTGCTGCACGACCTGCACTGACGACCTGGCTTCGTTACGGTACGTACTGTACTGTTTTGGCATGGACCCGACGACCTGGCCGGACTCCCTGCGCGTCGCGCAGGTCCGGATCGCCCGCCCGACGGACCGTCTCGACGAGGTGGTGCGCTTCTACGTCGACGGGCTGGGCCTGCGTGAGCTGTACCGATTCGACAACCACGCCGGCTACGACGGAGTGATGCTCGGCCTGCCCGGCACCGACTACCACCTCGAATTCACCACCCACGTCGACGGCAGTCCCGGCACGGCGCCGAGCGCCGAGAACCTGCTGGTGCTCTACTTCGACGGCGAGTCCGCCATGTTCGACGCGGTGCGCAGGCTCGGCGAGTTCGGCGCGCAGCCGGTCCCCGCCGAGAACCCGTACTGGGCGGCCAACGGCGGCATGGCCTTTCCCGATCCGGACGGATGGACCGTCATGCTCGTGCCGCGGCCGGTGTTCTGATGCCGGGACGCGCGCGCGAGGACCGCATCGACGCCGCGGTGCTCGCCGCGACCCGGGAAGTGCTCGCCGACGGGGGTTATGCCGAAATGTCCATCGGCGAGGTGGCGACCAGGTCGGGGGTCCATCGGCCCGCGATCTACCGGCGCTGGCCGTCCAAGCGGCATCTGGTCGTCGCGGTGGTCGCCGAGATGCTGGGCGTGCGGCCGACACCCGATACCGGCGACCTGCGCGCGGATCTCACCGTGGCGCTGCGTGAGCTGGTCGCCGCGCTGCGCGACACCTGCCTCGACCGGGTACTGCCCGCGCTGGTCGCCGACCTCGCCAACGATCCCGACCTGCGCGCGCACTTCCTGGCGACGGTCTTCGAACCGCGCCGGGCGAGCACCGCGACCGCCCTGCGCACGGCGATGGCGCGCGGTGCGGTCGATCCGGGCGTGGACCTGGACTTCGTGCGGGACGCGGTAGCCGCGCCGATCTACTTTCGCGCGCTCTTCGGACACCTGCCCCTCGACGACGCGCTGGTCGATGCGTCGGTGGACGCGGTCGTGCGCCTGGTGCGCCCGGTCAGTGACTGATCGCGGCGACGCCGAACATCGCGGCCACGCCGGTGACGGTGCTCAGCAGGGTCAGCCGGGACGGGTGCTCGGCGTGCGCCTCGGGCAGGATGTCGGCGGTGGCCAGGTAGAGCAGGAAACCGGCGAAGTAGCCGAGGTACAGGCCGATCCACTGCTCGGGGACATGGATGAGGGTGCCGAGGATCGCGCCGATCACGGGGGCGACGGCGTCGAGCCCGAGCAGGGTCAGCGCCCGTTTGCGGGCGTTGCCGTACAGCGTGGGGATGGTGAAAGTGTTGAAGCCGTCGGCGAAGTCGTGGCAGATCACCGCGATCGCCACCGACATGCCGACGGTGGCGCCCGCCTGGTAGCCGAGGCCGATGCCGAAACCGTCCAGGGTGCTGTGGAAGATCAGGCCCGCCGCGGCGAGCAGCCCGACCGACTCGAATCCGTGGTGGTGCGAACCGAATTCGCCTTCGTGACCGGTATGGATCGCGACCGCGCGCTCGAGGATGTGGATGCTGAGGAACCCCACCACCGCCGCGATCAGCACCACCGGCACGCCGTACACCTCGCCCGAGGACTGCTCGAGCGCCTCGGGGATCAGATCGAAGGCGACCAGCCCGAGCATGACGCCGGCGGCCAGCCCGAGCACCAGATGCTTGCGGTCGCCGATCCGCATGGCGACGAAGCCACCGAACAGCGTCGACAGCATCGACACCAGGGACAGCAGTATCGCCATGACGGCCTACTCCTCGCTCTGCTCGGCGGGTTCCGGCTGCTTGGACTTGCGCTTCTTCTTCGTCGGTGGCGGGGTGTCGGCGTCCTCGGTGACCTCGTAGCGCCGCACATAGGCCCCCGCGAAACCCTGTAGCGTCGCCGTCACCGGGATGGCCAGCAGCGCGCCCGTCGGGCCGAGCAGGGCTGCGCCCGCGATCACCGCGCCGAAGGCCACCGCCGGATGCATGTCCAGGGTGGTCGCCGTGATCCGCGGCTGCAGCACGTAGTTCTCGAACTGCTGGTAGCCGACGATGAACAGCAGGATCCACAGCGCGGTGATCGGATCGTGCACCAGCGCGACCAGCACCGGCAGCGCGCCGGCCAGGTAGGTGCCGACGGTCGGGATGAACTGCGAGACCACGCCGACCCACAGCGCCAGCGCGAACGCCGACGGCACGTCGAGCACCCGCAGCGCGACGTAGTGGGCGACCGCCGAGCACAGCGCCAGCAGCGCGCGCGAATAGATGTAGCCGCCGGTCTTCTCGACCGCGATGTCCCATGCCCGCAGCACGTGCTTCTGCTGCTTGGGCGGCAGCAGCGAGCACACCCAGGTGCGGAAGCGCGGGCCGTCGGCGGCGAAGTAGAAGGTGAACAGCAAGACGCCGAGCAGTTGGAAGATCGCGCCGATCGCGACCGTGCCGATGCCCCAGACGTTTCCGGCCAGACCGACCAGATAGCCCTCGATCGTCGAGCTCCACTCCGAGGCGTACTTGGTCAGGTCGTCGCCGGAAAGATCCTGGTGGAACGTCGAATTGAACCAGTCGACGAGGTCCTGGACATAGTCGGGCGCGTTGCCGACCAGCATCGTCACCTGACTGATCAGCAGCGCGCCCAGCGTCCACACGAACGCGACGATCACCAGCAGCAGCACGCCGAACACCGCACCGGTGCCCGCGCCGCGCCGAACACCGCGGGCGGCAAGCCAATTCACCGCGGGCTCGATCGCGAACGCCAGGAACAGCGAGACCAGCAGCACGGTCAGCAGGCCCTGCAACTTACCGAGGATCCAGAACGCCGCGATCAGCCCGGCGACGGCCAGCATGGCATACAGCAGGGACCGGGGCAGCCAGCGCGGCGGCGTGCGGACCGTCCAGAACGCGGGCAGCGCCGGGCCGGTCGCCGGCGCCTGCGCCGGTGCGGCGGGGCCAGAGGTCGATTCGTCGTCGGCAGCCACCCGGTCACGGTACCGAGGACGCGCCGATTTCCGCGCGCTGGCGCGCGGGGCTCAGATGGTCGCGGTATCGATGACGAAGCGGTACTGCACGTCGCTGGCGACGACCCGCTCGTAGGCGGAATCGATCTCGTCGGCCGAGATCAGTTCGATCTCCGCGCCGATGCCGTGCGCGGCGCAGAAGTTCAGCATCTCCTGGGTCTGGGCGACGCCGCCGATCATCGAACCCGCCAGCGAGCGGCGGAACGCGGCCAGGTTGCGGCCGGTGACGCTCATCGGCTGATCCGGCAGACCCAGGATGACCAGGGTGCCGTCGAGCGCGAGCAGGCGCAGGTAGTGGTCGATCGGCAGGTTCGCCGAGACGGTGTTGATGATCAGGTCGAACGTGCCGCGCAGCTGGCGGAAGGTCTCCCGGTCGCTGGTGGCGTAGTAGTGGTCCGCGCCCATCCGCAGGCCGTCGTCGCGCTTGCGCAGCGACTGGCTCAGCACCGTCACCTCGGCGCCGAGCGCCGCGGCGATCTTCACGCCGACGTGCCCGAGGCCGCCCATGCCGATGATCGCGACTTTCTTGCCCGGCCCGGCGTTCCAGTGCCGCAGCGGCGAGTACAGGGTGATGCCCGCGCACAGCAGCGGCGCGGCGACGTCGAGGCCGATGCCCTCGGGAATGGCGACCACGAAGCTCTCGCCGACCACGATCTGGGTCGCGTAGCCGCCCATCGTGTAGCCGCCGGGCTGCACGGACTCCGGGACGGGGGTGTTGTAGGTCCAGGTGGCGCCGTTGGTGCAGTACTGCTCCTCACCGGCCAGACACGGCACGCACTTGCCGCAGGAGTTCACCAGGCAGCCGACGCCCACCCGGTCGCCCACCTTGTACTTGCGCACCGCGGAGCCGGTGGCCGCGACGATGCCGGCGATCTCGTGGCCGGGCACGCACGGGTACTTGCTGCCGCCCCACTCGTCGCGGGCGGTGTGGATGTCGGAGTGGCAGATGCCCGCGTACTTGATGTCGATCAGGACGTCGTCGGGGCCGAGTTCCCGGCGCTCGATCGTGACCTTCTCGAAGGACCCGTCGGGGGCGGGGATGGCGTAGGCGGCTGCGGTGCTCATGAGGACATGCCTACCGCCGCATGCGTCGTTTGCCAACCGGCGCGGCCGGATCGATACCGGACATCCGCGTATCCGGGTCACAATGGAGGAGTCGGCTCGCGAGAGAGGACAGGCTCGTGCACGCTGTCGGACGGGTGTTCGCGACGGTGGTCGTCGCGCTGATCGGCGTGTGCGCCTTCCTGGGATATCGCGGTGACCTGGTACTTCCCTGGAAGCCGCACGCGCAGGAGTACGTCGCGGTCGCCCAAGCGCCGCCGCAGGCGCCGCTGGATCCGGTGGTGGTCGCGGCCCGGGTACAGCCCGTGCTGGTGAATATCTCCGTCGACGCCGCGATGTTCGGGACCAGCGCCGCCGGTTCGGGGATCGTGCTCACTCCGGACGGACAGATCCTGACCAGCCACCACGTGATCAAGGGGGCCGAGGCGGTCTCGGTGACCGATATCGGCAACGGGCTGGTCTACGAGGCCACCGTGCTCGGTTACGACTCGACCGCCGATATCGCGCTGTTGTCGCTGGCGGGGGCGTCCGGTTTGCCGACGGCCCGGCTCGGGTCCTCGGCCGAGCTGCGGATCCGTCAGGACGTGCTGGCCATCGGCGACGCGGGCGGTGACGGCGGCGAACCGACCTCGGTCGCCGGGCCGATCACCGACCTGGACGCGAGCATCGTCGCGATGAACTCCGCCGACCTGACCCGCAAGTCGCTGCGCGGGATGGTGCAGATCGCCGCGCCCGTCGTGGGCGGGCAGTCCGGCGGCGCGCTGGCCGACAGCTCGGGCGCGATTGTCGGGGTGATCACCGCGGCTTCCGGCGAGCGCCCCGGCTCCGATCGGCCCAAGCAGGCCAACGGCTACGCGGTGCCCATCGATACCGCCATGGGGGTCGTCGCCCAGATCCGCTCCGGCACCCCGACCGAGACCGTCCACATCGGCCCCACCGCCACCCTCGGCGTCCAGGTCGTCGACGCGAAACCGGCGGGCGCCCAGGTCAACTGGGCCTTCTACGGCCAGCCCGCCCGCGCCGCGGGCATCACCACCGGCGACATCATCACCGCCGTGGACGGCCGCCCGATCACCACCGCCCGCGCCCTCAGCGCCGCCATCAACACCCGCAAACCCGCCGACCGCATCCGCCTCGACCTCACCGCCCCCGACGGCACCACCCGCGCGATCGACGTGGTCCTCGCCGAAGGCACCCCGAACTAGACCAGCGGTTACCGCCGCTCTCCGGGGTCTCGCCGGGACGTCGGGCTCACACCAGGCTCAGCCAGTAGTCCTGGAACTTCAGGAAGACGAGGAGCAGGACGACGGCGTAGAAGACGACGACCAGGGTCCAGCGCCATTCGGCGAGGATGGCCATGATGCCGCGGGAGCGGCCCCAGGTCTCCTGGGTCGTGACGGCGAACAGCAGGGGAGTGACCGCCCAGACGACCATGCAGTACGGGCACAGGGCGTTGATGCGGTAGAGGCTCTGGAAGATGAGCCAGCAGATGGCGGCGACGCCGAGGACGGTGCCGAGCCACAGGCCGCCCCAGATCCAGCGGGGGAAGCCGACGCCGACGACGGCGAGGACGCCGAGGGTCACCACCACCGAGAAACCGACGATGCCGAACAGCGGGTTCGGGAAACCGAAGACCGCGGCCTGATCGGTCTTCATGATCGACCCGCACGAGAGCACCGAGTTGATGCTGCACGAGGTGACGTAATTCGGGTCGACGAACAGTTTGAAGCGTTCGACGGTCAGCGTGAACGACGCCAGCCACCCCGCCAGCCCGGCGATCAGCAGCAGCCACGCCGAGCGGGCGGGGGCGGTGATCACTTGGCCGCGTCGGCGATCACGGACGCCAGGCCGTTCTCGGTGAAGATGGCGTCGGACTGGTTGAGCTCGCCGTTGATGAACACCGACGGCGTCGACTTCACGCCACTGCTCAGGGTCTGCTGGGTGACCTGGGTGATGTAGTCGTTGTACGGCTTGTCGTTGATGCAGGTGGCCACCGCGGGATCGGTGTAGCCGGCCTCGGTCGCGATCTGGACCAGCTGCTCGTTGCTCAGACCCGCGGTGCCCTCGGCGGGCTGCTTGGCGAACATGGTCTGCAGCCAGCCCTGGTATTTGCTCGGGTCCGACTTCGCCACGCAGAACGAGGCGTTGGCCGCGCGCGAGGAGTACTGGGTCGAGGACGCGCGATCGAGGAAGGAGATGATCTGGTACTCGATCACGGCGGTGCCGTTGGCGGCGGCCTCGGCCAGCGCCTCACCGTTGGCGGCCTCGAACTGCTTGCAGGCCGGGCACTGCAGGTCGGCGACGACGCGGACCTTCACCTTGGCGTCCGGATTGCCGATGCGGACCGCGCCGGACTCGGTCACCGAGCCACCGGTCGCGGGCAGCTGGGCCGCGGACGTGGCGGTGTTCTCGGAATCGGAGCCCGACTTCTTGACGGCGATGCCGATGCCGATCGCCGCGACCAGGGCCACCAGGACGGCGGCGACGCCGACCTGGATCGCGATCTTGCGCTTCCTGTCGGCTGCTTCGGCCGCCGCCAGCGGATTCTGCTTGCCCGTGCTCACCGTTGTCACACGCCTTTCGTTCGTGGTCTCCCCACCGGGGACATCATGCGGGCCGAACCTGAGAGTTTCTTCAACGATCCGGTCAGGACTCCTCGAGCCTGCGCAGCTGCTCGGCGACATCGAAATCGGCGGGCGGCCAGTCCAGGTCCAGTCCGGTCAGCGCGTCGATCAACAACTCGGTCACCGCCAGGCGCGCGTACCACTTGTGGTCCGCGGGCAGCACGTACCACGGCGCGTAGTCGGTGTTGGTGCGTTCCAGAATGGTCTGATAGGCCTTCTGGTAGTCGGGCCAGAAGCCGCGCTCGGTGATGTCGGCGGGGTTGAACTTCCAGTACTTGTCGGGGCGCTCGAGCCGCTCGCGCAGTCGGCGTTTCTGTTCGTCGAGGGAGACGAACATGGCGACCTTCACGATCGTGGTGCCGGTGTCGGCCACCTCACGTTCGAAGGCGTTGATCAGGTCGTAGCGCTGTTCCCATTCCGACTGCGGCACGAGCTCGTGCACTCGCACGACCAGCACGTCCTCGTAGTGCGAGCGGTCGAACACGCCGATCTGGCCGTGCGCGGGCAGGCGCTTGCGGATGCGCCAGAGGAAATCGTGCTGCTTCTCCTCCTCGGTCGGGACGCCGAAGGACGCGTGGTCGACCCCCTGCGGATCGACCGAACCGATCACGTGGCGCACGATGCCGCCCTTGCCCGCGGTGTCCATGCCCTGCAATACCAGCAACACACTGTGCTTACCGCCCGTGCGACCGTGCGCGAACAGCTTCTCCTGCAGATCCGACAGCACGATGCCACGCTCGGTCAGCAGCGTCTTGCCGCGCTGCTTGTCACCGATGAACCCCGGCGTCGCCGAGGTGTCGAGATCGATGATCCGCTGGCCGTCGGCCCGCAACGCGGTGGTGACGGGTTCGGCCCAGTGTTTCGCCATTTCCCATGCCTACCACTACTGCGCGCGATCGACCGGCAAGCTCGACGCAATCGTTGCCTGCCAGCATGCGACGCCGGCCGGGTCGGCGATCTCGGGCCGGTGCACGTATACCGGATCGGCGCCCGCGGCCTGCTGCGCGCGGTAGTCGGCCAGCAGCCGGAACGCGACGACGCCGAGCGGGATGATCGCGGCCAGGTTGACCAGCGCCATCACGCCCATGAACACATCGGCCAGGTTCCAGATCAGGCTCACCGAGCCGAGCGCCCCGCCGAACACGGCCACCAGCACCGCCACCCGGAAGGCCGTGAGCACCTCCGGCCGGTCGGTGATGAACTCGATATTGGCCCGGCCGTAGTAGAAGTTGCCGATCATCGAGCTGAACGCGAGCAGGAACACCACCGCGGTCAGCACGTGTCCGGCCCAGCCGCCGAGGCTGGTCTGCAGCGCGCTCTGAGTGAGGTCGGCGCTGCGCCGCTCCGACAGGTCGGGGTCGCTGGTCAGGATGATGAACGCGGTGATCGAGCAGATCAGCAGGGTGTCGAAGTAGACGCCCAGCGACTGCACGAGCCCTTGCTTCACCGGATGCGAGACGTCGGCCGCGGCCGCCGCGTTCGGCGAGGAACCGAGACCGGCTTCGTTGGAGAACATGCCGCGCCGGATGCCCTGCGCGATCGCGACGCCGACGCCACCGCCGACCACCTCGCGCAGGCCGAACGCGCCGCCGACGATATCGGCGATCACCCGCGGCAGATCGTCGATGTTGAGCACCACCACCGCGATGCCGAGCAACAGATACACGATCGCCATGACCGGCACGAGCACCTCGGTGATGTGGCTGATCCGGCGCACTCCGCCGAAGATCACCACCCCGAGCAGGGCGATCAGCGCGAGCCCGACAGCCACGGGGAACCAGTCGCCGTCGAGGTCCGGCAATGAGGCCCTGGTGGTGGCCACGATGGTGTTGGACTGCACGGCGTTGAACACGAAACCGAAGGTCACCGTGATGATGACCGCGAAGATCATGCCCTGCCAGCGCCGCCGCAGCCCGTACTGCATGTAGTAGGCGGGGCCGCCGCGGAAGGTGCCCGGCTCGTGCTCGGGCCGCTTGTACAGCTGGGCGAGGGTGGATTCGACGAAGGCCGAGGCCGCGCCGAGGGTCGCCATCGCCCACATCCAGAACACCGCGCCCGCCCCGCCGACGCTGATCGCGGTGGCGACGCCGGCGATATTGCCGGTGCCCACCCGCGCCGCCGCCGAGATGCTGAACGCGCCGAACGCCGACACCGACTTCTTGCCGTCGGCGGCGGGCTGTCCCTTCTCGGCGACCACCCGCAGCATCTCCGGCAGCATCCGCAACTGCACCACGCCGCTGCGCGCGGTGAAGTACAGCCCGGCCGCGATCACCAGGGGGATCAGCAGCCAGTTCCAGAACACGTCGTTGCCATCGACGACGACCGAGTTCAGCGTGTCCATGCGGCGAGGCTACCGTCGGGCAACCGCGCGACCGGTCAGGCCGCGCCCGATGTCGCCCGATCCGCGTCCTGACCGGTCAGGCGGGCCGGGTGGCGTCGACGTACTGCATGAAACGGTGCACGCGCTGGTCGATTTCGACCAGCCCGGCCTCGGCGAACAGACGCGGGAAGGTGTCGCGACCGAACAGCCGCAGCCCGCTCAGACCCGCGGCCACGGTGCTGGCCCGGCCGAACAGGTTGTCCTCGCGAAAGCTGGTGGTGATCGCGATCCGGCCGCCCGGCGCGAGCACCCGGATCATCTCGCGGGTGGCCGCGATCGGATCGGGGATCAGGTACAGCGCGCCGAAACAGCAGACGGCGTCGAAGGTTCCGTCGGCGAAGGGCAGCATCCGCGCGTCACCGCGGACGTAGCCGACCCGCGGGCCCGCGTTGTCGGCGGCGGCCTTGGCCAGCATCGGCTCGGAGTAGTCCAGCCCGGTGACGAAGCCGTCACCGGCGAGGAACTCGCTCAGGTACCGGGTGAAATTGCCGGGGCCGCAGGCCAGATCGAGCACCTTCTTGCTACCGCTGAGCCGCAGCGTGTCCACGGCCTCGCGGCGATCGCTGCCGGTGGTGCGGCCGCTGGCCAGGTAGAACAGCGTGGGCCGCCACGCGTGCTCGTAGACCGCGGCCAGCGCGGGCGCGTTCATGGTCCTGCGGGCCAGGTTCACTGCCGTGCGACCTCGATCGTCATGCCCGCGCCGCGCAGCCGCTCGGTGAGCGCCTCGCCCATGGCCGAGGCGGGGGTGAGAATGCCCGCGCGCGGCGGGAGTTCGTCGAAGGCCAGGCTCAAACCGGCCTGGCCGAGCAGGACGGCGGTGGCCTGGTAGCCGGGGTCGCCGGTGCCGGAGAAGGTGGCCTGATACTTGGCGCCGGAGCTGGTGCGGGCGAAGGTCTTCATGGTGAACCAGCCGCTGAGGCGCGCCTTCTCGCTGGGCCCGGTGCCCGGCTTGGGCAGGATCCGGTCGAGCAGCTTGCGCCCGAACGAGACGCGCGAGAGCACCGCGCCCGAGGCCATGCCCGCCACGATGCCGCCCGCGATCCCGGCCGCCACCAGCGGCGCCGCCGCCGAGTTGCCCGCGTTCATGACCTCGCGGTAGCGGAACTGCTTGCCGTAAGCCCAGCCGAGCAGGCCGTTGGTGCGCCGCACGACCTTGGTGTTGTGCGAGGCCATGATGAACGTGGTGACCCAGCCGTTGAGGCTCGGGTCGATGCTGTCGGCGCGGGCCAGCGCCTGGTCGGACTGGCGGCCGACGTCGGGCTCCATCGAGCGATCGGGGCTCAGCGAGTACGGGTGCGCGAGGATCTTGCCGCGGCCGGAATCGGCGGCGATGTCCTCCATCATGGCGCGGCCGGAGTCGATGGTGCCGCCGCTCATTCCGCCCTTGAGGTAGGCGACCAGCGTGGTGTCCTCCAGCTCGCCGGTGTCGTCGGCGACGCTCGCGCGGTAGATCTCGTAGACGCTCAGATCCGACGGAATCGAGTCGTAGCCACAGGAATTCACGATCTTGGCACCGGAGTCGACGGCGACCCGCTCGAACTGCTCGATGGCGTCGTGGATGAACAGCGGCTCACCGGTGAGGTCGGCGTAATGGGTGCCCGCGGCGGCGCACGCGCCGAGCAGCGGCATGCCGTAGCGCAGGTACGGGCCGACCGTGGTCACCACGACCTTGGTTCGCTCGGCCATCGCGGCGAGCGAGGCCGGATCGGTCGAATCGGCGACGACCAGTTCCCAATTCGCCGCGGCGGGGCCGAGTTCGGCGCGCACGGCGGCGAGCTTGTCGGCCGAGCGGCCCGCCAGCGCGATCCGCGCGTCGGCGGGGGCGGCGGTGAGCAGGTATTCGGCGGTGAGTTTGCCGACGAATCCCGTCGCGCCGAACAGGATCAGGTCGAACTCGCGGTGCTGCGGCACAGGGGCGCCTTTCATCGAGTGCTCGCCTTGCGGGCGCGCGGCTTCTTCGTCGGTTTCGGCGGGTGGGTGGTGAGCCAATCACGGTGGGCCAGACCGAGTTCGGTGACCGGGGGCTCGTCGTAGAGCCATTCCCGGGCGATCAGGTGCCAGTTGTTGGTGCTGTCGAGCTGGCCGAGCATGCCGAAGGTGAGGAAGTCGGCCCGGCGGGAGAACAGGTGCTCCGGCGGCAGATTCTGCTGCTTCATGCCGGTGAACTCGCTGGCCCTGGGGTCAACGGCCAGCAGGAACGCGCCGCTGGCGAGTTCGGGGGTGATGGTCAGTTCCTCGTCGACCAGACACCATTCGGAGGCGGCGAGTACGTACTCGAGACATTCCTCGGCGCCGATCTCGTCCGGCGAATCGATCACGCCGCGCTCGATCATCAACTGCCGCAGGTCTTCCGCGCGGTCCTCGGCGGCGGCGCGCAGGCAGAGGATCTCGAAGTGCACGAGTTTGGGGTCCATGCGGTTGAACAGGCCGAAGTCGAGGAAGGCCACCCGGCCGTCGCGGGCCAGCAGCACATTGCCCGGATGCGGGTCGCCGCAGAACTCGTTGAAGGTGAACAGCGAGCCGACGTAGAAGCGGTAGATGATCTCGCCGACCCGGTCGCGTTCGGCGGCGGGCAGATTCCGGATCTCGTCGAAGCCGGTGCCCTCGATGAACTCGCTGACCAGTACGCGGGTGGTCGAGAGCTCCCGCACCGCGTCGGGCACCACGATGAACGGGTGGTCGCGGTAGAGGTGCGCGATCTCGGACTGGGTGACCGCCTCGGCCACGTAGTCGAGTTCGGCCTCCATGTTCAGTTTCAGCTCGTCGAGCACCGCCGGGGTGATCCACGGCATGGCCGAGGCCAGCACCCGGCGGAACATGGTCAGGTTCTTCAGGTCGGCGCGTACCGCGGCGTCGACGCCGGGGTACTGGACCTTCACCGCGACGGCCCTGCCGTCGGGCAGGGTGGCCCGGTAGACCTGGCCGATCGAGGCCGCCGCGATCGGCTCGGGGTCGAATTCGGCGAACACCTCGGTCAGCGGACGGCCGAAGTCCTCCTCGACGACCGCGCGCATCGCGTCGAACGAGACGGTCGGCGCGGCGTTGCGCAGCACGGCCAGCCGCTGCTGAAACCGGTCGCGATGGTCCGGCGGCACCAGATCCAGGTCGAGCACCGACATCATCTGGCCGAGCTTCATGGCCACGCCCTTCATGGTGCCCAGCACCATGACCACCTGCTCGGTGGTGCGGATCATCGACTCCTCGGCCATTCTGGCGCGCACGGCTTCCGAGCGGCCGCGCATGGACAGTCTGGTCTTCTTCGAGCGGATCACCGAGCTCGCCGCTACCGCCCCCAGCTTCGTCCCGCGGGCAAGCCGGGATGTCGGCACGTTTTTCGCCATCGAGGTACCTCCATTGGTGCCGACGCGCAGGGTGGCCGCCGACGACACGAAGCGCACGCGACCACCCGCGGTGACGCAAGCCACAGCGCCCCGCTCGGTTCAGCGTAACGAACCGGGCGGCGATGTCGAGCCCGGCTCCGGCGATCGCGAGGATCGCCCGGTCAGGAGGGCTGGACGGGAATCTCGGGCAGCTGGTGGCTCTGCGAGGTGAAGTACTCGGGCGACCCGCCCGCCCTGGCGACACCCTCGATCGCCGACCACGCCATCATCGTCAGGTAGTCGATGACGTCCTGGCGCGGCATCGCCTTCTCGGTGGTCGTCCACCAGTGCGTGGCCAGCTGGATGCCGCCGACCAGCACATACGACCACAGCATCGCGCCGTCGGTGCGCACGCCCTTGGCGCCGGCCCGGTCGACGAGCACGGCCGTGACCACCTCGGCGAAGAGCCGTTCGAACTCCGCCAGCGAGGACTTGTCGCCCGCGGAGTTGCTCATGATGAACCGGTAGACCTCGGGGTCGTCGTCGACGGTGCCGACGTACTCGGTCATCGCGGCGCGCACCAGCTGGTACTCGTCGGCGTCGAGGTTGATCGCGCCGTACACGCGCGGCAGCAGCGTGGTCTCGATGAACCGCTGCATGGTGGCGTGCACGAGGTCGTTCTTGTCGGCGAAGTAGCGGTACAGCACGGTCTTGGACACGCCGATCTCGGTGGCGATCTCGTCCATGCCCGCCTGGCTGCCGCGCGCGCGGATGGCGTTGAGCGTGCCGTCGACCAGCTCTTCGCGCCGGTCGATCTTGTGCTGTCGCCACCGCCGTTTGCGGCCGTCGACAGGACCGCCGCCGCGCACGGTGGCGGCGCGGCCCGTCTGCTCGCCGATCTCGACAAGGTCTTCGGTGGACAGAACAGCCCCCTTGTGATCGATAGTGGCGTCTCTGGTTCTACAGCTTAGGCGCGCCGGTGTGGGGTGGCGCTCGTTTGGTCGACGTTGCGGCATTTACCACACCTCGGTGCTTACCCGCGCGTAAGACGAACCGGGCGGTTTTGCGGCGTCGGGGCGGGCGCCACGCGGGTTGGCGGCGGCGCGCTCGCCGCGCGCACAGCAGAATGGGGGCTATGGAGAAAGCTCCCGGCAACACGGCGGTTCTCACGCCGCGCACCGAGCCCGCCGCGCAACCAGCGGGTTTCGCGGTCATGACCGACGAGGCCGGCAAGAAACGTGACCTCTTCAAGATGAAAGCGCTGGCCACCGGATTCCTGCTGGTGGCCAGCGCGGTGTACCTGTTCTGCCGTTGGCTCGAATCGCGCGGCTCCGGCGGCGAGTGGGTCGGCTACGTGCGGGCCGCCTCCGAGGCGGGCATGGTCGGCGCGCTGGCCGACTGGTTCGCGGTGACCGCGCTGTTCAAGCACCCGCTGGGCCTGCCGATCCCGCACACCGCGATCATCCGCAAGAAGAAGGACCAGCTCGGGTCGAGCCTGGGCGCCTTCGTGGGGACCAACTTCCTCGCGCCGGACGTGGTGTCGGCCCGGCTGGACTCCGCGCAGATCTCGCTGCGGGTCGGGCGCTGGATGGCCGATCCGGGCCACGCGGCGCGGGTGGCCCAGGAAAGCGCGACGATCCTGACCGCGGTGGTCGGCGTGCTGCGCGACGAGGACGTCGAGCAGATCATCGACAACACGATCGTCAAGCGGATCGCCGAACCGCTGTGGGGTCCGCCGCTCGGGCGGGTGCTCTCGGAGATGATCGCCGACAATCGCCAGCTGCCGCTGATCGACCTGCTGGCCGAGCGCGCGCATCAGTGGGCGCTGGGTTCGCAGGAGACGATCGATCGGATCGTGCTGCGCGACGCGCCGCAGTGGGCGCCGAAATTCGTCAACACGCTGCTGTCCGAGCGGATCTACCGGGAACTGGTCGAATTCACCTGGAAGGTGCGGTCGAATCCCGATCACGAACTCCGCAAGGCCGCCGATCGCTTCCTCCAGGATTTCGCCGACGATCTGCAGCACGACGACGCGATGATCGCCAAGGCGGAGAAGGTCAAGGCCGAGATCATGGGCCGCGAGCAGATCACCGGCATGGCCGAGGCGACCTGGCGCGCGGCCAAGCGGCTGATTCTGGAATCGGCCGACGACCCCGATTCCACGTTGCGCCGCAAGGTGGCCGAGAATGTGCAGCAGCTCGGTGAACGCTTGCGCGACGACCCGGCCATGCGCGGCAAGGTGGACGGCTGGATCGACCGCGGCGCCCGCTATCTGGTCGGTAACTACTCGGCCGAGATCACGACCCTGGTGACCGACACCGTCGCGCGCTGGGACGCCGACGAGGCGAGTCGCAAGATCGAACTGCAGGTCGGCCGGGATCTGCAGTTCATCAGGATCAACGGCACGGTCGTCGGCGCGCTGGCCGGCCTGGCCATCTACACGATCTCGCAGTTGCTGTTCCACTGAGCCGAACTGTTAGCCGAACCTGTGCTAACAGGAGTGCTTGCAATAGCTAGCACCCTGATTTAGTATTGACCGTACAACCGCCAGAAGGTGAGTGATGGCAGACCAGCCCGAGGGACGTGTAGCGCACGCGGCACAAGACATCGGAGGGTTCATCAGGTCCCAGCGCGAAGCCGCGCAGGTGTCCTTACGTCAGCTCGCCGCACTGGCGGGGGTGAGCAATCCGTACCTGAGCCAGATCGAACGCGGATTGCGTAACCCCTCCGCCGAAGTACTCGCGCAGATCGCCAAGGCGCTGCGGGTGTCCTCGGAGGTGTTGTATGTGCGGGCCGGATATCTCGAGCAGCGCCCGCACAGCCCGGTCAGGGACGCCCTGCTCGCGGACACTTCGGTGACCGAGCGGCAGAAACAGGTGTTGCTGGAAATCTATGAGTCGTTTCGCCGGGAAAACGGGGAAGAAACCGGCTCAGGGGGGATCGAACGGGACAGCGACGTTTCGTTCACGACAACTGACACTCCGCCACGCCAGGAGAACGAAGACTGATGACCGAGAAGACCGCTACCGTGACCAAGCCGCTGTTCGCCACCGTCGGTGCCGGTGACGCCATCTACACCGCCGTGAACGAGGTCGTCGCCGACGTCCGCGAGCGCGTCGCCACCACCGATGTGCAGGCCCGCGTCGACGAGGCCCGCGAGCGCATCGCCAACGTGCCCGCCGACGTGCAGGCCCAGTTCGACACCATCCGTGAGCGCATCGCCGGCCTGCCGTCGGAGCTGCCCGAGGACCTCGCCGAGCTGCGCGAGAAGTTCACCCCGGAAGAGCTGCGCAAGCTGGCCGAGCAGTACTACCGCCAGGCCCTCGACATCTACGCCGACCTCGCCGTCCGCGGTGAGGAGACCGTCGACCGCCTGCGCGCCAACCAGGCCGTCGACGAGCAGATCGGTCGCGTGGAGAGCCTGTACAAGGATGCCTCCGCCCGCGCCGAGGATGCCCTCGCCAAGGTCACCGACCTGCTGGGCCGTGGCAAGGCCGAGGCCGAGGCCGTCGCCGACGAGGTCGCGGCTGTCGTCGATGCCGAGGTCGTCGCCGTGACCACCGAGGAGCCCGCGCCGGCTCCGGCCGCCAAGGCCCCCGCCGCCAAGAAGGCGCCGGCCAAGAAGGCCCCCGCGAAGAAGGCCGCCCCCAAGAAGGCCTGACGCAGCACCGCGCACAGCGGCCCCGCACACCACTGGTGAGCGGGGCCGCTGTTCGTATGATGGGGGAGTGAACATGGTGAACGGTCTGACGTCGCTGATCCTGCTGGCCCTGTGGGTGGCGGCCTTCGGCGCGACGGTGTTCGCGCTCATCCACGCTGTGCGTCAGCGCGCGGACGCCTTCCCGGCGGTCGACAAGATGACCAAGCCGATCTGGCTGGCGATTCTCGCCGGCGCGCTGGTCTTCCTGCTGCTCGGCATCGCCGGCTTCGGCATGTTGACCTCGTTCATCGCGATCATCGCGACGGGTGTGTACCTCGCGGATGTGCGTCCCAAGGTCGACGAGGTGCAGCGCGGCCCGCGCTGGTGACGGCGCGCGCCGAATTTCCGGCGCGGATCCCTCGCGGTTCAGTGGTACGCGGTGTTACTGTATCTGGCAGTAACACAAAGGAGTGTGCCGATGCGTGCAAAGCTGCCGACGGCTCTGCTGAACCTGGTCGATTCCGCGTCCCTCGTGGTCAAGACCACCCTGGCGGCCCACCGGGCCGATCTGCGGACGCGAACCCACGGGGTCGCGGCGTTCGATCCGCCGACCGTGCCCGCGGACGTGATCCCCGTGGTCACCGCCGACGGCGCCCGGCTGCGAGTGCACGCCTACGGGCCCGTCGACGCGCCGGTCATGGTGCTGGTGCACGGCTGGACCTGCTCCATCGAGTACTGGAACGCCCAGATCAACGCCTTCGCCGGCGAGTACCGCGTGGTCGCCTACGACCAGCGCGGCCACGGTGAGAGCACCAACGGCTACGCGCGCCCCAGCACCGACCTGCTCGCCGACGACCTGTGCGATGTACTCGACGCGGTCCTGCTGCCCGGTCAGCGCGCGGTCCTGGTCGGCCACAGCATGGGCGGCATGACGCTGATCGCCTGGGCGGGCCGCTACCCCGAACGCGTCGCCGAGCAGGCCGACGCCGTGGTGCTCACCAACACCGGCGCGCACTCGCTGGTCGAGGTCTCGACCATGGTGCCCGGCCTCAACAAGCCGCTGCGGCTCCTGCGCGGCCGCCACCTGCCGACGCCGGACTGGCTCGGCAAGCTCATCCTCGGCACCCCGGTGGTCTTCCCCCCGATCAAGCCGGTGCGCTGGATCTTCGCCCGCCAGGTGATGACGCTGGACACGACGCCCGAGAAGCTGAACTACGCGCTGTCGGTGGTGCGCGGTTGCCCGATGATGACCCGTTCGCGCTACGGCCTGTTGCTCGCCGAGCTGCATCTGGGCGATGTGGCGAGCAACTTCTGCGTGCCGACCACCGTGCTGGCCGGCGATCGCGACGACATGACCCCGGCGCTGCACGCCGAGCGGCTGGCCGAGCTGCTGCGCAGATCGGGCAACCTCGCCGGGTTCAAGGTGCTGCCCACCGGCCACCTCGGCAATGTCGAGCGCTACGACCTGTTCAACGCGGAGCTGCGCGGCGTGCTCGCCGCGGTGCGCGAACCCGCACGCGCGCTGGCCTGAGCGCCTGCGAGGATGGGCGGATGAGTTCTGCCCCTGTGACCTCGGATGACCGCCGGTTCGTGCTGACCCTGGGCTGCCCGGACCGGCCGGGCATCATCGCCCGGATCTCCTCGTTCATCGCCGATTTCGGCGGCTCGATCGTGGAGGCCGGCTACCACTCCGACGGTGACATCGGCTGGTTCTTCACCCGGCAGGCGGTCAAGGCCGCGACCGTGCCGTTCGGCATCGACGAACTGCGCGCCCGCTTCGCCGAGGTGGCCGCCGAGTTCGGTCCCGAGACCGACTGGCAGCTGCACGACTCGGGGGCGCCGCGCCGGGCGGTGCTGCTGGTCAGCAAGGACGGGCACTGCCTGCACGACCTGCTCGGGCGCGCGGCCGCCGGCGAGCTGCCCGCCACCATCGAGGCCGTCATCGGCAACCACCCCGACCTGGCCGGGATGACCGAGGCGCACGGCGTGAAGTTCCACTACGTGCCGTTTCCGAAGGACCCGGCCGAGCGGGGCCCGGCCTTCGAGCAGGTCCGCGATCTCGTCGACGCCCACGATCCGCATGCCGTCGTCCTCGCCCGCTTCATGCAGGTGCTGCCCGCCGAACTGTGCGCGCACTGGGCGGGCCGGGCGATCAACATCCACCACAGCTTCCTGCCGTCGTTCGTCGGCGCGCGCCCGTACCACCAGGCCTACGCGCGCGGGGTGAAGCTGATCGGCGCGACCTGTCACTACGTCACCGCCGAACTGGACGCGGGGCCGATCATCGAGCAGGACGTCATCCGCGTCGACCACGCCGACGACGTGCGCGACATGGTGCGGCAGGGCCGCGACATCGAGCGGGTCGTGCTGGCGCGCGGGCTGCGCTGGCACCTGGAGGGCCGGGTGCTCGTGCACGGCCGCCGCACGGTCGTCTTCGAGTAACCGCTCAGAGGTCGTAGAACGGCGCCGGGTAGCGGAACTCGCCGGTGACGGCCGGGTCGTAGGCCGTCATCGGACGGACCTGGAAGAACTCCGTCCAGTCGGCCTCGTCCGGCACGATGCCGAGCCGGGCGCCGGGCACGAACCCGAAGCGGGTGTAGTAGTCGGGATTGCCGACCAGGCCGACGACCGATTCGTCGAGCGCGTCGGCGGCCCCGAGCGCGGCGTGCATCAACGCCGAACCGACCCCGGTCTTCTGATGGTCGGGATCGACGCCGAGCGGGCCGAGCGCGAGCACCGGGAACGGGCCGATCCCCGCCCTGGTGAGGCACAGGTGCCCGACCACGGTGTCGTACTCGAGGGCGACCAGCGACAGCGTGGGCATCCACGATTCGTCGGTGCGCAGCGCGTCGACGAGCGCTACCTCGGGTGGTTCGGTGATCGCCGGGTCGTCGGCGTAGTGGGGGGTGAAGGCGTCGCGGTGGATGGCGGCGATGGCCGCGGCGTCCGCTGGGGTCTCTCGACGGATCAGCACAATCGTCTCCGTATCCTCGGCGGCCGGCGCCGGTCGAAAACCGCCACGCTTAAGTCTCCCGGATTCGGGTACACCCGCGCAACGCTGTTCGCGTGGCGGCCTGCGCGGCGGCGGCCGTGTTGCGGTGTGTCATGCTCGAGACCATGACCGTCTCGACACCGCTGACCCGGGCCGACGTGGCCGCGATGATCGATCACACCCTGCTCGCCCCCGAAGCCACACCGGCCCAGGTCCAGGAGCTGATCGCCGAGGCGCGCACGCTCGGCGTGTACGCGATCTGCGTGTCGCCCTCGATGCTGCCGGTGCGGGCGCCGGGGCTGGTCGTCGCGACCGTCGCCGGTTTCCCGTCCGGCAAACACCACTCGCTGGTCAAGGGCGCCGAGGCGCGCTTCGCGGTCGAGCAGGGCGCGGCCGAGGTCGACATGGTCATCGATGTGGGCGCCGCGCTGGCCGGTGATTTCAACGCCGTGCTCACCGACGTCATCACGGTGCGCGAGGCGACCACCGATCGCGGCGCCGTGCTCAAGGTGATCATCGAATCGGCCGCGCTCACCGACGAGGCGATCGTCGGCGCGTGCCGGGCCGCCGAGGAGGGCGGCGCCGACTTCGTGAAGACCTCCACCGGATTCCACCCGGCGGGCGGGGCCAGCGTGCACGCGGTCCGGCTGATGGCCGAGACCGTCGGCGGCCGCCTCGGCGTCAAGGCCAGCGGTGGCATCCGCACCGCCGAGGACGCGGCCGCGATGATCGCGGCGGGCGCCACCCGGCTCGGGCTGTCCAAGTCCGCCGCGGTGCTCGACGGGTTTCCCGGCTAGCGCCATCAGCAGGTGAAGTCGGCCTGCCGACCGTCGGGCGCGCTCTCGAGCGTGGTCTTGCCACCCGCGAGGTGCACGGTGACGCCGTCGTCGGTGACCCGCACCTCCTGCGCGCGCAGGCCGAGCGGGTAGCTCTGCAGGCTCTGGGTGAAGGTCTCGACGATGCCCTGCACCAGGTCGGTGGGCAGGCCGATACCGAGCAGCTGCGCCGACTTGGTCTCCACCACGACATTGCCGTTGCGCACCATGGGCTGCACCTGCAGCTGGGCCAGGCCGCCGATCACGTCGAGGGTGAGCACGCCGGTGGTGCGCGAGGAGCTCACGCCGCTGACCATGCCGCCGAGGGTCTGCTGGATGCCGTCGTTGTTCCAGGTCACCTCGGCCGAGGAACCGCCGATGGTGCCGCCGCCGCGGCCGTGGTCGGTGAGCTCGATGTCGTCGAACTCCGCGTGCACCACCATCCCGACCGCGGGACCGAACTTGTTGTCCTCGCTGTCGATGGTGACCGAGCCGACCTTGCCGTCGAGGTAGGTGAGCAGCATCGGCTTCGGGCCGAAGCCCACGTCGATGGTGGACCCCATCTGCTGCTCGAACGAGCTGCTGATGCAGCGCGAGATCTGGTGGCGGGCATAGGCTTCGGTGCCCACGATCGCGGCCACCAGCAGCGCGGCGACCACGACCAAGGCGATCACCAGCGTGCGCCGACCTACCTTGGGGCGTTGGGGTGTCTGCGTGGTCATGGCATCGGATTCTTCCCGAACTTTCTGTGTCTGCTCTGAGGACGGCGTGAAAGCCTTCGCAGCAAAGTGTGACCTGGCACACTCCGGCGGGCGTAGCCTGGATCCATGACTGGCGAGGGTGTGCGCCGGGTGCAGGGGACGGCGGATCATCGGTGGCGCGTGCTACGGCGGCTCGCCGGTCGGCACGCGGGCTTCTTCACGACCCGTCAGGTATTGCGGACCGGGTGTGAGGTGCAGGTCAGAGCGGCGCTCGGGGACGGCTCGGTGACCAGGGCCGGTGTCGGGATGATGCGGCTGGCGCAATGGCGGGCCGGTCCGCTCGACGAGTACGCGATGTGGGCGGCCTGGTTCGACGGCGCCGCGGCGGTGTCGTATCAGAGCGCTGCCGAGCTGCACGGGATCGGCCGATTACAGCCGCGGTTCCTGCACCTGTCGGTGTCGGCGGGGCGTCCGCCGGTGACGCCGCGACTGGTGCTGACCCGGCGCAAACTGGACGGGCCCGATGTCGAGTCGGCCGGGCCGTTCCTGGTCACCACGCCGGTGCGCACCGTGCTCGATCTGGCCGAGACCGAGATCTCGCAGTCGGCGCTGGACGAGGTGGTCGCCGACGCGGTCGCCATCCACCGCTGCGACATCGACGAGATCTGGTGGGGCGGACAGCAACTCGCCCCGCGTGCGGCCGCACGGGTGCGCCGGGCGTTAACCGGCGTCTGACCAGCCGTTCGGCGCGACCACCTGCCACGGCACCGACAGCACGCAGTCGCGCATCCGGCGGCGATACGCGCGCACCGGAAAACCGCTCTCGCGCAACAGCTCCGCGGCCCCGCGCCAGCGGATACGCGGACCGAACGGGGCCAGCGCCGCCGAGCGATCCCAGGCGCGGTCGGCCGCGGTGAGCAGCGCGTGCACCGGTTCGCCCGGAATATTGCGGTGGATCAGCACTTTCGGGAGTCGCTCGGCGATATCGGACGGGCGCTCGACGGTGAACGGGTCCCAGGCCAGCGTCAGCGAGAGCGGGCGGTGCCGGTCGAGCAGCACCCAGGCGCAGCGGCGGCCGAGTTCGTCGCAGGTGCCGTCGACGAGCAGACCGCCCGGCGCGAGATTCGACCGGATGCGCGACCACGCGTCGGGGACGGCGTCCTCCGGGTACTGGCGCAGCACGTTGAACGCGCGGACCAGCACCGGGCGCAGTCCGGCCAACTCGAAACCGCCGCGGGCGAAGCGCACACCGTCGCGGCCCTCGACGACCCTGGCGGGGTCGATCTCGAGCCCGACCACCCGCAGATCGGGGCGCACGGTGCGCAGCCGCGCGGCCAGTTCGAACGTCGTCCACGGCGCGGCGCCGTAGCCGAGGTCGACGATCAGCGGATCGGCGGCCGCGCGCAGGCGCTCGGTCACCAAGTCGTCGTGGGTCAGCCAGCGGTCGCTGCGGCGCAGGCGGTTGACGCCGGTCGTGCCGCGGGTGATGGTGCCGACCGGGAGCGGTCGTTTGCGGTCCACGGCGGTCGTCGGGGCGCGAGTGCGTCAGACCGTCTTCTTCGCGGCGGCCTCTTCCAGCCAGCGCGAGGTCTCCTCTTGCTCGGCCCGGAACAGGTCGACGAGGTTCACCAGCATCAGCTGTTCCAGGCGCGGGCCGACCATCGGGATGAACACCTTGGCGGTGGGGGAGAAGCGCATGGTCGCGCCGGTCTCGGTGGGGAACAGCCGGATGTCGCCGTTGAGGCTGCCCGGGCCGGCCGGGATCGAGGCGGAGAAGGTGCCCTCGGTCTCCTCGCGCTCGAACGGGCCCCAGCTCTCCTTGCGGGTGATGACCATGTCCTTGCGCATCACCGTCTGGGCGATCTCGGGGAGCATCTCGCGCGGCAGGGTGTGGGCGAGCACCACATCGATGCCGGAGTCGCTCACCTCGTGGCTGATCACCTCGTTGTGCGGGGAGTACTTCCGCATCTCGGCGACGCGCGCTTCCCAGTAATCCCTGCTCTGCAGCGCCGCGTAGAGCTCTTCGGCGGTGTGCAGCGGGTAGCGGGCGGAGTAGTCAAGTCGACGTGCCATGAGGGAGCAGTGTATTTGGAGCGCTGGCGCGCTCGAGTCGGCGGCCCCTTGTGTCCCGCCGGTCAGGCACCGTGGCTTGCTCCTTCGTCGCGTACGCCACGGCGCCTGACCGGCGGGACGGCCGCCGACGGCCGACTGTGTCGGCCTGCGGAAGGAGTCAGCGGGTGGCGAGCCACTGCTCGGTGAAGCCGGCCTCGTTGGCCAGCAGTTCCAGCAGGTGCTCGGAGATCGCGGCCTCGATCTTGCCGCCGAACAGCGGGATCTTCACCTCGATGCTGCCGCTGATGGTGGCGACCGAGCCGGTGCCCTCGTCGGTCAGGGTGACGATGGCGCTGACCTTGGCGGGCGCGCCGTCGACGTGGGCCTCGATGGTGCCGGTCGTGCCGGTGTAGCTCTCGGTGCGCGGAATCACCAGGTCGCCGGGGCGCACCGCGGTGATCGCGGGCGGCAGCTGATCGGCGGGGATCGACTGGACCATCTGCACGCGCACCTGGTCACCGGTGATGCCGAAGGAATCCAGCCGGGCGCCGGGCCCGCCGACCTCCTCGATACGAGCCTTCCAGTACTGCTCGTCGGAGAACGCCGCGCGCACGGCCTCGACCGGCTTGGTGTAGCGAGCCGTGTACGCCAGAGGTGTAGCCATGCGCGACAGGCTACCGTCTTGTGACGTGGGAACAACTCAGGTGGTGTCCGCCGATCAGGTGCGTGACCTCCTCGCCGATACCGGCGCGGTGGTGCGGGAATCGGTGCGTTTGTCCGAACTGACGACCCTGCGGGTCGGCGGGCCCGCGCTGGTCGCCGAATGCGACAGCACCGAGGCGCTGATCGCCACGGTGTCGGCGCTGGACGCGGCCGGGATCCGGGTGCTGCTGATCGCCGGTGGGTCCAACCTGCTCATCGACGACGCCGGCTTCGACGGGGTCGTCGTCCGGGTGGGCACCACCGGTGTGCGGATCGGCGCCGACAGCGTGTTCGCCGAGGCGGGGGCGAACTGGGACGCGGTCGTCGCGGCGACCGTGGCGGCCGGCCTGGGCGGGCTGGAATGCCTGTCGGGGATTCCCGGCTCGGCCGGGGCGACGCCGGTGCAGAACGTCGGCGCGTACGGCGCCGAGGTGTCCACGCTGCTGCGCCGGGTGCGGTTGCTCGATCGCACGACCGGTGCGGTCCGCTGGGCCGAGCCGGGCGAACTCGGCTTCGCGTACCGCACCAGCGTGCTCAAGCACAGCGACGACGCGGTGGTGCTGGCGGTGGAGTTCGCGCTCGACCCGTCCGGGCTGAGCGCCCCGCTGCGCTACGGCGAACTGGCCAGGGTGCTCGGCGCGGGCGACGGCGAGTCCCGTCCGGCCGCGGCCGTGCGCGCGGAGGTGCTGCGGCTGCGCGCGGGCAAGGGCATGGTGCTCGACCCCGCCGACCACGACACCTGGAGCGCGGGCTCGTTCTTCACCAATCCCGTGGTGCCCGAGGACCGGCTGCCGCAGGTGCTCGCGGCCATCACCGCTCATCTCGGCGAGGTGTCGGTGCCGACCTACCCCGCGCCCGACGGCACCAAGCTCTCGGCGGGCTGGCTGATCGAGCGCGCCGGCTTCGCCAAGGGCTTCCCCGGCGAGCAGGCCGCGGCCCGGCTCTCCACCAAGCACACCCTCGCGCTGACCAACCGTGGCGCGGCCACCGCCGCCGACATCGTCGAGCTGGCTCGCACGGTCCGCGCCGGCGTCGAGGAACGGTTCGGCGTGCGGCTGGAACCGGAGCCGGTGACGGTCGGCCTGACCCTCTGAGCCCGGCGGTCGCGCGGCCCGGTCGGTAGCCCGGCGTACATTCGATGCCGTGAGCAAACCTTCGGTAACCGCCTCGTCGCGTGCGCTCGGGACGGCAGTTCGGCATGTCCGGCGCGCGTTGGCCGCCGACAGGCGTGGCGTGGGTGTTCGGCGCGGACGCCCCGTGGTTGCGGTGATCTTGCTGGCGGTGCTCGTCGTGCTGACGGGCTGCACCATCGACCGACCCGGCGGCGACGCCGCACCCGCGGGCCCGGTCGCCCGGGTCACCGTGACGCCCGCGGCGGGCGCGACCGACGTCGCGCCGGTCACCCCCGTGTCGGTGACCGTCGCCGACGGCCGGATCGATCAGATCGCACTCACCAACGCCAACGGCAAGCAGGTCGCGGGCACCTTCGGGCCCGATCGCGCGAGCTACCAGGTCACCGAGCCGCTGGGCTACGACACCACCTACACCTGGACCGGCACGGCGATCGGCACCGACGGCAAGCCGGTCCCGATCGACGGCACCTTCACCACGTTGACGCCGAAGTCGACGATCCCGGCCACGATCAACATCGGGGACGGTCAGGAGGTCGGCATCGCGGCCCCGATCATCATCAAGTTCACGGGCCCGGTCACGAACAAGGCGGCGGTGGAGAAGGCTCTCACCGTCACCACCGACTCCGGCACCGAGGGCTCGTGGGCGTGGCTGCCCGACGACGGCGGTTCGCGGGTGCACTGGCGGCCCAAGGACTACTGGACGCCCGGCACCACCGTGCATGTCGCGGCCGAGCTCTATGGCGTCGACCTGGGCGGCGGCGCCTACGGCGACTCCGACCTGACTTCCGATTTCACCATCGGCCGCAGTCAGATCGTGATCGCCGACGCGCCGAGTCATCGCATGCAGGTGGTCCGCGACGGCGTCACCGTCTTCGATTTCGCCGTCTCCTACGGCGAGGGCAACGAGCCGCGCAACGTCACCCGCTCGGGCACCCACGTGGTCACCGAGAAGTACGAGGACTTCATGATGTCGAATCCGCCGTACTACACCAACGTTCGCGAACGTTGGGCCGTGCGCATCTCCAACAACGGCGAATTCATCCACGCCAACCCCGAATCCCTGTCGGCCCAGGGCTCGTCCAACGTCACCAACGGCTGCATCAACCTCTCACCCGCCGACGCCCAGGCCTACTTCCCGACCGCCCGCTACGGCGACCCGGTCGAGGTCACCGGCACCTCCATTCCCCTCTCCCAGGCCGACGGCGACATCTACGACTGGTCCATCGACTGGCCCACCTGGCAGTCGATGTCGGCCCTCCCCGCGGGTGCGCCCACCACCGGAGCAGCTGCGCCGAGGTAGCTTCGCGGAACGTGTCCACTCTGTTCAAACTGTCAGTGCGCGAATAGCATTGGCCGATGTGAGCATCTCCGGGGGGACCCGGAATCCGGGTGACGGTCTGTCCGTCGTATCCGATGAAGTAGGTGGGCTCGGCAATTATCTGTCCGACCTGATCTATGACGGGGGCTCGCAACTGCTGAATTCCCTTGCCGCGCTGGACCAGTTTCGCTCGGAGTAGCGGTCGGCAGCTATCTGCAACAGGGTGAGACCAACGCCGCTGAAGCTCGATAGTCTCGACGGCCGCGTCGGCGAGGTCCTGTCTGGCAGTTGGAGCGGTATCGCCGCATCGACAGCGTGCGTACCGCGGGCACGTCGGCCCGACAGGCGCGAGACCGCTACGTCGCTGTGGGCGAGTGTGGGCTGGGACATCGATGCCAGGGATTATCAGAAAATGCACCCCGCGGGAGACGAGTAGGTACCAGGTGGCGTTGGACATTGTTGTGCAGGACATGAACCACGCTGAGCTGCAGCGCTTCGGGGACGATGCGGAGGAGACGTTGTTCCGGCTGTGCGCGGCCCAGCCCGATACCAGCGTGGTCCGGGGGGTCTACCGCTACGGCGACACCATGTTCAACCGGCACCAACTGGGCATGATCCTCGATCAGATCGACGGAATCGAGGTGCGGACCGATGCCGAACGGGTGGCCGTCGACTTGCTGCGGAGGTCCGCGTCGATCGCGCTCCGCGCCAATGGGTATCTCATGTTCATCGGTGACTGACGGGCTCGATCCTGGTTCTGATCCGAAGAATGAACCCCGGCCGAGACGGTTCGGGGTTCATTCCGTTCGCGACGGTCAGACCAGGGCGGGGACGCGGGTGGGCCAGCGGGTGTGGTTGGGGTCGATGACGTAGGGGTGGGTGTGCTGGTAGCGGCCGGGGGCGATTTCGGTGGCGTCGGTGAGGATGGCCGGGTCGACGGTGCCGAAGTCGTGGATGTGGGTGATCTCGGCGGGGTCGTGGCGGGGCCACAGGCGGATCGCGGCGGTGACGCCGAGGGCGGCGATGACGGCCAGGGTGATCCAGGTGGTGGTGAAGCCCGCGGTGGTGGCCAGCCAGCCGGTGATCGGGTAGGTGATCAGCCAGGCTAGGTGCGAGAGCGAGAACTGGGCGGCGAAGAGGGCGGGGCGGTCCTGCGCGCGGGCCGAGCGGCGCAGCACGCGACCGGTGGGGGTGAGGACCAGGCCGGTGCCCGCGCCGATGACGGCCCAGGTGGCCAGGGCGGCGGCCCAACTCCAGTCGCCGATGCTCGCGGTCGACAGGGTGATCGCCGCGACCAGGCCGGTGACCAGGACGGCCGCGCCGGTGAGCATCACCGGACGTTCGCCGCGCCGGTCCAGGATCTTGGGCAGGGTCAGGGCGACGAGCATGGTGCCGAACCCGTTGGCGGCCAGCAGCAGCGCGACGCCGGACTGGTCGCCGCCGAGCACGTCGCGGGCGTAGTTGACGGTGTTGACCATGACCACCGAGCCCGCCGCGGCGACCACCAGGTTCAGTCCGAGTAGCCCGCGCAGTCGTGGGGTGGCCGCGAACAGCCGCAGGCCGGCGGCGAGACGCTGCCCGATCGCGCCGTCGCCGACCACCGCGTTCGGGATCCGCGCCGCCATGACCAGGGCGACCGAGACCGCGAAGCCGATGCCGGTGCCGACGAACAGCCAGTGGAAGCTGATCAGGCTCAGGGCCAGCGCCGCCAGCATCGGGCTGAGCAGGGTTTCCATGGTCGCGGCCAGCTGGGCGGCCGAGAGCGCCTTCGTGTAATCGCGCTCGTCGGGCAGGATGTCCGGCAGCACGGCCTGGTAGGTGGGGGTGTAGGCGGCCGAGGCGATCTGCAGCAGGGTGATCAGCACGTAGATCTGCCAGATCTGGTCGACGAACGGCAGGGCCAGCACGATGCCGCCGCGAATGCCGTTGAGCGCCATCAGGAATTGCCTGCGCGGCAGCCGTCCCGCGTAGGCGCCCGCGATCGGGGCGACGATCACGTAGGCGACCATCTTCAGCGTCAGCGCGGTGCCGAGCACGATCGCGGCGTTGCCGCCCGCCAGCTCGTAGGCGAGCAGGCCGAGGGCGACCGTGGTGAGACCGGTGCCGAACAGGGCGGCGACCTGGGCGGTGAACAGCAGGCGATAGTCCCGGTGGGCGAACAGTGAGGTGGTCATGATGGTCGGCCCTTCTGGGTAATGCATGGTCTCTTATCTGCGTATGGATGCAACTATATACCCATGGGGGGTATTCCCGTCAAGGGGCGGACTGTGTCCGCTTGACCTGAAGGGAGGTTGAGGTAGCACCGTGGTGCGCAGCGGCGGCCGAGCGGCTGCCACCTAGTCGGAGGAACACATGAGCGCCACGGTTGAGCACGCCCGCACCGCCATTCGCCCGCTGCGGGTCGTCGTCGTCATCGGCAGCACCAGGCAAGGGCGCTTCGGTCCCACCGTCGCCGACTGGTTCGTCCGGCAGGCGGCGCTGCGCGACGCGATCGAGGTCGACGTGGTCGACGCCGGGCAGGTCGAACTGCCGCGGGTCTTCGGCGCTGCCGCCGAGCACCCCTCGGTGGCCGAGGCCACCGACAAGCTCGCCCGCGCCGACGCCTTCGTCGTGGTGACGCCCGAGTACAACCACAGCTACCCGGGCACGCTCAAGAACCTGATCGACACCCACCACACCGAATGGCAGGCCAAGCCGGTCGGCTTCGTCTCCTACGGCGGTATCTCCGGCGGCCTGCGGGCGGTGGAACACCTGCGCCCGGTCTTCGCCGAACTGCACGCGGTCACCGTCCGCGACTCGGTCGCCCTGCCCAATCCGTGGGGCCGGTTCGACGAGGCGGGCGCACTGAGCGACCCGGGCGCCGCCGATGCCGCCGCGGTCCTGCTCGACCAGCTCCTCTGGTGGGGCGAGGCCCTGCGCGCCGCCCGCGCCGTGCGCCCGTACGGGAAGTGATCGCCGTGCTGACCCCGACCACGACAGCCCCACCCGTCACCCGCGATCCGATGCGCATCGCGCTGGTGCTGGTGGTGGGCATGATCATGGCGACGCTCGATCAGACGATCGTCAACGTCGCCATCAACAAACTCTCCGTCGAGTTCGACGCGGGACTGAGCACGATCCAGTGGGTGGCCACCGGCTACTCGCTCGCCCTCGGCGCCGTGGTGCCGACCTCGGCGTGGCTGGTCGGTCGCTTCGGCGCCAAACGGCTGTATCTGACGGCGATCGCGGCGTTCGCGGTCGGCTCGGTGCTGGCGGGGCTGGCCTGGAACATCGAGTCGCTCATCGCCTTCCGGCTGGTGCAGGGCGCGAGCGGCGGGCTGCTGATGCCGGTGGCGATGACCATCCTGCTGCGCGCGGCCGGGCCGGAGCGGCTCGGCCGGCTGATGAGCACCCTCGGCCTGGCGATCCTGGTCGGCCCGCTGCTGGGGCCGGTGATCGGCGGCTACCTGATCGACGAGGTGTCCTGGCGCTGGATGTTCTTCCTGAACCTGCCGCTGGGCGCGCTGGTGCTGGTGTTGGCGGCCCGGGTGGTGCCCGACGATGCGCCGGAGCCGCCGCGTCCGCTCGACGTGCTCGGCCTGCTGCTGATGTCGCCGGGGCTGGCGCTGGTGATCTACGGCGTGACCGCGGCGGGGGAGAACGCGGGCTTCGCTTCGGCCGCGGTGCTGGTGCCGCTGCTGGCCGGCGCCGGGCTCATCGTCGCCTTCGTGCTGCGCTCGCTGAGCATCCCGGTTCCGCTGCTGGATCTGCGGGTCCTGGGCAATCGCACGACCGGGATCTCCGCCGCGTTGCTGGCGTTGTTCGCGAGCGGCTACTTCGGGTCGATGCTGTTGCTGCCGTTGTACTTCCAGGTGGTGCGTGGCGAATCGGCGCTGGTGGCGGGCGCTCTCGGGATTCCGTTCGCGCTGGCCTCGGGCGCCACCATGCAGGTCGCGGGCCGGCTGATCGATCGGATCCCGCCCGGCCGCTATCTGCCGGTGTCGATCACGGTGGCGCTCACCGGTTTCGTGCTGTTCGTGCTCCAGCTCGACGCGGACGCGCCGTACTGGGCGCTCGGCCTGACCATGCTGCTGATGGGCGCCGGTGGCGGCGGCACCATGATGCCGGTGATCACCACCGCGACCCGGCCGCTGAGCCGGGCGCAACAGCCGGCCGGGTCGACGGTGCTGAACATGATCAGCACCACCGCCATGGCGGTCGGCACCGCGGTCAGCTCCGTGACACTGGGCGCCCTGCTCCCGGTGACCGGCGGGCTCCAGGCCCTGCACGGCATGAGTCGTGACCAGCGCGCCGACCTGGCTCCGGCACTGGCCGAGGCGTTCCAGCACACCTACTGGATCGCCCCGGTCATGATCGCCCTGGCGATGATCCCGGCGCTGCTGCTGCCGCGCCGCGCCGAAGCGTGAGGTCGACCGTCACCCGGTCGGCCACACCACCGCCTGGGCGACGATGACGTTCGTCCCGTCGAAGGTGACTGCTGGGCCCTCGTGGAGTTCGTAGCCCAGGGCCAGCGCCGCGCTCACCCGTCGGCAGAACGTCTCGTCGTCCGGGCCGGTCAGGACTCGATAGGCCGGTAGTCCGTCCGGTGGTTCGCTCATGCGGGCGATTATCCGCTACGCGGACTCGGTGGCGCGTTCCTTGCTCAGCGCCTCGGTCTGCTCGGTGCTCAGTCCCTGCTGCTTGGCCAGCAGATCGCGGATCTCGATGAGCAGCTCGGTCTCGGTCGGCTCGGCGGCCTTGGTGGTGCCGAACTTGTTCTTCAGCGACTTCATCGGCAGCATCAGCACGAAGTACAGGACCGCCGCGACCATGAAGAAGTCGATGAACGCGGTGATGATCGGGCCGAGCGCGATGAAGGTGGCCGGCTTGTCGGCGATCAGCTGGACGCCGAGACCCAGTTCGTTGGTCGAGCCGAACACCGCGAGCAGCGGGTTGACGATTCCCTTGGTGAATGAGGTCACGACGGCGGTGAACGCGGTGCCCATGACCACCGCGACCGCCAGATCGATGACGTTTCCACGCATCAGGAAGTCTTTGAACCCGTCGAACACGGACTTGATACTGCGCATCGGTGAAGTACTCCTAGGACTGGCTATCGGCAAACGTGGCGATGTTATCGACCGTTCCAGTCGGTAGCGAATTCGCAGCTATGCCTCGGCCCGGTCCTGGGCAGTATCGGTTCCCCCGGTCCGGCCCGCCACTCGGGCAGCCGTGGCCCCCGGATTCGGTTGCCCGGTCCGGGGATTGAACGTCGCAGGTCAGGAGCGTCGCGCGAAGCTGCCGGGGCCTGCCTGGTCACGGGGCTTGACGACGATCGTGTCGAGGTTCACGTGCGCGGGCCTGCTCGCCACGAAGCCGACGATCTCGGCGATGTCCTGCGCGTAGAGCGGATCGATGCCCTGGTAGACCTTCGCCGCGCGCTCGGCGTCGCCGTCGAAGCGGACCAGCGAGAACTCGGTCTCCACCGCGCCGGGCGCGATCTCGGTGAGCCGCACCGGCTGCCCGAGCAGTTCGTCGCGCAGGGTGCGGTGCAGCACGGCCTGGGCGTGCTTGGCCGAGGTGTAGCCCGAGCCGTTCGGGTAGGCGTGGAAGGCGGCGATGGAGGTGATGGTGACGATCAGGCCGTCGCCGGAGTCGATCAGCTTCGGCAGCAGCGCCTTGGTCAGGCGCAGGGTGCCCAGGACGTTGGTCTCCCACATCCAGCGCCAGTCGTCGAGGTCGGCCTCGGCGACCGTGGCCAGGCCCTTGGCGCCGCCGGCGTTGTTGACCAGCACGTCGACCCGGTCGATCGAGTCGGTGAACGCGCGCACCGATTCCTCGGCGGTGACATCGAGCTCGACGGCGGTGCCGCCGATCTCCTCGGCGAGCCGCCGCACCCGGTCGAACCGCCGGGCGCCCACATAGACGTGGTAGCCCTGCTTGGCGAGTTCCCGGGCGGTGGCTTCACCGATTCCCGAGCTGGCTCCGGTGACGACGGCGGTGCGAGTGCTCATGTGGATTGATCTTATTCGCCGTGGATTCGCCGTCGCCATGGCTGGGATCACGCTGATGTGGACCGGCGTTAGCCTGTCGGCATGGCTATTCGTGATGCTGTCAGTGCCGACGGAACCAGGATCGTCTACCGGGTCAGCGGCCCGGAGACCGGCAGGCCGCTGGTGCTGCTGCACGGCTGGGCGGGCAATCTGCGCTGCTGGGGCGCGGCCGCTGACGATCTGGCGCAGCGCTACCGCGTCGTCGCCGTCGACCTGCGCGGGCACGGGTACTCCGACGATCCGGGCGCCGGGTACGACGATCCCAAGGCGTGGGCCGCCGATGTCGCCGCCGTGCTGGCGGCCGAGGGCATCGCCTCGGGGTCGGTGTTGCTGGGCTGGTCCTACGGCGGCATCGTCGCCACCGACTACCTCGCCACCTACGGCGCTGCCGCCGTCGCCGCGGTCGTCTACTGCGGTGCCCCGGCCAATATCGGCCCGAAGGTGCCCGGCGCCGCCACCGGTCCGGCCATGGAGAAGGCGATTCCGGGCGTCTTCGACGAGGCGGCCGGGCGCGCGGTGCGCGGTTTCTCGGCGTTCGGCAACGCCAACACCGGTCCCGGCGCGGACAAGGGCGTCGACGCCCAGCGCCTGTTCGGCACCAGCCTGGCCACCCCGCCTTCGGTGCGGAAGGCGCTGTTCTACCGGACCATCGACAACACCGACACCCTGCGCGGTCTCGACATTCCGGTGCTGGTCCTGCACGGCACCGAGGATCCGGTGGTGCCCGCCGCCAACGGCCGCTACATCGCCGACAATGCCCCTAACGCCCGCCTCTCGCTGTGGGAGGGCGCCCAGCACGGGCTCTTCATCGAGGACCGCCCGCGCTTCTTCGCCGAGGTCAGCGCGTTCGTCGACGCGCTGGACTGAGTTCGGGCGGCGGACCCGCGCCCCCGCCGCTGTGAACTGTGAATGTTTCAGAAATGCGGGTGGAGGCAGCCTGACCTGCCTAACCTCTCTCGCACGGTCTCGTTCTCGGCCGGGCAGGGAGGTGACGCATGAGCGTCCTGGCACGGTGTGGGTTGCTTCTCGTCGCGGGGCTGGTGTGCGCCCACGCGGTCGCGGGCGCGGCGCCGCCCGATCCGCGCGGTGTGGACGCCGCGCGGCTGATCTCGGCGACGCCGGGGCAGGGTCGGGTCGTCGACCTGGTCGTGTACTCGGGGGCGATGGGCAAGCCGGTGCACGTCGCCGTGCTGCCCGCCGCCGACCGCGCGGCCGCGGCGCCGGTGCTGTACCTGCTCAACGGGGTCGACGGCGGCAGCGCCACCGGTGACTGGCGCGACGGCGGAAACTGGCTGACCCGCACCGACTCCGAGCAGTTCTTCGCCGACGAGCAGGTCACCGTGGTGATGCCGATCGGCGGCGCGGGCAGCTACTACGCCGACTGGCGCGCCGACGATCCGGTGCTCGGCCGCCAGCGCTGGACGACCTTCCTCACCCGCGAACTCCCCCGGGTGATCGACGCCGAATTCCGCGGCACCGGAGCCAATGCCATCGCCGGGGTCTCGATGGCGGGCACCGCGGCCTTCCAACTGGCCCTGGCCGCGCCGCAGCTCTATCGCGCGGTGGGCAGCTACAGCGGTTGCGTGTCCACCAGCGGCCCGCAGGGCCACGCCATCGTCAACACTGTCGTCTCCGGCCAGAACGGCGACCCGGTGAACATGTGGGGACAACCCGGCGACCCGCTCTGGGCCGCCAACGACCCCTTCCTGCACGCCGACCGGCTACGCGGCCTGGCCATCTACGTGGCCTCCGGCACCGGCCTGCCCGGCGACCTCGACACCACGGCGGGTCCCGGCATCGGCGGCGACCCGATGAAACTGCTCGACCAGCTCCTCGTCGGCGGCGCCCTCGATGCCGTCACCGGCCTGTGTACCCGCCAATTGGCCGTCCGCTTCGGCGAACTCGGCATCCCCGCCACCGTCGACCTGCGTCCCGCCGGCACCCATTCCTGGGGCTACTGGAACGACGATCTGCACCGCTCGTGGCCGCTGTTCGCGCGCGCTCTGCGCCTCGGCTGAATCGAATATTCGCTGTCCGATCACGCGAGCGAACGGTGCCGGAAAAGAATCCGGTGGGTCTTTTCACAGCAAATGCGAGGCGATTCCGGCTGCCCGCGGAGTTCGCAATATTGCACTCTATGGGTACGGGTTCGGGCGCTGTTACCGCAGGTAGTCGGCGCTGTTTCGGCCGGTCATCGTGGTGTCGGGAGCCGATGTGATACGACTGTGATTGTGTCCTGTGCCTAAGGAGTTCGAACGCACAGGCGCGCCATAAATCTTCTGGTAATCGTCACAATGTTTCGGTGAATTCGTGTGTAGCGTTCGGGAATGCCGTTTGATCGCAGAGGAAGTGGGTTCGGCGTCGAGAGCGGAGTTCGATGATGTTCGGTCGGGCAGTGGGCACTCGGATCGCCGGGGTGATGCTGGCGGTGCTCGCGGGGTCGGTGGTCGCGGTGCCAGCCGCGGCCGAGCCCGTGGCACGGATCGAGGACCGGCGGATCGAGGCCGATCGCACCATCGACATCGGGGTGTACTCGCCCGCGATGGACACCGTCGCCCGGGCGCGCGTGCTGCGGGCCGCCGACCCGAATTCGCCTGCGCCGACGCTGTATCTGCTCAACGGGGTCGGCGGCGGCGCCGACGGGAACTGGCTCGATCGCACCGACGTCGTCGAATTCTTCAAGGACAAACAGGTCAATGTGGTGATCCCGTTCGGCGGGGCGGGCAGTTACTTCGCCGACTGGCGCGCCGACGATCCGGTGCTCGGCAAGCAGCGCTGGACCACCTTCCTCACCAAGGAGCTCCCGCCGGTGATCGACGCCGCGTTCGGCGGCACCGGCGCCAATGCCATTGCGGGACTGTCGATGGCGGGCACCGCGGTGTTCCAGCTCGCGCTCGCCGAACCGGGGCTGTACCGGGCGATCGGGTCCTACAGCGGGTGTGTGCGCACCAGCGACTTGCGGGGACAGGCGATCGTGAGCGCGGTGGTCGGCAGCAGGCTCGGCAACGTCCGCAACATGTGGGGGCCGCCGACCGATCCGGCGTGGACGGCCAACGATCCCTACCTGCACGCCGAGATCTTCCGCGGCACCGAGGTCTATCTGTCCTCCGGCAACGGGATTCCCGGACCGTTCGACACCATCGGCGTCGGGGACGACCCGGTGCAGCGGACCATGGAACTGCTCTTCGGCGCGTCGCTGGAGGCGGTCACCGGCACCTGCACCCAGCAGCTGCGCGACCGGCTGCAATCGCTCGGAATCCCCGCGACCGTCGATCTGCGACCCAACGGCACCCACTCCTGGGGCTACTGGCAGCAGGATCTGCACAAGTCCTGGCCGCTGTTCGAGAGGGCGCTGCACCGCTGATCCCGCCGCGAACGCCATGTCCGAAATTCGCTGGCACACAGGCCGCGTATCCGGCAGGCTCGTGTCGAAGCACAGGTGAACTCACTCACGAATACGCTGTGACTACCGTCACCGATCCCGGTAGGGATGTCGGCGGCGGCGTCGCGGCGTGCACACTGGAGTGTGTGAGTCAGCGTCGTCCGGAACTTTTGCCCCACCGCATCGCGGTGCTCTCGGTGCATACGTCACCGCTGGCGCAGCCCGGAACCGGCGATGCGGGCGGCATGAACGTCTACGTGCTGCAGACCGCGCTCGAGCTCGCCAAACGCGGCACCGAGGTGGAGATCTTCACGCGCGCGACCTCGTCGGATCTGCCGCCGGTCGCCGAAGCGGGCCCCGGTGTGCTGGTGCGCCACGTGGTCGCCGGACCGTTCGAGGGGCTGGACAAGAACGACCTGCCCACCCAGCTGTGCCCGTTCACCGCCGAGGTGCTGCGCCAGGAGGCGCGCCACCTGCCCGGCCACTACGACCTCGTGCACTCCCACTATTGGCTCTCCGGCCAGGTCGGCTGGCTGGCGCGGGACCGCTGGCGGGTGCCGCTGGTGCACACCGCGCACACGCTGGCCGCGGTGAAGAACGCCGCGCTCGCCGAGGGCGACGCCCCCGAACCCGAGACCAGGGTGATCGGGGAGAAGCAGGTCATCGCCGAGGCCGACCGGCTCGTCGCCAACACCGGTGACGAGGCCCGCCAGCTCGTCGACCTCTACGGCGCCTCGCCCGATCGCATCGACGTGGTGCCACCCGGCGCCGACCTGACCCGCTACCGGCCCGGCGACAAGCTCGCGGCCCGCGCCGAGCTGGGCCTGCGGGCCGACGAGCAGGTCGTGGCCTTCGTCGGCCGCATCCAGCCGCTCAAGGCGCCCGACGTGCTGGTGCGCGCCGCGGCCGCGCTGCTGCGCCGCGATCCCCGCCGCAAGCTGCGGGTGCTGATCGTCGGCGGACCGTCCGGCTCCGGCCTGGCCCGCCCCGACGCGCTGATCGAGCTGGCGGCCGATCTCGGGATCACCGAGCACGTCACCTTCCTGCCGCCGCAGCCCGCCGACCGGCTGGTGCGGGTATACCGCGCGGCCGATGTCGTCGCCGTGCCCAGTTACAACGAATCCTTCGGTCTGGTCGCCATCGAGGCGCAGGCCAGTGGCACCCCGGTGCTCGCCGCCGACGTCGGCGGTCTCGGCACCGCGGTGCGGCACCGCGAATCCGGTCTGCTGGTGCCGGGCCACCGCACCCCGGACTGGGCCGACGCGCTGGCCGCCCTGCTCGACGACCCGGATCGCCTGACGCGGATGAGCGCCACCGCCGTCGCGCACGCCAGCGAGTTCTCCTGGGCGCACACCGCCGAGGGACTGCTCGACAGCTACGCTGCCGCGATGGCCGGGTTCCGCGCCGAACGCGGCCCGATCGCCCTGCACGCGGGCGAGACCAGCCAGGCCAGATCGCGGGCGCTGTGGCGGCGCCGGACGGGAGTACGCAGGTGAGCGCCGTATCGCAGGTCATCGACGAAACGCTGCGCGACCGTGAGATCGAATACACCCGCCATTCCGACGACACCTTCATCGTCGTGTTGCCCGGCGAGCGCAAGCTCAAGACCACGGTGATGCTGACCGTCGGCAAGCACGGCGTGCGCATCGAATCGTTCGTCTGCCGCAAGCCCGACGAGAACTTCGAGGGCGTCTACAAGTACCTGCTGCGCCGCAACCGCCGCCTCTACGGGGTGGCCTACACCCTCGACAATGTCGGCGACATCTATCTCGTCGGCCGGATGTCGACCGAGTCGGTCACCCCCGACGAGCTCGATCGGATCTTCGGCCAGATCCTCGAGGCCGTCGACACCGACTTCAACGTCCTGCTCGAACTCGGCTTCGCGGAATCCATCCGCAAGGAATGGAAGTGGCGTGTCTCGCGCGGTGAGTCGCTGAAGAACCTGCGCGCCTTCGAGCATCTGATCGACGAGGCCGACCAGGTCTGAGGCCTGGTCCTCGACAGAACCGAAGCCCCGCCGGTCACGACCGGCGGGGCTTCGGCAACTCTGTCAGCTCAGCAGTTCGACGGCACCGGCTCGTTGCGGAACCGGGACTCGACGTAGTTCCAGGCGTCGACGAAACCGGCCGCGGCGGCGGTCATGTGCTCGGAGATCTCGATCGTCGTCAGCTGCACCGGGGCACCCTTGGCGCAGAAGTGGGCGACGGACTCGGCGACCGGACCGTACGGGGTCAGGGTGTCGTACTTGCCCTGCCAGATGTAGGTCGGCGCGGTGGGCGCGCCGGTGAAGTGCACCAGGCTGTTCTCGCGCAGCACGCCGCGCGCCACCTGGCTGGTCATCAGTTCCTTGGACGCCGCCATCTGCTCGGCATTGCGGAAGATGCCGTGGAACAGCAGGAATCGACGGCACGCGTCCTTGGTGAACTCACGGAACCACAGGCCGTTCTCGTTGAGCTGGTCCGAGACCGGCACCTGCTCGGGGTACTCGCGCTCGATGCCCATCGCCGCGGCGAAGGCCAGGCCGAAGCCGGGGTGCGGGGCGAAACCGAGGGCGTCGGCCATCAGCTCCAGGTCGGCGGGGATGCCGCCGGCGACCACGGCGGACAGCTTCAGCTCCGGCGCGTAGGTCGGCTGCAGCGCACCCGCCCAGGCGGTGGCCATGCCGCCGCCGGAGTACCCGGCGATCGCGACCGGCGAGTTGCCCACGCCCAGTTCGGCGACCCGCTGCACCGCCCGCACGCTGTCGAGGGTGACCATGCCGCTGAGCCGCGCCGCGCCGTAGGCGACGGTCGGGCCGAGGTAGTCCGGGACCGAGATGGCCCAGCCGCGCTGCAACGGCAGCATCGCGCCGGGCGCGTCCTGCAGCTCGCCGTTGAACAGCGACTGCGACGGGTTGCAGCGCGTGCCGATGGAGTTGATCAGCGCCTGGTAGGACACCAGCGGCGGATTCTTCACGCCGATCGGCATCAGCACGGTGGTGACGCCCATGATCGCGTTGCCCGCGGAGTTGGTGGAGCGGAACGCGATCTGCCAGCCCTCGGTTCCGGGGTAGAGCAGGGTGTCGATACGACGCTTGCGCACGACGTCACCGGGCGCCAGCGCCGCGATGTCACTCGGCGCCGTGAAGAACGGATCCGGATCGGGGGTCGGATACAACGGGTTCGCGCCCGCCGGTGCGGCGAGGAACCCCACCGACAGCAGGCTCAACACCAGTACAACGAATTTCGACACAGCTATCCTTCATCAGAGTTGTGCTGCCCAGCTGACAAGACCCGACCCGCGTCGAAGTATCTAACGAAAATGGGCCGTGCGTACCAACCAGTAGTCAAAGTGTCGCGCGCCACACGCTGTGATCTCTCACATCGGATAGGCCGCGCGGCCCTGTTGTACTGCGGCGACGAGGTGCCGGGCACCGCGCGGACAGGAGGGGTGATGACGGCACTCGCGCTAGATATCGGGGCGACGAAATTCGCTGCGGGACTGGTAGATCCGGATTTCACGCTGCGCGGAGTGCGCCGCGCGGCCACCGCCGCCGACGATCCGTGGGCGGTGTGTCGGGAGCTACTGCGCGTTGTGGCGGGCGACACCGTCGTCACGGCGGTCGGGATCGGGTCGGCCGGACCGGTCGACGTGCCCGCCGGTGTCGTCCGCCCGCTGAACCTGCCGCCGTGGCGCGCCGGGTTCGCGATCGTCGAGCATGTGCGGGCGCTGTTCCCGGCGGCAGCGGTTCGGCTGGCTATCGACGGCGCGTGCCTGGTGCTGGCCGAGCACCGGGTCGGTGGGCTGCGCGGGGTGGACAACGGGCTGGCGCTGACGGTGTCCTCCGGAGTCGGCGGCGGGATCATCGCCGACGGGCGGGTCCTGGTCGGGCGCACCGGCAACGGCGGTCACCTCGGGCACCTCGTCGTCCCCGGCGACGACACCCCGTGCGGCTGCGGCGGGTTCGGCTGCGTCGAGGCGGTGGCGAGCGGCCTGTCGGCGGTGCGCTGGGCGCGCGAGCACGGCTGGACCGGCACGACCGGAATCGAGCTCGCCGAGGCCGCGCGGCGGGGCGACGGCGTGGCGACCGCCGCGCTGGCACGGGCGGGAACAGCACTCGGACAGGCGGTTTCCAGCGCTGCCGCGCTGCTCGACGTGGACCGGGTGGTGATCGGCGGTGGCTTCGCGCACGCGGGCGAGCCGCTGTGGGGGCCGTTGCGCGCGGCGGTCGCCCGGCACGCGCGCCTGGAGTTCGTCCGCGGCCTCACGGTGGAGTTGTCGACCCTGGCCGAGGGCGCGACGCTCGTCGGCGCCGGGGTGCTGGCGGTGGAAGCCGCGGCGGTGTGAACCTCGCGGGGCATCACCGCGGCGTTCCTCGTGGCCGGTCACCCCGTCCGCATAGCAGGTGGGTGGGCCCGAAGTATCGGCGAAATGCCAGAATGACCCCATGACCTACACCCTCGTGCTGCTGCGCCACGGCGAGAGCGAATGGAATGCCCTCAACTTGTTCACCGGCTGGGTGGATGTGCACCTGACCGACAAGGGCATCGCCGAGGGCAAGCGGGCCGGCGAGCTGCTCGCCGAGCACGACGTTCTGCCCGACATCGTCTACACCTCGCTGCTGCGCCGCGCGATCAGCACCGCCAACAACGCGCTCGACGCCGCCGACCGGCACTGGATCCCGGTCATCCGCGACTGGCGCCTCAACGAGCGTCACTACGGTGACCTGCAGGGCAAGAACAAGGAGCAGGTCCGCGAGCAGTACGGCCAGGACCAGTTCATGCTGTGGCGGCGCAGCTACGACACCCCGCCGCCGCCGATCGCCGACGACAACGAGTACAGCCAGGAAGGCGACCCGCGCTACGCGGGCATCGAGGTCCCCAAGACCGAGTGCCTGAAGGACGTCGTCGCCCGGATGATCCCGTACTGGGAGACCACCATCGCCCCCGAGCTGCTCACCGGCAAGACCGTCCTGGTCGCCGCCCACGGCAACTCGCTGCGCGCGCTGGTCAAGCACCTCGACAACATCTCCGACGAGGACATCTCCAGCCTGAACATCCCCACCGGCATCCCGCTGCGCTACGAGCTCGACGAGAACCTGCGCCCGGTCAAGCCGGCCGAGTACCTGGACCCGGAGGCCGCCGCCGCAGGCGCCGCCGCCGTCGCCAACCAGGGCGGCAAGTAGTCGTTCCCCCGGATCGGCCCCGCATCGTTCGCACGGTGCGGGGCCGGTCCCGATTTCGCAATTGCCGCAGTGGGTCAAGATCGCTCGCTCGCCAGCAGTCGCCAGCGCTCCAACGCCGAGTCCGTCCCCAGCTCAGTGCGAAGTCTGGGGTTCTCCGCATAGAAATTGAGAAATCTAACCAGCACGGTTCGGTCGACAGAGAACCTGGGGCATTCGAGTACAATCCACCCGGTGTGTGGCGGGCGATCGAGGTTCCAGAACGGATTCGGTCTACCCGCGATATAAGAGTGCAGTAAGTAATATGTGGAGCTCCACCGTGCACCACTCAGGCCCACAATGTCGATAATTGGTACCTGGTCGAATGATGTCCGAACTCTGTTGACATCGTCCCAAAGTAAGCGGGTCCGCGAACTCCAGCCTTCATGAATGATCTCGCTGGACGTGAGTAGAAGCTTTCCCGGTCGAATTCGCCCGATCAATGCTGCCGCAAGTGGGATTGTCGCAATCGTGCCGATTGAAGCGAGGATCAGAACGAAGTGCCAGTACGCTCTCCATGCGGTCGTTGCAGTCTCATACGCTGCTGGTAGAAAAGTAGCTGCGAAGCAAAGCCACGTCGTTTGCTGGGCCCAGAAATATATCTTCGAGCCGGGGGCGATAGTGGCAGTATTTCCAGCCACGGCTCCCGGTCGGAGGTCGCCACGGTGAAATATCTGGGTGTACTGGGTTAGTGCAACGACAAGCAGGCATGCCATTCCAGCTGCGAAAATTGCGATGTACTTCGCGGCGGCAACGGCCGTGTTGTCACCACTTCGCCACATCGCTGCGCTGATGGCCGCGAGGAGTGCGACGAGCGCGGAAAGACCGACTATCGAAACGATCTGCCGACGTGTCTGTCCCGGCGGTAATATCCACGGAGTATTATTCTTGCGCCTATCAGAAGATCGCATTCCACGCCTTCGAAACGCCGCCGCCGATTGCATCTCCGGTGGCCTCCAGCGCATCCAATCCGCCGTTGACGGCACCACCTACGCTGAGGCCATCTGTGTAGAGCGAATCGACTGCCCCCGAAGTGAAAATGCCAGCGCTGGCACCCACGACGGCGCCTGCGAGGGCGCCGACTGCAGTCCCTGGGCCCGGAATAATCGACCCGACAGCCGCGCCGACCGCGACGGACGCCGCGAAACCGGCTGCACCGGATACAACTGCCTGTTCGACCGGTTTGCCGTTGTAGATGTCGTAGCCGATTCCTGCGACGGCGAGCGCGCCGCCGACTTTCAGTCCAATCGTCTTACCTCTGGCCTTTGCCTTATCCGCGTCGTCCAGGGCCTTTCCGGCGTTCTGCATCTGCTCACGTGACCAATCCATGTCACGATAGATCGTTTCGCGTGGCGTTCCAGCGGGCGCATTCTTCGCCTCGATGAGCGCCTTCAGCGCGTCGCTGGATGCTTGGGCGGCAGTGGAACGCAACATCGACGAGTTGAGTACTGCGCGGGCAGCGGCACCACCGCCGACCAGATCTCCCACGACGAGAAACCACTTGTCTTTGATGTCGTTCTGCATGTTGGTCCAGGTGTTACCCCAGAATGTCTCTCGCTGTCTGACCAGGCCCGCCGCTTGGACTGCCGTATTATATGCGGCCATCTTATCGGGATCATCGCCGTTGGGTTCTTCGATTACCTGATCATCCCGTACAGACAACCCGGCCTCGGTGGCTTTTGTTCGAATGGTCTCCATGTCGGTCTGGGCCAATTGAATATCGCCAGCAAGGGTGTCGAAATGTGTCGCGTAGGTTCGCACATCATTGGCGAATGTATCTGTCTTGTTGAAGGCGCCGCGGACCTTCGTGGCGAATACCTCACCGGATTCGCCATCCCAGCCGGCCTCGGCAAGCATTCTGACGCCATTCAGGTCGGTTGCAGATTCATCCAGTTGGTGAGCCAAGGAATCGCGTAGCCAACTTGCGACAGCGCGGGTACTAGCTGCATCTCCGTCTATCTTTGTATTCAGGGCCACTTCTACAAGGCCTTCCAATTCTCTCGGAGGAGTTCGTCTGCAGTAGTGTCATCCTGCTCCTTGTATTTCGTTGCAGCATCGGTTACCGCACTAGCGCTAGCTCCCATTCCGAGTACGAGGTTGCCTGCGCTCTCCAGGAGTACGGACAGTATGGCCAGAGCCGATGGGTTTACCGAACCTGCATCAAATGAAGCGGGCGTCTTTTCGCTGGTTCCATCGAGTTCGGTGCTGGATGTCGTCAAGGTTCTGGAAATTGTTTCAAGGGCGTTGAAATCGATGTATAGCTCAGCCATTCAAACACTTCCCCATCTGTGTTCTGTGGGTATGTCCAGGTCGAGGAGAAGTAAGTCGAACGGCTGCTCGCCTTGAAGCGCATCCAGGGCGACGACCGGTGTCCACATCCATGGCTGATCTTCTCCACAGCATTCAAGGAGTCGGTCGAGCGCCGAGTAAGCCAGGCAGGCTATGCGGCCATCCCGTGTCTGTCGTAACATGATTTGTGCTTGCTCGACCTTGTCGACTTCCGAAAGGATTGGCAGATATACGACAGGTGGGAACCTTTTTGGCAACTTTGCGTTCTGGCGAAGCCTGATGTCAGGTGTCGTTCCCTGGTTGGCGTCAATTTTACGTCGATCTGTGACCGACTGGCCATCCCATGGCCTATTGAAATCTTCGTATCGATTGTAGTAGCTATTTTCAGGCACAGCACTCCTGGATTGAACGTATTTGTACACGAGCCGTCATATGTGCATAATTCGAGTTAAGCAAACATATCCCCCCACCATATTCTGCGCGTCGACACGGACCGCGACTGCCGCCTACACTCTGACGGTCACTGTGGAGCGTGTCAAGAAGCGTCACTGGGGCATGAAGTCGTTCGCTTGTTGGTTTGAATGTTGACTTCGGTGGATCACCGGGCGCATCGAGTGAGAGGAGAGCGGTTTCGGTGGTGGCACAGTTGCGCCGCCGCCACCAGGGCCGCAGGTAGTCGATATGCCGAACGGCCCCGCATCGTTCGCACGGTGCGGGGCCGATCCGTTGCCGGTCAGTCGCACAGCGCGTGGGTGAGCAGCGTGCCGATCTCCGTGGCGGTGGGCATGCCGGTGAAGGAGAAGGTGACCGCTCGTCCGCCTTCGGTGGCGCCGGAGACGGCGGTGAAGCCCCGCACACCGCCGATGTGGCCGACGAAACGGGCGCCGCACGGTAGCCGGGTGTAGCCGACGCCGAGGCCGTAGGACATGCCGTCGTCGCCGCCCATATCGACCCCGTCGAGCATGGGCAGCAGTTGTGTCAGCGACACCACCCGACCGGCCAGCAGCGCGGTGTAGAAGCGATTGAGGTCGGCCCCGGTGCTGACCAGCGCGCCGGACGCCCACGGAACCGACGGCTCCATCAGCGTTTCGTCGGTGACGGTGCCGTCGACGGTGGTGTAGCCGGTCGGATGCGGATCGCGCAGACCGGTCTCGCCGGTGGCCGGAAGGTACGTGCCCGACAGCCCCAGCGGCGTGAGGATCCGTTCACGCAGCTCGTCACCGTAGGCGCGTCCGGTCACCGCCTCGATCAGCATCCCCGCGACGATGTAGTTGGTATTCGTGTACTCGAACCGCGCACCCGGGCTGAACCGCGCCGGGTACCGCAGCGCGAGGGCGATCTCCTGCGCGGGGGTGAAGGTGCGTCCGAGCTGTGCCGCCGTGTGCTCGTTCACGCCCAGGGCATCGATCGGCTCGGGCAGCCCGCTGCGATGACCCAGGATCTGCCGAACCGTGATGACGCGACCGTCGATGCCGTCCCCGGTGAGCAGCCCGGGTAGGTACATATCGACCGGCCGATCGAGCTCGACCTCGCCCTCGGTCACCAGTTGCAGCACGACCGCGGCGGTGAAGGTCTTGGTGATACTGCCGACCCGGACATGCTGCGGCGGATCGGTGGGCATCGGCGTCGTGAGGTCGGTCGTGCCCGCGGCCAGGACGATGGTGCCGTTGTCGGTGAGCGTCGCGAGCGCGCCGACAGCGCCGGAGCTGATCAGCTCGTCGAGATCCGCCTGAACGGTGTCCGCACGGACAGCGGCACCCGAGGGCACGGACAGCGGCTCCGCCGCACCGGTCGTGCAGGACGACAGCAGCACGGCGGTTGTGCAGATCGCGAGAGCAAGAACTCGGGTACGCATGATCCGACGGTAGAAATCCCCGACCGCCACGCGCATCGGTCTTCGGTACTGCCACCGCCTCGGACCGGAGTACGGGGCCCGACCGACGAATCACCAGATGACACCCCAGGATTCAGCGATCAGCCCCGCGATGTCACACCCACCTCGGCTACGTCGTCACCTCGGTAGACGCCGCGAAAACGCGGCTGTCGAAGGAGGCTCCCCATGCACACCGCGTACATCATCGTCACCGTCATCGCCGCCCTCTGGATCGGCTTCTCGGCCTTCTCGCTGCTCCGCCGAGCCCCCTTCGTAGTCGACCCCCTGATCGACTACGGCGTCCCCCCAACCTGGTGGACCCCCCTCGGCCTCGCCAAAGCCGCAGGCGCCCTCGGCCTGCTCCTCGGCCTCTGGGTCCCCGCCCTCGGCATCACCGCCGCCATCGCCCTCATCCTCTACTTCCTCGGCGCGGTCATCACGGTCCTACGCGCCCGCTCGTACAAGACTGTCGCTTTCCCAGTCCTGTACCTTCTCCCGGTCGCGGTAGCCCTGGGCCTCGGCGTCGCCGGCTGATCCCGCCGCCAAACCGACGAGGCCGAGCGCTTTCATCGCGATCGGCCTCGTTCTATCGGGATAGACCGGCGCTGGTCAATCGAGAACGCCCGAACCCGCCGGAACTCTGCACGAACATGCGTGGGCATTACCATTGTCGTAAACCCTGTCATCGACGCCCAATCCTCGAGAGATCGAACCCCACTCCGATCACGACCATCCAGACGAGTACTGCCATCGATCCAGTTGCCAGCAACGCGATTTCCGTAGCTGCGAGCGTGATTATGTTGATCCACAGCATAGACTTCGCAATGCGTATAGAATTGGCGCTCGCGCCCTGTCGGCAGACGGTGACTCCCGTAGCGGAAAAAACCAGCGCCGATATTGCCGACAATGCAATGATGATTTTGTTGGAATTCGATATCTCCGTCGCAAATGGATCGGAGAGATGGGACAGGACCGCTAGAGTGGCGGACGTGGCTAGCATCAGTACGGCAATGCTCACAGCGGTTATTGCGCGGACTAGCGTGCCGTCTCGATTTCGATGACTTATGTCGTTGGATTCAGTGGGCCTACTCATCATGTGGCTTTCACCGACCAGTCGGCATCGCCGTCCTTGACCGTAGCGTCATTATACTTCCCGGAGTCGGAGACCGGCTAATGCCCGTCTGGAAATCCTTGGGGATTGTCAAGTTCAACCTGAAGGGCCTGCGCCTGGGTTACTGCGGAGTTGATGATTGCCACCATTCCTGTGATTATTGCTGTTACCATTGCAGCGAATTTTGCAGCCGTAACGAGCCCGGCGATGGCTGCCGGAATAGCGCCGACTCCAGTTCCAGCGGCACCGACCTCCATCATCGCTTCGACGATGACAGAAATGCAGACGCCCAGCAGGGAGGCGTAAAACGCGACGCCAGCCGTTCCGACCGTAATCATCGCTGACCGGGCCGCGTTGGCGATTGTGCCTACGCGAGCAGTGGCTGTCCGCTGAGGTGTGATCACCGCTCCATACGCGGTCGCCGCTGTACCCTGCCAGTAGCTGTCAACTTTTACGGCGGTGGATTCGAGGTCTGACGCCATGGTGTTGGCTTCCTTGGTGAAGTCGGTCCAGCCGAACGACGTGCTTATGAAGAAGCCGGGCGCTGCAATCCCCTTCAGTTGCTCGACGAATGATTCCCAAAGCTTCTTGACGCTATCCGCGAACAGATTGCCTAGCCTGATAATTTCGTCGCCATTGCACAGTGCATATCTGACGATCATGGTTTCGGCCGCGTCACTGATGGCGGATTGGATGTTGTTGGGTAGGTTTGACAACTGGCGCATTAATTGTCGACTCACCTGATCAATCCGGAGGAAACTCGGTGGCGATTTCCGAGGCCAGTTCGATGAGCTTCCCCTCGGTTGCGGATCGAGAAGTTTCGATGTCGCCCTGAGGCAGATCGAATCGGAGGCTGAACCAAATCTTTCCCTTGCTCTGCGGGACTACAAGGTCGCAGTACGGCTTGTCGTAAACCGCCTCCGTGACACACCCGATTTCGCCAGCTCGGCCGGAAACCTGAATTGCGCGAAACTCCCGAGTTCCGATCTTTGGTAACCCAGGGATCCAGTCGCTACTCGCGGCGACCTGCAATGTGTAGTCCTGGCCGATAGCGCCGCTGCTGGCGTAGGTGCAGCTGGCGGAGGCCTCGCTCGCGGGTGCCATTCTCCCGTTCTGTGACAGGCTGGCGAGCTCGGGATCATCGAGATGGTGCCGACCGCGCAGTGCAGCCGAAACGTCGGTGCACGGGTTGAACGTGGTCGGAAACCCGATCTCATCTCTCGGCGACGAGGGCTCAGGCGCGCCACACGCGATCACCCCGCTCACTGATGCGAATGCCATGAAAGTCAGGATGCGGCCGCGCCTATTTTTCAGGCTTTGCCGGAACAACTACTTTTCCTGCCAGTGGTGAGTTTCACCGAGAGAGCGTGAATCTGGTCGATGTCGGCCTTGAGTATTGTTCTCCATGGGTTGACCGCACTCCGGCGGAAGTGAGTTCGGCGCGCGGCGGTAGTGACGCATTCAGCTGATCCGCCGTGCCGGATTCGGGAGATCGGATCTATCGCGCCGAGGCGGCTGCAAGTCGGGTGGCGCACTCGACGGCAGGTCGTCTCTACGTAGGTGGCTGGTCGCGACATTTCTCCCCCGTTCCATGTCCGGCGTGAGGCTACCAGTCAGCCGGCGCACCGACCTTGCCGGGAACGGACGCCGACAGCTGGGCGCTGTCCGGTGGGCCTCGGCCCGATGAGACGGGTGCGGCGTCTCAGGCCAGGTGTTGATCACAGCGTCATGTCGAGTGCGGAGGATCGGGCGCTAGGATGCCGGGGAGAGCACCGTTGGGAGGGGATCCTGTGGCTATCGGTGGGGATGCTGCCGCGCAGCTGTGGAATGCGGCGTCGTCGGGGCAGTTGACGATGGAGCCGGATGCGGCTCGGGAAGTGGCGCAGGCGTATCTGCGGTTCGCGGCCATGTGCGATGAGTGGGTCGTAGACGCTGAGCGGATGGTGAATGTCAGTGGTTTCGGGTCACTGAACTCTGCCCTGTCGTTGCAGCAGGGGTTCTCGAACAAGGCGATCGCTGCGAAGCAGGTGTTGCAGCAGCTGGCGACGGCAGCGAGGGGCATGGCAGATGGATATCTGCAGGCTGCGGGAATTCTGAGCGAGGCGGACCAGCTCAACGCGGATGCGTTGAGCGAGATAGCTAGGCAGGCATAACACATGAAAACGAGAGTGATCGCGGGCGGCGTCCTCGTTGCTCTGGCGGCCTCGGCGTGTAGCTCGTCGACCGGCACCGCCGGCCCCGAACCCTCGGCTCAGGGCGGGTCGTCCACGACCCAGGCGGCGCGTTCGACGCTGACCGACCCCAAGCTTCAGCCGCCATCCCAGGACAACAAGTACACGCAGTCGACCGGACGCTCGAAGGTGGTCTTCGACCCGTGCACTTGGATCAGCGACGCTGACATCACGGCCGTCGGATTCCAGCCGACGTCGCGGAAGCGGGGGTCGGACCTGGTTGCCGAGTACACCTTTTTGACCTGCGATTTCCGTGACTCGGGTAATACCGTCTCTCTCGGGCTGGACTCCGGCAACATCACGTGGGACGAGAACCTTCAGAAGAACGGCGCCTGGTTGCAGGAAACAACTGTCAACGGACGCCAGGCCGGACTGGTACGCGGCGACCCGGGCAGTGAGAACGCCTGCAAGGTGCACCTTCGAACCGAGGCCGGTGTCGTTTTCGTCAGGACCCTTGTCCTCAGCCTCGGCCAACGCCAGAACCTCGACCCCTGCGCCAACATCATGGAAATCGCCTCGGTCGTAGAGAAATCCATCGGTAAGGAGAACTGACCATGGCTGACGGGGGAGGGTCGCAGAATCCGCTGAGCGTGATTCTGCCGGGGCTGGATCAGCAGGTCAGCGGGCGGCAGCAGCAGTCCGGTGCCGAGAAGCAGCAGGAATCGCTCAGTCATGGCGGCGTCGATCCGAAGTACATCTCTGAATTCGAGCCGTTCGACGGGTTTTCACACGAGGACATCTACAACGCCGTGCAGCAGATGCAGCCCGGCGTGATGCAGCAGTTCGGTGATCAGTGGGTCGCGATGTTCACCGAGATCTCCGGTGCGGTGACCGGGCTGATGATCCAGACCGCGCGGGCGTCGTCGAGCCTGCACGGCGAGTTCGCCTCCGCCGGTGAGGCGGCTGGGCGGAAGTTCGTCACCGAGGCGACGGATGTGTACACGGTGTTGTCGGCGGTAGGTCATCGGGTGAAGGCCGCGGCCTACGGTGCCGAAGCGGTGAAAGTGGCTGTGCCGGCGCCGATCAACGCGACGGTGGTGACCGACCCGGGGACGTCGGTTCCCGCGACTCTGGCGGAACTCGCGGTTCCCGGGTCGGCGGCGACTACCGAGAGGGAAAAGGAAGACCGGCGCCTCCAGGCGATCGCGGCAATGAAGACGACCTACATGCCGACCTACGGCCCTGCCGGGGAGAACGTGCCGACCTTCGTCGCGCCCACCCAGCCGGGCACCGGAAACCCCCTTGATCCGGGCAGCGGTGGTGGCGGCTCGAACAACGGTGGCGCCACCACTGGCGGGAGCGGGACCACCACTGACGACGGGACGACGACCGGCGAGGACCCCGGCACCACCGAGGAAACCACGCAACCCGGGACGACCGACGACGAGACGACCACGGCGGGCACGGATACCGAGGACAGCGGCGGCTCCGACGACTCGCAGGGCGACGACAGCACCACCGATCCGGCTAGCACCACGCCCGCCTCGACGACACCGGCGTCGACCACCCCGGGAACGACGCCGGGGACCAGCCCGGGCGGTGGTGGTTCGCCGGGGTCCGGGTCGCCGGGTGGTTCGAGCCCGGGTGGCGCTGCGTTGACGCCGGGTGGGTCCGTGGCCGGTAGGGCGCCGGCGGGTGTCGGCCAAAACCTCGCTGCCGCCGGTATTTCCGGTGCGGCGGGTGCGGCTTCGGCTGGGCGCGGGATGAGTCCGGGCATGATGGGCGCGCCGGGTGCGCGGGGCGGCGGCAAGGACGACGAGCAGGAACACAGCGCGCCCGACTACCTGCGCCGGGTGCAGCCGGAGCTGTTCGGGGACGACATTCCCGCGGTGCCGGAAGCCATCGGCTCGGACGCGCCGGCGACCCGGGTCGCTGACCAGGATCAGGGCGGCGCGGGGGCATCGTGAGCTGGACCTTCACCGCCGACGAATTCGCCGTGGTCTGGCAAGGGGAGACCGGCGACGACCGGTACCCCTTCCCGCTGACCGTGTATTCGGACGCCCTGACCCAGAGCGAATACGAGGAGCTCGCCCGGGCCGCCGCGCAGCGCTGGCCCACCGGCGCCGATCCCGACCTGACCGCGGTGCTGCGGCACGCGGCGCGGCCGGACACCGCGATGGCGGCCTTCGACCAGGCCGGGCCCCGGTTGCGTGCCTATGGCGCGCGGTCGGGGGAGCGCGGGGTCGTGATCCGGCAGTACCACGACAACAGTGTCGAAGTGTTCTCCGGCAGTGCCGGAATGGTGTCGCGCGCGTTCGCCTCCTTCCTCGGCGAACTGCCCGCCGGGCAGGCCGGGCATCTCGTCGAGGACGTCGACCGGCTGGCCGCGCACTTCGAATCCTGGCAGCGCGCACCGGATTCCGTCGCCGAGCGGATGCACCGGCTCACGGCTGCCGAACGCGCCGCGTCCGGCCACATCGAGGCCAGGGTGGGGTTGCACGCCGCGCGCGCGATCCCGGCCCGCTACCTGACCTGGCTCGACGTCGCCGACGACGGCCGCTACCTCAGCTACCGGCGCTACCAGGATCTGCACATCGAACCCGCGGGCAAGCAACGCCTGATCGACGCGATCGAGGCCATCGCGACCGCTCCCGCGCGAGGTGACTGAGACCGGCGACCGTGCACCGGGGACCGCCGGGCCCGCGGCAGGTGGCGGAGGAAGACCACTTAGGAGTCGGCCACCGCGAACGCCGCCGACAGCGGGGGCAGCATGGCCCGTGCGTTCGCACCGGCGAACCACAAGCCGACGGTGAAGACCGAGGTGGCTTCCAGGTATTTCGCGCGATGCAGTCCGCCCGCGGGGAACGGTTGCAGGGCAAGGTCTTCGGCGAGAGACGCTACGGCGCGTACGGCCTCGGCGTTGTCACCGCAGAGCGGGACAGCCAGCCGCTCGCCGTCGAAGACGCGATCCGCGCCGGCCCAGACCTCGGCGGCGAGCAGGTTGAAGGCCTTGACCACGTGGGCTTTCGGAACGCTCGCCGCGATGCGTTCGGCCACCGCGTCCTCGCTCAGTACGAACGCGGTCACGCCCTCGGGTGCGGCCGCGTCGGGCAGGAAGGCGTTGGTGCAGTCGATGAGGACCTTTCCCGCCAAGGCGTCGCGGTGTTCGCCGAGCAAGAGGGTCAGGGCGTCCACCGGTACCGCCAGCAGCACGACGTCGGCGGCCGCGATCGCCGAGCCGATGTCCCCGGCGTGTACTGCGGGCTCGGCCGCCGAAGCGATGACAGCTGCCTCGGTGGATCCGGTCGCCGACGGGCGCGGATCGCGCGGAGTCGAGCTGATCCGGGCGGCCAGCTCGCGTCCGGCGTCGGCCGACCGCGCGCCGATCCACACCTCGTGACCCGCCGCCGCCCAGCCGCCGCCGAGCGCGGCCGCCATCGCACCCGCGCCGATGATTCCGATTCGCATGAGAACTCCCGAGATCCGTGGTTGCCGAGCCCGGTGGCATCGACAGCACCGACGGTAGGAATTCCGATGGGCACTCCCGGGTGCCTTTCGGCGGTGGCAGGCTGACTCGCATGACCGCGGTACCGGCCGAACCGGCGCAGTACGCGCCGTATGGCGACTACGAGTCCGACTGCCCCGCCAGGATGGGCGTGGATCTGTTCGGGAATTCCTGGCTACCCGTGATCGTGTACATGCTGCGGGATGGTCCGCTTCGTCACAGTGACCTCCGTACCGCCGTCGGTGGGATCAGCCAGAAGATGCTCACCCAGACGTTGCGGCGGATGGAACAGATGACGCTCGTACGCAGGCAGCGCTACGCCGAAGCGCCGCCGCGGGTGGAGTACGAACTCACCGAAGCCGGCCGCGATCTGCTCCAGCCGATTTATGCGCTCGGCGCATGGGTCGACCGGCACGGGGCCGCGGTGACCCTCGCGATGTACGGCGAACCGGCGGACTGACACGCCCGCCGACACTCCAGGTGCCTGCCGGGTGAACGGCACGAGAACGCCACGCCAAGGGCCTGTGACCTGCGCGAAACTTCGACGACCCGCCACCGATACGTCGGTCGGCACTCGTACGATCAAAGTGTGAGTGTTCCGCAGGCCGTGCTGTTGGCAGTCCTCGCGGCTGTCGTCGGACTGGCAGTCGGAGGCCTGCTGATCCCGTACGTCAACGCCAGACAGGCCGCCCGCACCCAGGAAGACACCGGGCTGACCATGTCGCAGGTGCTCGACCTGATCGTGCTGGCGTCCGAGAGCGGCATCGCCGTCGTCGACGAGTACCGCGACGTGGTGCTGGTGAACCCGCGCGCGGAGGAACTCGGCCTGGTCCGCAACCGGTTGCTCGACGAACGCGCGTGGGCCGCGGTGGAGAAGGTGCTGGCCACCGGCGAGTCCGCCGAATACGACCTCACCGCCAAGAACCCGCTGCCCGGCCGTGGCCGGATCGCCGTGCGCGGCATCGCCCGCAAGCTCTCGCGCGAGGAGACCAGCTTCGTCGTGCTCTTCGCCGACGACGACTCCGAGCAGGCGCGCATGGAGGCGACCAGGCGCGATTTCGTCGCCAACGTCAGCCACGAGCTCAAGACCCCCGTCGGCGCGATGAGCCTGCTCGCTGAGGCCATGCTGGAATCCGCCGACGATCCCGACGCGGTGCGCCACTTCGGCTCGCGCGTGCTGGCCGAATCGCGGCGCCTGGGCAAGATGGTGACCGAGCTGATCGCGCTCTCGCGGCTGCAGGGCGCCGAGAAGCTGCCCGATCTGGCCGTCGTCGACGTCGACACCGTGGTGCAGCAGGCCGTGGACCGGTCGCGCACCGCCGCCGAGGCCGCCGGCATCACCGTCAGCACCGACCGGCCCAGCGGGCTGGAAGTGCTCGGCGACGAGACGCTGCTGGTCACCGCGCTGTCGAACCTGGTGGAGAACGCCATCGCGTACTCGCCGCAGGGTTCGCACGTGTCGGTGAGCCGGTCGCTGCGCGGCGATCACGTCGCGATGGCCGTCACCGACCGTGGCATCGGTATCGCCAAGGAAGACCAGGAGCGGGTGTTCGAGCGGTTCTTCCGCTCGGACAAGGCGCGCTCGCGGTCCACCGGCGGCACCGGGCTCGGCCTGGCCATCGTCAAACACGTGGCGGCCAACCACAACGGTGAGATCACCCTGTGGAGCAAACTGGGCACCGGCTCGACGTTCACGCTGCGCATCCCCGCCCATCTGGAAACCGATGGGGACGAGGACGCGGAGCAGACGCCGGAGCTCGCCACGAGAGAACCCATCATCCAGCGCACCCCCGCTGGACGAACGAACGGTGTGGAGGCACGCAGATGACGAGTGTGTTGATCGTCGAGGACGAGGAGTCGCTGGCCGATCCGCTGGCGTTCCTGCTGCGCAAGGAGGGCTTCGACGTCACCGTCGTCGGCGACGGTCCGTCCGCGCTGGCCGAGTTCGACCGCTCCGGCGCCGACATCGTGCTGCTGGACCTGATGCTGCCCGGCATGAGCGGCACCGACGTCTGCAAGCAGCTGCGCACCCGCAGCGGCGTGCCGGTGATCATGGTGACCGCCCGCGACAGCGAGATCGACAAGGTCGTGGGCCTGGAACTGGGCGCCGACGACTACGTCACCAAGCCGTACTCGGCGCGCGAGCTGATCGCCCGCATCCGCGCCGTGCTGCGCCGCGGCGCGGGCGACGAGCTGGACTCCGGCAGCGAGAACGGCGTGCTCGAGGCCGGTCCGGTGCGGATGGACGTGGACCGGCACACGGTCCACGTCAACGGCGGGCAGGTCACCCTGCCGCTCAAGGAGTTCGACCTGCTCGAATACCTGCTGCGCAACTCCGGCCGCGTGCTCACCCGTGGGCAGCTCATCGACCGCGTCTGGGGCGCCGACTACGTCGGTGACACCAAGACCCTGGATGTGCACGTCAAGCGCCTGCGCTCGAAGATCGAGGCCGATCCGGCCAAGCCCGAGCACCTGGTCACCGTGCGTGGCCTGGGGTACAAGCTCGAAGCCTGATCCCGCGAACGAACAGAGCCCCGTCGGTCGGACCGACGGGGCTCTCGTGTTCGGAGGGAATTAGATCGTGCTCCAGGCGGCGCCGAGCGGGGTGTCGATCTTGCGCAGCGGGACCCAGCCCCACGGGTCTTCCTGCATGCAGTCGTAGATCGCCACGTCGGTGCCGGTGCCACGGCAGGCGATCGTGGTCGAGGTGCCCTGCGGGCTGACGATGATGTACTTGCCGTCCTGCGCCGCGGTCAGCGCCTCGGGGGAGTTGTAGTTCACGAAGCTCGAGGTGAAGTCCGCGTACTTGGCCGGGTCACCGTTCGGTTCGGCGTTGGCCAGGCCGGTCATGGAGAGGGTGGCGCCGATCACGAGGGTCGCCAGGGAGAGCGCTTTCTTCGACATGGATAACGATCCAACCCGACCGGAGTGACTTGCGCATGACCACGGGGTGAACCAGCAGGTTACGAGGTTTTCACGCGGACTGATTCGAAATGTGAGCCTCGGGGTGGATCCGCTCCGCCTCCACCGTCGCCGGATGCACCGCGATCAGGCCGAGGCCCTCGCGACGGCGGCACAGTTTCGCCAATTCCTCGTACGCGGGAGCGCCGAGCAGTTCCCGCAGTTCGGGACCGTAGGACTGCCAGACCGGCTTGGCGCCGACGTGCGCGTCGGGTGAGCCGGTGCAGTACCAATCCAGGTCGAGCCCGCCGGGACCCCAGCCGCGGCGGTCGTACTCGGTGACCACCGTGCGCAGGATCTGTTCTCCGTCAGGGCGTTCCACCCAATCCTGGGTGCGGCGGATCGGCAGCTGCCAGCAGACGTCGGGCTTCACCTCGAGCGGTTCGATGCCCTTGCGCACGGCCATGATGTGCAGCGCGCAGCCGGGACCCGCGGCGAAACCGGGCCGGTTGAGGAAGATGCAGGCGCCGTCGAAGCGGCGGGTCCGCAGGGCCGGTTCGTCCTCGAGCTCGTCGAGTTCGAGGTAACCCTTCTTGACCACCTTGCCGTTCTCGGTGGCCTCGCCCATCAGCTGCCAGTCCTCGGGTGTGAGCATCTTCACAGCACCGGCCAGGCGCTTGCGGTCGTCCTTGTCGGCGAGGAAAGCGCCGTGCGAGCAGCACCCGTCGTCGGGGCGGTCGGCGATGATGCCCTGACAGGCGGGGGTGCCGAACACGCACGACCAGCGCGACAGCAACCAGGTCAGGTCGGCGACGATCTGGTGCTCGTCGTTTGCTGGGTCGGTGAACTCGATCCACTCACGGGGGAAGTCGAGCTCGACCTCGGGGCTCGGGTCGATCTTTCGCCCAGGTCGGAGCCGGGTCTCCGCGGTGCCAGATGCGCCTTCGGTCACAACTTGTGACGCTAACAGTTCAGTCGCCTGACCTGTAGTACCGGATCACCAAGTACCGTATTCCTGTGCGGCTTGGTGTTCTCGATGTCGGAAGCAATACCGTTCACCTGCTCGTGGTGGACGCGCATCGTGGTGGTCACCCGATGCCGATGAGCTCGTCGAAGTCGGCGTTACGGCTCTCGGAGAACATGGACGGCGACGGGCGCATCACCGAGGCGGGCGAGGCGCGGCTGATCGCGACCATCGACGAGTTCGCCGATCTGGCGCGCAATTCCAAGTGCGTCGAGCTGATGCCGTTCGCCACGTCGGCCCTGCGTGAGGCCACCAACTCCGACGAGGTGCTGGCCCGGGTGCGCGCCATGACCGGGGTCGACCTGCAGGTGCTCTCCGGCGACGACGAAGCCAGGCTGACCTTCCTCGCGGTGCGCCGCTGGTTCGGCTGGAGCGCGGGCCGCATCATCAACCTCGATATCGGCGGCGGCTCGCTGGAGATGTCCAACGGCGGCGACGAGGAGCCCGATGTCGCGCTGTCGCTGCAGCTCGGCGCGGGCAGGCTGACCAGGGAGTGGTTGCGCGACGATCCGCCGGGCAAGCGCAAGATCGCGGTCCTGCGCGATTGGCTCGACGCCGAACTCGTCGTCCCCACCAAGACCATCATCGAGGCGGGCAAGCCCGACCTGGCCGTCGGCACCTCGAAGACGTTCCGCTCGCTGGCCAGGCTGACCGGAGCGGCACCCTCGGCCGCCGGTCCGCGGGTGCGCCGTACACTGACCAGCTCCGGTTTGCGCCAGCTGATCGCGTTCATCTCCCGGATGACCGCGGCCGACCGCGCGGAGCTGGAAGGCGTGAGTTCGGACCGGTCCCAGCAGTTGGTGGCCGGCGCACTGGTCGCGGAGGCGAGTATGCGGGCGTTGTCGCTCGACAGCATCGAGATCTGCCCATGGGCGCTGCGTGAAGGCCTGATCCTGCGCAAGCTGGATACCGAGCCGAACGGGGGTCCGGCCGTCGCCCCGCCGGTCGCCCCCGTGGCGAGAGCGGAGTCGGCATGAGCGGTGACGATTCGAAACAGCTATCGGTCGCCGAACTACTCGCGCGCAATGCCGCGCAGGGCGCCTCGCCGCCGGCCGGCGGTGGCGGTGGCAGGCGACGACGTAGTGGTCGCGGACTCTCGGTCAATGATCTGACCGGGGAGAACGCGGCCGTCCGGCCGACCTCGCACGCCGCGCCCGCTCCGGACCCCGAGCCGCCCGCCCCGGTCTATCAGCCCGAGCCCGCCCCTGCTCCCGTCTACGAACCTCCCGCGAGTTATCAGCCCGCGCCGTATCCGCCGCCGGGCCCGGCCGAGCCGGCGTTCTCGCCGATGTCGGGGCCGATCACCCGCTTCGATCCCCACTCGGGGTTCTCCGCTCCCGATCCGAACGATCCGCTCGGCGTGGCCGGTCCGCGCCCGGCGGCCGACCCCTTCGGCCCGTTCCGCGCCGAGGCGCGTGAGAGCGGGTCGCGCGGTGCCGGACGCGGTCCCGGCCGGCTGGGCGCGCCGAACTCGGCCCAGCCGGTCGATCCCGGTATCGCCGAGCTGTTCGGC
>NZ_LPNR01000131.1 GCF_019266065.1 Nocardia sp. MH4 | reverse complement strand
CGCCCACCGGGGCGGCGGTGACGGATCGGCCAGCGCCCGGCGCGGTCGCCCCGCCGCGCCCGCCGGTCGACCCACTGCTCCCGCCCCGGCCGCCGCCGGGAGTCGTGCCGATCGGTGTGGTGGTCCCCGGTGTGGACGGATTCGTGCCCGTCGGCGATCCCGACGGGGTGGTGGTCGTGGGCGAGGTCGTCGTCGGCGACGTGGTCGAGGCCGCCGTGGTGTCGTCGGTCGACGACGACGTGGTCGAGTCGTCGGCCGTGCCGCCGTCGTCGGTGGTGGTCGTGCCCTCGGTCCCGGTGTTCTCCGACGCCTGCCCGTCCTCGGTCCCCGCCGTGGTCTGCCCGCCCGTGCCCGCCGTATCCCCGGTGGTGCCACCGGACTGCGTGCCCTGGTCGCTGCCGCCGCCGCCCGGAATCGACGGGTCGCCGCCGTCGCCGCCGACGACCTTCGGCGCGGTCGGCATGAACGGGACACCGGTATCGGATTGCACCGCGACCTGGCTGTACACGGTGCGCAGGATGCGACGCGCTTCCTGTAGCGCCTCGTCTCCCTCGAACTGGTCCAGCTTCATCTCGCCGTCGGCAGGCAGGGTCTTGCCCGCGACGGTCGGACGCTCGGTGAGCCCCGGCATCAGCGCCTGCGTCTGCTCCAGACCCGTCTTCATCTCGGCGAGTTTGAGGCTGACCGCCGTCGCGGCGGCGGGCAGCGTGGCCGACTGCGCGGCGTAGTTCTTCACCGCCGTGACCGCTGCCGTCGCCGCTTCACCGACCCATCCGTTCGGCCCGTTCGTCGTCGCCTCGAACGCCTTGTTGAACGCGACGATGGTCGTCGACAGATCGGCGCCGATCTTGCTCCACACCTCCGAAGCGCTCTGCACCACAGCCGGTTTCATCGCGGACACCGCGCTCAGAATCTCCGGCAGCTGCATGTGGTCGTAGCTGTCCACCGTTCCGACGAGATGGTTCGGCTGGGTCTCGCCCGCGAAGATCTGGGAGAAGTTCGCCAGGTTCTGCGTCAGATAGATGACGCTGCGCTCCTGGTTCCATTGCTCCTGCGCGGCGATCACCCGCGCTTTGTACTCCTCATAGGTCATCAGTTCCCCCCGAGACCGGTGTATTGCCCAGCGTTGTCGTCGTCTTGGGCTTGGAAGTTGGCGATCGCCTTGAGGACAACTTCTTTGGCGGTTGTGACGGCCTCGATGTGCTGCGTGATGGTGTCGCGGAGCGACCGGTCACCGCCTGCTGCCGTCTGCGAGAACTTGTTTTCGAGGATCTTGCTGGAGTTGAACGAGCCGAATCCGGTGATCTGTTCGATCTGCAGGAGTCGCGTCAGCACTGTCTCCAGCGCATCGAGATGGTCGTCGCACACCCGTGCGAGGTTCGTGCCGACTGCTGGATCGATGGACAATTGGCCCGCGGCAGCCTGCGCGTCCAGCTTCGTCCATTCGGCCGGGTCGATGTTCGACAGCATCGGTCCGCCTCAGTGTGCAGGAACGTTCTGAACCAGGGCATCGGCGATCCGTCGTGTCTCCTGGCAGGCTTCCTTGGCGACAGCGCGCGCACTATGTCGGTTCAGGACGCTGAAGTCGACCATCTGGCTGCCGATCGGCAGGCTGATGAAGCACCCGGCGTCATGCGCAGATCCTGACGGGCGATATTGGAGACCTTCGTACGGGCCGACTCGGACGGTGACGAAATCGGTCCGGTCGGCACGTGAGCGGACCTCGTCCAAAGTGTGGCTACTCGCGTAGATGGTGAACGAGTACGTCTTCGCCGAATCCTGCCACCCGCAGACCTTCCACCCCTCGAACGCCACCCCCGCGACATCCTTCTCCTTGGTGGCGGTGTTCAGCCCGGCGGCGGACAGTGCTGAATCGGGCAGCGTGCAGGGGTCCCAGAGCCCGGCACTCGGATCGGCACTCGTCGTAGCCGCTGCTGCGGTAGTGGCGGGCGGTGCCGTCTGGACCGGCTCGGCCTCATCGCACCCGCTGACCAGCGCTCCGACCACGATCGCGACAGCTGGGACAGCCTTTCGCCACCTGTGCATGATTCCCCCGAATGGTTCGATTCTCCCCGCCGGATCCCCGGCGCCGACTATCGCGACGACTCTACCGGACCGTCGTCCCAGCTCAACCGACCTGGTTCGGCGGGGTTTCGCCCGCGATGGTGGTCGAGAGCTGCGCTAAGCGCTGTGTCGGTCATCAGTTCCCTCCGAGACCCGCGCCATGACGTCCAGGACCGCTCGATCCGGGACAGGGCGAGGTCGTTACGGCCGCGTTCGACGAGGGGAATGCCGCGTTCCAGGAAGGCCGGCCAGAAACGCAGGTAGGAGTCGGTGATTCGGTAGCGCTTGTTCTTGGTATCGGTGGCGGTCGACAGCGGGAGGTCGGCCGCGACTATCCGCCTGTCCCGCAAGGTCGTCAGGTGACAGCGGGTCGGCGGTGGCGACGTCCGGTGACGATGACCGCTCGCCCGCTCAATGGGGCAGTGGGAGGAATTCGACGATGGTGCCGTCGGGGGCATCCGGCGGGACGATGACGAGGCCGTCGCGGTCGATGAGGCCGGCCAAGTGGGCGGTGCGGACGGAGGTGTCGGCGGTCCAGCCGCCTTCGGGGGTGTGGCGGGCGGGGGTGATGCGCTGGACGGGGCCCGCTGTTTCGGCGGCGTTGTGGAGGGGGCCGTAGGCCGGGCGGGGTGGGGGTGCGGCGGTGCGGGCGGCGACGATGGCGGGGGTCAGGGCGAGCAGGACGGCGATCGCGGCGAAGGGATTGCCGGGGAGGCCGAGAACCGTGGGGCCGGTAGGGAGTTCGGCGACGATGGTGGAGCCGCCGGGGCGCATGGCCAGTCGCGGGACGACGACACGAGCCTCGGCGCGGGCGATGGCGGAGCGGAGCTGGTCGGCGGCGCCGCCGCCGGTGGCGCCGACCACCACCAGGAGATCGAAACCGGCTGTGGCGGTGAGCATGTCGTCGAAGCCGTGGTCGGTGTCGCGCAGGTGGACTCGGTCGAGCACGGTGACGCCGAGGCCGGCGAGCAGGTCGGGCAGGACGGGGCCGATCGAGTCGCGGGTCTGACCGGCTTGCAGCGGGCCGCTGCTGCGGATCTCGTCGCCGGTCATGACGATGCGGGCCCGGACGGGCCCACGGACCAGGCCCGCGGTGACCTCCACGGAGGCGGCCGCCGAGCGCAGGGCGGCGGTGACGCGCGTGCCTGCGGGAGCGAGAAGATCGCCGACCATCTGGTCCTCGCCGCGGGTGCGGATATCGCTGCGGATCGGGGTGTCGGGGCGGCGGGTGAGCTCGTCGCCGGTGACGTCGGCGAACTCGTCACGCAGGACGGAGGTGGTGCCGTCGGGGACGTGCGCGCCGGTGGCGATGCGCACCGCTTCGCCGGGCAGCAGGCCGACCGGGCGGGCGCCGCCCGCGAAACCGATATCGCGGCGCAACTGCCAAGGCCCGTCGCCACACACGGCGTAGCCGTCCATCGCGGAGACGTCGAAGCGGGGCAGCGCGCCGGCGGCGACGATCGGGGCGGCGAGGGCGGCGCCGCTCACTTCGCCCAGCTCGGCCTCGTAGGCGACCAGCGGGGTCAGCTCGGCGGCGATGCGGGCCCTGGCCGCGGTGAGGTCGAGGCGGGTGGCGGCGCGGTCGGCGATCGTCTCGCGGGCGCGGCGGACCTCCTCCTCGGTGTCACAGTCGCCGGTGCCGGGCAGTTCGATCAGGGTGGTCTCGGTGGGGACGATCGCCTTCATCGGCTGGTTCTCCAGCGCGTCCAGCCCGGCCAGTGCCGCGGCCAGGGCGGTGCGACGCCAGACCCCGACGAGGTATTGGGGTCGGCCGGAGGCGTCGATCGCGAAGACCGCGTCGGTGGTCGATTCGGCTGCGCGGCGCAGTAATTCGCGCACGGTGTCGGGGGTGAGGAACGGCATGTCCGCGGCGAGGACCACGATCCACGGCGCCGGGTCGGGGCCGAGCGCGCTGAACCCGGTGCCGATCGCCGCGACCGGGCCGGAACCCGGTGGGACCTCCCTGACCTGCTGCACCCCGGGATCCAGCGCGGGCCGATGTGGACCGACCAGCACGATCCGGCCGCAGTCGGCCACCGCGGCCAGCGCGGCGTCGAGCATCGATCGGCCGCCGATCACGATCGCGGGTTTGTCCACCCCGCCCATCCGGCTCGCGCGTCCGCCCGCGAGCACGATCGCATCGGCGGCGGTCATCGGCTGATCCGGCGTAGGGTAATCGGCACGAAAGTCATGCTAGCGGGGCGTGACGTCGATGCTCGAGCGCCCGACGGCGGCGTCGCGTCGCGGTCCGGCAAGGGGGTGGGGATGTCCGGTGCAGGTGGACCGGGTCAGCCGACGATGCTCGGCGACGTGATCCGCGGATTCCTGTTCGTGGTCGTCACACTCGGCGGGTTGTTCGGCGCGCTCGGGGTGGTGGTCGGACTCGTCGAACGCGATATGGGAATCCTGGTCGTCTACCTCGTGTGGTCGGTGGTGTTCGCGATCCTCGGTGCGCTGGTGTTCTGGTGGATCAAGTCCTCGCGGTCGCCGACGAAACGTGGTGTCGGTGCGGGGCGATTGTCGGCGTATCCGCCGGGCAGCGCACAGGCGGGAGTGAGTCCTTCGCACACTCCGGCGGCGGCGTACGAGCAGCCCGGCCGAGCGCAGTCGCCCGCGATCCAGCAGCCCGGCATGGCGCAGCCGCCCGGATATCAACAGTCGGGTGGGGTGCATCCGCTCGTGCCTCAACAGTCGGGCATGGTGCAGCCGCCCGTGCCTCAACCGTCGGGTGGGGCGCATCCACTCGCACCTCAACAGTCCGGTGGGGTGCAGACGCCCGGGCGTGAGCAGTTCGGTGGGGCGCAGACGCCCGGGAACTGGCGGGGTGGGCCCGCGGCATCGGGGAGTGGGCCCCACCCCGAGCGGACGCCGAAGCGCCCAGATGCGGGAGCACGGCGACCGCAGGACGCGCCCAGCGGAGCGGCGGCGCGACCTGGTGAGCTGAGCGCGCCGCCCGGTGGTCTCGATTCGCGGCCCAACGGTCCTGCCGTGCGGCCCAACGGCACTGCGGTGCGGCCCAGCAATCCTGACCTGAGGCCCGGCGGTCCTGACACGGGGCCCGGCGCCTCGGGCCTGAGGCCTGGCGGTCCTGACCTGAGGCCCGGCGCCCCGGACACGAGACCCAGCGCCCCGGACGCGCGAACCAGTGCGCCGAATGCATCGAAACCTGCTGTAGACGAACGGCACTCGGCGCCGACCAAAACAGCGGGGCCCGTGCGGCGCTCCGATGTCGGTGCGCCGTTGACGCCGCCGCCGGTGCGGCCGGGGGACCGGCCCCCGGTGCACTCGCCCTCGGCGGATACCTACGCGGAGGACCCGGCTCGCCGCTCCTCCCCGGTCACACCTCCGGCTAGACCGGTAGCGCCCTCGGATCCGACTGTGCAGCAGTCCTTTCCGGATGAGCACTGAGTCGCCGCCCGGCCGACGGCCATCGCTTCGGGGCGGGTCGGATCGGTCGCGGATCGAGCACGACCGGCGGGCATTGCGTGATCGAGCGCGAACCGACGGGCGCTGCGGTGGCCGCGTCGCGTGATCGAGCGCGAACCGACGGCCGGGTAACGCTCAGAGCCGGGCTGTGCGGAGGTCGACGCGACCGTCGACGATCGGCACCCCTTCTTCGGCGAGCAGACGCAACTGCCGGGCGGCGAGGTGGGCGGCGGGGCGGCCGGACGCGCCGATCACCCGGTGCCAGGGGAGGTCGGCGGAGTCGGTGCGCATGATCCAGCCGACGGTGCGCGCCGAGGACAGACCCGCCCCCTGGGCGATATCGCCGTAGGTCGACACCCGGCCGGGCGGGATGGCCGCGACCAGTGCGCGGACTCGTTCGACCTGCTCCTCCGTCGTCGCCGCCATCGCCGCTACAGTGCCGCGGCGATCAGCGCGGCCGCCTCGGCGGGGCGGGCCTGGGCGATCATGTGATCGCACTCCCACACCTCGACGGTGAGCCGGTCGCCGAGGTGAGCGGACAGCGCGGCCAGGAACTCGGCGGTGACATAGGGCGGCTGCACCTTGGCCGCGCGGACCAGCACGGTGGTCAGGTCGGCGGGCGGCAGCACGAACGGACGCGCGAGCTGACCCCAGTACGAGGTGATCGCGGGCTGGAAGATGCGCCAGCCCACCCGGCCGCCCTCGGTGGGCACCAGATGCTCGGCCAGCTCGCGTTCGAGCAGCGCCGGGTCGACCTCGTCGGGGCTCCACGCGCTGTGCTGCTTGTCGGACCTGGCCTCGGCGAGGTCGGTGTAGTCGGGGGAGGCGAGGTTGGCGAGGGCGACCTGTTCGATGAGCTTCGGATCGATGCCGATCGCGGGGTCGAGCAGGATCAGCGACCGCACCAGGTCGCGATGACGACGGGCCAGGTGGATGCCGGCCGCGCCGCCGAAGGAGTGGCCGACGACGACCACCGGACCGTCGGTCTCCGCCCGCACGAGGGCCGCCAGATCGTCGACGATCGTCTCGAAGTCCCACGGTGGCAGCGAGGTCGAGCGGCCGTGTCCGCGCAGGTCGGGAGCGATGACCCGGGCCTGGGGCAGGTGCTCGGTGGCCAGGGTTTCCCAGCGGTTGCCGTGGCCGGTGAGACCGTGCAGGGCGAGGACGGCAGGGCCGTCGGCGGGACCGAAACGGTACACATGAAGCGAGGACACGACAGCCATTCTGGCCGGTCGCGCACCATCGCGCAGCGTGTCCCCCCGGCAGGGGAGTGCTGGCGTGTCGTACTGGTCTGTTGCAATAGCCGACGTGGTGCGATCGGATAGCTCGGTGCGACTCGTGCGCCGGACGACGCGGGCGCCCCGGCCGCGAGCCTGGGGCGCCGCTGTTCGCGCGCTGTTCGCCGAGCAGGCCCAGCCCGCGCCGTCGCGCCCCGGCTGGCTGCCCTGGCAGGTCCTCGGCGGCCCCGGTACCGGCAAGACCGCGCTGCTGGTCGACCTGGTGACCGCGCGGATCACCGACGGCGCCGACCCCTCGTCGGTGCTGGTCCTCACCCACACCAAGCAGGCCGCCGCCGCGCTGCGCGACGCGATCACCGTCCAGCTCGGACCGCACGCGGGCGGCATCCCGGGCGCGAGCCGGGAACCGATGGTGCGCACGCTGCACTCCTACGCGTTCTCGGTCCTGCGCCGCCACGCCGAGCTGCACGGCAACCCGCCGCCGAGACTGCTCACCGGCGCCGAACAGGACGCCGTGCTGCGCGAGATGCTGCGCGGCGACCTCGCCGACATCGAGGCGGGCGCGCGCGGACTGTGGCCGCCCCGGCTGCACCCCGCGCTCGCGCTGGGCGGATTCGCCGAACAACTGCGCGACCTGATGCTGCGGGCCACCGAACGCGGGCTCGGCCCCGAGGATCTGATGGCGCTGGGCCGGGAACACGACAACGACGCCTGGGTGGCGGCGGGGCGGTTCTTCCAGCGCTACGAACAGGCGTCGATGCTGCGCTGGTCGGTCGGCGTCGCGGCTCCCGAGGCGACAGCGCCCGCCCTCGACGCCGCCGAACTCGTCGGCGCGGCCCTCGACGCGCTGGCCGGTGACCGGAATCTGCTCGCCGCCGAACGCGATCGGATCCGCTACCTGCTCGTCGACGACGCCCAGCACCTCGACCCGCAGGCCGCGACCCTGGTGCGCGCCATCGGCAGCGGCAGCGCGAGCACGGTCGTCACCGGTGACCCGGACCAGAGCGTGTTCACCTTCCGCGGGGCGGACTCCCGCTTCCTGATCGATATCGACACGGTGCCGCAGCGGCGAATCATCTTGCGGCACAACCACCGCAGCGGCGAACCCATCCGCCTGGCCACCGCGCGGATCGCGGCGCGACTGCCGGGAAGTGCGCGTCACCGCGTGCTACCCGGGCAGGCCGCTCCGCCGGAATCCACCGAGCACGGTGGTACCGAAGGGGATTCGGCTGGTCGTCGGCCGATGCCGGAGTTGCTCGACACGAGGGGCCACGCCGAGTCCAGGCGCCGCGGTGAGTCCCGGCCATCGACGTCCAGCGACACCGACGACGCGGGACCGGATCGGTCCGGCGACTTCGGCGGTGGTTCGACGGCGGCACCGGGCCGGGCCGACGAGGTGCCCGACCACGAGGTCGAGTCGAGCGTGCGGGTCCGGGTGTTGTCGACCGCGGCCAAGGAAGCGGCGCTGATCGCCGATCACCTGCGCCGGGCGCATCTGACCGATGGCATCCCGTGGTCCGCCATGGCGGTGATCGTGCGCTCGGTCCCGCTCTCGCTCGCACCGCTGCGGCGCGCACTGCTGGCCGCGGGTGTTCCGGTGCGCCGACCGGCGGTGGCCGAACCGCTCGCCCGCAGGCGCGGTGCGGCGTGGATGGTGCTGGCGCTGCGTGTGCTGCTGGCCGGGGACTCGTCACGACCGGGTTCGAGGCGCGCGATCGACGCCATGTTCTCGCCCGAGGACGCCATGGACCTGCTGTCCGGTCCCCTCGGCGGCGCCGATCAGATCGCCCTGCGGCGGCTGCGCCGTGGCATCCGCCGCACGGTCCTGGACCTGGAGCGCACCGGCGCGCTGGCCGCCGCCGACCCCTACGCCGACGCCGACCAATTCCTGCTCTGGGACGAAACACCGCCGCCCCCACCGGAAGCACCCGAACCGGAACCGGATCCGATCGACGGCGAATGGCTGCCGCCGCAGGCCGACCCGGACGATCCGCTGCGCCCGGAACCCGAACCGGACTGGGACATCGCCGAACGCCTGCCCGACGACATCGACCTGCTCGACGCCGAAAACCCGCCCGCCGCACCGCCGCCCGTCGTCGGCCCGCCCCGGCCCGAACCCGAACCCCCGGCGGTGCCGCTCATCGACCAGTCCTCGGCGGAGGTCCTGCGCGACCTGATCGTCGGCATCGGCGAGGAGCGGCTGCTCGACGGACTCACCGAAGTGGAGGCCGCGCCGCTGCAGCGGGTGCTGCGGGCGGTGCGTAAGGCGAGGGAGACCCAGGCCAGCGGCCAGGGCGTCGAGGACGTGCTGTGGACACTGTGGACCAGTTCCCGCCTGGAACGGCGCTGGTTCCGCCAGTCCCGGCGCGGCGGCGCGGCGGGCATGCAGGCCGACCGCGACCTCGACGCCGCCGTCGAATTGTTCGACGCCGCGGCGGGTTACGTCGACCGGCTGCCCAAGGCGAGCATCGACGGTTTCGTCGAATACTTGCTGCACCAGCAGATTCCCCAGCAGGGCAGGCCGCTGACCGCCGAGGGTGAGGCCGTGTCGCTGCTCAGCGCGCACGCGGCGGCGGGCCGGGAGTGGGATGTGGTGGCGGTGGCCGCGGTGCAGGAGGGGATCTGGCCCAACCCGCGCGCCAGGGGAACGCTGCTGCACACCGAGGATCTCGTCGACCTGGTCGCCGGTGTCGACCTCGGGGCGACCACGAGCCGGGCCGCGCCGATCCTGGCCGAGGAACGCAGGCTGCTGCTCGTCGCGTGCAGCCGGGCCCGGCGATCGCTGCTGGTCACCGCCGTCGAATCCGCGGCGGGCGACCAGGATCTGGTGCCCTCGCGCTTCCTCACCGAACTGCTCGGCGACGACGACACCGGCGAACCCGGCGCGCTGCCCGTCGCCGATCCCGGTCGCGCGCTGGTGATGCACGCCCTGGTCGCCGAACTGCGCGGCGTGGTCTGCGATCCCACCACCGCCCCGGACCGGCGGGACCGGGCCGCCCACCAGCTGGCCCGGCTCGCCGACGCCGGTGTCCCCGGTACCGATCCCGGCGACTGGTACGGCACCGCCGAGCTCAGCTCGGACAAGGGACTGTGGGACGACGACGATTCCCCGATCGGCCTGTCCCCGTCGACGGTCGAACTGCTGCGCACCTGCCCGCTGCGCTGGGCGCTGGAACGCCACGGCGGCACCGACGGCGACAATCCGCACGCCGTCAAGGGCAATCTCGTGCATACCCTGGTGCAGGCGCTGGCCGGTGACGTGCCGGAGGCACAGGTCCGCGCGGCGCTGGACCAGGCGTGGAAGTCGGTCGACCCGGCCACCGGCTGGCACTCCCGGCAGGAGCTGCGCCGCACCGAGGCGATGCTGGAGACCTTCCTGTCCTGGGTCAGGACCACCCGCGGCGAGCTCACCCAGGCGGGTGTCGAGGTACCCGTGGACTGCGTGCTGCCCGCGCGGTCGGACGACGAACGCGCGGTGCGGATCCGTGGCCGGATCGACCGTCTGGAGCGGGACGCGCAGGGGCGCTTCGTGATCGTCGATGTGAAGACCGGCAAGACACCGGTCAGCGCGAAGGCCGTCGCCGAGCACGCCCAGCTGGCGACCTACCAGGTCGCCGCCGCGCACGGCGCGCTCGACGAGGCGGAATCGGCCGCGCCCGCCGATCCCGGTGGGGCCAGGCTGGTCTATGTCGCCAAGCCACATCACAAGACCGGTGCCACCGAACGCGCGCAGACCGCGCTGGACGCCGAGGGGCTCGACACCTGGCGCGAGACGATCCACGACGCGGCGGCCGCCACGCGTGGGCCCGGCTACCTGGCCGTGCGCAACGACGGGTGCAGGCACTGTCCGGTCGCGGGCAGTTGCCCGGTGCAGGACACCGGACGGCAGGTGACCGACGAGTGAGCGGCGTGCGCGTCACCCCGCAGCGGTTGGCCGACGCGCTCGGGCTGCCGCCACCGACCGCCGAGCAGGCGGCGGTCATCGCCGCGCCGCCGGGCCCGACACTGGTCGTGGCGGGGGCGGGCGCGGGCAAGACCGAGACCATGGCCGCGCGCGTGGTGTGGATGGTGGCCAACCAGCTCGTCGCCCCGGACGAGGTGCTCGGCCTCACCTTCACCCGCAAGGCCGCCCAGCAGCTGACCTCGCGTATCCGCACCCGCCTGGCCCGCCTGGCCGGCGCGCCGCTGGTGCGTGAGATCGACCCGACCGGTGCGCTGCGCACGCTGATCTCCGGCGCCGAACCGGAGATCAGCACCTATCACTCGTACGCGGGCAGGCTGCTCACCGCGCACGGCCTGCTGCTGCCCGTCGAGCCGTCGGCCGCGCTGCTCACCCAGACCCAGTTGTGGCAGCTCGCGCACGAGGTGGTGCGGTCCTGGGACGGCGACCTCGACACCGACCGCACCCCGGTCTCGGTGACCGAGGCGGTGCTGGCGCTGTCCGGCCAGCTCGCCGAGCACCTGGTGGAACCGGAGCAGCTCGCCGAGGCACACGCCGAGCTGGAGAAACTGGTGTACACCCTGCCCGCCGGGCCGCGGCAGCGCGGCGGGCCGAGCAAGACGCTGACCGCCGTGGTCGACGCGCAGCGGGAGCGGGTCGCGCTGCTGCCCTTGGTCCGTCAGCTCGCCGAGGCGCTGAACCGCCGTGGCGCCCTCGATTTCGGCTCCCAGATGTCGCTGGCCGCGCAGCTGGCCGTCGACCATCCAGAGGTGGCGGCCGCCGAACGCGCCCGGTTCAAGCTGGTGCTGCTCGACGAATACCAGGACACCGGGCACGCCCAGCGGGTTCTGCTGTCGGCGCTGTTCGGCGATGCCGACGCCGTGCGCCAGGATCGGCCGCGTCCTGTGCGGGTTCGCGGCGGTTCGTCGACAGCCCCGGCACCGGGACCCGAGACGCTCTGGGGCCCGGATCATCTCGGTGCGGGAGAGCCCGATCTCCTCGGCACCGGACCCGTCGACCCCGCGGATCACTCGCTCGCGGCGGCGGGTGATTTCGGTGTCACCGGGGCTGCGGCTGTATCGGCGAGCCGCGAGGGTGGTCGGCCGGAGAGCGGGTCGGCGGGCGGCCACGCGTCGAGCGGAACCGACAGGTCTCTCGCCGTCACCGCGGTCGGTGACCCGATGCAGTCGATCTACGGCTGGCGTGGCGCGTCGGCGGCCAACCTGCCCCGTTTCGCGACCGACTTCCCCGAAGCTTCCGGTGCCCCCGCGCCGATCCTGCCGCTGCTGACCAGCTGGCGAAACCCGCCGCAAGCCCTCGCCCTGGCGAACCTGGTCGCCGATCCGCTGCGCCTGCGGGCCAAGGCCGCGGGCGGGGCGACCGTCGACGCGCTGCGGGCCAAACCCGAGGCGCAGCCCGGTGTCGTCGAACTGGCGCTCACCGAAACCGTTGCCCAGGAACGGGACTGGATCGCCGAACGGATCGCCCACGAATGGGCGAACGCCAGGGCGGCCGACCAGCCGCCACCGACCTCGGCGGTGCTGATCCGGCGCAACGCCGACGCCGCGCCGCTGGCCGAGGCGCTGCGCGAGCAAGGACTTCCGGTCGAAATCGTCGGTCTCGGTGGGCTGCTCGCGACACCGGAGGTCGCCGACATCGTCGCCACCCTGCGGCTGATCGCCGAACCCGGCACCGGCAGCGCCGCCGTGCGCATCCTCACCGGCGCCCGCTGGCGGCTCGGCGTCGCCGATCTCGCCGCCCTGGCCCGGCGGGCGCGGATGCTGTCGATCGGCAGCCTGTCCGGCGACGCGTCCGCCGCCATCACCGACGCCGCCGGACTGGCGAGCGCGTTGCGGGAGGTGGCACCGGAACCCACCGAACAAGCGGGCCTGGCCGACGCCATCGCCGATCCCGGTGCGCCCGATCAGTATTCGGAGGCGGGGTTCGCCCGCATCGTCGCGCTCGGTGCGGAACTGAGCGCCCTGCGCGAACGCAGCGGGCAGCCACTGGTCGAGCTCGTCGCCGATGTCGAGCGCACCATCGGCGTCGGCGTGGAGACCCAGGCCAGACGGGCCATCGCGGGCGGTGGCGCGGGCCGTGAGCACCTCGACGCGTTCGCCGAGGTGGTGGCCGGCTACGCGGCCGACTCGCGCGCCTCGCTCAGCGGTCTGCTCGCCTTCTTCACCGCGGCGGAATCGGTCGAGAACGGCTTGGAACCGGGCGAAGTGGAGGTCGCCCGTGATCGGGTGCAGGTGCTCACCGTGCACGCGGCCAAGGGGCTGGAATGGGAGGTCGTCGCGGTGCCGCACGTGAGCGCGTCGGTGTTCCCCTCGACGACCGCGCTGAGCACCTGGCTCGGCGCGCTCACCGAACTGCCTACCACCCTGCGCGGCGACCGCGCCCAGCCCGACGCGTCCGAGGGCGTGCCGGTGCTGGACCTGAGCCGGGTCGGGGACCGCGCCGAACTCGAACGCGCCATCGCCGACCACAAGGACGCGCTCAAGAGCCGCCGCCTCGACGAGGAACGTCGGCTGTTCTATGTGGCCCTCACCAGAACCGAACGGGTCCTGCTGGTTTCGGCCTACTACTGGCCCGAGACCGGTACCGCCCAGAAGGGTCCGTCGGACTTCCTGCTCGAACTGAAGCAGGCGAACGAGGACCCCGGCAGCGCCGCCTTCGGTGTCGCCACCATCGCCCGCTGGGACGACCCGCCCGCGCCCGACGCCGTCAACCCGTTCGCCGACAACCCGCCCACCGCCCCCTGGCCGCGCGATCCGCTCGGCGGCCGGCGCGATCCGATCGAACAGGGCGCGGAGCTGGTGCGCGCGGCACTCGAGCGGTTGCGTTCCCGCCCGGCCGATCCCGAGCCGACCGACGACGAGGACGATCCGGAGGGCTGGGCCACCGACGTCGACGCGCTGCTCGCCGAGTTCACCGCGGCCGAACTCGCCGACCAGCAGGTGGAGCTGCCCGGCCAGCTGCCCGCGACCGCGCTGGTGGAACTGCGCGCCGACCCGACCCGCCTGGCGGCCCGGCTGCGCCGCCCCCTGCCGTATCCGCCGAACCCGATGGCCAGGCGCGGCACCGCGTTCCACGCCTGGGTGCAGTCCTGGTTCGGCACCGAACAGCTGCTGGGTCTCGACGAACTGCCGGGTGCCGCCGACAGCGGCACCGAACTGGGCCGGGCCGACCGCGAACTCGCCGCCATGCAGGCCGCGTTCCGTCGCTCACCGTGGGCGCACCGCAATCCGATCGATGTCGAGGTGCCGTTCGAGACCAGCATCGCCGGCACCGTCATCCGGGGGCGGATGGACGCGGTGTTCGCCGAACCCGGCGGCCGCTGGGTGGTGGTCGACTGGAAGACCGGCGCCGAGCCCGGCCCCGCCGACGAAGCCGCCGTCGCGGTGCAGCTGGCCGTCTACCGGCTCGCCTGGGCGCGGCTGATGGCCGCGCGCACCGGTGCCGACGAGGCGACGATGCTCGAACGGGTCGGCGCGGCATTCCATTACGTCCGGTCCGGGCGCACCATCGCGCCCACCGACCTGGCCGGTCCGCGCGAACTGGCACAGCTCATCCGCGACGCGGCGCCGGTCCCTGATGTCGAATGAGCCCGAGACGCCCGCACGCAGTAGGCTCCCGGGTTGTGCCGGAGCCCAGCGGTGACGGGCCGAGCGAAAGGAGGGGGCGATGCTAGGCGACAAACGTGGCCCGATCGGGCTCAGCAGCAGCCCGGACTACGCGCTGGTCGGTCTCTTGCGGATTCCCGCCGTGCAGACCAGTCCGTGGGTGTCGCTCACCCGCCGCGTCCTGTTCGCGATCGCGCTGCTGTTCGCCGCGGCGACCGTGGTGTACATCGGCCGGGACGGCTACCGTGACAACTCCGGCGACGAACTGTCGTTCCTGGACGCGATGTACTACGCGACCGTCTCGCTCTCGACGACCGGGTACGGCGACATCGCCCCGATCACTCCCTCGGCGCGACTGATCAACACGATCGTCATCACGCCACTGCGCGTCCTGTTCCTGATCGTGCTGGTCGGCACCACCCTCAGCGTGCTCACCGAACGGTCCCGGCAGGCGTTCAAGATTCAGCGATGGAGGCACACCGTGCGCAATCACACCGTCGTCGTCGGCTACGGCACCAAGGGACGCACCGCGATCGACGCCATGCTCGCCGACGGGGTGCAGCAGGCCGACATCGTGGTCGTCGACACCGACGCGGTGGCGCTGGAGGCGGCGGCAAGCGCGGGACTGGTCACCGTGCACGGCTCGGCGACCAAATCCGATGTGCTGCGGCTGACCGGCGTCCAGCGGGCCGCCTCGGTCATCGTCGCCACCAACCGGGACGACACCGCGACGCTGGTGACGCTCACCGCCCGGGAACTGAACAAGACCGCCAAGATCGTGGTCGCCATCCGTGAGGCGGAGAACACCCACCTGGTGCGCCAGTCCGGCGCGGACTCGGTCGTGGTGTCCTCGGAGACCGCGGGCCGGTTGCTCGGCATCGCCACCACCACGCCCACCGTCGTGGAGATGATGGAGGATCTGCTCACGCCCGAGCAGGGCTTCGCCGTGGCCGAACGCGAGGTCGAACCGGCCGAGGTCGGTGGCTCGCCGCGCCATCTCAGTGACATCGTGCTCGGCGTGGTGCGGGACGGGAACCTGATCCGGGTGGGCGAGCCCGAGGTCGACGCGCTCGAGGCGAGCGACAAGCTGCTCTACATCCGGCACACCGGCAAGTGATCCGGGACCGCGCGACCGGCTAGGCTCGGACGTGTGTCGTTCCGGTTGAAAGACGTTCCGCTGCTGTCGCGTTCCACGATCGATCGAGCCGAGCACGTCCGGCTCGACCCCGACGCGCTGCGGGAGGGGTGGGGCAAGGCCAAGGTCCTGCGCGTCGACGCGCGGGGACGGGTGCGGGTGGAGAGCGCGGGCGTCGTCCTGGACGCGGCGATCACGATCGCCGACGAGCCAGGCGCAGGCGCGGTGTTCCTCGGTGTCGCCGAGGACAGTCACCTGTGGGCCGTGCGCGAGCCCGAGCTCGACGGGACGCTCAAGGACCTGCGGGCCCTCGGCGCTGTGGACGACTTCACCGCCGACCTGCTCGCCACCGCCTACGCGCTGCTCAACTGGCACGACCGGGCGGGCTACCACGGTGGCGACGGCACCTCGACGACCTCGGCGCGGGCGGGCTGGTCCCGGCTGACCGCCACCGGCGAGGAGGAATTCCCCCGGATCGACCCCGCCATCATCTGCCTGGTGCACGACGGCGCCGACCGGGTGCTGCTGGCCCGCCAGCACGCCTGGCCCGCGACCATGTTCTCGCTGCTGGCCGGATTCGTGGAGGCGGGCGAATCGCTCGAGCACTGCGTCGAGCGGGAGATCCGCGAGGAAGTGGGCGTCGACGTGCGCGAGGTCACCTACCTCGGCAGTCAGCCGTGGCCCTTCCCGCGCTCGCTGATGGTCGGCTTCGCCGCGGTCGGCGATCCGGAGCAGGAGCTGGTGTTCTCCGACGGCGAGATCGCCGAGGCGCACTGGTTCACCCGCGACGAGGTCCGCGCGGCGCTGCGGGCCGGAGATTGGACCGCGGCGCGCGAGCAGGGCGCGCGGCTACTGGTGCCCGGTTCCATCTCGATCGCTCGCACGATCATCGAATCCTGGGCCGAGTAGCCGGCGCGCGGCGCTCAGGCCAGGGCGGCCAGGGCCTGCTTGACCTGCGACAGTGACGGGTTGGTCGCCGTCGAGCCGTCCCGGTACTTGATGGTCGGGACGACGTGGTTGCCGTTGTTCACGCTGCCGACGAATTCGGCCGAAGCGGGGTCGTCCTCGATGTCGATCACGGTGTAGGTGATGCCCGCCTCGTCGAGCTGGGTCTTGAGGCGACGGCAGTAGCCGCACCAGGTGGTCGAGTACATCGTCAGATCAGTGGTTGCTTCAGTCACGGGATGTGCAACGTCTGAGGTGGGCGTGGTGTTCCGCTGGTGCCACCGCGGGCCGGCGTCGCGCTGGCCAACCGGGCGCTCGTGGCCGTGGAGAACTGCGACCGGAGCCTTTTCGGGCCGCCGGGCGGGCGTCGGCGGCTTCGCCGGTGCCCAGCGCACGTTGCGCGACGGCACGCCGTAGGCGCGGGTCGGCGGCCGTCGGGCCCGGTTGTCGGCGGGCGCTGTCATGATGGTGCCCGTGCCAGCACTCGATCTCACCGCCCTCGACCCGGAACAGGCCGCCGCGGTGCGGGCGCCACGAGGCCCGGTGTGCGTGCTAGCCGGCGCGGGGACCGGCAAGACCAGGACGATCACCCACCGCATCGCGCATCTGATCGCGGGCGGGCACGTGAAGGCCGACCAGGTGCTGGCGGTGACCTTCACCGCCAGGGCGGCGGGGGAGATGCGCAACCGGCTGCGCTCGATGGGGCTCGGCGGCGACGCCGGACAGGTCCAGGCCCGCACCTTCCACGCCGCCGCGCTGCGGCAGTTGCGGTACTTCTGGCCGCAGGTCGTCGGTGACGTGCCGTGGCGCCTGCTCGACAGCAAGTTCCCGGTGGTGTCGCAGGCCGCGCACCGCGCCGGCCTGGGAACCTCGACCGAACTGATCCGCGACCTGCTCAGCGAGATCGAATGGGCCAAGGCCTCGCTGATCGCGCCGGAGGACTACCCCGCCGCCGCGGCCAGGCACCATCGGGACGCGCCGGTCGAGGTCACCAGGGTGGCCCAGGTCTACGCGGGCTACGAATCGATGAAGACCTCCGCCGACGGTCTGCTGCTGGACTTCGACGATCTGCTGCTGCACACCGCCGCCGCGCTCGAGGACTACCCGGCCGTCGCCGACGAATTCCGCGGCCGCTACCGCAGTTTCGTGGTCGACGAATACCAGGACGTCACCCCGCTACAGCAGCGGGTGCTCGATGCCTGGCTCGGCGAACGCGACGACCTCACCGTCGTCGGCGACGCCAACCAGACCATCTACTCCTTCACCGGCGCCACCCCGAACTACCTGCTCGACTTCTCCCGTCGCTTCCCCGACGCCACCGTCATCCGGCTCGAACGCGACTACCGCTCCACCCCGCAGGTGGTATCGCTGGCCAACCGGGTGATCGGCGCCGCGCGCGGGCGCATCGCCGGGACCAGGCTGGCCCTGATCGGCCAGCGGCCCGACGGTCCCGAACCCGAGTTCGCCGAATATCCCGACGTGCCCGCCGAGGCGGCGGCCGTCGCGGGCCGGATCAAGAAGCTGATCGCGGCGGGCACCCCGGCCGCCGAGATCGCCGTGCTCTACCGGATCAACGCCCAGTCCGAACCGTTCGAGCAGGCACTGAGCGCGCGCGACATCCCGTTCCAGGTGCGCGGCGGCGAGGGTTTCTTCCAGCGCCAGGAGGTGCGCCAGGCGGTGCAGGCGCTGCGACAGGCCGACGCGCGCGACGACCTGCCCGACGAGTCGCGCAGCGGCGCCGAGCTGATCACACTGGTCCGCGCCGTGCTCGCCCCGGTCGGGCTCACCGCCGAGGAACCGGCGGGCGCGCAGGCCAAGGAACGTTGGTCCTCGTTGCTGGCGCTGGTGCAGCTCACCGAGGAACTGGTCGGCCACGACGAGGAGATCGACCTCACCGGACTGCTGCGCGAGCTCGCGACCAGGGCCGAGGCGAAGCATCCGCCGACCGTCGACGGCGTCACTCTGGCCTCACTGCACGCGGCCAAGGGCCTGGAGTGGGACGCCGTGTTCCTGGTCGGCGTCGCCGACGGCACCCTGCCGATCCAGCACGTCCTCGGCGACGACGGCAGTCCGTCCGATCAGGCGGCGCTCGAAGAGGAACGCAGGCTGCTCTACGTCGGCGTCACCCGGGCGCGCGAACACCTCGCCGTGTCCTGGGCGCTGGCCCGCACCGAGGGCGGCAGGCGGGTGCGCAGGCGCTCGCGGTTCCTCAACGGCCTTGTTCCCGACGACTCGCCCGCCTCCCGCATCGCCGCCACCGCGACCGGCCCGAAGGACGCCGACGGCAAGCGCCCGCTGTGCCGGGTCTGCGCGAAACCGCTGATCGGCACCTACGCCACCATGCTGGGCCGCTGTCGCCGCTGCCCGGCCGAACTCGACCCCCAGCTCTTGGACGCGCTCAAGGAGTGGCGGGCCGAGAAGGCCGAGGTCTTGCGGGTGCGCGACTTCGTGGTCTTCACCGACACGACGCTCACCGCGATCGCCGAGCAGCTGCCCGCCGACGACGCGGCCCTGGCCGCGATCGCCGGCATCGGCGCGAAGAAGATCGAGCAGTACGGCGCGGATGTGCTCGCCATCGTCGCGTCCCGAATGCGGGCCACGACACAAAACCGCAGGTAGAAAATAGGTTGTTCGGTTCTCGATCATTGCCTATGGTGGAGAACACGCACCGAGAGTGATCTCGGCGCGAGTTTCTATCAGCACACGAGTTCAGGAGGGAGGCAGTCAGATGAACAGCAACACCACGTTCGACGCGATGGGCAATCGCGTCCTGGTGAACGCATCCATGGTGTCGGCCTCCCGGGGGGTCCTCGCTCTGCAGGGGACCGGTCTGTCCGGCGTCGATACCAAAGCTGTGCCGATGACTGTCGTCCATCAGCACACCCCGATTCGTCTCCAGGACAAGCCCAGCGTGGGTTGGCAGCCGGCGGCCTTCGAGGCACCGGCAGCTCCGGCCGTTGAATTCGGATACGCACCCGAGTTCGCCGGCGCAATCCGCCTCCGTGTCCACCCAGCGACCGTGATCAGGTCTCGGCAGAAATGTCGAACTAGGTAGGGAACTCCTCCCAGACCTCCTGGCCACGGATCGCGAGAAGCGAAATCCGTGGCCTTTTTCATTCGGCTCTTCAGCCGTTGGCACCGGGTTCGCACACCGAACGAACAACCGCTGCAAACGAGCTGAAGGAGAACGACGTGTTCACCGCCCAGGAATGGCCGACGGCCACTGCTGACGTGACATGCCGAAACGTGGCGTCCCTGCCCTGCCGGGCCGGAAACCCTGATCTGTGGTTCGCCGAGAGCCCGAACGACCTCGAGCAGGCCAAGCAACTGTGCGCGTCCTGCCCGATCCGTAAGGGCTGCCTGACCGCGGCCATCGACCGCGCCGAGCCGTGGGGTGTCTGGGGTGGCGAGATCTTCGACCAGGGTGTCGTGATCGCCCGCAAGCGCCCGCGTGGCCGTCCGCGCAAGGTCGCGATCCCGGCATGAACCCCGGAAAAGGCCTGTACCGCAAACGAACCGCTCACCGAGTCCTGGTGAGCGGTTCGTTTGTCATCGGCGGCCGGTACGTGTGACCGTGCGGTCGTCGGCGACAGCGACGACCAGGGTGGTGATGTCCGGGGAGTGCGCCCACCACCGGTGGGTGACGCCGGCCCCGCGTGACGGACTAGGAGGCGCGTTCGGCGCGGAAACCCGGGACCCAGGTGCGGACCAGGTTCATGAACCCGAGTTCCGCGTCGAGCTGGGCCAGGATGCCGACCGAACCGCCGAGCACCCGGAAGATCGTCAGGTATTCGGCCGGAAGCTGCAGGGCACGCGCGGTCTTCATCTCCGGGCTGGTGAACTCCGAGGCCTTGCCCGCGACCCGCTGCATCCAGGAACGGGTGAAGTGGAAGGTGTCGGTGCGGATCGGGTCGCTGAACGGGCGAAGGTACGCCTCGATCTCCTCGTGGGTGACCGTGCGGCCCGGGATCACCCAGCCGTGCTCGTAGAGCAGTTCGGTGAGCGCGGCGTGGTCCTCCGCGACGGCCAGGGCGAGCATCCGCCCCAGGATCTCGGGGAAGCCGTCCGGCATCGGCGCGCAGGCGCCGAAATCGAGCACGGCCAGCCTGCCGTCGGTGAGCACCAGGAAGTTGCCCGGGTGCGGGTCGCCGTGCAGCAGGCCCACTCGCTCCGGGGAGGAGAAATGGAAGGTGCCCATCAGCTCGGCGATCCGGTTGCGCTGCGCCCGTGTGCCTTCCGGGTCGGCCGCGCCCGCGGCGATGAGCGCGGAGACGGGGGTGCCGTCGAGCCATTCGGTGACGATCACCTTCGGGGCGCCCGCCACCACCCGCGGCACCACGATCTGCGGGTGGCCCTCGAAGGCGGCGGCGAAACGGCGCTGGTTGGCGGCCTCGATGCGGTAGTCGAGCTCCTCCTCGGTGCGCTCGGTGATCTCGGCCAGCAGCGGCTTCACATCGGCGCCGGGGATGACCGAGGACAGCAGGCCGGTCATTCGCGACAAGGTCTTCAGATCGGCGCGCAGCGCCTCGTCGGCGCCGGGGTACTGCACCTTCACCGCGACGGCGCGCCCGTCCGACCACACCGCCCGGTGTACCTGGCCGATGCTGGCCGAAGCGGCGGGGGTGTCGTCGAAGGACTGGAAGCGCTCGCGCCACTTGGTGCCCAGCTGCTGGTCCAGCACCCGGTGCACCGTCTCGGCAGGCATCGGCGGTGCGGCGGCCTGCAGCTTGGTGAGCGCCTCGCGATAGTGCTCGCCGAACTCCTCCGGGACCGCGGCCTCCATCACGCTCAGCGCCTGGCCGAACTTCATCGCCCCGCCCTTGAGCTCGCCGAGCACGGTGAACAGCTGCTCGGCGGCCTTCTGGTTCAACGTGGCGTTGATCTGCTGCTTGTCACCACCCACGAGCTTCTTGCCGAAGCCGACGGCGGCTCGTCCGGCGATGCCGAGCGGAATTTTGGCCAACTTGGCATTGCGGCTGGAACTGCGGCGCACGATCTCGGACACGCTACCCATCATGGCCGAACTTGCCGGTGGTGTGCCATAAGAATGCTCACACCGCACTGTGGGAGCCCTCATAGGCCCGTTCCCGGCTCGGTCGTGGACAGGGTGCGGCAGCCGCAGTCCGGATGCGGTGGCCAGGGGCGTCGCTGCACCTCGTGGGTGTCGAGATTGAGTTCCATGGTGGCGTCGAGCGTGCCCGGATCCTGGCGGGGTGAACAGGCGACGATGGTCTCCAACTCGCCCAGTGCGAGGGCGGTGGTCGCCGCGATCCCGGCCGGTGAGGCGTGCCCGGTGCGGCCGAGCAGCTGCGCCGCCAGGTGCGGCCAGTCGGCGTCGAACCCGGTGCGGGTCAGATCGGCGCAGCGCAGGCAGCTGGTCTCGCCCGGCAGCACGAGTGGACCGACCACGCCGATACCGTCCCGGATCCGGACCTGCAGGTGCGGTATTCGGCGCAGCACCAGGTCCACCGACAGCCGTGGATCGACCATCAGCGCGTCGGTGAGCACCACCAGATTGCCGCCGGCCCCGACCGCCGTGCCCGGGCGGTACTCCCGCGAGCGGGTCGGCCGGATGCCCATGCGCCGCAACCCGATCGTCACCGCGTCCGACAGCGGCCCGAGACCGTGCACGGTGACACCGCGCACCGTGCCCTGTTTGCGCTCCGGTTGCAGCAGCAGCCCGGCCTCGTCGATCGCGCTGACGAGTGCGACCGTACGCGCCGGCGCGATGCCGAATTCGCCGGCGCGCCAGACGATCTGGGGTAGCGATTGCAGGCCGTCGAGCAGGCGCAGGAACGCGAGGACGGTGCCGGTGTCGAGCTCGGTGGTCTCGAGCAGCAGCGCTCGTTCCGGGTCCCACCCCAGCTGCACGGTCCCGGAGGGCCGAACCAGGGTGATCACCCGCGGGTGCAACATCGGTCCGCGCAGTGGCGTCGTGGTCGTCATGGCGCAAGTATCGGCGCGGGCCCGGGTCCGACGGTGCGCGAAAAGTGCGGTTATCCACAGGCTTTCGGCGTGTCGCGCTCGGACGGTCGGCCTGTGGACAACTCGTGTCCGGCCGGTCGTGACGGCGTTTCTGGGCGGGTGTCACCCCGGAAACCGTGTCGCGCCACCATGATCCGCAGATTTTTCGGCGGTCGTGGTGGCGGGTCGGCTCTGCTCAGGACTGGTCGGTGTCGGGATCGGTCTTGCCGCGCTCGGCCTCGTCGCGTTCGCGCGCCTCGGTCTCGGCCAGCTGGGCCAGCGGATCGTCGAAAGCGCCGGTGCCGCCGCCGATCACGGAGTCGATGAAGCCGGCAGGGGAGTCCAGGTCGCTGGAGTCGGGCAGCAGGTCGGGGTGCGCCCACACGCCGTCACGGCGGTCCATGCCCACATCGGTGGTGAGACGGCGCCACAGCGCGGCGGCCTCGCGGACCTTGCGCGGACGCAGTTCCAGGCCGACCAGGGTGGCGAAGGTCTGCTCGGCGGGTCCGCCGGTCGCGCGGCGGCGGCGCAGCGTCTCCGAGAGCGCGCTCGCGCCGGGCAGTCGCTCGCCGACGGCGTCGGTGACCACCACGTCGACCCAGCCCTCGATCAGCGCGAGCAAGGTCTCCAGGCGCTCGAGCGCCTGCTTCTGCTCGGGGGTGGTCTGCGGCTCGAAGGTGCCCTGCGAGAGCAGTTCCTCGAGCTTGGACGGATCGCTCAGCGACATCGGGTCGATGTTCTGCGCGGCTTCCTCCAGCGCGGAGAAGTCCATCTTGATGCCGCGCGCGTAGTCCTCCACCGCGCCCAGCACCTGCTGACGCAGCCACGGCACGTGCGCGAACAGTCGCTGGTGGGCGGCCTCCCTGGCCGCCAGGAAGACCATGATCTCGCTTTCGGGCTGCTCGAGGCCCTCGCTGAACGCCGAGATCGCCGTCGGCAGCAGCGCGGCGGTACCGGCCGGGCCCAGCGGCAGACCGATATCGGTGGAGGTCAGCACCTCTTTGGCCAGCTGGCCGAGGGCCTGACCGAGCTGGGAACCGAACGCCAGCCCGCCCATCTGCCCGAGCATGCCGACCATCGGCCCGGCGAACTGCTTGGCCTCCTCGGGCAGCTGCGCGGTCCACATGCCCGAGATCTGCTCGGCCACCGGATCGCACAGGCGCTTCCAGGTCGGCAGAGTCTCTTCGATCCAGTCGTTGGCCGTCCAGGCGACGGTCTTGCTCGCGCCCGCGGGCAGCACGGTGGCGCCGTCGAGCCACAGCTCGGCCAGGTGCGCCGCGTCGGTCACCGCGGAGGTCGTCTTCGCCGCGATCGGGGCGACGGTGGCGCCGAGTTGCTGGCGGGCCAGCCGCTTGGCCACGTCGTAGTTGACCGGCCCGGCCTGCGCGCCGCCGGGGCCGCCCGCCTGGCCCATGCCGCTGATCATCTGCCCGAGCTGGGTCAGCATCTGTCCCAGCTGCGACGGGTCGAAGCCGCCCGCGCCCGCAGCTCCGAACCCGAACGGATCGTTTCCGCCGGGGCCGTTCGCCTCGTCGCGACGCTTGCCCGATTCGTCGTCGTCGCGGTTCGAGAAGCCGAAGGGGAGATCGCTCATACCTCATACGTTACGCGGACACCAGGGGGCCACGGTGTTCGCGCTTCGCGAAATCGATGGCACCGGGTACCCGGCAAAAGCGTGCCACTCCCGTCGGTCACGGCCGGTGATCACTACTGTGGTCCGAGTGAATCGTCGGATCCTCACCCTGATCGTGGCCCTGGTACCCGTGCTCGTCCTCGGTGTGGTCGGCAGCGTGGTCACCGTGCCGTTCGTCGCGCTCGGACCCGGGCCGACCTTCGACACCCTCGGCGAGGTCGAGGGCAAGCAGGTGGTCGACGTCACGGGCGCGCCGCTGGATCCGACGAGCGGGCACCTCAATATGACCACGGTGTCCGTCCGCGACGGACTCAACCTGTTCGAGGCGTTCGGCTTCTGGGTCAGCGGCGAGCACGGACTGGTCCCACGCGCGGAGGTGTACCCGCCCGGGGTGTCGCGCGAGGAGGTCGACAAGTCCAATCAGCAGGACTTCAAGGACTCCGAGAGCAACGCCGAGGTCGCCGCGCTGCACTACCTGAAGATGCCGACGGTCGTGCTGGTGCGCGGACTCGGGGACGAGGGCCCGGCCAAGGACGTGCTGCAGGTCGGCGACGAGCTGATCAGCATCGACGGCACGCCGATCACCGCGCCCAAGGACGTCGTCGACCTGGTCTCCACCAAGGGCCCCGGCACTACCATCACCGTCGTCTACCGCCGCGGCGACGCCCAGCAGACCACGCCGATCACCCTCGCGCCTCGTCCCGACGACTCGACGAAGGGCTACCTCGGCATCACGCCGGGGGAGGGCGGCCGCCCGCCGCTGCAGGTCGAGTTCAACCTCGCCGACATCGGCGGACCCTCGGCCGGGCTGATGTTCAGCCTGGCGCTGATCGACAAGCTCTCGCCCGGTGAGCTCAACGGCGGCCGGTTCGTCGCCGGGACCGGCACCATCGACCAGGAGGGCAAGGTCGGTCCGATCGGCGGCATCCAGTACAAGATGATCGCCGCCCGGGAGGCGGGTGCCGAGACGTTCCTGGTCCCGGCCGACAACTGCAACGAGGCCAGGCAGCGCGCCCCGGAGGGGCTGCGCTTGGTGAAGGTCGACACGCTCGACAGCGCGGTGACCTCGCTGGCCGACATCGACGCCGGCCGCGAGGCCGTCAGCTGCGGCTGATCACTCCAGCGTGTGGTGCAGGGCCTCGACCAGGCCCGGCGCCAGATTCGGGTAGGTGCGCAGGTCGAGGTCGCCGAAACCGTCGTCGTCCTCGGGGCGGATCTGCAGCAGGCACAGCGAGGTGCCCTGGCGCAGCACGCCGGCGATGAGCCGCGCGTCCCGGCGGCCGGGATGGGCGTGCGCCGCGGCGCGCCCGGCCGCGTCGGCGGCCTCGTCGTCGGCCAGCAGCGGAACGAGCGCCTCGTCGAGGTCGCTCTCGGCGTCGGGCGGGAGCACCACGATCTCCTGGACCAGCACGCAGCCCTCGACGGCGGGCGGCCAGGTGGTGGTCGCGAGGAATTCGTCGAGCGCCATCGACCCGCCGGTGATGTCGTCGGGAAAGGCTTCCTGCGCGATCGGGGTGAGTTCGCTGCCGTCGTCGAGCTGATCCTGGAGATCGGGTTCGGCCGCGGCGAGGTCGGCGGTCGGCACCAGGGCGAACATCTGCGGCGGGTTACCCCAGCCCTCGGCGTCGGCGAACTCGACGACCTCGCGCACACAACGGGCGAGGACGACTTCGGCGTGCTGGTCATCGGTCACCCGCCCATCCAATCATTTTCGGCCCAGGCGCTTGCACGGTGTCCGATTTCCGTAGAGTGGGCGCCAACGGTCCGGCAACGGACCATCCGCAACATCGGACTGCGGTGCTGCGCCGATCAGCGGCGCGGTCGCCGCCGGACCCTTGGAGAGTGGCACCGTGGGCATGCGGCCCCCCACCGGTTTACCTTCGTTGTCCCGACGCAGCCGAGTGCTGCTGGTGACAGCAGTCGTCCTCGCGGCGTTACTGCTGCTCGGGCCCCGGCTCACCGACGCCTACACCAACTGGTTGTGGTTCGGCGAGGTCGGCTATCGCAGTGTGTATCTGGGTGTGCTGCGCACGCGGTTGCTCCTGTTCGTCGTGGTCGCGTTGTTCGTCGGCCTGGTGGTCTGGGCCGCGCTGCTGCTGGCCTACCGGTCGCGGCCCGTCTTCGTGCCCGTCGCCGGGCCCAACGACCCGATCGCGCGCTACCGCACCACCGTGATGGGCAGGCTGCGGCTGTTCGGCATCGGCATCCCGGTGCTGCTGGGTCTGCTGTCGGGACTGGTGGCGCAGTCGAACTGGGCGACCGTGCAGCTGTTCCTGCACGGTGGTGAGTTCGGCCAGCAGGACCCGCAGTTCCATCTCGACATCGGCTTCTACACCTTCGATCTGCCGTTCTACCGGATGGTGCTGAACTGGCTGTTCGTCGCCGTGGTGATCGCCTTCTTCGCGAACCTGGTGACCCACTACGTCTTCGGCGGCCTGCGCCTGGCCGGTCGCGAGGGCACGCTGACCCGGGCCGCGCGCGTGCAGCTGGCCGTGATCGCCGGTATCTTCGTGCTGCTCAAGGCGGTCGCGTACTGGTTCGACCGCTACGACCTGTTGTCGAGCACCCGCAAGGAGCCGACCTTCGGCGGTCCGTCGTTCACCGACATCAACGCGGTGCTGCCGGCCAAGCTGATCCTGCTCTCGATCGCGGTGATCTGCGCGATCGCGTTCTTCGCCGGCATCGTGCTGCGCGATCTGCGGGTGCCCGCGATGGCGGCCGCCCTGCTGGTGCTCTCGTCGATCCTGGTCGGCGCGGTGTGGCCGATGGTGGTCGAGCAGTTCTCGGTGCGCCCGAACGCCGCCGACAAGGAGAGCCCGTACATCGAGCGCAACATCATGGCGACGCGCCAGGCGTACGGCATCACCGACGACAGGGTCGAATACCAGGACTATCAGGGCGAGAGCAAGAAGAGCCCGCTCGAGGTTCCCGCGGACGCGGCCACCATCGGCAACGCCCGCCTGCTCGACCCGAACATCCTCTCGCCCACGTTCACCCAGCTCCAGCAGCGGAAGAACTTCTACGGCTTCCCCGAGTCGCTCGACATCGACCGTTACACCCTCAACGGCGACACCCAGGACTACATCGTCGCCGCGCGTGAGCTGCATCCGGCCGCGCTCTCGGGCAACCAGAAGGACTGGATCAACCAGCACACCGTCTACACCCACGGCAACGGTTTCGTCGCCGCGCCGGCCAACCGGGTGAACAAGCCGCAGTCCGACGCGCCGAGCGTGGTGGGCGGCAGCGATTCCGGCTATCCGCTGTTCATGGTGAGCGATCTGTTCACCAAGATGGACGATCAGCAGATCAAGGTCGAGCAGCCGCGGATCTACTACGGCGAGCTGATCGCCCAGACCGATCCCGACTACGCGATCGTCGGCACCGCCGAGGGCCAGGCGCCTCGCGAATACGACTCCGACCAGGCCTCCTACACCTATGAGGGCAGCGGCGGCGTGCCGATCGGCAACTGGTTCAACCGGCTGGCCTTCGCCGCCAAATACGCCGAGCGCAACATCCTGTTCTCCTCGGCGATCAGCGACGATTCCAAGATCCTGTTCAACCGTGGTCCGCGTGACCGGGTGCAGAAGGTCGCCCCGTGGCTGACCACCGACGGCAACGCCTACCCGGCGGTCGTCGACAAGCGCATCGTCTGGATCGTCGACGCCTACACCACGCTGGACAAGTACCCCTACGCCCAGTCGACTTCGCTCGACGGCGCGGTCGAGGACAGCATCGACAAGAAGACCGGGCGCGTCATCCCGCGCAAGGAGGTCAGCTACATCCGCAACTCGGTGAAGGCCACCGTCGACGCCTACGACGGCACCGTCACCCTGTACGAGACCGACTCCACCGACCCGGTCCTCAAGGCTTGGCGCGGAGTGTTCCCGAACGCGGTGAAGCCGCAGAGCGAGATCTCGCCGGAGCTGCGGGCGCACTTCCGTTACCCGGAGGATCTGTTCAAGGTCCAGCGCGACATGCTCACCAAGTACCACGTGGACAACCCGCGTGAGTTCTTCACCAACAACGCGTTCTGGTCGGTCCCCAGCGATCCCACGATCGAGGGCGGCACCTTCAACCAGCCGCCGTACTACGTGTTGCTCGGCGATCCGAAGACGAACAAGCCGGTGTTCAACCTGACCTCGGCGATGGTCGGCTACAACCGTCAGTTCCTCTCCGCCTACATCTCGGTGCGCTCCGACCCCGACGGGTACGGCAAGTTCACCGTGCTGCAGTTGCCGGTCGAGACCCAGACCCAGGGTCCGCAGCAGACCCAGAACTCGATGACCACCGCAGACGCGGTGTCTCGTGAGAAGACCCTGCTGTCGAACTCCAACAAGATCCGCTACGGCAATCTGCTCACGCTGCCGGTGGCCGACGGCGGCATCCTCTACGTGGAGCCGTTCTACAACGAACGCAACACCGGATCCTCGACGTTCCCGCAGCTGCTGCGCGTGCTGGTGAGCTACCGCGACGCGGCGGGCAGCGTGAAGGTCGGCTACGCGGCGACGCTGGCCGAGGCGCTCAACCAGGTCATGCCGGGCGCCGGTTCGCTGGCGACGCCGTTCGGCGGCGATCCGGCCGTGAAGCCGAAACCGGGCGTCACGCCGCCGGTGGACCAGGGCACCACCACTCCGCCGAACGGCGGCACGACCCCGCCGCCCGGAACGACGACCCCGCCGGGGTCGACCGCCCAGGAGGCCGCGGCCGCCGAGCTCAGCCGCAAGATCGAGGCGGTGCGCACGGCGATGCGCACGGGCAACTTCACCGACTTCGGTAAGGCGCTCGAAGAACTGGACGCCGCGGTGAAGGCGTACCAGGACGCCGGCGGCCGGTAGTCGTCGGCAGCGAGAGCGAGAAAGGCCCCGCCGGATGGCGGGGCCTTTCTCGTGCAGGGGGAACGGTGGATCAGCCGCCGATCGAGGCGATCAGCGGGGCACTGGCGTTGAGCAGGTCCTGGTACTGACCGGCGACGCCGTACTGGTCGGCCAGTGCCTGACCCGCGGCCTTGGCCTGGTCGACGGCGTTCTGGACGTCGGTCTTGGTCTGGGCGGGCAGCTCGACCGGGAGCTCGGCGGCGGGCTCCTCGACGGCGGGCTCGGGCTCGGAGGTGCCTGCCTGCAGGTAGCGGCCGCAGTGTGGCCACGCGCCGACGCCCTGGCTGGCGAGCACGTTCTCCGCGACGCGGATCTGCTCTTCCTTGCTGGCGTTGTGCGCCGAGCCCTGACCGCCGTTGGCGGCCCAGGTGCTCTGCGAGAACTGCAGGCCACCGTAGTAGCCGTTACCGGTGTTGATACCCCAGTTGCCACCGCTCTCGCACTGCGCGACACCGTCCCAGTTGTGGGTCGCGGCGGAGGCGGTGCCGGTGGCCAGGCTGAACGGAACGGCAACCAGGGCGCCGGTGATGGCGGCGACGCCAAGGGCACGGGTGCGGAATTTCCGGGTCTCAGTCATGGGGGAGACGCTAACCAAGAAATCCATGACGATCACATCTTGATAACGAGACAATTGTATGAATGAAATAGCCGTCTTACCAATGTTTACGCTGCATAGCGTGGGGGAATACCTAGATCCCGGTCGGTCTGTTATTGGTCCGTTATGTGCGTGAGATCACGCCGAAATAGTGACCCCGGTCACGCGAATCCGGCTCTCCGCACGCGCCGCTCGTCGAGTCGAGCGAGAATATGACGCCGGTCACAATGTGCGGTTCCGCGCGGCCCGGCAGCTCGTCGAAGATCGCGTGCAGCGCCGGGAAAACCTGCCCTGACCTCACGATTTGGCATCCGCGCTAACCCGTGTGTAATGTTGTATTCACCGACGCGGGGTGGAGCAGCTCGGTAGCTCGCTGGGCTCATAACCCAGAGGTCGCAGGTTCAAATCCTGTCCCCGCTACAAGCGCCTCAGGCCGGAAGATCGAAAGATCTTCCGGCCTGAGGCATTTTCGTCGACTGACTGCGCGGATGCGGCACGCGATCTCCGCGCCTCGCGGTCCTGGCTAGGGGCCGGTAGTCCGGTCCTCAGTCGTCGGATGCGGTAGTGGGCAATCGAACCAGGGTGGAGTCGGTACCGGCGTCGCGCGGGTCTGCCCGATGTGACGGCGGGTCGGGCTCGAGGTAGTGGCCGGCGAGGATCTCGCCGAAGCGGGTTGTCTGGGCGACTATCCCGGCGGGGTCGATGGCGATGGTGCCCGCACGCCACGCGGTCGTCAACTCCACGAAACCGCCGACGGCCATCAGCACGGTGCGGTGGAACTCGTCGTAGTTCACGCCGTTTCGTAGCGACGGCCGCATGCCCGTCGCGAGCATATCGGTGACGAGGAATATCAGGTCGCGGCGACGGCGCTCGAGTACTTCGCTGCCCGCGTGGTCGCCGAACAGGACCTGGGTGCGGCGTTGGTCGGTAGCGAAGCTGGTGACCACGGCTTCGACTGCGCGACGCAGCACTTCGAGCGGTGGTGAACTCCCGCGATCACTGATCGCCGTGGCCAGGGTGGCCGTCGTTTCGTCGCGCACCTGGTCCCATGCCGCGGCAAGCAACGTGTCTCGATCGGCGAAGCTCTCCCGGAAGTATCGATCGTTCAGCCCTGCCCTGGCGCATACGCTGCGCAGGCTCACCGCCGCCCAGCCGCTGTCGGCCCAGATGTCGATGGCGGCGTCGATCAGCTGCTGGCGGCGCGCGGCACGGCGCGCCTGGGCAGTGCGCCCGCCCCAGGTCTGGGAGGTGGTCATGGCTCCATCTTGACAAAGGCGGGCGGCAAGAGAGCTAATTGGTGACGGAGTGTCACCAATTTGGTGGCTGTCACCGGGCCTCCGTCGAACCTTCGCAGCGCCGCGAAAGGACACCACATGCACCACGACATTCGCCGCAGGATTCAACAGCGTGCCGCCGACTTGGCCGACCTGTATCCGTCGAGAACCATGCCGCTCGCCGAGCCACCGGCTGGGAGCGGTCTGCTTCCGGTGCCGGGCAACGCGGGGTTACCTCTGATCGGCCAGTCGTTGCGGGTCTACACCGACCCGCTCGCATGGGCGCGCAGCACCTTCGACAAGTACGGCGAGGTCTCCTGGACGCAGGTGTTCGGCCACCGCGCCGTCTGCGCGCTGGGCCCGGCCGCGCTGGAGACCGTCTGGGCCGACCGGAACAAGGCCTTCTCCAGCGAGAAGGGCTGGGAATTCTGGATCGGGCCGTTCTTTCGACGTGGCATCATGCTGCTCGACTTCGATGAGCACATGTATCACCGGCGCATCATGCAGCAGGCGTTCACGCGGCCTCGACTGATCAGCTACCTCGACCTGATGGGGCCGGGCATCGATCGGGACCTCGCATCGTGGCGGCCCGGCAACGGCTTTCGGTTGTACGACGCCGTCAAGCAGATGATGCTGAACCTGGCGACCGAGGTTTTCGTCGGCGAGGAAATGGGTTCGCGCGCCGAACAGTTGGAGCGCGCGTTCGAGCACACAGTGGTCGGCGGCCAGGCGTTGATCCGGGCGCAGGTGCCGGGCGGTACGTGGTCGCGGGGGTTACGTGGCCGCCGGGTCCTCGAGGAGTACTTCCGTGCCCGACTGCCCGCCAAACGCGCCGGAGCGGGGAACGATCTGTTCAGCGTGTTGTGTCGCGCGAGGAGCGAGGACGGGGAGGTGTTCTCCGACGCCGACGTCGTCAACCACATGATCTTCGTCCTGATGGCCGCGCACGACACCACCGCCGTCACGGCCTCCATGCTCACCTATCTGCTCGGCGCCGATCCGCACTGGCAGGAGCGGCTGCGCGCGGAATCGCTCGCGCTGGGGAAAGCCTCGCTCGACTACGACGACCTCGATCGCCTGCCGTCGCTGGATCTCGCGTTCAAGGAAACACTGCGCATGTACGCCCCGGCGGGAATGCTGATTCGCCAGGCGATCGAGGACACCGAGATCCTCGGTCACTACATCCCGGCGGGTACCGACATCCTCCTCGGCGCATATCCGTCGATGCGGCTGGCGCGGTGGTGGCCGCGACCGGACGAGTTCGACCCGGAACGGTTCGCCGCGGATCGGCGCGAGGACAAGGTGCACCGCTATGCCTGGTCCCCCTTCGGCGGCGGGGCGCACAAGTGTATCGGTCTGTACTTCGGCGGGATGACCGTGAAATCCATCATGCACCGAATGCTGCTTCGATACGAGTGGAGTGTTCCCGTCGGCTATCAGCCACCGTTGACCTGGGGCACCGGGCCCACTCCCGACGACGGCCTGCCGATCGACCTCCGGCCACGGCACGCCCGCGCGACCGAATCGTCCTCGGCCGTATGACGCCCAGGATCAGCGTCGACCGGAACCGATGCGAGGGCCACGCGCTCTGTGTCGCGTTGGCGCCCGACGTCTACGAGACCGACGACGAAGGCAAGGCGACCGTGCTGGGTCCGGTCAGCGAGGACCAACTCGACACCATCCGACTCGCGGTCGACACCTGCCCGGTCGCGGCCCTTCGCTTGGAGGCGCCGCGACCGCCCGCGTACTGACGACCCCCTACGGCGGCCGTTCTCGCCCGGCGCCGCCTCCCATCGGTCGGCCTTACCGTGACTACCGGCATGGCTGCGCGGCCCACGGTGTACGCGTCGAAAAGTGCGCACCGGCAATCGAGCCCGGCCGGGGTCCCCGATTCGGACGGCCGGGAGCCGGTCGACGGCACCGGCGGGTGTGAACAGCATCGTCAGCAAACCGATCCCGGCCGTTCGAGTGGCGGCCGGGAACCCTTGTCGGGCAGGGTGCGTGCCGCACAGTCGAGCCTGCGGGCGGGACGTCGGAAGACCCCCGTCCGTCGGTCACGGCGGGACCGTTCCCGGCGACGTTCGCCGTGGCCGGTGGCGCTGCCACCAGTCCCCGAGTTCCTCGGGTCCGAATCCCGAGGTGCGCAGGGCAATCCGGTAATGATGGGCCGGTGAGGCCCGGCGGAGCGCGAGCGCGGGCGGCCGGGCCGTCGCGCGATCGGCGCGGAACGGTCGAGCGGTACCAGTGCCGGGCAACATTCCAGCCACCGAACACTGCGAAGCGGCTCGGATCGTGGGAAGCTTTGTGAGTAATCAGCGCGATGAACGGGAAGAAACCGGACGGTTGACAAGCTCGAGATACCCCAAATACTGTGCAGTTCAATGAGTCCTGTTCTGCCGTTCGAACCTTTCGAGAGGGATCAGCGCGCCGGTTCGCCCGGCCGAGACGCCCTCAGACCCGCGCCTCGGGCCGCCGGAATGGCGACGTAGCGCGTCAGCTTTCCGGCCGAACGGCCGACTCCAGCCGGGTCCGCACCCACAGCGCGACCACGGCAATCCGCGGAGGATCTCCGCGCCCCTTCTGCTCGACCGCATCGAGATTCGTTGTGTCGACGCACGAATCGTCTGAGTCGTCGAACTTATTAGTTAGTACTACGAATCGATGGTGACATGACCCGCTCCGCGATCTGGTAGCCCCCACACATACTCGGCAGGGGGCTCGGGGGAATTAGCGTGTTTCGCGGAAGGATGTTCAGAGGTGACCGGTTCGACGTTCGACGTCGCGATTGTCGGTATGTCCTGCAGATTGCCGGGCGCCGCTGATCTCGAGGGGTTCTGGCAGCTGCTCAGTCAGGGGCGGGCCGCGATCGGGACCGCGCCCGCCGGTCGGGACGCGATCACCGAGCGGGCCGGATTCCTCGACACCGTAGGTGATTTCGATGCCGACTTCTTCGGTGTCTCGCCCAACGAGGCACGTGCGGTCGATCCCCAGCAGCTGCTGGCGCTGGAGCTGAGCTGGGAGGCGCTCGAGGACGCCGGGCTGGCGGCGCCGGGGCACCGGTCGCGGCCCTATGGCGTGTTCCTCGGCAGCACCGGCAGCGATTTCGCCGAGGTCATGGCCCTGCGCGGCGGTCCCGGCGTCAGCAGACACGCGCTGTGGGGGACCGGGCGCGGCATCATGGCCAACCGGATCTCGAACCACTTCGGTTTCGGCGGACCGAGTCTCGTGGTCGACAGCGCCCAGGCATCGTCGCTGGTCGCGGTCCACCTGGCCTGTGAGAGCCTGCGCAGCGGCGAGAGCGAGGTGGCGCTGGCCGGCGGCCTGAACCTGATCCTGTCACCGTCCAGCGGCGCGCGGATCGAGCAGTTCGGCGCGCAGTCGACGCGGGGCGCCTGCTACACCTTCGACGCCAGGGCCGACGGGTTCGTGCGCGGCGAGGGCGGCGGCATGGTGGTGCTGAAACCGCTGGACCGGGCGATCGCCGACGGCGACCGTGTCCACGCCGTGATCCGCGGCAGCGCGGTGAACACGGGAAACGAGCGCCGGGTACTGAGCGCCCCGAGCCGGGCGGGGCAGGCGGCGGCGATCAGCGCCGCATTGCGCGCGGCCGGGGTCGAGGCGTCCTCGGTGCAGTACGTCGAATTGCACGGCACCGGAACACCGGCGGGCGATCCGGTGGAGGCTGCGGCCCTGGGCGACATCTACGGCGCGGACCGGGCACCGGACGCCCCGCTGGCCGTGGGCTCGGTCAAGACCAACATCGGCCATCTGGAAGGCGCCGCCGGCATCGCGGGCCTGATCAAGACCGCCCTCAGCCTGAGTCGCGCAGACCTGGTGCCCAGCCTGAACTTCGACTCACCCAATCCACGAATTCCCTTGAACGACTTGGGCTTGCGCGTAGTGACCGCCAACGAGGGCTGGTCGACCGACACCGTGCGCCGGGCCGGAGTGTCCTCGTTCGGCATGGGCGGTACGAACGCCCACGTGATCCTGGAGGAAGCCCCGGCGGTCATCCCTCACCACGGGACAGCTGTCGCCCCTTCTACCACTCACCGTGGGCAATTCGCCGCCGCGCGCACTGCACGCGGTGGGGTCGACGTCGGGGTGGTGCCGTGGGTGTTGTCCGCGCGCACCGAAACCGGTGTGCGGGCCCAGGCGGAGCGGTTGCGGGAGTGGTTGGGCGGCCGTCCCGAGCTGGATGTGGTCGATGTCGCGCATTCGCTGGTGACCACCCGGGTCGCGATGGAGTGGCGCGGGTACGCGGTCGGCCGGGATCGTGCGGAGTTGCTGGCCTCGTTGGCGGCTGTGGCGGGGTCCGGGGCGACGATCGTCGAGGCGGCGCCGCGAAAGGTCGCGTTCGTTTTCCCCGGGCAGGGCAGCAGGTGGGCCGGTCTGGCGCTGGGGCTGTTGGCGTCGGACCCGGCGTTCGCCGAGTCGATCGCGGATTGTGAAGCGGCGCTGGCGCCGTACGTGGGCTGGTCGCTGCGCGCGGTGCTGCGCGGCGACGAGGGCGCGCCGTCGGCGGATCGCCCGGACGTGGCGCAGCCGGTGTTGTTCGCGGTCATGGTGTCGATGGCTCGGCGGTGGCAGGCGTCGGGCGTTGCACCGGATCTGGTGCTCGGCGACGGGCTGGGCGAGATCGCCGCCGCGCACATCGCCGGTGGGCTGTCGCTGGACGACGCGGCGCGCGTGGTGGTCGTCCGGTCGCGGACCGAGGACGCCGCCCGACAGCGGCGAGACCTGGCGTCGATCCGACCACGCTCGGGGTCGGTCCCGTTCCGCTCCACGGCCTCGACCGATCCGGTCGATCCCGCGGACCTGGATGCCGAGTACTGGCTCCGATCGCAGCCTGCCCCTGGCCGGTCCGCCGAGGTGATATCCGCGCTGATCGCCGACGGCATCACCGGATTCGTCGAGATGAGCCCACACCCGACCCTCGCCCCCGATCTCGCCGACATGGCCTCCGACACCGTCGCGGTGCTCGGTTCGCGGCGGTTGGGTGAGGATGGTCCGGACTGGTTCGTCGCCCTGCTCGCCCAGGCCTACTGTGCAGGCCTGCCGGTCCGACCGGACGCACTCGTCACCGGCGGATCGCGAGTCGATCTGCCGCCGTACGCATTCCAGCGCCGGAACTTCTGGTCCGGAACCCCGAGGACCCTTCCCCCGGGCGTCTATTCCCCCACCGAGCGCGATGCCACAGGACTCAGGGCACCGGATCTCAGCGGAGCGGGTGACGGCACCGCAGGGGTCCCGGCAACGCAGCTCGACGACCCGGAGCGCGACGGCACCCGGTTCAGCGCCCCAGGGCGGGGGGCTCTGGGCCACGAAGATCCGGCATTCGGAGTGGCGGGCCACAACGGCGCGCAGCCGACGACCACGGCGAATGGTGCTGGGGATCAAGGTGATCAGGTCCGGGTAGATGCTCGGGACGACACCGAACTGGCGCGGACTCTCGCCGCCGCACCCGAATTCCAGCGCGACGCACTGGTTCTCGACATTGTGCGGCAGCAGGCCGCCGCGGTCCTCGGCCACGAGTCGCCGACGGCGATCCACCCCGACCTGCCGTTCACCGAGACCGGCTTCGACTCGATCAGCGGTGTGGAGCTGCGCAATCGGTTGACCACGGCCACCGGTGTGCCGCTGCCCGACACCCTCGTCTTCGACTATCCGACCGCGACAGCGGTGGCGGGGCTGCTGCGGGCCCGTGTCGCCGGGCGCGGGCAGGACCGGCACCGGGTCTCGCGGCGCACGACCACCGACGAACCGATCGCGATCGTCGGCATCGGCGCGCGTTTCCCCGGTGGGGTGGCCTCCGCGGAGGATCTGTGGGATCTGATGATCGCGGGACGCGACGCCATCGGTGAATTCCCCACCGATCGCGGGTGGGACCTCGACCGCCTCTACAACCCTGATCCTGGTACCCCGGGCACCGTGTACACCCGCCACGGCGGATTCCTCGACGGTGCGGGCGATTTCGATCCCGGCTTCTTCGGCATCAGCCCGCGTGAGGCCTTGGCGATGGACCCGCAGCAGCGCGTGCTGCTGGAAACCGCCTGGGAAGCGCTGGAGGACGCGGGCATCGACCCGACCTCACTGCGGGGCGGCGACACCGGCGTGTTCGTCGGCGCCTGCTCCTCGGGGTACGCGCGCCGGGTGACCGGTGACCTGGAGGGGTTCCGGCTCACCGGTACCTCGCACAGCGTCATCTCCGGCCGGATCGCGTACGTGTTCGGCCTGGAAGGGCCCGCGGTCACGGTGGATACGGCGTGTTCGTCCTCGCTGGTGGCGCTGCATCTGGCGTGCCAAGCGCTGCGTCAGGGGGACAGTTCGCTGGTCCTCGCCGGTGGCGTCACCGTCGCGGCCAGCCCGTACCTGCACGTCGACTTCGCCCGCCAGCGCGGCCTGGCTCCGGACGGCCGGTGCAAGCCCTTCTCGGCCGCCGCTGACGGCGTGGCCTGGTCCGAGGGCTCCGGCGTGCTGGTGCTGGAACGGCTCTCGGACGCGCAGCGATCCGGCCACCAGGTGCTGGCCGTTGTCCGCGGCAGTGCCGTGAACCAGGACGGCGCGAGCAACGGCCTGACCGCGCCGAACGGTCCCTCCCAGGAACGGGTGATCGCGCAGGCGCTGGCCAACGCGGGAATCACGGCGGCCGACGTGGATGTCGTCGAGGCGCACGGGACCGGAACCGCCCTCGGTGACCCGATCGAGGCGCAGGCCCTGATCGCCACCTACGGCCAGGGTCGCGCGGACCGCGAGCCGCTGCGCATCGGTTCGCTGAAGTCGAACATCGGCCATACCGTGGCCGCCGCGGGTGTGGCCGGGGTGATCAAGATGGTGCAGTCGATGCGGCACGAGCGGTTGCCGCACACCCTGCATCTCGATTCGCCGTCGCCGCATGTGGATTGGTCGGCGGGCGCGGTGCGTCTGCTGACCGAACCCGAAGCGTGGACCGCCGGGGAGCGGCTCCGGCGAGCGGGTGTCTCGTCGTTCGGGATCAGCGGCACCAACGCGCATGTCATTCTCGAGGAAGCGCCGGCCGCACCGGTCACCGAGGACGCGCTCGCGCGGACGGCGACGATCACGCCGCTGCTGGTGTCCGGGAAGGGCGAGCCGGGTTTGCGCGCGCAGGCCGCGCGACTGCACGCGTGGCTGTCGGACCACCCCGAGGTGGAGGTCGCCGACGCCGCCTATTCACTGGTCAGCACCCGCGCGCACCTGGATGCGCGCGGTGTCGTGCTCGGTCGCGATCGCGATGAGATCCTCGCGCGGTTGGCCGACCTCGCCGCTGGGGGAACCGGAGCCGGTGTCGTCGACGGCAGCGCCGGTGCGGGACGGACGGCCTTCCTGTTCACCGGTCAGGGCGCACAGCGGATCGGCATGGGCGCCGATCTGTACGCGGCGTTCCCGGTGTTCGCGACCGCATTCGACGCGCTGTGCGAGCACTTCGATCCCGTGCTGGGCCAGTCGCTTCGCGAGGTGATGTTCCACGGCGACAGCGCGGTGCTGGACCGGACCGAGTTCACCCAGCCCGCCTTGTTCGCCGTCGAGGTGGCGCTGTACCGGCTGCTCGAATCCTTCGGTGTGACACCGGATGCGGTGATCGGCCATTCGATCGGTGAGCTGGCCGCGGCCTATGTGGCGGGAGTGTGGTCGCTGCCGGACGCGTGTGCGCTGGTGGCGGCGCGGGGTCGGTTGATGGGCGCCCTGCCCACGGGCGGCGCGATGCTCGCCGTCGCGATCGACGAAGCGCGCGCGGTCGAGATCGTCGCCGCCGTCGGCGATCGCGTCGCGGTCGCGGCCGTGAACGGCCCGTCCTCGACGGTGCTGTCCGGCGATGCCGACGCGATCGAGGAGATCGAGCAGCGACTCGTGGCGGCCGGCGTCAAGACCAGCCGATTGCGCGTCAGCCATGCCTTCCACTCGGCGCGCATGGACCCTATGCTGAACGAATTCCGTTCTGTAGCAACAGCTATGGCCTACTCCACGCCTCGGGTGCCGATCGTGTCGAACCTGACCGGTGAGCTCGCCGGGAACGAGCTCACCGACCCGGAGTATTGGGTCCGCCAGGTGCGGGGCTGTGTGCGGTTCGCGCCGGGCGTGGACGCGCTCGCCGCCGGCGGCGTGCGCCGGTTCGTCGAGGTGGGTCCCGACGCGGTGCTGTCGGCGCTGACCCGGAACTGCCTGGCCGAGCACCCGGAGGTCGAACCGGAGTCGACGGTGGTCGCCACCGCGCGACGGTCGGCCGAGGAGGTGACGCAGTTCGTCACCGGTCTCGCGCAGGCACATGTCGCCGGTGTTCGGGTCGACTGGACTGCGCTGTTCGCGGATCGCGCGGCGCGACGGATTCCGCTGCCCACCTACGCGTTCCAGCATCGCCGGTTCTGGTTGCCGCCGGTGCAGGACGCGCCGCATTCGACCTCGGGTCACCCGATCCTCACCGAGGTGGTGGGCCTGGCGGGTACCGACGAGTGGCTGGTCACCGGCCGTCTGTCGTTGCGCGCGCAGCCGTGGATCACCGATCACGCCTCCTACGGCGTGGTGGTCGTGCCCAGCGCGGCCCTGGCCGAGTTCCTGCTCGCGGCCGGTGATCGAATCGGTTGCGGTGTGCTGGAGGAGCTCACGCTCCAGGCGCCGATCCTGCCGTCCGGCACGGACGAGGTCGAATTGCAGGTACTGGTGCGGGCGCCCGACGCGTCGGGATCGCGCCAGTTCGAGTTCTCCTTCCGGACCTCGCCGGAGGGGGCATGGACGCGCAACGCGACCGGTGCGCTGTCGGCGCGAGCCGGCGATTCGGCCCTGCTCGCGCGCCTGCGCGGCGAGCAGTGGCCGCCGGTGGATGCCGAACCGATCGCCGCCGAGGAGATTCCGGCGCTGATGTCGAACGGCTCCGGCCTCGAGTACGGCCCGGCGTTCACCGGCGTGCGCGCCGCGTGGCGACGAGACGACGTGGTCTTCGCCGACCTCGCCCTCGTCACCGACACGGCGGGGGACTCGGGCCGCTACGGCCTGCATCCCACGCTGCTGGATATGACCCTGCACGCCGGACTCGCCCAGCTGGTGTGGCGTGACGCCGCCGCCGACGCGGCCACCGGCAAGCTGCTCTTCCGCTGGGGCGGGGTCCACTTCCACGCGCCGACGGCCGAGGTCACCTCGCTGCGGGTCATCGCCGTGGCGACCGGCCCGGAGACCGTATCCGTCGCCGCCGTCGATCCGGACGGCACGCCGATCGTGTCGGTCGAGGCGGTGGTGATGCGTCCCTACGACGTGAACGCCTTCCGGAGCGCACTGGCCGACGACGACGCACAGCTGTACGAGGTGCGCTGGGAGCCCGTCGTGGTCACCGGTGGGTCCGCGCCGTCGATGGCGGCGCTCGCGGGCACGGTGGTGCGGGGGATCGACGTCTCCGTCACCGTGACCGATCTGGCTGCCGCTGAACAGCTTCCGGATGCGGTGGTGTGGCGGGCGCCCAGCGGTGAGACGCCGGCGGCGGTCCGCGACGGCGTCCTGACCACCCTCGCGACGCTGAAGTCCTGGCTCGCCCACGAGCGATCGCCTCGCCTCGTCGTGGTCACTACCGCGGGCGCCACCCTTCCCGGCGAAACGCCAGATCTGGGCGCGGCCGCCGTGTGGGGCCTCGTGCGCAGCGCGCAGTCGGAGCACCCGGGGCGCTTCGTCCTCGTCGACGAAGATCCCGCCGCGCCGCTGGACGCGGAGCGGATCGCGGCCGTCACCCGGTCGGGGGAGCCCCAGGTCGCCGTCCGCGGCACGGAGCTCCTGGTACCCAGGCTGACGCGCACGTCCGCGTCGGCGGACACCGGCGCCACGTCGTTCGGCGACGGCACGGTGCTGATCACCGGCGGCACCGGCGGACTGGGCGCCCTGTTCGCCCGCCACCTCGTCACCGCGCACGAGGTCCGCAGCCTGGTGCTGACCTCGCGCCGGGGTCCCGCGGCTCCCGGCGCCGCCGACCTGGTCGACGAGCTGCGGCGCGCGGGCGCCGACGTCCGCGTCGTGGCCTGCGATGTCGCCGACGCCGACGACATCCGGTCCCTGCTCGACACCATCGCCGCCGACGGGCGGCTGACCGCCGTCGTGCACGCCGCGGGCGTCCTCGACGACGGCGTCGTCGAGGCGATGACCGACGACCAGATCGACCGGGTCCTGGCGCCGAAGGTCGACGGCGCGTGGCACCTGCACGAGCAGACCCGCGAGCTGTCGGCGTTCCTCGTGTTCTCCTCGGTGTCCGGGCTGCTCGGCACGGCCGGACAGGGCAGCTACGCGGCGGCCAACGGTGTCCTGGACGCCTTGGCCGAACAGCGTCGCGCCGCCGGTCTGCCCGCGACCGCGCTGGCCTGGGGTCCGTGGAACCAGGCGGGCGGGATGACCGGCGCGCTGGATCGCGTCGCCGTCGCGCGCTGGGACCGGCTGGGCCTGGGACAGCTCGGTGACGACGAGGGACTGCGCCTGTTCGACGCCGCGCTCGCTCGCCCGGACGCCCGCCTCGTCCCGATCCGGTTCGACGCGACCGTCCTGCGTCGCGAGTCCGACCCCGACACCGTCCCCGCCGTCCTGCGCGGTTTCGTCCGCCGCCCGGCCGTGGCCCCCACGCCCACCCTCCACGCGGTGGGTTCGCTGGGCGCGCGCCTGGCGGGCGTGCCCGAGGCGCAGCGCCCCGCCGTGGTGCTGGCGGTGGTCCGCGACCAGGTGGCCGCGGTACTCGGCCACGATTCGGGTGAGGCGGTCGACGCGGGTAAACCGTTCCGCGAGCTGGGTTTCGACTCGCTCGGTGCGGTGGAGTTCCGCAACCGGCTGGGCAAGGCGACCGGCCTGACCTTGCCGTCGACCTTGGTCTTCGATCATCCGACCCCGGCGGCCGTGGCGAAGCTGGTGCAGTCGCGGGTCGAGCCGAAGGCGGCGAGCGACCCGGCTGCGCGGCCGGGTCGGCGGGCGCGGGCGGACGAACCGATCGCCATCGTCGGCATGGCGTGCCGGTACCCGGGTGGGGTCGCCTCCGCGGACGAGCTGTGGGAGCTGGTGTCCACGGGCACCGACGCCATCGGCGACTTCCCGGCGGATCGCGGCTGGGCGCTGGATCGGCTGATCGATCCCGACCCCGATCACGTGGGCACGACCTACTCCGGGAAGGGCGGCTTCCTGACCAGGGCGGCCGACTTCGACGCGGACTTCTTCGGGATCGCGCCCCGCGAGGCGATCGCGATGGACCCGCAGCAACGACTGCTGCTCGAGGTGTCGTGGGAAGCGCTCGAGCACGCGGGCATCGATCCGATGTCGTTGCGCGGCACCGATACCGGGGTGTACTCGGGCGTGATGTACCAGGACTACGAGACGCTGACCCGGCAGACCCCCGAGGTCGAGGGCTACGTCGTGACCGGGGCCGTGGGCAGTGTGGCGTCCGGGCGGGTGTCCTACGCGCTGGGGCTGGAGGGCCCCGCGATGACGGTGGACACCGCGTGCTCCTCGTCGCTGGTGGCCTTGCATGTGGCGTGCCGGGCCCTGCGCCAGGGGGAGAGTTCCCTCGCGCTGGTCGGCGGCGCGACCGTGATGGCGACGCCGATGGTGTTCCTGGAGTTCTCCCGGAATCGGGGGCTGGCCTCGGACGGTCGGTGCAAGTCCTTCTCGGCGGCGGCCGACGGCGTTTCGTGGTCGGAGGGCGCGGCCGTGCTGGTCGTGGAACGGCTTTCGGACGCGCGGCGGCTCGGCCACAACGTGCTCGCGGTCGTGCGGGGCACCGGCGTCAACCAGGACGGCGCGAGCAACGGCCTGACCGCGCCCAACGGACCGTCGCAGGAACGGGTGATCGCGGCGGCGCTGGCCGACGCGGGCCTGACGCCGGCGGACGTGGATGTGGTCGAAGCGCACGGCACCGGCACCACCCTGGGCGATCCGATCGAGGCGCAGGCCCTGATCGCGGCCTACGGGCAGGACCGCGACGAGCCGCTGCGCATCGGCTCGCTCAAGTCGAACATCGGACACTCGCAGGCCGCGTCCGGCGTGGGTGGCGTGATCAAGATGGTGCAGGCCATGCGCCACGACACCCTGCCCAAGACCCTGCACGTCGACGCGTTGTCGCCGCATGTGGACTGGTCGGCCGGGTCGGTGCGGGTGCTGGCGGAGGCCGAACGGTGGCCCGCCGGTGCGCGGCCGCGGCGGGCGGGGGTGTCCTCGTTCGGGATCAGCGGCACGAACGCGCACGTCATCCTCGAGGAACCGCCGGTGGTTCCGCTCGCCGCGCGAGCGTCGGCCGCCCCCTCCGGGATCGTCCCGCTGCTGGTGTCGGCGAAGTCCGAGCAGGCATTGCGGGCGCAGGCGGATCGGCTGCGGCAGTGGCTGATCGAGCGCCCGGACGCCGACCTGCGGGACGTGGCGTCGGCCCTGCTCGATACCAGGGCGCTGCTGGAGTGGCGCGGTGGCGCGCTGGGCGTCGACCGCCAGGAGCTCCTGGACGGGCTCGCCGACCTCGCGGCCGGGACGGGATCGTCCAGGTCGGTCGCAGGTGTTGTGGGACAGGGCAAGACGGCCTTCCTGTTCACCGGGCAGGGCGCGCAGCGCCCCGGCATGGGCGCCGAATTGTCCCGGGACTTCCCGGTGTTCGCGGCCGTGCTGGACGAGGTCTGCGCCGAGCTCGATCGCCACCTCGGCGGATCGTTGCGCGCGGTGATGTTCGACGCCCCCGAGGCGGGGCTGAGCCGCACCGAGTTCACCCAGCCCGCGTTGTTCGCCTTCGAGGTGGCGATGTTCCGGCTGCTCGAATCGTGCGGTGTGCTCCCGGATGTCGTCGCCGGTCATTCGATCGGCGAGCTGGCGGCCGCCTATGTCGCCGGTGTCTGGTCGCTCGCCGACGCGTGCGCGCTGGTGGCGGCCCGAGGCCGGCTCATGGGCGCGCTGCCCGAGGGCGGGGCGATGCTGGCGGCGGCGGTGTCCGAGAACGAGGCGATGGAACTGGTGGCCGGATACGGTGACCGGCTGGCGGTGGCCGCGGTGAACGGCCCGGAGGCGGTGGTGTTCTCGGGCGACGAGGACGCGGTCGACGAGCTCGCCCGCCTGTTCGCCGAACGTGGCGGCCGCACGCACCGGTTGCGGGTCAGTCATGCGTTCCATTCGGCCCGGATGGATCCGATGCTGGCCGAATTCCGCACGGTCGCCCAGGGTCTGACCTATCGCGCGCCGCTGCTGCCGATCGTGTCCAATGTGACCGGCGCCGCGGCGGGCGACACGGTACTCGACCCGGAGTACTGGGTGGCCCAGGTGCGCGGCTGCGTGCGCTTCGCGCCCGGGGTGGACGCGCTGGTCGAGTCCGGAGTGCGCCGGTTCGTGGAGGTGGGCCCGGACGCGGTGCTCACCGCGATGACCCGGTCGTGCCTGGCCGAACACCCCGAGCTGGAGGCGAAGTCGGCGGTGCTGGCATCGTCGCGGCGCTCGGTCGCGGAGACGGCCGGGTTCGTCACGGCGCTGGCCCAGGCGCACACCGTGGGGCTGCCGGTGGACTGGACGCCGGTGTTCGCCGGCCGGGCCGCACGACGAGTGACCCTGCCCACCTATGCCTTCCAGCATCAGCGGTACTGGGTGCGGCCGGTCGAGGCCGCCGATGTCCGGCAATCGGGGCTCGACGACGCGGCCCACCCGCTGCTGAGCGCGATGGTGCGGCTGCCGGATTCCCCGGACGTGGTGTTCACCGGCAGGCTCTCGCAGGCCGGTCATCCCTGGCTGGCCGATCACGCCGTCGCCGGGGTGGCGCTGCTGCCCGGCGCCGCGCTCGTGGAACTGGCCCTGCACGTGGGCACCGTGGTGGAGTGTCCGCTGCTCACCGAGCTCGTGATCGAGGCGCCGCTGCCCCTCTCGACCGAGACCGCCGCCGAGTTGCGCGTGGTGGCGGGCGGACCGGACGACGCGGGCGCCAGGACGGTGTCGATGTATTCGCGGGCGGCAGGCGAGGATTCGGACCGGTGGGTCCGGCACGCCGTCGCGACGATGACCGCCGCGCCGACCTCCGCCGCCGGATCCGACCTGGTGACCTGGCCGCCCCCGAACACCGCCCCGATCGCGCTCGCGGACGCCTACGCGGGCCTGGCCGAGCGCGGCTACGAGTACGGTCCGGCCTTCCGCGGGCTCACCGCGCTGTGGCGCGGCGAGGGCGAGGTGTTCGCCGAGGTCGTCCTGCCGGAGTCGGTGCGCGCGGACGCCGCCGCCTTCGGCCTGCATCCGGCACTGCTCGACGCGGCCCTGCACGCGATCCTGCTCGGTGGCCTGGTTCCCGACCAGCCCACCGGCACCGTCGCCGTCCCGTTCACCTGGGAGAACGTCGTTCTGCGTGCCACGGGAGCGACCACGCTGCGCGTGCGCGCGACCTCGGCCGGGACCGGTCCGGGCGGTGCGCGGATCACGTTGACCTTCGCCGACCAGGCGGGTACGGCGGTCGCCGAGGTCGGCCTGCTGACCCTGCGGTCCCTGTCGACCGACGCGCTCGGCACGGTCACCCGCCGCGCGGACAGTGTGGGCTACGAGCTGGACTGGGTCGCCGCCCCCGAGCCCACCGTCGCCCTCGGCCTGGGCGACTGGACCACCTCCGACGACGCCGAGACCGTCACGATCGACGGTCGAACCGCCACGGTGGTGCGCCTCGACGGCGCGTCGACCGGCACCGATCTGCCCGCCACCGTGCGTGCTGCGATGACGGAGCTGTCCGTGCGGGTCCAGCGCCTGCTGGCCGACGACGGACGCATCGTCGTCGTGACCAGCCGGGCCGTCGCCGTGCACCCCGGCGAGCAGGTGGCCTTGGCCGTCGCGGCGGCCTGGGGGTTGCTGCGCACCGCGCAGAGCGAGAACCCGGACCGGATCCTGCTCGTCGATGTCGACTCCTGGGCCGACTACCGCGCCGCCGTGGCCCTGGCTGTGGCGACCGACGGCGAATCCCAGCTGGCCGTGCGGCGGGGCAGCGCGTACCTGCCCCGACTGCACCCCGGCGGGGGCGCGCTCGAGGTGCCGGACGCGGTGGAGTGGGCGCTGACCCCGCTCGACAAGGGCACGTTGTCCAGCGACAACTTCGCGCTGGTCGAGCGCCCGCGCACCGCTCTCGCCCCGGGACAGGTGCGGGTGAGCATGCGGGCGGCCGGGCTCAACTTCCGTGATGTGCTCATGGCCTTGGGTACCTATCCCGATCCGAACGGCCGCATCGGCGGCGAGGGCGCGGGCATCGTGCTCGAGGTCGCGCCCGACGTCACCGAATTCGCGCCGGGTGACCGGGTGTTCGGCTTCACCCCCGGCGTCGCCTCGGTCGCGGTGACCGATCACCGGCTGCTCGCGCGGATGCCGCGCGGCTGGTCGTTCACCCAGGCCGCGGCCGTGCCGATCGTGTACGCGACGGCCTACTACGGCCTCGTCGACCTGGCCGCCGCGCGACCCGGCGAGACCCTGCTGCTGCACGCGGCCACCGGTGGCGTCGGCATGGCGGCTGTCCAGCTCGCCCGGCACTGGGATCTGCGTCTGCTGGTCACCGCCAGCACACCGAAGTGGAATGTGCTGCGGGAGATGGGCTTCGACGACGATCAAATCGGTGACTCGCGGACCCTGGACTTCGAGCGGAAGTTCCATGCCGTCACCGGCGGTCGCGGTGTCGACATCGTGCTCGATTCGCTGGCAGGCGATTTCGTGGACGCGTCGTTGCGGCTGCTCCCGCGCGGTGGCCGGTTCGTCGAGATGGGCATGATCGACCGCCGCGATCCCGCCGCTGTGGCGGCCGCCCACCCGGGTGTGCGGTACGCGAGTTTCATGCTGATGGAGGCGGGCCCGGACCGGCTCCGGGAGATCCTGGCCGCGCTCGTCGACCTGTTCGAGCGCGGTGCGCTCACGCCGAGCGCGACCACGGCGTGGGACCTGCGCCGGGCGCCCGAGGCATTCCGGCACCTCAGCCAGGCCAGGGGGATCGGCAAGAACGTCCTCACCGTGCCGACACCGTTGCGGCCCGAGGGCACTGTGCTGATCACCGGCGGCACCGGCGGGCTCGGCGCCGTGGCCGCGCGCCACCTGGTCACCGCGCACGGCGCGCGGCGACTCGTCCTGGCGGGCAGGCGGGGTCCGGCGGCTCCCGGTGCGGCCGAACTCGTCGCCGAGCTCACCGAACTCGGCGCACAGGTCGACGTGGTCGCCTGTGACGCGGCCGACCGCGCCGCCCTGGACGCGGTGCTGGCGGCGATCCCGGCGGAGCATCCGCTGACCGCCGTCGTCCACTGCGCGGGCGTGCTGGCCGACGGCCTGCTCGCCACCATGACCGCCGACCGGATCGCCCGAGTGCTGCGGCCGAAGGTCGACGCCGCGTGGAACCTGCACGAGGCGACCGCGCACCTGGACCTGTCGGCGTTCGTGCTGTATTCGTCCGTCTCCGGTGTCATCGGCAATCCGGGGCAGGCCAACTACGCCGCAGCCAACGTCTTCCTCGACGCGCTGGCCCGGTACCGCCAGGTGCGCGGGCTGCCCGCGACCTCGGTGGCGTGGGGTCCGTGGCAGCAGAGCAGCGGCATGACCAGCGGCCTCGGCGAGGCCGACCTCGTCCGGTTGCGGCGCGAAGGTCTGCTCCCGCTGGGCACCGACGACGGCATGGCGCTGTTCGACGCGGCCCTGGCGGGCGGCAGGTCCGCGTTCGTCGCGGTCCGGATCGACCCGGGCGCGTTCGGTGCGGTCGATCCCGGCGAGGTCCGGCCGGTCATGCGCGCCCTGGCCCGGCCGACCCGGCGCAGGGTCGGCGACGTGACCGGGTCGCGGGCGGCGTCGAACGACGCGGCGTCGTTGGCGGCGCGGCTGCTCGGCCGCGGTGTCGCCGAACAGGACCGGCTCGTCCTCGACGTCATCCGTGCCCAGGCCGCGGCCGTGCTCGGTCACGCGAGCGCGGCCGCGACGGCCCCGGACAAGCCGTTCAGCGATCTCGGATTCGACTCGCTCGGCGTCATGGAATTCCGCAACCGGCTGAAAACCGCTGTCGGCCTGCAGTTGCCCGCGACCGCCATGTTCGACTACCCGACCCCGGAAGCGCTGGCCGGATTCGTCCGCCGGGAGATCGCCCCCGTCGACGACCCCGCGCAGCGGATCACCGACGAGGTCGACGCGCTCGCCCGCAGCTTCGACACCGCCGACCTGTCCGCCGCGGACCGGTCCGGGATCGCCGACAAGCTGGCCGCGCTGGTGCGCAGGCTCGAAGGCAGAGACCCCGGCGAGGTCGACATCGCCGGCCTCGATGCCGCCGACGACCGCGAGCTATTCGACTTCATCGACAACCTCAGCTGAGCTGAACGAGCAGGAGTTCCACCGATGGCCGACAACGACGAGCTACGCCGGTACCTCAAGAAGACCGCGAAAGAGCTGTACGAGACCAAGCAGCAGCTTCGTGAGCTCACCGACCGGTCGCAGGAGCCGATCGCCATCGTCGGCATGGCCTGCCGGTACCCCGGCGGCGTGCGGTCACCCGAGGACCTGTGGCGGGTGACCGCCGACGGCGTGGACGCGGTCGGGGCCTACCCGGCCGATCGTGGCTGGGACCTGGACCGGCTCTTCGACGAGGACCCCGACGCGCCGGGCACCGTCTACACGCGCGACGGCGGATTCCTCGACGCCGTCGGCGAATTCGACGCGGCGTTCTTCGGGATCGGCCCGCGCGAGGCGGCCGCGATGGACCCGCAGCAGCGGCTGATGCTCGAAGCCTCCTGGGAGGCGCTCGAGGACGCGGGCATCGACCCGGTGTCGTTGCGCGGCAGCGACACCGGCGTGTTCGCCGGTGTCATCCACCAGCACTACGGTCCGCGCATCGGCTCGGCGACCATCGGCGCCGAGACGGAAGGCCATGCCTACCTGGGTGTGTCGAACAGCGTGCTGTCCGGGCGGATCGCCTATTCGTTCGGGTTCAAGGGCCCGGCGATCTCGGTCGACACCGCGTGCTCGTCCTCGCTGGTGGCCCTGCATCTGGCCTGCCAGGCCCTGCGTCAGGGCGACGCCACGCTCGCGCTGGCCGGTGGCGTCACCGTGATGTCGGATCCCTCCCTGCTGATCGCGTTCGCGCGGCAGCGGGCCCTGTCCCCGGACGCCCGCTGCAAGGCGTTCGCGGCCGCGGCGGACGGAACCGGGTTCTCCGAGGGGCTCGGCGTGCTGGTGCTGGAGCGGCTGTCGGACGCGCGGCGGCTCGGCCACCCCGTGCTGGCGGTGGTGCGCGGCAGCGCGGTCAACCAGGACGGCGCGAGCAACGGCCTGACCGCGCCGAACGGTCCGTCCCAGGAGCGCGTCATCGCGCAGGCGTTGGCCAACGCGGGGCTCGAGCCCACCGACATCGACGCTGTCGAGGCGCACGGGACCGGCACGATGCTCGGTGATCCGATCGAGGCACGGGCGCTGATCAGCGTCTACGGCGCGCGGCGCGCGGGTGCGCCGCTGCGGCTGGGCTCGCTCAAGTCGAACGTCGGCCACACCTCGGCGGCGGCGGGCGTCGGCGGCGTGATCAAGATGGTGCAGGCGCTGCGCCACGAGGTGCTGCCGAAGACCCTGCACGTGGACGCGCCGACGCCGCATGTGGATTGGTCGGCGGGCACGGTGCGGCTGTTGCGGGACAACGAGCCGTGGCCTGCGGGGGAGCGGACCCGGCGGGCGGGGGTGTCCTCGTTCGGGGCCAGCGGCACCAACGCGCACCTGATCCTCGAGGAGGCGCCCGCCGAGCCGGTCGTCGACGACACCGAGCCACTCGCGACACCCACCGAGGCGGAGATCGTTCCGCTGGTGCTGTCGGCCAAGTCTCCCGACGCCCTGCGCGCCCAGGCGGATCGCCTGCGGCAGTGGCTGATCAACGATCCCGACCGGGACGTCCGCGACGTCGCGCACGCGCTGACGACCTCGCGGGCGCTGCTGGAGTGGCGGGGGGCGGTCGTCGGCCGCGACCGCGACGACGTGCTGGCCGGGCTGGCCGAGCTGGCGGCGGGCGCGCCCGGCGTGCTCGAGGCGAAGGCCACCCCGGAGCGCACCGCCTTCCTGTGCACCGGTCAGGGCGCGCAGCGAATCGGTATGGGCGCGGAGCTGTATCGGGCGTTCCCGGTGTTCGCGGCGGCGCTCGACGAGCTCTGCGCGGCATTCGATCCGCTGCTCGGGCGGTCGTTGCGCGAGGTGATGTTCACCGACACCGACGGCGTGCTCGACCGGACCGAATTCACCCAGCCCGCGCTGTTCGCCTTCGAGGTCGCGATGTGCCGGCTGGTCGAATCCTTCGGTGTGACACCGGATTTCCTGATCGGGCACTCGATCGGTGAGCTGGCGGCCGCGTTCGTCGCCGGGGTGTGGACGTTGCCGGACGCGTGCGCGCTGGTGGCGGCGCGGGGTCGGCTGATGGGCGCGTTGCCCGTGGGTGGGGCGATGCTCGCGGCGGCGGTCACCGCCGACCGGGCGGGCGAGATCGTCGCCGGCCTCGGTGACCGGGTGTCGATCGCGGCGGTGAACGGGCCGACGTCGTCGGTGTTGTCCGGGGAGGCCGACGCGATCGAGGAGATCGAGCGGCGGCTCGGCGCCGACGGGGTGCGGACCAGTCGGTTGCGGGTCAGCCATGCCTTCCACTCGGCGCGCATGGAGCCGATGCTTGCCGAATTCCGCGCGGTGGCCGAGGGCGTCGCGTACGCGACGCCGCGGGTGCCGATCGTGTCGAACGAGTCCGGTGCGCTCGCCGACGCCGCGGTGACCGATCCGGAGTACTGGGTGCGGCAGGTGCGCGGCTGCGTGCGGTTCGCGCCGGGCGTGGACGCGCTGGTCGCGGCGGGCGCGCGGCGCTTCGTGGAGCTGGGCCCGGACGCGGTGCTCACGGCGATGACCCGGGAGTGCCTGGCCGAGGTTCCCGAGGTCGAGTCGGTCGCGACCGCGGCGGCGACATCGCGTCGGTCCGCCGACGAGGTGGCGCAGTTCGTCACGGCGCTGGCGCGATTGCAGGTCGCGGGTGTGCCGGTGACGTGGGCTCCGCTGTTCGCGGGCCGGCCGGTGCCACGGATGTCGTTGCCCACCTACGCCTTCCAGCGTCGGCGCTACTGGCTACAGCCGGACCAGGGCGCTGCGGCGGGCGCGTCGGATCATCCGATCCTGACCGGTGTGGTCGGGGTGGCGGGTACCGACGAGTGGCTGCTCACCGGCAGGCTCTCGCTGCGCACCCATCCGTGGATCGCCGATCATATGACCTACGGCGTGGTCGTCGTGCCGAGCGCGACCCTGATCGAGTTCCTGCTCGCCGCCGGGGCGCGGATCGGTTGCGAGGTCGTCGACGAACTCACCTTGCAGGCGCCGATCCTGCCGACCGACGACACCGAGATCGAGCTGCAGGTCCTGGTGCAGGCCGCCGACGACTCGGGGCGCCGCCCGTTCGAGTTCTACTTCCGCACCTCGCCGGAGTCGGACTGGGTGCACAACGCCACCGGCGTGCTGGCCGCCCGCTGGGACGGCGACTCGGCCTTGGCGCAGCGCCTGCGCGACGAGGACTGGCCGCCCGCCGACGCCGACATCGTGGACAGCGCGGGACTTCCGGCGCGGATCTCCCGGGACGCCGGGCTCGAGTACGGTCCCGCCTTCCTCGGTGTGCGCGCCGCGTGGCAGCGTGACGACACGGTCTTCTCCGAGATCGCCCTGAACCTCGACGCGGCACCCGAGGCGGGCCGCCACGACCTGCATCCGGCCCTGCTGGACATGGTCATGCACGCCGGGTTCTCCCGATTGCTCTGGGACGAGGGGAATCCCGATCCCGACACCGGCCGATTGCTGTTCCGGTGGGGCGGCGCGCGATTCCACAAGTCGGGGCCCTGGCCCGCGGCGGTGACCTCGCTGCGCGTCATCGCGGTCGCGTCCGGGCCGGAGACCATCTCCGTCGCGGCGATCGATCCCGAAGGCGCACCGATCGTCTCGGTCGACGCGGTGGTGATGCGTCCCTACGACGTCAAGGAATTCCGGAGCACGGTCGCCGGTGCCGAAGCTGAGCTGTACCAGGTGCGATGGGAGCAGGCGGACAGCGCGGGCCCGGCGCCCGTGCCCGCGATGGTCACGCTCGCGGGCACCGCTGTCCCGGGGCTCGACGCGGCCGCCTCGATCGCGGATCTCGCTGCGGCTGAACCTGTTCCGGCTGTCGTGGTGTGGCGGGCTCTCGGGGCACAGGTCTCCGACGACCCGGCAGCGGTGCGGTCGAGCGTCCGCGACACCTTGGCGACGCTGCGACGCTGGCTCGCCGAGGACCGGCTGTCCGACACCCGGCTGGTCGTCGTGACGACCGGCGGCGCGGGACTGACCGGTGAGACACCCGACCTCGCCGCGGCCGCGCTGTGGGGCCTGCTGCGGAGTGCGCAGTCGGAGAACCCGGACCGCTTCGTCCTGGTCGATGTGGACCCGGCCACCCCTGTCGACGCGGACCGGATCGCGGCCGTGGTGCGCTCCGGCGAACCGCAGGTCGCGGTGCGTGGTGGTCGGCTGCTGACACCGCGACTGGTGCGCGCGGCCACCACGGACGCGGCACCGGTGTCCTTCGGCGACGGGACCGTGTTGATCACCGGCGGGACCGGGGGGCTGGGCGCCCTGTTCGCCCGCCACCTCGTCACCGCGCACGGTGTCGGTGACCTGGTGCTGACCTCCCGTCGCGGCCCCGCGGCCGCGGGCGCCGCCGCCCTGGTGGCCGAGCTGGCGCGCCTGGGCGCCCAGACGCGGATCGTCGCCTGCGATGTGACCGATCGGGACGCGGTGCGCGACCTGCTCGACAGCATCGGCACCGGGCTGACCGGTGTGGTGCACACCGCGGGCGTGCTCGCGGACGGCACGGTGGCGACGCTGACCGACGACCAGGTGGACCGGGTACTGGCCCCCAAGGTCGACGGCGCCTGGCATCTGCACGAGCTGACCCGGGACCGGACTCTGGCGGCGTTCGTGCTGTTCTCCTCGATCGCGACGGTGCTCGGCTCGGCCGGGCAGGGCAACTACGCCGCCGCGAACGGCGTCCTCGACGCCCTGGCACAGCGGCGACGGACCGCGGGTCTGGCCGCCACGTCACTGGCGTGGGGGCCGTGGAACCAGGGCAGCGGGATGACCGGTGGTCTGGACGAGGCCGCCCTCGCGCGGTGGGATCGGCTGGGCCTGAGCCCGCTCGCCGACGTCGACGGCGTGCGTCTGTTCGACGAGGCGCTCGCGCACACCGAGGCGCGGCCGGCACCGATCCGGTTCGACGCCGCGGCATTGCGCCGCGAGACCGACCCCGCCGCCGTGCCCGCCGTCCTGCGCGGCTACGTGCGACGCTCGACCCGCCCGGCGCACGCGGCGGCCGCGCCGGTCGGCGCCCTGGCTGCCCAGCTGGCCGAGGTCCCCGAGGCGCGTCGCGGCGAACTGATCCTCGATGTCGTGCTGACCCAGGCCGCCGCGGTACTCGGCCACGAGTCGGGCGGCGATATCCGGCCGGACCAGCGCTTCGACGAGATCGGCTTCGACTCCCTCGGTGGCGTGGAGTTCCGCAACCGGCTCGGCAAGGCCACCGGCCTGCAACTGCCGTCGACCCTGGTGTTCGACCACCCGACCCCGACGGCGGTGGCCGAGCTGGTGCGCTCCCGCGTCACCCCGGCGACCGGCGGTCCCACCGCCAAGACCGTGCGCCGGGTACGGGCCGACGAGCCGATCGCGATCGTCGGCATGGCCTGCCGCTTCCCCGGCGGCGTCGAATCACCGCAGCAGCTCTGGGATCTCGTCGCGTCCGGCATCGACGCCACCGGCGAATTCCCCGCCGATCGCAGCTGGGATCTGCCGCGCCTGCTCGACGCCGACCCCGACAAGCCCGGGACCGTCTATACCAATCGCGGCGGATTCCTTTACGACGCGGGCGATTTCGATCCCGGCTTCTTCGGGATCAGCCCGCGCGAGGCGTCCGCGATGGACCCGCAGCAGCGACTGCTGCTCGAGGTCTCCTGGGAGGCGCTCGAGGACGCGGGGATCGACCCGATCTCCCTGCGCGGCAGCGATACCGGCGTGTTCGCCGGCGCGGGAGCCTCGGGCTACGTCGACCGGGTGGTCGGCGACCTGGAGGGCTACCGGCTCACCGGCACCACCAGCAGTGTGATCTCCGGGCGCGTGGCCTACGTCCTCGGACTCGAAGGGCCCGCGGTCACCGTGGACACCGCGTGCTCGTCGTCGCTGGTCTCCCTGCATCTGGCCTGCCAGGCGCTGCGCCAGGGCGAGAGCTCGCTGGCGCTGGCCAGCGGCGTGACCGTCGCGGCGACCCCCTACCTCTACGTCGATTTCGCCCGGCAACGCGGCCTCTCGCCGGACGGGCGGTGCAAGGCGTTCTCCGACGCGGCCGACGGCGTCGCGTTCTCCGAAGGCGTCGGCGTGCTGGTGCTGGAACGGCTCTCCGACGCCCGGCGCCTCGGCCACGATGTCCTCGCCCTGGTGCGCGGCACGGCCGTCAACCAGGACGGCGCCAGCAACGGGCTGACCGCGCCGAACGGCCCCTCCCAGGAGCGGGTGATCGCCCAAGCGCTGGCCAGTGCCGGACTCACCCCCGCCGACGTGGACGCGGTGGAAGCGCACGGCACCGGCACCCCGCTGGGGGACCCGATCGAGGCCAACGCGCTGATCGCCGCCTACGGCCAGGACCGCGGCGAGCGCGAACCGCTGCGCATCGGCTCCATCAAATCGAATATCGGGCACACGGTCGCGGCGGCCGGTGTCGGCGGCGTCATCAAGATGGTGCAGGCGCTGCGGCACGAAACGCTGCCCGCCACCCTGCACGCGGACGTGCCCTCCCCGCATGTGGATTGGTCGGCGGGGTCGGTGCGCCTGCTGACCGCGCCGGAACCGTGGCGTGCGGGCGGGCCGGTGCGCCGGGCCGGTGTGTCGTCGTTCGGTGTCAGCGGGACCAACGCCCACGCCATCCTCGAGGAAGCACCCGCCACCCGGTCGACCGTCGCCGCGCGCGCCGCCGACGGTCCGCGCACGGTGCCGCTGCTGGTGTCGGCCAAGAGCCGGACCGCGCTGGCGGCCCAGGCGGCGCGCCTGCGGACCTGGCTGCTCGAGCATCCCGACACCGATCCGGTCGACGTCGCGTACTCGCTCGCGACGGGCCGCGCGCAGCACGAGTACCGCGCGGCGGTCCTCGGCCGTGACCGCGACGACCTGCTGGACCGCCTGGGCAAGCTGGCCGCCGGGACCGCCGCGACCGGCGTGCTATCCGGCACGGTCGGCGCCGGGAAGACCGCGTTCCTGTTCACCGGTCAGGGCGCGCAGCGGGTCGGCATGGGCGCGGGTCTGGCCGAGGCGTTCCCGGTCTTCGCGACCGCCCTCGACGAGGTGTGCGCCCGGTTCGACCCGCTGCTGGGGTGCTCGCTGAAGCAGGCGATGTTCACCGGAGTCCTGGCCGACGATCAGGGCGTCGCCACGGCGAGCGGGGTCCTGGACCGGACCCGGCTGACCCAGCCCGCGCTGTTCGCCTTCGAAGTGGCGCTGTACCGGCTGGTGGCGTCGTTCGGGCTCGTCCCGGACCTGGTGATCGGACACTCGATCGGGGAATTGGCCGCGGCGCACGTCGCGGGGGTGTGGTCGCTCGACGACGCCTGCGCGCTCGTCGCGGCCCGCGGCGCGCTGATGGACGCGCTGCCCGAGGGCGGGGCGATGCTGGCCGTCGCCGCGACTGAAGCCGAAGTCGCCACGGCCATCGCGGAATTCGGTGATCGGGTTTCGATCGCCGCGGTCAACGGGCCTGCCGCCGTGGTGATCTCCGGCGACGAAGACGTCGTCGACGCCCTCGATCGGCGGTTCACCGAGCAGGGGCGCAAGACCAGCGGGCTGCGGGTCTCGCACGCGTTCCATTCGGCTCGGATGGAACCGATGCTGGCCGAATTCGTGACGGTCGCGGCGGGTGTCACCTACCACTCGCCGCGGATTCCGCTGGTGTCCAACGTCTCCGGCGCGCTCGCCGGCGATGAGATCCTGGCTCCCGCGTACTGGGCCGCGCAGGTGCGCGGCGCGGTGCGGTTCGCGCCGGGCGTCGAGACCCTGGTGACCTCGGGGGTGCGCCGATTCCTCGAGATCGGCCCCGACGCCGTCCTCGCGGCGATGACCCGCCAGAGCCTGCCCGCCGAGCTCGAGCAGCGCGCGGTGGTGGCCGCGGCGGCCCGGCGCGAGCACGACGAGGTCGAGCAGTTCCTGACCATGCTCGCCCAGGCCCACACCGCCGGCGCGAAGGTGGAGTGGAACGCACTGTTCACCGCGGGCCACGCAGCCCGAGTCACCCTGCCCACCTATGCCTTCGAGCATCGGCGGTTCTGGCTCGACCCAGCGCCGGGCGATTCCGGCACGGGGTCGGCGGACCACCCGCTGCTCACCGACGTGGTGCGGGTGGCCGATCGCGACGAGTGGCTGTTCACCGGCCGCTTGTCGCTGCGCACCCATCCCTGGATCGCCGACCACATGACCTACGGCGTCGTGCTCGTGCCGAGTGCCGCGCTCATGGAGATGCTGCTGGTCGCCGGGGCTCGCATCGGGTGCGGCGCGGTCGAGGAACTGACCCTCGAGGCGCCGATCCTGCCGCCGCCAGAGGGCGCCGTGGAGCTCCAGGTCCTGGTGCGGGAACCGGATTCGGCGGGCCGCCGGTCGTTCACCTTCCACTACCGCCTCGCCGACGCGGCCGACACCGCATGGACGCGCAATGCCAGCGGCGTGCTGAGCGGTCATCAGCTCACCGACATCGGGCTGATGGCGATGCTGCGCGCCGAACCGTGGCCGCCGGTCGGGGCCACACCGGTCGATCCCGCCTGGATTCCGGCCCAGGTGGGCCGGGTGGCCGGCCTGGAATACGGGCCGTCGTTCTACGGGATCGACGGCGCGTGGCGCACCGGGGACACCATCTTCTCCGAGGTCACCCTGAGCCCGGAGGTCCCGGTCGACCGGTTCCGGCTGCATCCGGCACTGTTCGACATGGTGATGCACGCCGGACTGGTCTGCCTGATCTGGTCCGCGGAAGCGAACAACCCCGCCGAGGGCAAACTGCTGTTCCGCTGGGGCGCGACCCGCTTCCACACCACCGCGACGGTGACGTCGCTGCGGGTGATGGCCATCCAGCGCGACAGCGAGACCATCACCGTCGTCGCCGTCGACCAGGACGGCAACCCGGTCGTCTCCATCGACGAAGTGGTCATGCGTTCCTACGACGTCCAGCAGTTCCGCGCCAACCTGGCCGGTGGCCGGGCAGGCCGATACGGAGTGCGCTGGACCGCGGCCGCGACGCCGGACGGCCTCGCACCGCCCGGCAGCGCCGCCGTGCTCGGCGCCGCACCGATCCTCGGTGTCGACGAGCGCTACCCGGATCTGGCGGCACTCGCCGCGGCGGCAGCGGTGCCCGACCTCGTCGTCTGGTCCGAAGCGGCGGCGGCGCCGCAGGACGCGCTGACGGGGGACCGGGTGCGGGCCGCGCTGGACACGGTGCGCGGCTGGCTGGCCGACGACCGGTTCGCCCGATCACGGCTGGTGGTCGTCACCCGGCGGGCGGCCGGGCTGCCCGAGGAGACGCCCGAGATCGCGGCGGCCGCGGTCACGGGCCTGATCCGCAGCGCGCAGACCGAGTACCCGGGGCGGATCGTCCTGGTCGACGCCGACGCGGCACCGGTCTCGGCCGACGCGATCCTGGCCGCGGTCGCGACCGGCGAACCGCAGATCGCGGTGCGCGGCGATCGCGTCCTGGCGCCGCGACTGGAACCGGTGACCGCACCGGCCACCGCGCCGGTCTCCTTCGGTCCGGGCACCGTGCTGATCACCGGCGGCACCGGAGGATTGGGTGCGTTGCTGGCCCGGCACCTGGTCACCGAACACGGTGTGCGGCGGCTGCTGCTGGTGTCGCGGCGCGGTGAAAATGCCGAGGGCGCGGCAGAACTCGCGCGGACACTGGCCGGGCTGGGCGCCGAGGTGCGCATCGCCGCGTGCGATGTCACCGACCGCGACGCGCTGGCGAAGCTGCTCCACGACCTGCCCGCCGAGCATCCGCTCACCGGCGTCGTCCACACCGCGGGCCTGTTGGCGGACAGCACGTTCCACGCCCTGACCGCCGATCAGGTCGATCGGGTGTTCGCGCCGAAGGCCGACGCGGCCTGGCACCTGCACGAACTCACCCGGGACCTGGAGCTGTCCGCGTTCGTCCTGTTCTCCTCGATCGCCGGCGTGCTCGGCTCGGCGGGGCAGGCCAACTACGCCGCGGCGAACAGCTTCCTGGACGCTCTCGCCATCCGGCGCCGGGCCGAGGGGCTGCCCGCGCTGTCGCTGGCGTGGGGGCCGTGGCAGCCGGACCTCGGCATGACCGGCACCCTGGACCGGCTCGCCCTGAGCCGGATGGAACGCCTCGGCCTGGCCCCGCTGGACCGCGCCGACGGCCTGCGCCTGTTCGACGAGGCGCTGACCAGCGCCGAACCGGTGCAGGCCCTGGTCCACCTGGACACCGACAAGCTCCGCATCGAAGCGCACACCGGCCCGGTGCCCGGCGCCCTGCGCGGCTTCGTCCGCACCAGGGACCGCGCCGCAGCGACCACGAGCACCGAACCCACGCTCGGGGAGCGCCTGCACGGGGTGGCGGAGGCCAAGCGCCGCGGACTCGTCCTGGATCTGGTGCGCGAGACCGTCGCCGCCGTGCTCGGCTACGCCTCGGCCGACGAGATCGCCCCCGATCGCGGGTTCGACGAACTCGGATTCGACTCGCTCGGCGCCGTCGAGTTCCGCAACCGGCTGGCGAACCTGACGGGTCTGTCGCTGCCGTCGACCCTGGCGTTCGACTACCCGACCGCCGCAGACCTCGCCGACTACCTGCTGGCACGGACCACGGTGACCGCACCGGCCGCGCCAACGGCGGCGCCCGACGACATCGCCCGGCTCGAGTCGCTGCTCGACCGGATCCTGGCCACCGCGGGCGACGACGACGAGACCGTCGCCGGTCTGCGCGGTGTCAACAACCGCCTGCGCACCTACCTGTCCGGCCGCTGGCCGGACACCGAGTACGACGATCTCGACCTGCCGTCCGGCAGTGAGCTCTTGGATTTGATCGACGAGGAGTTTGGCCCAGCATGAGCAACCCCGGCACCAGCAACGAGGAACGACTCAGCCGGTATCTGCGCAAGCTCACCGGAGACCTCCGCGCCGCCAAGAAGCACATCGACCAGCTCGAGGAACGGGCCGCCGAACCGATCGCGATCGTGGGCATGAGCTGCCGGTATCCCGGCGGTGTCGAGACGCCGGACCAGCTGTGGGACCTCGTCGCGACCGGCACCGACGCGGTCGGCCCGTTCCCGGCCGATCGCGGCTGGGACCTCGAGCGCCTGTTCGACCCCGACCCCGACGCGGCGGGCAGCATCTACACCCGCGAGGGCGGGTTCCTGGACGCGGCGGGCGACTTCGACGCCGCCTTCTTTGGGATCGGCCCGCGCGCGGCCGAAGCGATGGACCCGCAGCAGCGGCTGTTCCTCGAAGCCGCGTGGGAGGCACTCGAGGACGCGGGCATCGACCCGGTGTCGTTGCGCGGCAGCGACACCGGCGTGTTCGCCGGCGTGATCCATCAGGACTACGGTCCGCGCGTTGGTTCGCCCGGCCTGACTGCCGAGGCGGAAGGTCATGCCTATCCCGGTGTTTCGGCCAGCGTGCTGTCCGGGCGGGTGTCGTTCACCTTCGGCCTCAAGGGTCCGGCGCTGTCGGTGGACACCGCCTGCTCGTCCTCACTGGTCGCCCTGCACCTCGCGTGCCAGGCGCTGCGGCAGGGCGATACATCGCTCGCGCTGGTCGGTGGCGTGACCGTGATGTCGGATCCCACCCTGCTCATCGCCTTCGGCCGCCAGCGGGCGCTGTCACCGGACGCGCGCTGCAAGGCGTTCGCGGCCGGGGCGAACGGCACCGGGTTCTCCGAGGGCCTGGGCATGCTCGTGGTCGAGCGGCTCTCCGACGCCCGGCGCCACGGCCACCCGATCCTCGCGGTCGTGCGCGGTACAGCGGTCAATCAGGACGGCGCCAGCAGCAGGCTGACCGCGCCGAACGGTCCCTCGCAGGAGATGGTGATCGCCCAGGCCCTGGCCAACGCCGGGCTGACGCCCGCCGACATCGACGCCGTCGAAGCGCACGGCACCGGCACCACCCTCGGCGACCCGATCGAGGCGCAGGCCCTGATCGCCGCCTACGGCCGCGATCGCACCGGCGATCCGCTGCGCATCGGCTCGCTCAAGTCGAACATCGGCCACACCTCCGCCGCGGCGGGCGTCGGCGGCGTGATCAAGATGGTGCAGGCGATGCGGCACGAGATGCTGCCCCCGACACTGCATGTCGACGCGCCCACCCCGCAGGTGGATTGGTCGGCCGGGGCGGTCCGGCTGCTCACCGAGGCGGAGCCGTGGCCCGCCGGCGAGCGGGTGCGTCGTGCGGGCGTGTCCTCGTTCGGCGCCAGCGGCACCAACACCCACGTCATCCTGGAAGAGGCGCCCGCTCCGGTCGAGATCGCCGTCGAGCCGTCGGACGAGGACCCGCCGCCCGCCGTGGCGCTCGGTGTCACCCCGCTGCTGCTGTCCGCGAAATCCGCTCCGGCCCTGCGTGATCAGGCCGCCAAGCTGCTGCGATGGGTAACCGAGCAGCCCGCACTGCGGGTCGACGATCTCGGATACTCGCTGTCGACCACGCGTGCCCGGCTGGAGTGGCGCGGTGCGTTCGTGGCCGCCGACCGGGACGGGATGCTCGCCGGACTGACCGCCCTGGCGGAGTCCTCGCCCGCGCCCGGGGTGGCCACGGGCCAGGCGGTGCTGCGCAAGACCGCGTTCCTGTGCACCGGCCAGGGCGCGCAGCAGGACGGGATGGGACGTGCGCTGTATGCGGCGTTCCCGGTGTTCGCGGCCGCGCTGGACGAGGTGTGCGCGCAGTTCGATCCGCTGCTGGGAGTCTCGCTGCGGCAGCTGATGTTCGACGGCGCCGACGGCTCGCTGCATCGCACCGAGTACACCCAGCCCGCCCTGTTCGCCTACGAAGTCGCGCAGTACCGCCTGTGGGAATCCGTCGGGGTGACACCGGATGTGCTGCTCGGTCATTCGATCGGTGAGCTGACCGCCGCGTACCTGGCCGGCGTGTGGTCGCTGCCGGACGCGTGCCGGGTGGTGGCGGCGCGTGGCCGTCTCATGGGGCGGCTGCCGGAAGGCGGCGCCATGCTGGCCGTCGCGACGAGCGAGGCCGAGGTCGCCGAGGTGTTGACCGCCTCTGTGGACACGGTGTCCGTCGCGGCGGTGAATTCGCCGACCGCCGTGGTGGTTTCCGGTGACGAAGACGCGGTGACCGCGCTCGAGCGGCTGTTCGCCGACCGCGGCCGCAAGACCTCGCGGCTGACGGTGTCGCACGCGTTCCACTCGGCTCGGATGGACCCGATGCTGGCCGAATTCGAGTCCGTCGCCCGGGGCGTGACCTATCGGCGTCTGCAGGTTCCCCTGGTCTCGAACCTGTCCGGCGAGCTCGCCGGTGACGAGGTGCTCGAGCCCGCCTACTGGGTCCGGCAGGTGCGCGAGGCCGTGCGGTTCGGCCGCGGCGTGGACACGCTCGTGGCCTCGGGCGTGCGCCGGTTCGTGGAGATCGGCCCGGACGCGGTGCTGTCCGCGATGACCCGGCAGTGCCTGCCGGACGAGATCGAGGCGCGGTCACTGGTGGTCGCGGGCGCGCGGCGCGGACAGGCCGAGGTCGAACAGTTCGTGCGCTGCGCGGTGAGTGTCGACACGGTCGGCGTCGACGTCGACTGGGCGGCGTTCTTCGCCGCGCGGCCGGTCGCGCGGGTCTCGTTGCCCACCTATGCCTTCCAGCGCCGTCGCTACTGGCTCGAGACCTCGGCCGGTGCCGCCGACGTCGCGTGGGCCGGGCTGGGTGCCGTGCGCCATCCGCTGCTGGGCGCGGTGGTGTCGGAACCGGAATCCGGCGGTGTCCTGCTGACCGGGCGGCTGTCGGTCGCGACTCAGCCGTGGCTGGCCGACCACGTGGTCGCCGGCTCGGTCCTGCTGCCGGGTACCGGATTCGTGGAGCTGGCGCTGCGCGCCGGTGCCGAGGCCGGATATCCGGTGGTCGAGGAACTGACCTTGCAGGCCCCGCTGCTGCTGCCCGCCGCGGGTGGGGTGCAGGTCCAGGTGGTGGTGGGCGGGGCCGACGACGACGCCCCGCACCGGTCGGTCTCGATCTACTCGCGTGGCGAGCACGACCGCGACGGACAGTGGCTGCTGCACGCGCGCGGTCTGCTCGCCGGGGAGCCGGCGCCGAGCCTGACCGCCGCGCCGACCTGGCCGCCCGCCGCGACCGAGGTCGACGTCGAGTCCGCGTACGCCGAGCTGCTGGCGCGGGGATACGAGTACGGTCCGGCCTTCCAGGGCGTGCGCGCGCTGTGGCGCCACGGTGCCGAGGTCTTCGCCGAGGTCGCCGTCGACGCCGAGACCGGCGCCCGCGCGGAAGGATTCGGTATCCATCCCGCGCTGCTGGACGCGGCCATGCAGGCCGGTCTGCTCGCCGGGGTAATGGACAGCGCTGCCGATGCGGCACGGTCGCCGTTCGCGATCCCCGCCGGACAGGTGGTGCTGCCCTTCTCGTGGGAGTCGGTCTCGCTGCACGCGGCCGGCGCGTCCGTGCTGCGCGTGCGGCTGGCCTCGACGGGATCATCGGTGGCCTTCACCGCGACCGACGAGCAGGGCCTGCCCGTGCTGTCGGGAACGCTGACCACCCGGCGGACGCCGCTCGACCAGCTGACCGCCGGCGTGGGCAAACCCGCCGCGCCGCTGCTGGAACTGACCTGGTCACCGGTCACGGCCGAACCCGCCACGACACCCGCGACCATCGGCCGATGGGAGCGGCTCGACGCGGCGTCGCCGGTCCCGCCGGTGGTTGTCGTCGACGCCGGAGCCGGCGGGACCGGGAGCACCGGCGCGGACACGGTGGCGACCACCCACACCGAACTCGCCCGGATCCTCACCGTGATCCAGCAGTGGCCGGCACAGGACCGTTTCGCCACGAGCACCCTGCTGATCGTCACGCGCGGCGCGATCGCGCTTCCCGGCGAAGACCTCCTCGACCTCCCCGGTGCCGCTGTATGGGGCCTGGTGCGCTCCGCGCAGTCGGAGGATCCCGGCCGGATCGTGCTGGTCGACGCGGACACCGTCGTCGACGAGCATCTCGCGGCCACCGTCCTGGCCGTGGGCGAACCCCAGGTCGTCGTCCGGGCGGGCGTCACCCACACCGCCCGACTCACCCGGCGCACCGGCGTGAACACTACGAGTACCGCCGCTACCACCGCCTTCGGCGAGGGAACGGTGCTGATCACCGGTGGCACCGGTGGTGTCGGTGGCGTGATCGCGCGCCACCTCGTGGCCGAGCACGGGGTGCGGTCGCTGCTGCTGGTCAGCCGTCGGGGTCCGCGGGCGGACGGCGCGGCGGCGCTGTGTGCCGAGCTGGCCGAGTCCGGCGTCCAGGTGCGGGTGCTGGCATGTGATGTCACCGATGCCGCCGCCGTGGCCGCGCTGCGGGGTGAGGTGCCCGAGCAGTGGCCGTTGACCGGGGTGATCCATGCCGCCGGTGTCCTCGACGACGGGGTCATCGCCTCGTTGACCGGCGAGCGGATCGACACCGTTCTGGCGCCGAAGGCGGATGCCGCCTGGTATCTGCACGAGGCGACCGCGGACCTGGACCTGTCCGCGTTCGTGGTGTTCTCCTCGGCCTCGGGCACCGTCGGCGGACCCGGGCAGGGCAACTACGCCGCCGCCAATACCTTCCTCGACGCGCTGGTGGCGCATCGCCGGGCCGCCGGGCTGGCGGGTCAGTCGTTGGCGTGGGGGCTGTGGGCCCGCTCGAGCGGGATGTCCGGGCAGCTCGGTGACACCGACGTGGCCAGGATGAGCCGCAGCGGATTCACCGCCATGCCGGACGCGCAGGCGCTGGCCGGATGGGACGCGGCCATCGCCCACGGCGCACCGCATGCGGTGATCGCCGTCCTCGACACCGCCGCGATCCGGGCCCAGGCCGAGGCCGGGCTGTTGCCCCCGCTCCTGCGCGACCTGGCGCCCGCGCCGCGCCGCGTCGCCACCTCGACAATGGTGTCGGACTTGCGGATTCGGTTGGCCGGGGCGGACATCGACCGGCAACGGCAGCTGGTGCTCGACACCGTGCGCACGCACATCGCGGCCGTGCTCGGTCACGACAGCGTGGCCGCGATCGATCCCGGCCGGGCCTTCCAGGATCTCGGGTTCGATTCGCTGAGCGCGGTCGAGCTGCGCAACCGGCTCAAGACCGTCACCGGTCTCGCCCTGCCCGCCACGGTCGTCTTCGATTACCCGACACCGCAGGCGCTGGCCGAGCACCTGGCCGAGGAATTCCTGGGCACGGCCACCGAGATCGCGGTCGTCGCGGACCGGGCCGTCGACGGCGATCCGATCGCGATCGTGGGTATGGCCTGCCGCTACCCGGGCGGCGTCAGCACGCCCGAGCAGCTGTGGCGACTGGTCGCCGACGGCGTCGACGCGGTCACGGAGTTCCCGGTGAATCGCGGGTGGGACACCGCGCGGATCTACGACCCCACCGGTGAGACGCCCAACACCACCTACACCCGCGAGGGCGGATTCCTGCACGGCGCGGGCGAATTCGACCCCGCCTTCTTCGGCATCAGCCCCAACGAGGCCGCGGCGATGGACCCGCAGCAGTTCCTGCTGCTGGAGAGCTCGTGGGAGGCCTTCGAGCGGGCCGGGGTGGATCCGGCGGTACTGCGCGGCAGCGCGACCGGCGTCTTCACCGGCATGATGTATCACGACTATCCGGTCAACGCGAACTCCGGTTCCCTCGCCTCCGGCCGGGTGTCGTATGTGTTCGGCTTGGAAGGGCCGTCGGTCACCGTCGACACCGCGTGCTCGTCGTCGCTGGTCGCGCTGCATCTGGCGGCGCAGTCGCTGCGCTCGGGGGAGTGCGATCTCGCGCTCGCCGGTGGTGTCGCGGTGATGGCCACGCCGGAGACGTTCGTGGAGTTCAGCCGTCAGCGGGGGCTGGCGCCGGACGGGCGGAGCAAGTCCTTCGCCGATGCCGCCGACGGTGTCGCCTGGTCCGAGGGTGTCGGGGTCCTCGTGCTGGAGCGGCTGTCGGACGCGCGCCGCAACGGTCATCCGGTGCTGGCGGTGGTCGCCGGGTCGGCGGTGAACCAGGACGGCGCGTCGAACGGTCTGACCGCGCCGAACGGTCCGTCGCAACGGCGGGTGATCCGGCAGGCGCTGGCCAATGCCGGGGTCTCGCCGGTCGAGGTCGACGTGGTCGAAGCGCACGGCACCGGGACGACGCTGGGCGATCCGATCGAGGCGCAGGCCCTGCTGGCCACCTATGGCCGGGACCGCCCCGAGGATCGTCCACTGTGGCTCGGCTCGCTGAAATCCAACATCGGGCACTCGCAGGCAGCTGCCGGTGTGGGTGGTGTGATCAAGATGATCATGGCCATGCGGCACGGTGTGCTGCCCAAGACGCTGCACGTGGACCAGCCCAGCACCAAGGTGGACTGGTCCGCGGGACACCTGCGACTGCTGACCGAGGCGGTCGAGTGGCCGCAGGTCGATCGGCCACGTCGCGCGGGCGTGTCCTCGTTCGGCATCAGCGGCACCAACGCGCACGTGATCGTGGAACAGGCTCCGGCGGTGGCGGATTCGGTGTCGCCCGGCGCTGCCGCGGGGCTGCTGCCGTGGGTGCTGTCGGCGCGCGGTGACGATGCCCTCGCCGCGCAGGCCGCGCGGTTGGGTGCGCAGGTGGATGAATTCGGTTTCACTCCACAGGATGTCGGGTTCTCGCTGGTCGCCACGCGCGGTGTGTTCGAGCATCGCGCCGTGGTCCTGGCCGAGGACGCGGCTGGTCTCCGGGCGGGAATCGCGGCGCTGGCCACCGGTTCGGCCGCCGCCGGTGTGGTGACCGGCCGGGCGGTGGCGGGCGCCACAGGTCTGGTGTTCTCCGGTCAGGGCGCGCAGTGGGCGGGTATGGCGGCCGAGCTGTGTGCCGCGTATCCGGTGTTCGCGCGGACTTTCGACGAGATCGTCACCGGCGTTGATCCGCTGCTGGAACAGTCGGTTTCGCTGGTGGACGCGCTCGCGGACGACGAGGCGGTCGACCGGACGGTGTTCGCGCAGGCGGGCCTGTTCGCCTTCGAGGTGGCCCTGTTCCGTCTGCTCGAATCCTGGGGCGTTCGCCCGGATGTGGTGGCCGGTCATTCGATCGGTGAGATCGCCGCCGCACACGTGGCGGGCGTGTTGTCCCTCGGCGATGCCTGCGCCCTGGTGGCGGCCCGCGGCCGGTTGATGCAGGCGCTGCCCACGGGCGGGGCGATGGTCGCGGTGGGTGCGCCGGAAGCCGAGGTGTCGCCCCTGCTGGGCGAGTCGGTATCCCTCGCCGCGGTCAACGCCCCCGGCGCGGTCGTGCTGTCCGGTCCAGGGGATGCCGTCGCGGCCGTGGCCGAGGTGTGTGCCGAGCGCGGATGGCGTACCCATCGGCTGCGGGTCTCGCACGCCTTCCACTCGACGCTGATGGAGCCGATGCTCGCCGAATTCGCCGCGGTGGTCGGGGAATTGCGGTTCTCGCGGCCGAGCATCGAGCTCGTGTCGACCGTGACCGGACGCCGGGTCGAGGACGAGCTGTCGGACCCGGCCTACTGGGTCGAGCAGGTCCGGGCGACGGTGCGGTTCGCCGACGCGGTCGCCACCATGGCCGAGTTGGGGGTCACGCGGTTCGCCGAGGTGGGACCCGATGCCGTGCTCACCCCGATGGTCACCCAGATCGTCGACGACACCGCCGCGACGGTGGTGGCGCTGGCGCGCCGCGACCGCGCAGACGCGTCGTCGGTGCTGAACGGCGTCGCGGGTCTGTTCGTCTCCGGCGGGGTCGTGGACTGGGCCGGGGTGTTCGCCGGTACCGGTGCGCGCCGCGTCGACCTGCCCACCTACGCCTTCCAGCACGAGCGGTTCTGGCTCGATGCCAAGCAGGCGCTGGCGACATCGTGGCTGGGCGCCGAGCTGGGTGGGGTCACCTCCGTCGGTCTCGACACGGTGGATCATCCGCTGCTCGGCGCCGTGGTGGCACATCCGGAGTCGGGCGGAATCAGTTTCACCGGCCGCTGGTCCCCGGCGACCGTGCCGTGGCTGGCCGATCACAGCGTGCTCGGTGTCGTGCTGCTACCGGGCACCGGCTTCGTGGAGCTGGCCGGCTATGTCGGCGGACTGCTCGGCTGTCCGATGGTGGACGAACTCGTCCTGCACACCCCGTTGACGGTGCCGGCCGACGGCAGTGTCGCGGTGCAGGTCGTCGTGGCCGCCGCCGATGACACCGGCCGCCGACGGCTCGGTGTGTACTCACGGCACCGCGTCGACGGTCCGTGGGCCCGCCACGCCGAAGGCGTGCTGGCACCGGCGGACACGACCGCCGATTTCGAGCTGACCGCCTGGCCCCCGGCCGGCGCGCGGCCGATCGACGTCGACCGCGCCTACGACGAATTGCTCGATGTCGGTTACGGATACGGCCCGTTCTTCCAGGGCTTGCAGGCCGCCTGGCAGCGTGGCGACGAGCTGTTCGCCGAAGTGTCGCTGTCCGATCCGCGCGATGCCGCGGGCTTCGGCATCCATCCCGCGCTCTTCGACTCGGCGCTGCACGCGGGGATCATCCACGGGCTGCGCGGCGGCGTCGAGGGCTTCCCGGCACTGCCGTTCACCTGGAACCAGGTCGTCGTGCACGCGGCGGGTGCCGCCGCGGTGCGCGTTCGCATCGTGCTGGACGGCACCAGGTATGCCCTGCAGATCGCCGACGACCAGGGACAGCCGGTGCTGTCGGTGGGCGCCTTGATCTCGCGCCCGGTCTCGGCCGAACGACTCGGTGCGGACCGGATCGCGGAATCGCTGTTCGCCGTCGACTGGGTGCCGTACGCCATGCCGACGGCGACGGTCGCACCGGAGCGCATCGCGGTGCTCGGTGCCTCGAGCACGGGCGAGGTACGCGGATACCCGGATCTCCCGGCCCTGCTCGCCGACCTCGACGCGACGCAAGAGCCGGTGATCCCCGAGCTCGTTCTGCTCGTCGCGCCGGACCCCGAGGGCGCGGTGCCGGAGGCGGCTCGCGCGGCCCTGGCCGGTGTCCTCGACACCGTGCAGCGGTGGCTCGCCGATCCCCGCTGCGACGATGCGCGGTTGGTCGTGCTCACCACACACGCGGTCCATACCGACGAGGTGAACCCGGTGCAGGCGCCGGTGTGGGGGTTGCTGCGCGCCGCGCAGGCCGAACACCCCGGCCGCTTCCAGCTCCTCGACCTGGATGCCGATCCCGACCCCGTCCGGATCGCGGCGGCCGTCGCGGCCGGGGAGCCCGAGGCGGCACTGCGCGCGACGACGCTGCTCGTCCCGCGCCTGACCCGCCATACCGCCGGCACGATCACGCGGTCGCTCGATACCGGCATGGTCCTGATCACCGGTGGCACCGGCGGTTTGGGCGCGGTGTTCGCGCGGCACCTGGTCGCCGCGCACGGTGTTCGGCACCTGCTGCTGACCTCGCGGCGCGGTGCGACCGCGGCCGGTGCGGCCGAGTTGCGTTCCGAGCTGGTCGAACTCGGCGCCGAGGTCACCATCGCCGCGTGCGATGTGGCCGACCGCGCCGCCCTGGCCGCCCTGCTCGACTCGGTGCCCGCCGAGCATCCGCTGGTCGGTGTGGTGCACGCGGCGGGCACCGCCGACAACGGGCTGATCGAGGCGCTCACTCCGGAGCGGATCGAGCGGGTGTTCCGGCCCAAGGCCGACGCCGCCTGGCATCTGCACGAACTCACCGCCGAGCGCGCGCTGTCGCTGTTCGTCCTGGTGTCCTCGGCCGGCGGCCTGGTCCTGCCCGCCGGGCAGGCGAACTACGCGGCGGCCAACGTCTTCCTCGACGCCCTCGCCGCGCACCGGCACCGGCTCGGCCTGCCCGCGATCGCGCTCGACTACGGCATGTGGGCACGCGCCACCGGGCTCGGCGCCGAACTGTCCGAGGCCGACTTCGACCGGATGCGCAGGCAGGGCTTCCCGCCGCTGACCGAGGCGGAGGGGCTGACGCTGTTCGACGCGGCCATCGCCACCGACACCGCCCAGCTGGTACCCCTGCGCGTCGATCCGGCTGTGCTGCGCACCAGGGACGAACAGATCCCGGCGCTGTTGCGCGCGATCGCACCGGCCCCGGCACGTCGTCCCACCCGCACGGCGGCAGGCCAGGCGTTCCTGCGCAAGCTCGCCGGGCTCTCCGATGCCGATCGCGGCGGCGCCCTGCTCGACCTGGTCCGGTCGGTGGCCGCCGACATCCTCGGGCACGCCTCGGCCGAGGCCGTCGTCGCCGATCGGCCGTTCCAGCAGCTCGGCTTCGACTCGCTCGGCGCGGTGGAGTTCCGCAACAAGCTCAACGCGGCGACCGGTCTGCACCTGCCCGCCACGCTCATCTTCGACTACCCCACTCCGGGGATCGTCGCGGAGTTCCTCGATTCCCAGCTCTCCGGCACGGGGGCGGCCGAGGAACGCGTGGTCGGCCGGGTCCGCGCCGACGACGAGCCGATCGCGGTGGTGGCCATGAGCTGCCGCTACCCGGGCGGCGTCGCCTCACCCGAGGACCTGTGGCAGCTGGTGACCTCCGGCGGCGACACCACCGGGGACATGCCGCTCGATCGCGGCTGGGACCTCGACGGCATCTACGACCCCGAACCCGGCAAGCCGGGCAAGACCTACACCCGCCGCGGCGGATTCCTCTACGACGCCGCGGAATTCGACGCGGACTTCTTCGGGATCAGCCCGAACGAGGCCACCGTCATGGACCCGCAGCAGCGGGTACTGCTCGAGGTCTCGTGGGAGGCGCTCGAGCGCGCCGGTCTGGATCCGGCGGTGCTGCGGGGCAGCGCGACCGGGGTGTTCACCGGCGTGATGTACCACGACTACGCGCAGGGCTCCGGTACCGGCAGCAGCGCCGCGGGCAGCCTGGTCTCGGGCCGGGTCTCCTACGTGTTCGGGCTGGAGGGGCCGTCGGTCACGGTGGACACGGCGTGCTCGTCGTCGCTGGTCGCGCTGCATCTGGCGGCGCAGTCGCTGCGGTCGGGAGAGTGTGAACTCGCCTTGGCCGGTGGTGTGGCCGTGATGGCGACCCCGGACATGTTCCTGGAGTTCGGCCGTCAGCGCGGGCTGTCACCGGACGGGCGATGCAAGTCGTTCGCCGACGACGCCGATGGTGTCGGCTGGTCCGAGGGCGCGGGCGTGCTCGTGCTGGAGCGGCTGTCCGACGCTCGCCGCAACGGCCATCAGGTACTGGCGGTGCTCGCGGGCTCGGCGGTCAACCAGGACGGTGCGTCCAATGGGTTCACCGCGCCCAACGGTCCCTCGCAGCAGCGGGTGATCCGCCAGGCANGTCCCTCGCAGCAGCGGGTGATCCGCCAGGCACTCGCCAATGCGGGAGTCTCGGCCGTCGAGGTCGACGTCGTCGAAGCCCATGGCACCGGAACGACATTGGGTGATCCGATCGAAGCGCAAGCCCTGTTGGCCACCTACGGTCAGGATCGGGCCGAGGATCGTCCGTTGTGGCTGGGCTCGCTGAAATCCAATATCGGTCACGCGCAGGCGGCGGCTGGTGTGGGTGGCGTGATCAAGATGATCATGGCGATGCGGCACGGGGTGCTGCCGCGCACTCTGCACGCGGATCAGCCCAGTACCAAGGTGGATTGGTCCGAAGGACATGTCCGCCTGCTGACCGAATCGGTCGAGTGGCCCGCGCTGGATCGGCCGCGGCGCGCGGGGGTGTCCTCGTTCGGCATCAGCGGCACGAACGCGCATGTCATCGTGGAACAGGCACCGCCGGTGGCGGATTCGACCACGCCGACCGACCGGCCCGACGGGCCGACGCCGTGGGTGCTGTCCGCGCGCAGCGGTGCGGCGCTGGCCGATCAGGCCGCTCGGCTCGTCGCCCGAATGGACGATCTCGACCCGATCGACGTCGGCTACTCGCTGGCCGTGACGCGCGGCGCCTTCGAGCATCGGGCCGTCGTGCTGGCCGGAGATCGCGCCGACCGGTCTGCGGAGCTGCGGGCCTTGGCCGACGGCACCGAGCCCACGCGGGTGGTGCGCGGCCGGGTGGTGTCGGGTTCGACAGGCTTCGTGTTCTCCGGGCAGGGTGCGCAGTGGGCGGGCATGGCCGACGGACTGCGCGGCTACCCGATCTTCGCCGAGCACTTCGACGGCATCGCCGCTCGACTGGAACCACTGCTGGGACAGCCTGATTCGCTGACTGTCGCCCTGGGTGACGAGGAGCTGAGCGGCCGGACGGTATTCACCCAGGCGGGCCTGTTCGCCTTCGAGGTGGCGTTGTTCCGGCTGCTGGAGTCGTGGGGTGTGCGGGCCGAGGTGGTGGCCGGTCATTCGATCGGTGAGATCGCGGCCGCGCACGTGGCCGGGGTGTTGTCGCTCGACGACGCGTGCGTGCTGGTCGCGGCGCGTGGCCGGTTGATGCAGGCGCTGCCCACCGGCGGCGCGATGGTCGCGGTGGGCGCGCCGGAAGCCGATGTGCTGCCGTTGCTGATCGACGGGGTGTCGATCGCCGCGGTCAACGGCCCGTCCTCGATCGTGCTCTCCGGCATCGACGCCGAGGTCTCCGCGGTGGTGCAGCGCTGTGCCGAAAACGGTTGGCGGACCCACCGGCTGCGGGTCTCGCACGCGTTCCATTCGGCGCTGATGGAGCCGATGCTGGCCGACTTCGCCTCGGTAATCGAAGGTTTGACGTTCGGCCGACCGAACGTGCCCGTGGTCTCCACCGTCACCGGTGCCCGGATCGGCGACGAGATGTCGGACCCGGCCTACTGGGTCGGGCAGGTCCGCGACACGGTGCGCTTCGCCGCCGCGGTCGCCACGATGGCCGAGCTGGGGGTCACCCGGTTCGCCGAGATCGGGCCCGACGCGGCGCTCACGCCGATGGTCGCGCAAGCTCTCGACACCGCGACGACGGTCGCGCTGTGCGCCCGCGAGCACGCCGATCCGTCGACCCTGCTGACCGGGTTGGCCCGGCTGCATGTCGCCGGCACGCCGGTGGACTGGTCCGCCCTGTACGCCGGGTCCGGCGCACGGCGAATCGACCTGCCCACCTACGCTTTCCAGCGTCGCCGTTACTGGATGACCGAAGGCGCCGCCGCGGGCGACGCCCGATCCATGGGACTGCTGGCGACCGGCCACCCCCTGGTGTCGGCGGTCATCACGCACCCCGATTCCGACGCGGTCACCCTCACGGGTCGCCTGTCGGCGCAGGCGCAGCCGTGGCTGACCGACCACCGGGTGCTCGACACCGTCGTGTTCCCCGGCACCGGGCTGGTCGAACTCGCGCTGCACGCCGCCGAGCAGGTCGGCTGCTCGACGGTGGCCGAGCTGGTCCTGCAGGCACCGCTGGTGCTCACCGAGACCGGTGGTCTCGCACTGCGCCTCGTGGTCGGAGACCAGGACCCCGCCGGACAGCGTGCGGTGCGGATCTTCTCCCGTCCGGACGACGGCGACGCGGCGTGGACCCTGAACGCCGACGGCCTTCTCGCGACCGACGCGCAGGTCCCCACCGCCGCGCTCACCGCGTGGCCGCCCGCCGGCGCCCAGCCCCTGCCGCTCGACACGGTCTACGACGACCTGCTGGACGCGGGCTACGGATACGGCCCGTTCTTCCAGGGCCTGCGCGCGGTATGGCAGCGCGGGGACGAGGTGTTCGCGGAGGTCGCGCTGCCCGAATCGGTCGGCGCCGACGGCTTCGGCATCCACCCGGCGCTGTTCGACTCGGCCCTGCACGCGCTCCTCGCCGCTGCCGACCTGCCCACGGACGGCATCGCGCTGCCGTTCGAATGGTCGGGTGTCACCGTGCACGCGGCCGGAGCGACCGCCGTCCGGGTCCGGCTCACCCGGGTCGGCGACCACGGCGCCACGCTCGAGCTGGCCGACCAGTGGGGCGCGCCGGTGGCCACCGTGCGTCACCTGGCGTCCCGCCCCATGGATCCCGCCCAGCTCACGGCGGGCGCGTCCACCGTGGGCAACGCGCTGTTCCGGGTCGAGTGGACGCCGATCGCGGTGTCGCGCACCGAGATCGACGCTGTCGCGTGGACCGACCTCGGTGTCGAGGTGCCGGCGGTCGCGGTCCTGGACTGCCCGGCGGGCAACGAACCCGCCGACATCCGCGCCGCGACCCATCTCGTCCTGTCGGCGCTGCACACCTGGCTCGGCGACGAACGGTTCGCGGATTCGGTGCTCGTCGTCCGGACCGAGGGAGCGGTCTCCGTCGCCGGGGAGGACATCACGAATCTCGCCGGCGCGGCGGTCGGTGGCCTGGTGCGCTCGGCGCAGTCCGAGAGCCCCGGCCGGGTCGTCTCGATCGACGCGGACGCCGATCTCGACGGGCTGCTGGGCGGGATCCTGGCCACGGGTGAACCGCAGGTCGCGGTGCGCGACGGGCAGGTCACCGCCGCACGGCTGGCCCGCCTCGGTGCCGCCGCGAGCGGCACGGTCGCGAGCCCCGCTGTCGCGCCGGAGGAGACCGTGCTGATCACCGGTGCCGGTGGCCTACTGGGTCGGATGTTCGCCCGGCATCTCGTGGATGCGCACGGGGTCCGCCGACTCCGGTTGCTCAGTCGCCGGGGCGAATCCGCGCCCGGCACCGCCGAGTTGCGGGCGGAGCTCGAGGGCGCGGGCGCGCACGTCGACATCGACGCGTGCGACGTCGCCGACCGCGACGCGCTCGCCCGCGTCCTGGCCGACATCCCCGCCGAGCACCCGCTCGTCGCGGTGTTCCACCTCGCGGGCGTCCTCGACGACGGCGCCGTCGCCTCGCTCACCGCGGACCGGATGGACACCGTCCTCGCCCCCAAGGTCGACGCCGCGCTGCACCTGCACGCGCTGACCAGCGACCTGCCGTTGAAAGCCTTCGTGCTGTTCAGTTCGGCGGCAGGCGCGTTCGGCAATACCGGGCAGGGCAACTACGGCGCGGCCAACGCCGCCCTCGACGCGCTCGCGGCGCACCGCAGGGCCACCGGCCGACCGGGTCAGTCCCTGGCCTGGGGGCTGTGGGACGGCGGCATGGCAGGCGAACTCGGCGAGGTCGATCGGCTGCGCATGACCCGCACGGGCATGCTGCCGCTGTCGCGAGCGCAGGGCCTGGCCCTGTTCGACGCCGCGACCCGCCTCGACACGGCGGCCCCGATCCTGGCCCGGCTCGACCTGGCCACCATGCGCGACGCGGGCTTCGCCCCCGCCCTGTTGGCCGGGCTGACCGCGCCACGCCGGACCGCAGCCGTGGACGAGAGCGCCGGGCTGCGCGCCCGGTTGGCCGAGACCCCGGACGGCGAGCGACACGGCGTGCTGGTCGAGATCGTCCGCGGTCAGGTCGCCGCGACCCTGGGCCACCGCGACGCCCACGCCGTCGACGCGGATCGGGCCTTCAACGAACTCGGCTTCGACTCGATCACCGCGATCGAGTTCCGCAACGCCCTCAAGACCGCCACCGGTCTGGCACTGCCCGCGACGCTGGTGTTCGACTACCCGACACCCGCGGCGCTCGCCGAGTACCTCCACGACGAGCTGACCGACCGGCAACCGCACGCCGATCACCCCGATGCCGAGATCCGCCGGGCCCTGCAGACCATCCCCCTCGCGCGGCTGCGCGACGCGGGCCTGCTGGACGCGCTCCTGCATCTTGCCCAGGGTCAGCACAGCCACGACGAGCCCGATCGGCCCATCACCGAGGAGTCGATCGACGACCTCGACATCGATGACCTGATCGATCTGGCTTACCACAACTCCTCAGAGGACTGACGGCGATGACGAAGCCCGACACCAACATTCAGAAACTCGCCGACGCCCTTCGGGTCTCGCTCAAGGAGACCGAGCGGCTGCGCGCCCGCAACCGCAAGCTCGACGCCGCCCTGCGCGAGCCGATCGCGATCGTCGGCATGGCCTGCCGCTACCCGGGCGGCGTCGCCTCGCCCGAGGACCTCTGGCGGCTGGTCGCCGACGGGGTGGACGCCGCCTCGGAGTTCCCGGTGAACCGTGGCTGGGACGCCGAGCGTCTCTACGACCACACCGGCGAGCGGCCGAACAGCGTCTACACCCGCGAGGGCGGGTTCCTGCATGCCGCTGGCGAATTCGACCCGGCGTTCTTCGGGATCAGCCCGAAGGAGGCCGCGACGATGGACCCGCAGCAGTTCCTGCTGCTGGAGACCTCGTGGGAGGCCTTCGAACGGGCCGGGCTCGATCCCGCCGCGCTGCGCGGGAGCAGCACCGGCGTCTACGTCGGCATGATGTATCACGACTATCCGGCCAACGCGAACGCCGGCGCCGTCGCGTCGGGGCGGATCTCCTATGTCCTCGGCCTGGAAGGGCCGTCGGTCACCGTGGACACCGCGTGCTCGTCGTCGCTGGTGGCGATGCACTCGGCCGCCCAGGCCCTGCGATCGGGCGAGTGCGATCTGGCGCTCGCCGGTGGCGTCGCGGTGATGGCCACCCCCGAGACGCTGATCGAGTTCAGCAGGCAGCGCGGCATCTCCCCGGACGGGCGCTGCAAGGCGTTCGCCGAGGCCGCCGACGGCGTCGGCTGGGCCGAGGGCGCGGGCATGCTGGTGCTGGAGCGGCTGTCGGACGCTCAGCGCCACGGTCATCAGGTGCTCGCGGTGATCGCCGGGTCCGCAGTGAACCAGGACGGAGCCTCCAACGGTCTGACCGCCCCGAACGGTCCCTCGCAGCGGCGGGTCATCCGCCAGGCGCTGACCAACGCGGGCGTCGCGGCGAGCGAGGTCGACGTCGTCGAAGCGCACGGCACCGGAACGACATTGGGCGATCCGATCGAGGCACAGGCGCTGCTGGCGACCTACGGTCAGGACCACGACGCCGACCGCCCGCTGTGGCTGGGCTCGCTGAAATCCAACATCGGGCACTCACAGGCCGCTGCCGGTGTGGGTGGCGTGATCAAGATGGTCATGGCCATGCGGCACGGTGTGCTGCCCAAGACGCTGCACGTGGATCAGCCCAGCACCAAGGTCGATTGGACGGCCGGGCACGTGCGGTTGCTGACCGAGGCCGTGCCCTGGCCCGCGCTGGACCGGCCGCGTCGAGCGGGGGTGTCCTCGTTCGGTGTCGCGGGCACCAACGTGCACCTCGTCCTGGAACAGGCTCCGCCTGCGCCGGAGCAGCCCGAACCGGCCCCGGTCCCCGGGGTGCTGCCGTGGGTGCTGTCGGCCCGCAGCGGCGCGGCGCTGGCCGATCAGGCGGCCCGCCTGGCGGCCGTGGCGCCCGCGCTGGATCCGCGCGATGTCGCCTTCTCACTGACCTCGACCCGTGGCGTCTTCGACCACCGCGCCGTGGTCCTCGGCGAGAACAGCGCCGCCCTGCTGGCCGGTGTCCGGGCCCTGGCCGCGGACACCCGGGTTCCCGGCGTGGTGACCGGCCGGGCCGTCCCCGGCACCACCGGCGTGCTGTTCACCGGGCAGGGCTCGCAGTGGGCGGGCATGGCCGACGGACTCCGGGTCTACCCGGTCTTCGCCGAGCACTTCGACGCGATCGTCGCCCGGCTGGAACCGCTGCTGGCCCAACCGGAGTCGCTGCGCGCGGCCCTGCACGACGACACCTTGCTCGACCACACGGTGTTCACCCAGGCCGGTGTCTTCGCGTTCGAGGTGGCGCTGTTCCGGCTGCTCGAATCGTGGGGCCTGCGGGCCGATGTGGTGGCCGGTCACTCGATCGGTGAGGTAGCCGCCGCGCATGTCGCCGGGGTCATGTCGCTCGACGACGCGTGCGTGCTGGTGGCCGCGCGCGCCCGGATGATGCAGGCGGTGCCCCCGGGTGGGGCGATGGTCGCGGTGGGGGCGCCGGAAGCCGACGTGCTGCCCTTGCTGACCGACGGGGTGTCGATCGCGGCGGTCAACGGTCCGGCGTCGGTGGTGCTCTCCGGTGTGGAGGAGGCGGTCCTCGCCGCCAAGGACGCCTGTGCCGAGCGCGGGTGGCGCACGCACCGGTTGCGGATCTCGATCGCGTCGCACTCGGCGCTGATGGATCCGATGCTGGCCGAATTCGGCGCGGTGGTCCAGGGATTGACGTTCTCGCGGCCCACCATCGCGCTGGTGTCGTCGGTGACCGGCGCGCGAGTCACCGACGAGATGTCGGACCCGGCGTACTGGCCCGGCCAGGTCCGGGGCACGGTGCGCTTCGCGGACGCGGTCGCCACCATGTCGGCGCTCGGCGTGTCCCGGTTCACCGAGGTCGGGCCCGACGCGGTGCTGACTCCGATGGTGTCGCAGACCCTCGACGATCCGGCCGCCGATGCCGCGGCCACGGTGATGGTTCCGATGGCGCGCAAGGGTAAGGCCGACGCGTCGTCGGTGCTGGCCGGGGTCGCCGCGCTGTTCGTGTCCGGCGCCGAGGTGGCGTGGACCGGTCCGGTCGACGGCGGCAGGCGAGTCGATCTGCCCACCTACGCTTTTCAGCACGAACGGTTCTGGCTCGACGCCAAGCGGGTGATCGCCGAGTCGTGGCTGGGCGCCGACCTCAGCGGCGCCACCTCGGTCGGGCTCGAGATCGCCGAGCACCCGTTGCTCGGTGCCGTGGTGGCCCATCCGGAATCGGGCGCGGTGAGTTTCACCGGCCGCTGGTCGGTGGACTCGGTGCGCTGGCTGGCCGACCACAGCGTGTTCGGCGTGATGCTGCTGCCGGGCACCGGCTACGTCGAATTGGCCTGCTACGTGGGCGGTCTGGTCGGCTGCCCGGTGGTGGACGAACTCGTCCTGCACACCCCGCTCACCCTGCCCGCGCAGGGGAGTGTCTCGGTGCAGGTGGTGGTGTCCGACGCCGACGCGGCCGGACGCCGACGCCTGAGTGTGCACTCGCGTCAGATCGCGGGCGGGCCGTGGTCGATCCACGCCGAGGGCGTTCTGGCCCCGGAGGAGTCCGACGTCGATTTCGACCTCATCGCCTGGCCGCCCGCGGGCGCCCAGCCGCTGGTCATCGACGGCGCCTACGACGAACTGCTCGAAGCGGGTTACGAATACGGGCCGTTCTTCCAGGGCTTGCAGGCGGCGTGGCAGCGTGGTGACGAATTGTTCGCCGAGGTCGCGCTGCCCGATCGCCGCGCTGCCGACGGGTTCCTGATCCATCCGGCGCTGTTCGACTCGGCACTGCACGTCGGCATCGTCGAAGCCCGGCGCCGGGGTGAAGTCGCCGCGCCGGAACTGCCGTTCACCTGGAACCGGGTGGTGTCGCACGCGAGCGGCGCGGCGTCGGTGCGGGTGCGCATCGTGCGGGGCACCGGTAGCCACTCGATGCAGGTCGCCGACGAGCACGGCCTGCCGGTGCTGTCGGTGGGCGCCCTGGTCTCGCGGCCGGTGTCGGCCGAACGCCTCGGCGCCGACCAGATCTCGGAGGCCCTGTTCGGCATCGACTGGGTCGGCGTCCCGCTGCCCGCGACCGAGCCGGGTCGGGTGGCTGTGCTCGGCACCGGAAGTGCCGACACAACAGCGGCTTTCGCCGATGTCGACGCCTTGCTCGCCGACCTGGACGCCGCCGAGGATCCGGCGGTTCCCGAGGTCGTGCTGTACGACTGCGCCGACCACGACGGCGCGCCGCCCGCGGCCGTGCGCGCGGCGATCACCGCCGCCCTCGACACGGTGCAGCGCTGGCTGGCGGACCCGCGCCTGGTCGCCGCTCGCCTGGTGGTGCTCACCCGCAATGCCGTCACGATCGGTGCGACCGATCAGGTGAACCTGGCCCAGGCGCCGGTGTGGGGCCTGCTGCGGGCCGCGCAAGCCGAACACCCGGGACGATTCCAGCTGCTCGATCTCGACGGCGACTACGAGCCGTCGGCCGTCGCGGCGGCGAGCGCGGCCGGCGAACCGGAAGCTGCCCTGCGCGGCACCACCCTGCTCGTGCCCAGGATGACCCGCCACGCGCCCGGTGCGGTCGCGCGCCCGATCGAGTCCGGCACGGTGCTGGTCACCGGCGGCACCAGCGGCATCGGCGCGGTGATCGCCCGGCACCTGGTGGCCGTGCACGGTGTCCGCCACCTGCTGCTGACCTCGCGGCGCGGCCGGGACGCGCCCGGTGTCGCCGAGCTGAGTGCCGAACTGGTCGAGCTCGGCGCCCAGGTCACCGTCGCCGCGTGCGACGTGTCCGACCGTGACGCGCTGGCCGCGCTGCTCGCGTCGGTTCCCGCCGAACAGCCGCTGGTGGGCGTGGTGCATTCGGCCGCCACCGCGGACCACGGCGTGATCGAGGCGATGACACCGGAACGGTTCGACCGGGTGTTCCGGCCCAAGGTCGACGCGGCCTGGCACCTGCACGAACTCACCCGCGATCAGCCGCTGTCGCTGTTCGTCCTGCTGGGCTCCGTCGGCGGGCTGGTCCTGACCGCGGGCCAGGCCAACTACGCCGCCGCGAACGTCTTCCTCGACGCGCTGGCGGCCCACCGCCGCGCCGCCGGACTCCCCGCGACCTCGGTGGACTACGGCCTGTGGGTACGCACCAGCGGGCTGGGCGCGGAGCTGTCCGCGGACGACTTCGACCGGATGCGCAGGCAGGGGTTCCCGCCGCTGTCCGAGGCCGACGGCCTAGCCCTGTTCGACGCGGCCGTCGCGACCGAGACCGCCCAGCTGGTGGCCCTGCGCGTCGACCCGGCCGTGCTGCGGTCCCGGGGCGAGCAGCTGCCCGCCCTGCTCCGCGGCATCGCGCCGATTCCCGTGCGCCGCACCAGCGCCCGCAGCGGCGCGGGCCGCGCCTTCGCGCAGAAACTGGCCGGGCTGTCCGACGCCGACCGGCACAGCACCCTGCTCGCCCTCGTCCAGACGGTGGCGGCCGAGGTCCTCGGGCATGCCACGGCCGAGGCGGTGGAATCGCACCAGGCCTTCCAGCAACTCGGTTTCGACTCACTCGGCGCGGTGGAGTTCCGCAACAAGCTCAACGCGGCGACCGGCCTGCGGCTGCCCGCCACCCTCATCTTCGATCACCCCACCCCGCAGGCGGTCGCCGAGTTCGTCGACTCCCAGCTCTCCGGCACGGTGGCGGAGGTCGCGGTCACCGCGACCAGGACGGTCGACGCCGAGCCGATCGCGGTGGTCGCGATGGGCTGCCGCTACCCGGGTGCGGTCACCTCGCCGGAAGACCTGTGGCGACTGGTCGTCTCGGGCGGCCACGCCACCGGAGGTCTGCCCACCGATCGCGGCTGGGACCTGGACGACATCTACGACCCCGAACCGGGCAAGGCCGGGAAGACCTACACCCGGCAGGGCGGATTCCTCTATTCCGCAGGGGAATTCGACGCCGAATTCTTCGGCATCAGCCCGAACGAGGCGCTGACGATGGACCCGCAGCAGCGGGTGCTGCTCGAGGTGTCCTGGGAGGCGCTCGAGCGGGCCGGGCTGGACCCGGCGGGCCTGCGGGGCAGCGCCACCGGTGTGTTCACCGGCGTGATGTACCACGACTACGCGCAGGGTGCGGGCACCGGTAACAGCGCGGGCGGCAGCCTGGTCTCCGGCCGGGTGTCGTATGTGTTCGGCCTGGAAGGGCCTGCCGTCACGGTCGATACGGCATGCTCGTCGTCGCTGGTCGCGCTCCATCTGGCCGCGCAGTCGCTGCGGTCGGGGGAGTGTGATCTGGCGCTGGCCGGTGGTGTGGCGGTGATGTCGACACCGGACATGTTCCTCGAGTTCAGCCGTCAGCGCGGGCTGTCGCCGGACGGGCGGTGCCGGTCGTTCGCCGACGGGGCCGACGGGGTCGCCTGGGCCGAAGGCGCCGGCGTACTGGTGCTCGAACGGTTGTCGGACGCGCAGCGCAACGGGCACCAGGTGCTCGGCGTGATCACCGGGTCGGCGGTCAACCAGGACGGTGCCTCGAACGGCTGGACCGCGCCCAACGGCCCGTCGCAGCGCCGGGTCATCCGGCAGGCCCTGGCCAATGCCGGAGTCTCGCCCGCCGAGGTCGACGCGGTCGAAGCGCATGGCACCGGAACGACGTTGGGTGATCCGATCGAGGCGCAGGCCCTGTTGGCGACCTACGGCCAGGATCGCGCCGAGGATCGTCCGCTGTGGTTGGGTTCGCTCAAGTCCAACATCGGTCACGCGCAGGCCGCCGCCGGTGTGGGTGGCGTGATCAAGATGATCATGGCGATGCGGCACGGGGTACTGCCGCAGACGCTGCACGTGGATCGGCCGAGCACGAAGGTCGATTGGTCCGAGGGCCACATTCGGCTGCTGACCGAACCGACACCGTGGCCCGCGCTGGATCGGCCGCGTCGTGCCGGTGTGTCCTCCTTCGGGCTCAGCGGCACCAACGCGCACCTCATCCTCGAGCAGGCACCCGACGCGGCGCAGGCTGCCCCGGTGGAGACCGCTGTCCCGGCCGGTGGCGTGCTGCCGTGGGTGCTGTCGGCGCGCACCGGCGCGGCGCTCGGCGATCAGGCGGTCAATCTGGTCGCCCATGTGGCCGAGCACGATTCGGACGCGGTCGATGTCGGCCTGTCGCTGGTGACGGCACGCGTCGCGTTCGATCATCGGGCCGTGGTACTCGCGTCCGATCGGGCGGGTCTGCTGGCCGGCGCGCAGGCGCTGGGTCGTGCCGACATCCTGCCGGGTGTGGTGACCGGCCGGGCGGTGGCGGGCAAGACGGGTGTGGTGTTCTCCGGTCAGGGTGCGCAGTGGGCGGGCATGGCGGCCGGACTGCGAGCCTTCCCGGTCTTCGCCGAGCAGTTCGACGGGATCGTCGCCCAGCTGGAACCTCTTCTCGGACAGGGGGTTCCGCTGAGCGAGGCCATGGACGACGAGTCGCGGATCGACGCGACCGTCTTCGCGCAGGCGGGTCTGTTCGCCTTCGAGGTGGCGTTGTTCCGGCTGCTCGAGTCCTGGGGTGTGCGAATCGATGTGGTGGCCGGTCATTCGATCGGTGAGATCGCGGCCGCGCAGGTGGCCGGGGTGCTGTCGCTCGCTGACGCGTGTGCGTTGGTGGCGGCGCGTGGCCGGTTGATGCAGACGTTGCCCACGGGTGGCGGGATGGTCGCGGTGGGCGCACCGGAAGCCGATGTGCTGCCGTTGCTGGTCGACGGGGTGTCGATCGCGGCGGTGAACGGACCGTCTGCGGTGGTGCTCTCCGGTGTCGACACTGCGGTAGCTGCGGTGGCCGAAGTGTGTGCCGAGCGTGGGTGGCGTACCCATCGGCTGCGGGTCTCGCATGCCTTCCATTCGGCGCTGATGGAGCCGATGCTGGCCGACTTCGCTTCGGTCGTGGAGGGTTTGACCTTCGCCGCGCCGAGTATCGCGCTGGTGTCGACCGTGACCGGCGATCGGGTCGGCGAGGAGATGTCCGATCCGGCGTACTGGGTCGGCCAGGTCCGTGACACGGTGCGCTTCGCCGACGCCGTCGCCACCATGGCCGCGTCGGGGGTGACCCGGTTCGCCGAGGTCGGGCCCGATGCCGCCCTCGTGCCGATGATCACGCAGATCGTCGAGGACGCGTCCGTGGTGGCGACGGCCCGCCGCGGCAGCGCCGACGCCGTGGGCGTGCTGAGCGCGGTCGCCGGGCTGTACGTCGTCGGCGGCGAGGTGGACTGGGCCGCGCTCTACGCCGGTACCGGTGCCCGCCGAGTCGACCTGCCCACCTACGCCTTCCAACGGCGCCGTTACTGGCTGACCGAAGGCACGACCGGGACCAGCGCCAAGGCCCTGGGTCTCGTCGCCACCGGGCATCCCCTCGCCTCGGTCGTCGTCTCGCAGCCGGACTCCGACGCGGTGACCCTCACCGGCCGCCTCTCGACCGAATCGCAGCCGTGGATCGCCGATCACCGGGTCATGGACACGGTGCTGTTCCCCGGCACCGGATTCGTCGAACTCGCCCTGCACGCGGGCGATCAGGTCGGCTGCGCGACTCTGGCGGAACTGGCGCTGCGGGCGCCACTGGCGCTGCCGGACTCCGGCGGAGTCGCGGTGCGCGTCGTCGTCGACGCGCAGGACCCGGCGGGCCGTCGGGCGGTGCGGATCTTCTCCCGCCCTGACGACGACGCCGACGCGGGGGCCTGGACCCTCAATACCGAAGGCGTCCTGGCGGCCGACACCGACAGCACCCCGGCGGAGTTCGCTCAGTGGCCGCCCGCCGGCGCCACCGCGCTCCCCGTCGAGGGCGTCTACGACGCGCTCGACGAGGAGGGCTACCACTACGGCCCGACGTTCCAGGCTCTGCGCGCGGCTTGGCGGGGCGCCGACGGTCTGCTCTACGCCGAGGTCGAGCTGCCCGAGGAGGCCAGGGCCGAGGCCCAGCGCTTCGGCCTGCACCCGGCCCTGCTGGATGCCGCCCTGCACGCCCTGCGGCTGGCCGGCGATGCCACCGTGCCGGGCGGCGAGCTGGCCCTGCCGTTCGAGTGGTCCGGGGTGACCGCGCACGCGAGCGGCGCCGACGCGCTGCGCGTCCGCCTCACCCGGGTCGGCGACCACGGGGTCGCGCTGGATCTGACCGACCCGACCGGCGCGCCCGTCGCGACCGTGCGGCACCTGGCAGCACGGCCGATCGATCCGGCGCAGCTCACCACGGGTGCGTCCGTTGTCTCCTCCGCGCTGTTCCAGGTCGTGTGGTCCCCGATCACGGTGTCCGACGCCGAGATCGGTGCGGTGTCGTGGGCCGACCTCGGCGAGCAGGTGCCTGCCGCGGTCGTGCTCGACAGCCCGAGCGGCAATGATCCCGCCGCTGTGCGCGCCGCCACGCATCAGGTGCTCGCGGTGCTGCGGGACTGGGGCGCCGAGGCGCGCTTCGCCGACGCGGTCCTGGTGGTCCGGACCGTGGGCGCGGTGTCGGTGGCGGGCGAGGACATCACGAACCTCGCCGGCGCCGCGGTCGGTGGCCTGGTGCGCGCAGCCCAGGCCGAGAACCCGGGCCGGATCGTCCTGCTCGACGCCGATTCGGCCGACACCGACGCGTCCCTGGGCGGGATTCTGGACACGGCCGAGCCGCAGGTCGCGCTGCGTGAGGGTGTGGTCCACGTCGCCCGGCTCACTCGAATCGCCACTGCGGCACACACTTCGGCGGACGCCGAGCTCTTCGGGGCCGAGGAGACCGTGCTGCTCACCGGTGCCGGCGGTGCGCTGGGCGGGTTGTTCGCCCGGCACCTGGTGGCGCGGCACGGTGTCCGGCGCCTGCTGTTGCTCAGCAGGCGGGGCGAGTCCGGCCCGGGTGCCGCCGAATTGCGCGCGGCGCTCGAGAATTCGGGAGCCGAGGTCGAGTTCGTCGCTTGCGATGTCGCCGACCGCGCGGCGCTGGCCGCCGTGCTCGCCGATATCCCCGCGGCACAGCCCTTGTCCGGCGTCTTCCATCTCGCCGGTGTCCTCGACGACGGTGCGATCGCCGCGCTGACCCCGGACCGCATGGACACCGTCCTGCGCCCCAAGGTCGACGCCGCCGCGCACCTGCACGAGCTCACTGCCGGCCTCCCGCTCAGGGCGTTCGTCCTGTTCAGCTCGGTGGCCGGTGCGTTCGGCAATGCCGGTCAGGGCAACTACGGCGCCGCGAACGCCTTCCTGGACGCGCTCGCCACCCATCGCCGGGCCACCGGTCTGCCCGGTACCTCGGTGGCGTGGGGCATGTGGGACGGCGGCATGGCGGCCGAGCTCGGTGCGGTCGAGCGACAGCGGATGGCTCGCTCGGGCATGCTGGCGATGTCGGACGAGCAGGGCCTGGCCCTGTTCGACGCGGTGGCCGGCACCGAGGTCGCCGCGCCGCTGGTCGCCCGCCTCGATCTGGAGGTGCTGCGCGGTCACGGTCTCGCCCTGCCCGCGCTGTTCTCCGGTCTGATCGCGCAGCGTCGCAAGGCCGTCACCGGCACGGCGACCGCGCTGCGTACCCGGTTGGCGAGCACGCCCGACAGCGAACGGCTGGGCGTGCTGGTCGAGATCGTGCGCGGCCAGGTCGCCGCGATCCTCGGGCACCAGAACATGAACGCGGTCGCGGCCGACAAGGCGTTCAGCGAACTCGGTTTCGACTCGATCACCGCGATCGAGTTCCGCAACGGCCTCAAGGCCGTGACCGGGCTGCCGCTGCCCGCCACCCTCGTCTTCGACTACCCGACCCCGCAGGCCCTCGCCCAGTACCTGGCCGAGGAGTTCACCGGAACCGGCCGGGACGTCGTGGTCACCGCCAGCCGGTCGGCCGGTGACGACCCGATCGCCGTGGTCGCGATGAGCTGCCGCTACCCGGGCGGCGTCGCCTCGCCCGAGGACCTGTGGGACCTGGTCACCTCGGGTACCGACACCAGCGGTGACCTGCCCGACGATCGTGGCTGGGACATCGACGGCATCTACGACCCCGTTCCCGGCACGCCCGGCAAGACCTACGCCCGCCGCGGCGGGTTCCTGTACTCGGCGGCCGAGTTCGACGCCGAGTTCTTCGGGATCAGTCCGAACGAGGCCATCGCCATGGACCCGCAGCAGCGTCTGCTGCTGGAGGTGTCGTGGGAGGCGCTGGAACGCGCCGGGGTGAATCCGCCGGAGCTGCGCGGGAGTTCGACCGGTGTGTTCACCGGCGTGATGTACCACGACTACGCGCAGGGCAACGGCGGCAATGTCACCGGCTCGCTGGTGTCGGGCCGGATCGCCTACACCCTGGGGCTGGAAGGCCCTGCGGTGTCGGTGGATACGGCGTGCTCGTCGTCGCTGGTGGCGATGCATCTGGCGGCGCAGTCGCTGCGGTCGGGGGAGTGTGACCTGGCGCTGGCCGGTGGTGTCGCGGTGATGGCGACGCCGGAGACGCTGATCGAGTTCAGCCGTCAGCGCGGGTTGTCCCCGGACGGACGCTGCAAGTCGTTCGCCGAGGCGGCCGACGGTGTGGCCTGGTCCGAGGGCGCGGGCGTGCTGGTGCTGGAGCGGCTGTCCGACGCCCGCCGCAACGGGCACCAGGTGCTGGCGGTGCTCGCGGGTTCGGCGGTGAACCAGGACGGCGCGTCCAACGGCTTGATGGCCCCGAACGGCCCGTCGCAGCGCCGGGTGATCCGGCAGGCGCTGGCCAATGCGGGCGTCTCCCCGGCCGAGGTCGACGCGGTCGAAGCCCATGGCACCGGAACGACGTTGGGTGACCCGATCGAGGCCCAGGCGCTACTGGCGACCTACGGCCAGGATCGGGCCGAGGATCGTCCGCTGTGGCTGGGCTCGTTGAAGTCGAACATCGGCCATGCCCAGGCCGCCGCCGGTGTGGGTGGCGTGATCAAGATGATCATGGCGATGCGCCACGGCGTGCTGCCCCGGACCCTGCACGTGGATCAGCCCTCCACGAAGGTGGATTGGTCCGAGGGCGAGGTGCGGTTGCTGACCGAGTCGGTCGCGTGGCCGCAGGTGGATCGGCCGCGGCGCGCGGGTGTGTCGTCGTTCGGGATCAGCGGGACCAATGCCCACGTCATCGTCGAGGCCGCGCCGGGGGCGCCCGTGCCCGCGGAACCGGTCGCGCCCGTCGGCGGTGTGCTGCCGTGGGTGCTGTCGGCGCGCAGCGACGCGGCGCTCGCGGAGCAGGCGAGCCGCCTGGCATCGCAGGTGACCGGGCGGGACGCGGCGGCGGTGGATATCGGGTTCTCGCTGGTGACCTCGCGCGTCGGATTCGACCATCGCGCCGTGCTGCTGGCCGCCGAGCGGGAAGGTCTGCTGGCCGGTGCGGCCGCGCTGGGCCGTGGCGAAGCGTTCGCGGGTGTGGTGACCGGTCGCGTGGTGTCCGGTTCGACGGGTGTGGTGTTCTCCGGCCAGGGTGCGCAGTGGGCGGGCATGGCCGCCGGATTGCGCGTCTACCCGGTCTTCGCCGAGCAATTCGATGGAATCGTCGCGCAGCTGGACCCGCTACTGGCGCAGCCGGTTTCGCTCTCGGACGCGCTCGCCGATTCCGATCGGGTCGACGACACGGTGTTCGCGCAGGCGGGGTTGTTCGCGTTCGAGGTGGCGCTGTTCCGGCTGCTCGAATCCTGGGGCGTTCGCCCGGACGTGGTGGCCGGTCATTCGATCGGTGAGATCGCGGCCGCGCAGGTGGCCGGGGTGCTGTCGCTCGCTGACGCGTGTGCGTTGGTGGCGGCGCGTGGCCGGTTGATGCAGGCGTTGCCCGCGGGTGGGGCGATGGTCGCGGTGGGTGCGCCGGAAGCCGCCGTGGTGCCGTTGCTGATCGACGGGGTGTCGATCGCCGCGGTGAACGGCCCGTCGTCCGTTGTGCTCTCCGGTCTCGACACTGCGGTGCGCGCGGTGGTCGAGGCATGCGGTGAGAACGGTTGGCGCACACACCGTCTGCGAGTCTCGCACGCGTTTCATTCGGCGCTGATGGAGCCGATGCTGGCCGAATTCGCCTCGGTCGTCGAGGGTTTGACTTTCGCGAGCCCGAGCCTGCCGCTGGTGTCGACCGTGACCGGCGATCAGGTCGGCGAGGAGATGTCCGATCCGGCGTACTGGGTCGGCCAGGTCCGTGACACGGTGCGCTTCGCCGACGCGGTCGCCACGATGATCGACGCGGGGGTCACCCGGTTCGCCGAGGTCGGGCCGGACGCCGTGCTCGTGCCGATGATCGGCCAGATCGTCGAGACATCCACGGAGACCACCACGATGGTGGCCCTGGCCCGCCGCGACCACGCCGACGCGGTCACCCTGTCGGCCGGACTGGCCGGGCTGTACGTGTCCGGTGCCGAGGTCGACTGGGCGGCGATGTTCGCCGGGACCGGCGCGCGCCGCGTCGACCTGCCCACCTATGCCTTCCAGCGTCAACGCTACTGGCTGACCGACAGTTCGCCCGGTGGTGATGCCCGCGCGCTCGGCTTCGTCGCCAGTGCTCATCCGCTGGTATCGGCGGTGGTCGCGCAGCCGGAGACCGACGCCGTCGCGTTGAGCGGACGGCTGTCGACGCGGACTCAGCCCTGGCTGGGCGACCACGCCGTGCTGGACACGGTGCTGTTCCCCGGCACCGGGTTCGTCGAGCTCGCCTTGCAGGCCGGCGCCGAGGTCGGCTGCCCGACCCTGGCGGAGCTGATCCTGCGGGCTCCGCTGGCGCTGCCGGACGCCGCGGGTGTCGCGGTGCGCGTCGTCGTCGGTGCCGAGGACGAGCCGGGCCGACGCACCGTGCGGATCTTCTCGCGTCCCGACGGCGCGACGGCCACGTGGACCGTCAACGCCGAAGGCGTGCTCGCGGCGGACAGCGACACCGTGCCGGTGGATCTCACCCAGTGGCCGCCCGCTGGTGCCACCGTGGTCGACCTCGACGGCGTCTACGACACCCTCGACGGGCAGGGCTACCACTACGGACCGGTCTTCCGTGGGCTGAGCGCGGTCTGGCGCGACAGCGATGCCGTCTACGCCGAGCTCGCGCTGCCCGATCAGGCCCGCGTGGACGCGCAGCGGTTCGGCCTGCACCCGGCCTTGCTCGACGCCGCCCTGCACGCGCTGCGGGTCGCCGGTGATCTGCCTTCCGACGGCGCGGGCATCGCGCTGCCGTTCGAATGGTCGGGCGTCACCGTCCACGCGACCGGGGCCGACGCCCTGCGTGTTCGGCTCGTCCGGGTCGGCGCGAGCGGGGTCGCCATCGACCTCGCCGACGCGACCGGCGCGCCGGTCGCGACCGTGCGACACTTGGCCTCCCGGCCGATCGACCCCGCGCAGCTCACCACCGGGACCGACATCACCGCCTCGGCGCTGTTCGGGATCGACTGGACACCGATCTCGCTGCCGGACAACGAGATCGCCACGGTCGCGTGGCCGGATCTGGGTGCGCAGGTACCGCCGGCGGTGATCCTGGACTGTCCGGCGGGTGATGACCCGGCCGCCGTTCACGCCGCGACCCGCGACGTCCTCGGCGTGCTCCAGTCCTGGATCACCGAGCCCGCCTACGCGGAATCGGTCCTGATCGTCCGGACCAGCGGCGCGGTCTCGGTGTCGGGCGAGCCCCTCTCGAACCTGGCCGGTGCCGCGATCGGCGGTCTGGTGCGATCCGCGCAGGCGGAGAACCCGGGCCGGATCATTCTGGTCGACGCCGCCCCGGATGCACTGCTGGACACCGTGATCGGCGGACTGCTGGTCGCCGGTGAACCGCAGGTGGCGGTGCGCGACGGTGCCGTGTACGCCGCGCGCCTGGTCCGCACCTCCGCTCCGGCGGGCGCGTCCGCCGAGGAGACGCTGTTCGGTCCGGACGAGACCGTGCTCGTCACCGGTGCGAGTGGGGCGCTGGGTGGTCTGTTCGCCCGGCACCTGGTCGCCGCGCACGGCGTCCGTCGTCTGCTGCTGGTGAGCAGGCGGGGCGAGACCGGTCCGGAGGCTGCCGAATTGCATGCGGCGCTGCTGGATTCGGGTGCCGAGGTCGTGTTCGCCGCCTGTGACGTGTCCGATCGCGCGGCGCTGGCGGCCGTGCTCGCCGATATCCCCGCGGCGCGGCCACTGTCCGGCGTGTACCACCTCGCGGGTGTCCTCGACGACGGTGCCATCGGCTCGCTGACCCCGGACCGGCTGTCGACCGTCCTGCGGCCGAAGGTCGACGCGGCCGTGTATCTGCACGAGCTGACCACCGATCTCGCCCTCAAGGCGTTCGTGCTGTTCAGTTCGGTCGCGGGTGCCTTCGGCAACCCCGGCCAGGGCAACTACGCCGCCGCCAATGCCACGCTCGACGCGCTGGCCGCGCGCCGCCGCGCCGTCGGTCTGGCCGCGACATCGCTGGCGTGGGGCATGTGGGACGCCGGTATGGCGGGCGAGCTCGGTGACGTCGACCGACAGCGGATCGCCCGCTCGGGCCTGCTGCCGCTGTCACCGGAACAGGGCTTGGCCCTCTTCGACGCCGCCACCCGGATCGACACGGCCACACTGGTGCTCGCGCGGATGGATCTCGATGCCCTGCGCGGTGCCGGATTCGCCACGCCCGCCCTGTTCACCGGCCTGATTCCGCACCGCCGCAAGGCGGCCTCCGGCGCCGCGACCGCGCTGCGCACCCGGTTGGCGGGCACGCCCGAAGGTGAACGTCCGGGTGTGCTCGTGGAGATCGTGCGCGGCCAGGTCGCGACGGTGCTGGGGCATCAGGACCTGAACGCGGTCGCGGCCGACAAGGCGTTCAGCGAACTGGGTTTCGACTCGATCACCGCGATCGAGTTCCGCAACTCGCTCAAGGCGGTGACAGGTCTGCCGCTGCCTGCCACTCTGGTGTTCGACTACCCGACCCCGCAGGCACTGGCCGACTACCTGGCCGCCGAGTTCGCCGGGACCGGTCAGGATGTCGCGGTCACCGCGAGTAGGTCCGCCGACGGTGACCCGATCGCCGTCGTCGGCATGGCGTGCCGCTACCCCGGTGGCGTCGCCTCGCCCGAGGATCTCTGGGACCTGGTCCGTCGCGGTGGGGACGCGATCACGCCGCTGCCCACCGACCGTGGCTGGGACATCGCGGGCCTCTACGATCCGGAACCCGGTCGGGCGGGCAAGTCCTACACCCGCGAGGGCGGCTTCCTGCACACCGCCGCCGACTTCGACGCCGACTTCTTCGGAATCGGCCCCAACGAAGCGACGATGATGGACCCACAGCAGCGCCAGCTCCTGGAGACGACCTGGGAGGCCCTCGAACGGGCCGGTGTCGATCCCGCTGTGCTGCGCGGGAGTTCGACCGGCGTGTTCACCGGCGTCATGTACCACGACTACGCGCAGGGCAACGGCGGCAATGCCACCGGCAGCCTGGTCTCGGGCCGGATCTCCTACACGCTCGGGTTGGAAGGTCCCGCGGTGTCGGTGGATACGGCGTGCTCGTCGTCGCTGGTGGCGATGCACCTCGCGGCCCAGTCGCTGCGGTCGGGGGAGTGTGACCTGGCGCTGGCCGGTGGTGTGGCCGTCATGGCGACGCCGGAGACATTCGTGGAGTTCAGCCGTCAGCGTGGATTGTCGCCGGACGGGCGGTGTAAATCGTTCGCGGACAGCGCCGATGGTGTCGGCTGGTCCGAGGGCGCGGGTGTGCTCGTGCTGGAGCGGCTGTCCGACGCTCGCCGCAACGGCCATCAGGTGCTGGCGGTGCTCGCGGGTTCGGCGGTCAACCAGGACGGTGCGTCCAATGGGTTCACCGCGCCCAACGGTCCCTCGCAGCAGCGGGTGATCCGCCAGGCGCTCGCCAATGCGGGAGTCTCGGCCGTCGAGGTCGACGTCGTCGAAGCCCATGGCACCGGAACGACATTGGGTGATCCGATCGAAGCGCAAGCCCTGTTGGCCACCTACGGCCAGGATCGCGCCGAGGATCGTCCGTTGTGGCTGGGCTCGCTGAAATCCAATATCGGTCACGCGCAGGCGGCGGCCGGTGTGGGTGGCGTGATCAAGATGATCATGGCGATGCGGCACGGGGTGCTGCCGCGCACTCTGCACGCGGATCAGCCCAGTACCAAGGTGGATTGGTCCGAAGGACATGTCCGCCTGCTGACCGAATCGGTCGAGTGGCCCGCGCTGGATCGGCCGCGGCGCGCGGGGGTGTCCTCGTTCGGCATCAGCGGCACGAACGCGCATGTCATCGTGGAACAGGCCCCGCCGGTGGCGGATTCGGCTCCGGCGGTGAAGGCCGCTCCGGCCGGTGGCGTCGTACCGTGGGTGGTCTCCGCCCGCGGTCGGGCGGCGCTCGCCGGTCAGGCTGCCCGCCTGGCCGACCATGTGGCCGAGCACGGTCAGGATCCGCTCGACGTCGCGTTCTCGCTGGTCGCCACGCGCGGAGCGTTCGAGCATCGCGCGGTGGTCCTCGCCGACGGACGCGACGGTCTGCTCGCGGGGGCACGGGCGGTAGCCGAGGGTGCTCCCGGTGTGGTGAGCGGCCGGGTGGTCGCGGGATCGACCGGTCTCGTGTTCTCCGGGCAGGGTGCGCAGTGGGCGGGCATGGCCGCCGGACTCCGGGTGTATCCGGTGTTCGCCGAGCATTTCGACGGCATCGTCGATCGCTTGGAACCGCTACTCGAACAGTCGGTTTCGCTGGGCGAGGCCCTGGCCGACGACGCACTGGTCGATGACACGGTGTTCGCGCAGGCGGGGTTGTTCGCGTTCGAGGTGGCGTTGTTCCGGCTGCTCGAATCCTGGGGCGTGCACGCCGATGTGGTGGCCGGTCATTCGATCGGTGAGATCGCGGCCGCGCAGGTGGCGGGGGTGCTCTCGCTCGCCGACGCCTGTGTGCTCGTCGCCGCGCGTGGCCGGTTGATGCAGGCGTTGCCCGCGGGTGGGGCGATGGTCGCGGTGGGTGCACCGGAAGCCGATGTGCTGCCGTTGTTGACCGCCGGGGTGTCGATCGCGGCGGTCAACGGTCCGTCCTCGGTGGTGCTCTCCGGTGTCGAGGACGCGGTCCTGGCCGTGGTCGCGGTGTGTGCGGAGAACGGCTGGCGGACACACCGGCTGCGGGTGTCGCATGCCTTCCATTCGGCACTGATGGAGCCGATGCTGGCCGACTTCGCCTCGGTGGTCGAAGGTTTGACCTTCCAGCGGCCCGGCATCCCGCTGGTGTCGACGGTCACCGGAACTCGCGTCGAGCACGAGATGTCCGATCCGGCGTACTGGGTGCGCCAGGTCGCGGCCACGGTGCGCTTCGCCGATGCCGTCACCGCGATGGCGGAGCTGGGGGTGACCCGGTTCGGCGAGGCCGGACCCGACGCCGTCCTGACGCCGATGGTGGCGCAGACCCTGGACACCGCCACCGTCCTCCCGCTGACCCGGCGCGACAAGGCCGACCCCACGACCCTGGTGACGGGCCTGGCCCGGCTCCACGTCGCGGGCGGGACCGTCGACTGGGTGCGCTATCTCGACGGAACCGGGGCCACCCGAACGGAGCTGCCCACCTACGACTTCCAGCACCGCCGGTTCTGGGCCACCAGCCCGCTGGGCACCGGCGAGGCCAACACCCTCGGCCTGCGCGCCACCGAACACCCCATGGTGGGTGCGCTGGTGGCGCAGCCCGAGAGCGGCGGAGTGCGGCTCACCGGCCGCCTGTCCACGGCGACCCATCCGTGGCTGGCCGACCACGACGTGCTCGGTGTAGTGCTGCTGCCCGGCACCGGATTCGTCGAATTGGCCACCTACGCCGCGGAACTCGTCGACTGCCCGGAGCTGGCGGAACTCACGCTGCTGGCGCCGCTCGTCTTCGACGGGCACGCGGGCGCGCACCTGCAGGTCATCGTGGGCGACGGCGACGACAACGGTCATCGCAGGCTCGACATCTACTCGCGCGGCGACGACGACGATCCGTCGATCCCGTGGACCCACCACGCGGAGGGCACCGTGCGCCCCGCCGCGGCGTCCGACGCCACGGCCTGGGCCGACTTCGCGCACTGGCCGCCCGCCGACGCCGCCGAGGTGCGGCTGGACGGCGCCTACGCCGAACTCGCCGACCACGGGTACAACTACGGCCCCGCCTTCCAGGGACTGCGGTCGCTGTGGCGGCGCGGCGAGGACCTCTTCGCCGAGGTCGCCCTGCCCGAACAGACCTCGGCACAGGGCTACGGCGTGCACCCGGCACTGCTCGACGCGGCCATGCACGCGCTGTCCTTCGGGCTGCCGGACGGCGTCGACGAGACCGCCGAGCGGCCAACGCTCGTGCCCTTCGCGTGGTCGTCGGTGCGGGTGCACGCCGAAGGCGCTCGGCGGGTGCGGGTTCGGTTGAGCTGGCTCAACCAGGGCACCGTCACTCTGACGATGGCCGACGCCGCCGGCGCGCCGCTGCTGTCGGTCGGGTCGCTGGCGCTGCGACCGATGTCGGCCGAACTGCTGTCCGCGCCTGCCCGGTCCGCGCGGGACGCGCGCTACGAGATGAGCTGGCGGCCCGGGCCGGCGCTCACCCCGGCCACGGCGTCCTGGGTCGAGTGGGACGCGCAGGCGGCGGCCTCGGTCGTCGTCCACCGGGTAGCGGTCGACGGTGCCGAGACGCCCGACCGGCTGCGGGCCGCGCTGCACGGGACCCTCGGCGTCCTCCAGGACTTCCTGGAGGAACAGCGTTACGCGGCGAGCACGTTGGCGATGGTCACCGACAGCGCGAACGACCCGGCCGCCGCGGCGGTCTGGGGGCTGGTGCGAGCGGCGCAAGCCGAGAACCCCGGCCGGATCGTGCTGCTCGAGGCCGCCGCGGATCAGCCGACGGACCAGCTGGTCGCCGCCGCGCTGACCGGCGAACCCGAAGTGGCTGTGCGGGCGGATGGGACCTGGGTACCGCGGCTCGTCCGCGCGGTCGCGACCACCGACCGCGCGACGCCGTGGGATCCCGACCGCACCGTCCTGATCACCGGTGGCACCGGCGGGATCGGCCGTCTGCTCGCCGAGCACCTGGTGGTGGAACACGGGGTGCGGCACCTGCTGCTGGTCGGCAGGCGCGGTCCGGACGCCGCGCCGGGGCTCGTCGACGAGCTGGCGGCGCTCGGTGCCCAGGCCCGCATCGCCGCCTGCGATGTCGCCGACCGGGACGCCGTGGCCGAGCTGCTCGCCTCGATCCCCGCCGCCCATCCGCTCGGCGCGATCGTCCACGCGGCGGGCACGGCCTACAACGGCCTCGTCGACACCCTGACACCGGAGCAGATCGACGTCTCCCTCGGCGCCAAGGCCGACGCCGCGTGGCACCTGCACGAGCTCACCCGCGATACCGCGCTGTCGGCCTTCGTGCTGATCTCGTCGGTGGCCGGGTCGATCCTGCCCGCGGGCCAGGGCGGCTACGCGGCGGCCAATGTGTTCCTCGACGCGCTCGCCGCGCACCGGCACGGCGCTGGGCTGCCCGCCACCTCGCTCGCCTACGGTCTGTGGGGCATCGATACGGGCATGGCGCAGTGGCTCGGCGAGGCCGACCGGCAGCGGATGCGTCGCCAGGGTCTACCGCCGCTGGCCGCGGACAAGGCGCTCGCCCTGTTCGATGCCGCGGTGGCGGCCGACCGACCGGCGCAGGTGCTGGTCGAGATCGACCCGGCCGTCCTGCGGACCAGGGCGACGGTGCCGCCGGTGCTCGGCGACCTGGTCCGGCGGGCCGGGCGCAGGCCCAGCGGCGGCGCACCCGACGCGGGCGCGGTGCGCGCACAGCTGGCGCACCTGTCCGAGGCCGAGCAGGAACAGTGGCTCCAGAAGCACATTCTCGAGACCGCCGCCCGACTGCTCGGGCACGAGAGCGCCGACGCGCTCGACGCCGAGCGGGACTTCCTCGAGTCCGGCTTCGACTCGCTGGCCGCGATGGAACTGCGCACCACCCTCAACGCTTCCACCGGGCTGACGCTGCCGACCGCCGCGATCTTCGACCAGAAGACACCGGCGGGGCTGGCCCGCTTCCTGCGCGCGGAACTGGCCGCGGTCGCGCAGCCGGGGCAGCGATCGGGCACCGACGAATCGCTGTACGGGATGTTCCGTGGCGCGGTGCAGGGCGGTCGGGCCCGCACCGGCTTCGCCCTGCTGCGGGTCGCCGCGCAGCTGCGGGAGCGGTTCGCCTCGGCGGCGGACCTGGACGAACTCCCGGCGCCGACCCGGCTGGCGGCGGGTTCGGATCTTCCGCGGATCATCTGCATCAACCCGCCGCTGGCCACCGGCGGCGCGCACCAGTACGCCAGGGTCACCGCGCAATTGCGGGCCGGTCGCGAGGTCGTGGTGCTGCCGCCGATCGGCTTCGCGGCCGACGAGCCCCTGCCCGCGACCCCGGAGGCGGCACTGGAGACGCTGGCCTGCGGTGTCCTCGACGCGGCGCAGGGCGAGCCGTTCGTCCTGCTCGGGTACTCCTCGGGTGGGCTGCTGGCCTACCTCGTGACCGAGTACCTGGAGGCGGCGCAGGGTCCGGTGCCCGAGGGCGTCGCGATGATCGACACCTACCGGGTGCACGACGGTGGCGAATGGCTGCTGCGGGAGATGGCCGAGCACATGGTGTCGCGGGAGGCCGAGTTCGGCCGATTCGACAGTGCCCGGCTCTCCGGTATGGGCTGGTACGTCCAGCTGATGCAGGAGATGGTGCCTGGAACGGTCGCCACCCCGGCCCTGCTCATCCAGTGCGCGCAGTCGTTCCTGGCGAGCACGGCGGAGCGGCCGGACTGGCATGCCAGGGCCTGGGATCCGGCGCACACGGTGGTGCCGGTCGAGGCCGACCACTTCACCGTCCTGGAGAGCGGGTCCGCCGATACCGCCGCCGCCATCGAGGACTGGCTGGGGTCCTGAACCGCGTGGCCGGGTGCGCGAGCGGCGCACCCGGCCACGCGGCTACCGCGACAAGGCGCGGGCGCTGTGCTCGCGGATCAGGCGGCCGATGCCGTCGAGATTCGCGTCGAGGTAGAAGTGGCCGCCGGGAAAGGTCGTCGCGACGAAGTCGCCCGTGGTGTGGGTACCCCACGCCTGGATGTCGGCGAGCTGCGCGTCGGCGTCGCTCACGCCCGCGAGCGCGACGATCGGGCTCGCGACGGTGGTCTCGGGCGGGCACGTGTAGGTCTCGATGGCGCGGTAGTCGTTGCGCGTGATCGACAGGATCAACCGGCGGAACTCGGGATCGGCGAGCAAGGCAGGCGGGGTGCCGCCGAAGTCCAGCAGCTGGGCGGCCAGTTCCCGATCGCCCAGCAGATGCACGGTTCCCGGCTGCGGAGCCGAGGGGGCGCGGCGACCGGAGGCGAACAGCACGCGCGCGGTCGCGCCCGCCCGCTCCAGCCGACGGCATGCCTCGAACGCGACCACCGAACCCATGCTGTGGCCGAAGACGAAGAAGTTCTCGTCGCCGTCGACGGCTTCGATCAGCTCGGACGCCAACCCGTCGACCAGGCCCGAGATGCTGTCGACGAGCGGTTCCTGCCGCCGGTCCTGGCGACCGGGGTACTGCACGGCGAGCACGTCGTAGTCCGTGCCGAGCGACTTGGCCAGCGGCCCGTACGCGAGGGCGGAACCGCCGGCGTGCGGAAAGCAGACCAGCTTCCGGGATTCCGCGCCCGGGGCGGGGGACAGGCGACGCAGCCAGCGAGTACCCATAGGGCAGAGGGCCTTTCGAGAGAACCGAAGTACGAGCTCCTCGAATGTACCCGGGAGTAACGCCGGTACGCCTGTCGGCGGCGGCCGAACGCGGCGCGGCCACCCGGTCGACGGGTGGCCGCGCGGCTGCCGGATGGTCAGGCGTCGAGGTCGCTGGCGACCATCTCGGCGATCTTGTCCAGGGTCGGCTGGTCGTCGCTGGTGATCACCACTTCGGCGCCCTGGCCCGCGCCGAGGGTCATGATCATCAGCGCCGAACCCGCGTCGACCGGGTCGCCGCCGACCAGCGCGAGGGTGACCGGAACCCCGGCCGCGCCGACCGCTTCGGCGATCAGGGCGGCGGGACGGGCGTGCAGGCCGACCGAGGAGCCGACGGTGACGGTGGTGCTGGCCATGGGATATCTCCTTGTGGGTGAACGGGTTACGCGGTGGTGAGGACGGGGGACACGGACTGCTTGCGGGTGAACTCCTTGGCGAGGGTGACGCTGAGCGCGGCGACCACGGTGCCCGCCAGCAGCGCGAGCACGAACCAGGCCAGGTGCCCGATCGCGAAGAACACGAAGATGCCGCCGTGCGGTGCGCTCAGCGTCACCCCGGTCGCCATCACCAGGCCGCCGGTGACCGCGCCGCCGAGCATCATCGAGGGCAGCACGCGCAGCGGGTCGGCCGCGGCGAACGGGATCGCGCCCTCGGAGATGAACGAGGCGCCCAGCAGCCAGGCGGCCTTGCCGTTCTCCCGCTCGGCCTCGGTGTAGAGGCGCGGGCGCACGGTGGTCGACAGCGCCATCGCCAGCGGCGGGACCATGCCCGCCGCCATGACCGCGGCCATGATCCGCAGCGTCGCGGTGTCGGTCACCGACAGGCCCGCGGCCGCGAAGGAATAGGCCGCCTTGTTGACGGGCCCACCGAGGTCGAAGCACATCATCACGCCCAGGATGACACCGAGCGCGATCGCCGAGGTGCCGGACAGGCCGTTGAGCCAATCGGTGAGTCCGTTGGTCACGGCGGCCAGCGGCTTGCCGAGCAGGACGAACATCGCGACGCCGACGATCAGCGAGGCGAGCAGCGGGATCACGACCACGGGCATCAGGCCGCGCGCCCACGTCGGTACCGGCAGCTTGCCGACCCACAGGGCCGCGAAACCGGCGACCAGACCGCCGACCAGACCACCGAGGAACCCGGCCCCGACGAACACCGCGATGGCGCCCGCGGTGAAACCCGGTGCGAGCCCGGGCCGGTCGGCGATCGCGAAGGCGATGTAGCCGGCCAGCGCGGGCACCAGGAAGCCGAAGGCGAGTGCGCCGATCTGGAACAGGACCGCGCCGAAATAGGTGGCCAGGCCGCCGTCGGGCAGGTCGGTGATCGAGTTGTTCAGCACGATGTCCTTCGCGCTGTCGGAGATCTCGTACCCGCCGAGCAGGAAGCTCAGCGCGATCAGCAGACCGCCCGCCGCGACGAACGGGATCATGTAGCTGACGCCGGTGAGCAGGATCTGCCGCAGCCGGGTACCCCAGCCGATCCCCTTGGCCGCCGCGGCCGCCGGTGCCGGTGCCGACCCGCCGACCGTGGCCGCGCCCGGCGTGGCGCTCGCCGCCACCGCCTCCGCGATCATCGTGTCCGGTTCGTTGATGGCCCGCTTGACGCCGGACTCGACGACCGGCTTGCCCGCGAACCTGCCTCGATCCTTCACGCCCACGTCGGTCGCGAAGATGACCGCGTCGGCCGCCGCGATGGTGGCGGGGTCCAGCTTGTCGCCGCCGCTGGAGCCCTGGGTCTCCACGGCCACATCGACCCCGGCGCGCTCGCCCGCGGCGACGAGGGAGTCGGCGGCCATGTAGGTGTGGGCGATGCCGGTCGGACAGGCGGTGACCGCGACGATCCTCGGTCGCGCCCCCTCGGCCGCGCTCCCGGCGGAAGTCTGTGCGGCGCCGACTGTTCCGGCGGTCGCAGTGCCAGTCGTTGCGGCCGAGACCGATTCTCCCGTCGGAGCGGCGATGGCTGTGGCCGAGGATGTTTCGGCGGCCGGTGCGCCTGTGCCGGCTGCGGTGGCAGTGCCAGGGGCGGTGCTCGCGGCCGGGGAGCCGCTGGTGGAGTTGCGGGCATCGGGTGTCTGTGGCGCGGTGGCGCCCGTCGCGATGGTGGTGCCCGGTGCCGGGGCGGGCGGTGGGTTGATGACGCCGTCGACCAGGGCGACGATGTCGGCGGGTGTCGCGGCTGCTCGCAGGTCGGCGACGAAGGCCGGGCGGACGAGGGCGCGGGCCAGCGACGACAGCAGTTTCATGTGCTCGGCGCCCGCTCCCTCGGGCGCGGCGATCAGGAACACCAGGTCGGCGGGGCCGTCGGGGGCACCGAAGTCGACGCCGGGGGAGAGGCGGGCGAAGGCCAGGGACGCGGTGGTGACGGCGGCCGCGCGGCAGTGCGGGATGGCGATGCCGCCGGGGAGCCCGGTGGCCGACTGCGCTTCCCGGTCCAGCGCCGCCCGGCTCACCGCGTCGGCGTCACTCGCGCGGCCCGCTGCGGCGAGCCTGCCCGCGAGCGCGGTGATCACCGTGTCCTTGTCGGCGCCGAGATCGGTGTCGAGCGTGATCAGGTCGGTGGTGATGATCGAATCGGCCATCGTGGTGTCTTTCGCGAGTGGGGGTGGAGCGGGTCAGCAGGTCGGCAGTGGGGGCGGGTGGGGCGAACGGGAGTCGACGGGCGGGGCCGGGCGCAGTGCGGCAGCCGGGCCGCGGTGCGTCGTCGGCCGGGGTGCCGCGGCGGACGGCGGTCGTCAGGGGGTCGGCGCGCGGTACTCATGCCGAGCCCGGTGGGCGATCGGAGGCCGTTCGGAGCGGGCGGGCGGTGACCGCGTCGAGGTCGACATCGGCCGGACCGGGCAGTTCGGTCCCGGGCAGCGCGGTGGCCGCGCTGCCGTAGGCGAC
>NZ_LPNR01000130.1 GCF_019266065.1 Nocardia sp. MH4 | reverse complement strand
GCCGCTACCGCCCCGGCTCCGGCCGCGCCTGCCACCCCGGCGGCCCCGGCCCCCAGCAAGCCGAAACCGGCCCGCCGCATTAAGAAAACCGCCACCCCGGCCCCGGCCGCGCCCGCCGCCTCGGCGGCCCCGGCCCGCACGGGTAACACGGTGGCCCGGCCGAACGGGCAGGACTACCACCTGCGCAAGCTCGCCGGACGCGCCGACGTGGAGGTGTTGCAGACCATGCGCACCGCCGAGGTGCCGGTGCTGCTGTACGGGCCGCCCGGCACCGGCAAGACCTCGCTCATCGAGGCCGCCTACGGCGACCTGCTCACAGTGCAGGGCGACGGGGACACCACGGTCGCCGATTTCGTGGGCGAGTACACCCAAACCCCCGATGGCCGTTTCGTGTTCGTGGACGGGCCCCTCGTTCGCGCGATGAAAGAGGGCCGGGTGTTGTTCATCGACGACGCGACCCTGATCTCGCCGACCGTGCTCGCGGCGGTGTATCCCGCGATGGACGGCCGAAAAGAGCTGGTGGTCAAAGCAACCGGCGCAGTGGTCAAGGCCGAGCCCGGATTCTTCGTGGTGGCAGGCCACAACCCCGGCGTGCACGGAGCCATCCTGTCCGACGCGCTGAGTTCCCGGTTCGCGTTCCAGGTGCAGGTGGTCAGCGACCTCGACCTGGCCACCCAGCTCGGGGTGGAACGCCGCGCGGTGAAAGTGGCGCGCGAGCTGGCCGCCCGGCAGGCCAAGGGCGAGGTCGGGTGGGCCCCGCAATTGCGCGAGCTGCTGGCGTTCCGCAAGATCGCCGCCGCCACCGACCCCGACACCGCCATGGCCAACCTCCTCGGGGCCGCCCCCGAAGAGGACCGCGACGTAGTGGCCGCCGTGATGAAAACCGTGTGCGGCACCACCCACACCCCGCTCGCCCTCGGCCCCCGCCTCTAACCACCACCCCCGCCGCCCGCACGCCCGAAAGGTACTGCCCGCCATGACCGGCCACGTGATCACCACCCCCGCCCCCGCTAGCCCCGCCGCGCCCGCCACCCCGGGCACCGGCACCGCTTCCACCCCGGCCCCCGCCGGGGCAGGGGCGGCCCCCGCCGCCACGCCTGCGACCCCCGCCCCGGCCTCGGTGCCCGTCACCGGGGGATGGGCCACCCTCTCGGCTGCCATGACCGCCGAGGTTCCGCCGATCGCCGACCGCGACGACCTGACTGTGAGCATCGCCCCCGGTGCCGCGTTCGGACACCCGGCGGTGTTCGTGCCCGCACTGGCCGCCATCGAACTCGACGGGGCCCGACTCAAGATCGACCCGGCCACCGCGCGCCCGGCCCGCAACAGTGACCGCAACAACTACCCGGCCGTGTGGGGCGCGCTCGTGCACGAGTGCGCGCACGCCAAACACACGGTATGGCGGGCCCCGCTGCTGGCACACCCCGAGGTGGCGAAAGCGGCGAAACTGCTCGAAGAGTCACGCATCGAGGCCGCCCAGATTCGCCGCCGCCCCGACGATCGGCATTGGTTGCGCGCCAGCGCCACCGAGATCGTGATCGGCGACAACGGCGGCCAAACCGCCGCCGCCCATCTCCCACGCACCGCCTACGCCGCCGCGCACAACGCCGCCCTCGTGCTCGGCCGGATCGACGCCGGGGTACTGACCGAGTCCGAATGCGCGCCACTGGTGCGCGAGATCGAGTCCATCCTCGGCACCGACACCCTCACCAAATTGCGCGCGATCTGGCGCGAGGCACACACCGTGGCCGATACCGACACCGCCGCCATGCTCGAACTCGGACGGCGCTGGTTCGACATCGTGGGCCCCGAACCGCACGCCACACCGATACCGGCCTCACTGTTGGGCGCGGCCATCGAGGCCACCGCCGCCGCCATCGCCGCCGAGGTCGCGGCGAACCCGGTTCCCGCCGACCCGGCCGAGTCCGCCGCTGCCGCACGCGAGGCTGCCGCCGCCACTGCCGAAGAGGCACAGCGGATGGCCGAGCACGTGTTCGGCGACGGTAAGACACCGGCCCGCTCCCGCACCGTGGCCCGCACCCGCACCCCGCTGACCACAGAACACAGCGCCGCGCGGGTGCTGGCCCGCGCGCTGGACACCGCCGCCGCCCGCGAACGCGCCACGGTGAAAACGACCTCCGTGGTGCCGCCCGGGCGGGTGCGGATGCGCGGTGTGCTGGCTCGCCAAGCCCAGCTCGCCGCCGGTGCCATCCCGACCGCCGAACCGTTCACCCGCACCACCCGAAAGAACAGCCCGCACCCGCCGCTGCGAGTCGGCATCGCCTGCGATGTGTCCTCCTCGATGCGCGCGTTCGCCGCGCCGGTGTCCTCGGCCGCGTGGATCATCGCCCGTGCCGCCGAGCTGGCCGCGCTGCCCGCCACCACCGCGACCGTGACGTTCGGGGCGACGGTGGCCCCCATCACCTACCCGGGCACCGCCCCCGCCCACGTCAGCGAGTTCGGTTGCCCGGACAAATACCACGCCCTCGGTGCCGCCACGGTCGCACTCGACGGGGCCCTCGGCCTGTCACGGCCCGGCGCGACCCGGCTACTGGTGATCATCTCCGACGGCATCTACCGAGACTACGAACGCGAGGCCGCCCAGCGCCGACTCGACGCCGTACGCGCGGCGGGGTGCGCGGTGCTGTGGCTGGCACCGAACACCGGCAGACGCCCCGGCCGCCCGGGAGCCCCGACTCCGCTGAACGGGGCGACCGTGCACACGGTCTCCGACCCGGCCACCACCGCCACCGCGATCGCCCGCGCCATCACTGCCGCCGTGCGCGCCGCCTAGCCCCCGGGGCCCCGGGGCGCACACCGCGCCCGGGGCCCCGGGACCGGGCCGCTACCGGTCACGGCGCGGCCCTGCCATCACCCACCAACACCCCTACCCGCCCCGGCCCGGGGCGGCAACAACAGGAGACTCACCATGACCGACACCCCCGCTACCGACCAGACTCCCATCGACACCGACACCGACACCCGCGGCGAGGTGATCTGCCCGATCGAGGTCGGCGACGAGGTAACCGGCCTCCACAACCGCACTTGGCGCGGTGTTGTGCTCCAGGTTTTCGACTACCACGTTCCCGAGTGCGTGATCGAAACCGCCACCGGCGGGAGAGGTTTCGCCGCACCGTGGGCGCTGGTGCCTGCACATCAGGACCCCTCGGCGCAGTGGCTCGACCGGATGCGCGCCTACCGGGACACCAAACGCGACGAAGCGCTCGCCCGGCTGCGCAGTGACCAGGACGAATTCGCCGAAGCGGCGGAAACCCTCGCCCAGCGCCTGACCGAGATCGCGGCCACGCTGCGCGCGGGCCGTTTCCGCGACCCTGACGCCGAGGACCCCATCGAGCACGAGGGAACCGACATCGATGACGGTCTCGGCCACCTCGCCGAAACCCGGCAGAGCCTCATCGACAGCGGCCTGCTCACACCGGCGGAGATCGGGCAATACCTCGCCTTCGACGCAACCGGCCAGAGGTTGACCGATGGCACACGCGCGGGCGAGTCGACCCGCTGAGTCGACTCGAACCCGCCGCCTGAACACCGGGTGCCCTGGGAGTGCAGTACGCCCCGGGGCACCCGGACCGGGCCGACATCGGCCACCGGTGCGGCCCAACCATCACCCCCCATCCCGCCCCGCACCCGGGACGGCAACCAAGGAGACACCGTGATCGATCCCGCGATTCCCACCACAACAGCACTCGACGCGATCTACGTGATCGCCAACGCCATCACCGGCGACCAGTTCGTCATCTACGCCTCGGGCCCGCACGACGAGCGCGGCATGTTCACCGTGGCGCACGTGACCGGCGGCACGGGCTGCTATGCCGCCCCGCGTATCCACCTCGTGCACCCCGACGACATCGCCGCCTACGCCGCCGGGGCCGCCGAGAGGTTGCGTCGGGGCTCGCACGGGCACGCGGCGACGGTGTGGCTCGACCGCACCACCGGCCCCCTGCGCACGCGCCTCGCCCGGTGAACCCGCCAGCACTCCAACCGAACCCGAACAGGAGCACACCGTGAAAGACACTCGCACCCACGACGAGGACGGCGTCATCAAACCGGGAGCCAAACTCAGCGGCAACGCCTACGTCGTGGTCAGGCCGCGCGACAGCGACGACCCGCCCGGCCGAATCCTGTTGGTAGGCAAAACGTGGCGCTGCGCGCACGGCCGCACCATTTGCGTCGAGTGCGCCGAAAGCTGGGAACTCGACCACGAAGTGGACTACGAGCTGACCGGCGGCGGGCGACGACTTCGCCAGGCACTCGGCACCCAGCCCGCCACCGGCAACACAGAACCTGCCGAGGCCGACTCCGGCGAGCCCGGCACCGACACGGTCGACTCGCCTCTGGCGCACCCGTGACCGTCTCGTGCGTCGAGTCCGCGGCTCGCGTGCCACGCGCCCGCGGCGAGGCCGCCGGCGTGAGTCGCCTCGCCATCCCTGAGTCAACACCGGGGACTCGAATTCCGCTCGCGCCGAGGCCATTACGGAATCAGACGAGAGGAATTCGCGACCGGAACTAATTTCCACATTCCGCTTGACATCACACGCCCTATCGAGCGGTCATGGAAACCGGAAGGGCACCGACCGCCCGGGGAAATTGCCCCGATCGGTGCGCATTCCGTCCCCACCCGGGGACATCACCGAATTCACCAAACCCATTTGTTGGAAGGAACCCCCATGTCGAAAACCAAGAACGCCGCCGTGGCCACGGAAACGGCCGCACCCACCCCGGAAAACGGATCGCGGTCGGTGCCGGTGCCGCGCCGCGACAGCACCCGGGCGTTGTGGGCGGCGCTGCGCGCCCACCCTGACAACACCACCGCCGCGCTGGCCGACATCGCCGGGATCGGCCAGTCCACCGCGCGGCGGCTGCTAACCCAGTGGGAAACCGCCGGGTGCGCCCAATCGCACACCGACTTCGCATCACCCCGCGCGGCCAAGACCTGGACCCAGGGCACAGGCACACCCGCCACCATCGAACCGGACCCCGCCCCCACCGATCCGGGCCCGCTCGAACCCACCGACCCGGGCCCGGCCGAACCCACCGATCCGAGCGCGGTGTCTCCTGAGACGGCCGAACCGGTCGGATCGTCGCCCGAAACCAGCGAGCCCGCACCCGAATCCGCCACCGTGTCGGCGGCGGAGGTGCCCGCGTTGCACAGCGCCGAAGCTCGGGCGCTGTGGAAGGCGCTGAAAACCCACCCCGGCAGCACTACCGCAGATCTGGCGGAAATTGCGGCCATCGAGACCATCGCGGCGCGGCATCTGCTGACGGAATGGGAACTCGCCGGGGCCGTGTGGGCGGCCACCGATCCGGGCAAGCCTCGGGCCGGGAAGAGCTGGACCGCCGGAGCGAAACCCGAACCGTCCCCGGCCCCGGCCGCGCCGGACGCGGCGACTACCACACCCGCCGAACCGGAGCCCGCACCGGCCGACCCCGTTACTCCGGAACCCGTTGTGGCCGAACCCACCGCGCCCGAACCGGCCACCCCCGCCGAACAGGCGGCCCCGGCCGACCCCGCGCCCGACACCACCCCGGAGACGGCGGCAGCCGCCCCCACGGGCGACGAAACCGCCACCGTGGCCCCGCAACCCCCGGCGGCGGCCCACAACGGCGCTGCGGGCGACGCGGAGTCAACGGTCGAACGCCTGCCCGCCGGTGCGCTGCGCGGACAGGTCGAGGACTTCCTGCACGAAAACCCCGGAAAGGAGTTCACCCCACACCAGATCGGCAAAGCCCTGGCCCGCTCCAGCGGCGCGGTCCACAACGCCCTGGTCAAGTTGACCGATGGCGGGACCGCGCGCCAGACCGGCACGGCCCCTAAGAAATTCACCCTCGCGTCCTGAAACTGGGCGATGCCGGAATCCCCGGAGGAGATAGCTCCGGGGGGTCCGACACCGCCCTCTCAATCTAACCTTTGAGAAAGGTGCTCGACTATGTACTCCACCCCAACCCCCGCCATCCTGGGATCGGCCCTGTACCGGGTGTACGCCGACTCCAGCCAGGCACCCGACGGCCTCGAGCTGTGGATCTCCATCGCCGAGACGGCGGTGCGGGAGCTGCAGATGCCCGTGTTGGCCGCGCTGGTGCCGTGGGTGCCGATCGCGTTGCGATACGAGCAGGTGACCACCGACGGTGAGTTCTTCCCGCACTCCGGTGCGGTGCGTGTCATGAGCGGCCCGTTGACCGGCACCCTCTACAGCGACCTCGAAACCGCCGCCCGCGAGGTGGTCGCGGCAACCCTGGAGCAGCTGCCCAAACAGGACAGCGGGGACACCAGCGACGGCGGCAACGACGGTGACGAGCAGACCGTGACCGTGTACAGGGCGTTGCCGTCGTGGCGGTTCCGCAACGACAGGGGCCCGGCCGCGCCGGGCCTGCGCGCGGTGCCGCCACTCATCTCCTGACCCGCCTACCCGCTGAAACGGCCCGTGGTGCCGAGCATTCCGCTCGGCACCACGGGCCGTTTCTTGTGCGCTGTACGTGGACGGCGCGGGCTATTCGCTGCGGTCGATGGCCTGGGTGATCCAGTCGGTCAGCACGGGGGCGGCGGTGTTGTAGCCGGTGGCGTCGAACGGGGCCGTGTGGCCGTCCTGGGCGGCCGGAACGGCGGTGCGCGTAGCGGTGCCCGCCGCGTCCGTCCCTGTGGTGGTGGCGGTGTAGGTGTTGGTCAGGGTGGGGAACTGCCCGCCGGTGAACGCTGCGGCGGTGGCCGAGACGAGATCGGCGGCGACCGGTGCCAGCCCGGTCAGCGTCAGCACCGCCGCCACCGGGTCGCCATCGGCAAGGAATTCCACAGCGGTCCACGCGATCTCCTGCGCGCGGCCGACATCGGTGGCGATACGCGAGATGTCGAGTCCGGCCAGGACACCGACGATCTCGGCGGCGATCGTGGCGACCCCGGTGGTGTCCAGCGGCGCGGCCAACGCCAGCGCCTGCGCTACCAGGCGCAGGTCGAGTCCATCGGCAAGCTCGACCAGCGGGGCGAACTGGTTGTTCAGGTCGCCGGAGACGCGGTGCACGCCGCGCACGTCTCCAGAGGTGACCAGCCCGGGCAGCTGGGCGAGGTCGTTGATGATCGCGGGCACGTTCGCGGTGAAGCTGGCGAGCCCGTTCACTACGGTGACGACTTGGCCCAGGACCTGGGACACGCTGATCTGCCCGGTCGAGTCCGACCCGAGGCTGATGATCGGTGTGCTCGTCGTGGTGGTGGGGGCTTTAGTCGTGGTGGTGGTGGGTTTGGTGGTGCTGGTCGGAGCTGAGCCGGAGGTGGTGTTGGCGGTGGCGAGGGCGCGGCTCACCGCGGCGAGGACGGGCGAGGAATCGGCGGTGGTCGAGCAGTAGCTGTCACCTTCGAGGCACAGCGTGCGGACCCGATCGGTCAGCTCGCCGAAGCCCTGCGAGCGTGGCCCGGTGACACCCTGGCCGGAGACCGGGGTACCGAGCTGGGCGGTGGCGGCATCGCGGCGAGGGTCCGAGACGAGTGCGACAGCGACGATCCGAGCGGCCGGGATCGGGCCGCCTCGGTTGCCGAGGGTGGTGGCGAGGTCGCCGGCGACCTCGGCGCCCTGGCCGTAGCCGGCCAAAATCACTCGCGTGTCCGAGCACAGCCCTTTCACCGCCGCGGTGAGGTCGACTCCGCTCACCGACCCCGCACCGGCGGATGGCGCGAGTGTACGGACCTCGATATCGGTGCCGTAGCGGGTGGTCAGCGATTCCCCGAGCTGGGTGAGGATCTGACCGGGTGTGGCCTGTCCGACGGTCGAGGTTGTCTCGTAGGTGCCTGGTGCCAGCAGCGCGGTCCAGCGCGGGCACTGGGAACCGGTGCGGTCGGGTGTGGGTTCTGCGGCGGCGACACCGGTCGTCACGGTGGTTGCGGTGACGGCCGCGCACAGGGCGACGCGGATAGTTCGCGAGTGGTTGTGGCGCATAGAGGTTCTCCGTTCGGGAGTTGGTGTTCAGGGGGCAGCGGGAGAGTTGTTGTTGTGGGCGGGGGTGGGTCGGGTGGCGGTGTAGTAGTCGTCTCCGGGCCACCGGTAGGGCGAGACCTGGACGGGTTCGTTGAAGGTGGGTGCGTGCACCATCTGGCCTGCGCCGAGGTAGATGCCGACGTGGTGGACGTCGCCGCCTGTGCTGTAGAAGACGAGGTCGCCGGGGGCGAGCTGGTCCTCGGACACCGGTGTGCCGGTGTGAACTTGGTCGTAGGTGGTGCGCGGGATGGAGATCCCAGCGGCGCGGTAGGCGGCTTGGGTGAGTCCGGAGCAGTCCCAGCCGCCGTTCACCTCGGGCCCGTTGCCGCCCCACACGTACGGGAGTCCCAGTTGAGCGCAGGCAAACGAAATCACCTGTGCGGCTGTCGGGTTCGGCGGTGAGGCAGTAGAGCAGTCGCCGCCGGAGGTGTCGGGTGTGATGGCTCGGTAGCGGGCGGCTTGGTCGAGGACCTGGTCGACGTACCAGTCGGCGTGGTTGTAAGCGAAGATCGCAAAGTACATGTCCCCGGGTGCACCGGAGTCGCACAGGTAGAACGCGGCGGCGTGGATGGCGTCGGAGGGGTTGTAGCGCGAGGGCGGGTTCGCGCCACCGGCGGGCAGGGGATGCAGGGCGACGACGGAGTCGAAGGTGGGGGCGAGGAACTGCATCGGCCCGCCGGCTCCGGAGCTGTTCTCGCCGGAGGACACTCCGGGCAGGGTGGAGCGTCCGTGTTCGGTCTCGATCTTGCCGATCGCGGCGAGCACCGACCAGTCCAGGCCGGGGCAGTCCCCGGCGGCGGCTTGATAGAGCACGAGCATCTCGGCCGGGATGTCTTGCTGTGCTTCGGTGCTCGGGGTCGAGCCGGTGCCGATCGAGCCCCCTGGGGCGGGTGCGAGCGTGTGGTCGAACACGACGACGGCGCTGACGACGGTCGCGATGACGACGGTGAGGAACACGAATCCCGCGAATCCCGCCCCCAGGGTCTTGACCAGTATCAGAGCTTCACCACGACTCGGAGCGTGGCGGCTGGGGTGGCGGCGGGGAGAGGGTGATGATGCCGCCTAGCGCGGTCGGTTCCGGGTCGATCTCCTCGGCCGGTGGCGTGCGTCGGGGCCACACGGCGGCGAGGTGGTGCAGGCGTTTGCGTTTGCTGTCGGGGCCCAGCGACAGCCACACCTGCTCGGCGGGACTGGCCTGCGCGCCGGAGGAGAGGAGTTCGGCGGCGGCGGTGGCCACGGGCACGGCCTCCGGGTCGGGGAGCCGCTCCCACGTCCGGTGGAGCGCCGCACGTGTTCTGGTCTCGCGGGCGATGCTCGGTACCCAGAACAGGACCGGGGTGATGAGGCCGGTGGTGCGGGCCAGTTCGGCGAAGCCGTTCAGTTTGGCCGCGACCTTGGACAGCCCTCGGGTGGTGTCGAGGTCGTATTCGAGGAAGAAGTCCAGGGTGGTCTCGGCGTAGGTGTAGCGGCCGAAGGCGTCGGGGTGGGCGAGGTCTCCCCAGAGGCGTTCGCAGCGGGTCTGGGACCACCACGCCCGCACTCGGGAGGGTTCGCCGCGCTGGTCGTGGTCGGGGTGGGCGATCAGGGCGGTGAACCAGTCGGCCACGCCGAGGGTGTGGGCCAGGTGCAGGCTGTGGGAGACGGCCAGGGCGCGCTGGTGGTTGTAGCCCAGCTCGCGCACCGTGATCCCGGCTTCCGCGGCGAGCACCCCGGCCCCGGCCGGGGCCAGGACCCAGTGCATCGGCGCGCTTCCCCGAGTCCGCAACGGCCGGAACCGATCCACCACGCCGTAGCGGTGCAGCAGAGTCAGCCGCCGCAACGCCTTGGCAGGGGTAGGGAAGGCGAGTGCTGAGAGCTGGTTGGTGGTCAGGACGCGGTGCTCGTGCAACATCCGCAGGAGCCACCGGTCCCGCTCGGTCAACTTCCCGACGAGCGCGGTCAGGTCGAGCGGTCGGGGTCGGGGCCGGGAATCGGGTCGGGGTCGGCGGCTGTCGGCTTGCTGGGCGGGGCGGGAAAGCATGTGTGGCACTGCCTTTCTCGGGTGGTCAGGTTGGACCGGCGAGGGTTGGGCGGCGGAAAGGCCGAGTTACTCGGTGGGGCCTGGGGCAGGCGTGGACGCTGGGGCGGCCAGGCGGGCACGGGCGGCGGCGGCGATCTCACGAGCGCGGCCCGGGATCGACGGGTCGAGCGGGCGGGTGGTGAGGGTGAACGGGCGCGCGTTGCGGCCGTCGACCAGCAAGCGGGCGGCGGCGTGGAAGGCGTCCAGGTGCGACAGGTCGTGCTCGGACAGCCACGGATCGGTGTGACGGGCCAGGTCCCGGGCGTCGTCGGGCGAGACGGCGAAGATGAGCTTGTTGCGCGCGTTGGCCGAGATGCCGTCGCGCAGTTCGCGCGAGAGCTGGCCCAGGTTCTGGTGCGCCAGCAGCAGCGACAGGCGCAGTCCTCGGGCTTCGGCGAGCATGTCCTCGATCGGTGTGGACAGGTTGAGGAAGTTCTGTGCCTCGTCGAGCACAAGCGCCGCGTCAGGCCGATCGGCAGAAGCCACCCTTGCCCGTGCGGTCACGGCTTGCCAGGTCCGTGCCACCAGCAGTGACCCGACCAGGCGTGAGGTTTCTTCTCCGAGTGAGCCTTTTGGCAGTCTGGCGAGGCAGATGCCGCCGTTGTCGAGGATGTCGGCGAACTCGACCGTGGAGGGGCCGCCCGCGATGGCCGACCGCACGAACGGGCGCAGTAGGAACGCTCTCAGTTTGTTCAGCAGTGGGCCGGTGAGTTGAGCGCGGCCGGTGTCGGAGAGCTGTTCGTAGGCGTCCCAGAACCCGCGCAGCACGGGGTCTTTGGTGGTGCGGGTGATCCGGGACCGGAACGCGGACTCGGTGAGCAGTCGGGGTAGGTCGGCCAGGGTGGCGGTGCCTGGTTGTGCGCAGAGGGTGAGCAGGCTTGCGCGCATGATGTCGTCGGTGCGTGGTCCCCACCACTGGTGAAAGATGCGGTGGAACACGGTGACGAGGTTGTCGACGGCGAGATCGGTTCCCGCGCGCCCGATCCGGCCGATATCGAGGGGGTTCACGCACGGCGGCGGGGCGGAGGAGTCGGCGTCGAAGAGCACCACGCGATCGGCCATGCGGGACGGCAGCCGCGAGAGGACGTCGGTGACGAGGTCGCCTTTGGGGTCGATGACGATCACCCCACGCTCTGCCTCGGCGTCATCGAGGATGGTGCGCGCCAACAACGTGGACTTGCCGACACCGGTCGGGCCGAGGATGTGCAGGTGATGACGCGCATCGGAGACCTTGACCGCGACCGGGCGGCGGGTTCCGGTGTCGGCCATGCCCAACGGTTTCGTGTGTTGCCCGCCGACGGGGATCTCCGGAGCTGGGGACAAGGCTCGGGCTCCGGCGCGCTGCAGGCCGGGTAGTCCGTCGTCGGTGGGCAGATGCGCGATCGTGGCCAGCTCGGGCACCGAGAGCACGTCTCCGCGCCCGAGCTGCCGCTGCCGGATCAACCGCTCCAGGCGGAAGGGCTGACGGCGTCGCCGGTAGTAGTTGTGGTCGGTGCAGGCCCCGAACACGGTGGCGAGAGCGTCGGCGCGCCCGCGCGCCACCGCTCGCGCTTCGCCGGTCGAGTTGCTTTCGTCGGGGTCGGTGGAGATCGGGATCGAGGCGGCATAGCGGACGATCGTCTCCCAGTGCGCGCCTCGGGCTTTGGCCGCTGCCGCGCGGGCAGCGGCGCTGTACTCCAGCGACATCTGCCGGTCGGTGGCCCTTCCGTTCCCCGTCCCACCTCCGGCGGTGGGGGAGACACGGGTCGCGGACGAGCCGGGCGTGAACAGGTTCAACGCCTCACGCAGCACACCCGTCACCACCCCGGCCCGGTTGCTGGTGCTCGCCGCTGCGCGGGTGGCTCGGGCGACGCGGCGGCCGGTGACCGGGCGGGCGAGGATCTGCACGCAGGTGGCCTGGCCGGGGGCCAGATCGTCGGCGGCGGTGATCACGTTGCGCACCAAGTCACCGGAGTGGTCGGTACTGAGCGGGAGTCCCTCACGGCGCCCGAGGCGCAACTCCCCTCCGGCCACGATCCGCCGCACGCCTTTCACCGTGGTCGGCAGCGGGGGCCGGGCGGGTTCGACGGTGTCGGTGTGTGCGCCGGGCCAGGCGGAGGCGATGGCGCGTTCGATGAGCCCGGGCGGGATCGCTCCGGGCACCCAGAGCCGGATCGCCGCGCCTTCCTCCGGGGTGACGGTGTACTCGAACCCGAGATGCGGTTGTCCCAGAACGGTTCTCGCCCAGGCTGGTCGGAGTTGTCCTATGAGGTGGGCCCAGAAGCTCAGGGCGCCTTTTGCATCGACCTCGGGTGGGGTGAGCACGGTGATCTGGCGGGCGCGTGCACTCAGCCGGCCCCGCCGCCACCGAACCGCGAGCCGCACCGCGGCGAGCACCGCGAGACCAGCCGCGACGACGAACAGGCCATCGGTGGACACGAGTGTGTGTTCGAGGGCTTCGCGGAGGTCGGCCAGGGCCCGGCCGGGCGCGAGAAGCGCCCGGCCGAGCCATCCCTGCTCGGGATTCACGCGGCCACCGACCCCGGGCCGGTCTCGGTGTTCGGCAGCGTCGCCGCGCTGCCGAACGGGAACCGGCCCGCCGCGCGGCGACGTTCGGTCGCCTCGTCGGCGTCGGGCTTGCGCAAGATGATGACGTCCTCGTGGGCGATGAGGTGCATCGGCAGCCCGGCCGCGCGCTGCTTGACGATGAAGTCGCGCTGGAAGAAGCTCGACCGTGCGACGAGTTCGCCCTCGGTGAGACGCCCGAGCAGCGCCACGCACCGCTCCACCGGAACCAGCCCGGCCAGCTCGCCGCAGGTGTAGAGGTGCGCGGGCAGCGGCACGAGTTCGGCGTGCTGACGCCACGGCCGCGCGGTGATCACCACATACCCACCGGGAGCGAGGTATTCGGCGGCACCGGCCAGGATCTTGGTGAACCCCGACAGCAGGCGGCCGATCCCGACGTTGGCGAGGTTGCCCCGGTCCAGGACCGCGCCGTAGCGCTGGTTCTTCTTCCGCAGCTTCTCGGTCGTGGAAGTCTTGACGTGCCCGTGCACCGAGTCGCCGTAGGGCGGGGAGGTGATGACCAGGCGCGCCTGACCGCGTAGGTCTGCCGGGATCAGATCCCCGAGTTTGCGGGCGTCGCCGTGGAAGACGTCGGCGGCGAGATCGATTCCGGCCTCGTGAGCGAGCTCGAGGTTGGTGCGCGCCAGCTCCGCCCACCGACCCTCGTACTCCACCCCGACCGCTCGGCGGCCCAAGTGCAGCGACTCGACCAGGGTGGTGCCGATCCCGCACATCGGATCCAGCACGAGGTCTCCGGGACGGGTGTAGGTGTTCACGGCGTGGGCGACGATGGCGGGGAACATTTTCGCCGGGTGCTGGACACTGTCGGGGTGGTAGCGGCCCCGCCGCTGCGCGGTGGGTGCGGTCTGCGCGGTAGCCCACACCGACACCGGCGCGACGACCGAGGCGGTCTGCGCGAGGGTGCCGGAGTCGATGTCGGCGGCGGTGGTGGTGGTCGGGTCGAGCGTCATTCGGGTGTCCTTCGCGTGAGAGTTGCGGCGGGCCAGCGGGTGTGCGAGCTCAGCCATGGGCGGGCTGGAGGAAGACGAAGACGTCGGTGTGCGCGACCGTGTGGCGCGCGTTGTGCGAGGGAGCCGGGGCGGGAGTCGCGGTGACGGCCTGCCCGGAGATTGGGGCGGCAATGATGTGCTGGAGATAGAGCAGATCGGCGGCTTGGGCGGCGGCCACGACCGATCCAGCCGGGTCCAACAGGACCCCGGAGTCGCTGTGGCGGCAGCGGGAGAAAACGACCAGCAACCCACACCTCGCGAGGACTTCGGTCGCGAGCGCGGTGATGTGCTCGGCGGCGGCGATCGGGTCGAGATGATCGGCGAGCAGGCTCGCGACGACCAGATCCACCGGCTCACCGCACCAGGTCCGGTCAGTGGGGGCATCGAGTCCGTGACGGCCCAGATCCCCGATCGTGGACAGCGCGGCGGCGGTGTCGGGCTCGATGATCCGCAACGCGCCCCGGGCGCCGGGGGCGGGCCAACCCAGCAGCATCACCCGCGCGCCGGGCGCGGAGAACTCGGTGATCGTGTGGACCAGAGCCTGGTCGGGCCAACGGTCGTCGGGGTCCAGCGGCTCGGACCCGACCGCCCACAAGGTCGAGGGGACGCGCACGGCGGCGGAGCTGGAACGGGGTCGGGATGTGGCGGGCATTGTGGCCTCCTGAGCGAGAGAGCGGTGTGTACTCGCTTACTTCCGCCAAAAAGCAAAAATCGGGACACGGTCACCCGATAAATTTTCTGAGAATTTCCTGAGTCAGAAAATCCTGCCCACCGGGACAGTCGTCCACCCTGTCGGTCGGAAACTTTTTTCAAGTATTTTTCGCCGGGTTGCCGGCACTGTTCGATGGCCCTATCCAGATCCTATCTGAAACATATCCGGTTCATATCCTGGAAATATCCGCGACTTCACAAGCCCAGTTGGATGCCTATATGCGCGCGGATATCCAGCGGCCCAGCGGCGGCGCGGCGAGCGATAGCGAAATATTCGCCAACTCGCCCAGGATATGACTTGGATATGTTTCAGATATGGTTTGGGTGTTGTCCGGATAGAGTTTGGATAGGTTTCGGATATGGCCGCGAGGTGTCCTTGCGAGGTCGGAATTTCTCGACCGAACAAGGAGATCTGTAGTGACGAATTCACGCGTCGCGACATATGCGGGACCGGGCGCAAAGCCGGGCTCGCCGCTGGCAGTCGTGTGGGCGGGCTTCGACCGGATGGCCGCCGAAACCATGCCCACCGACCCGCACCCGACGCCAGCACCCCCCGACCCCGCTGACCCGGCGCGGACGTGGGGGCAGTTGCGTGAGCGGCTGTGGCATCCGGCCACCCCGATGGGAGAGGTCGACGCGATCTGGGTGTGGCTGCTGCAACGAGTCCGCGCCAACGACACCAACGCGATGCTCGTCTGCTCCGGGCTCGCCGCGCCGATGCTGTCGCGGACCGCCAGCGAGTGCGTCCCCTCCAACCACCCGGCCCGCCACGACATCGAGTCCGAAATCCTGACCGCGTTCCTGGCCCACCTCCCGCGCGTGGGACTGGAGGAGCCAGGAGTCTGGCACCGATTGCGGTGGGGCGCTTACCGCGCGGCGCTCGCGGCGGCAACCAGTCAGCGAACCGGCGCAACTGTCGTTGGCGACCTCGACCGTGACCTGGCTTCGCTGGGGGAGCGGGGCCAGGCGATGGTCTCGGGTCCGGGGCATCCCGAGACGGTGCTGGCCGATGCCGTGGCCGCTGGAGTGATCTCCGCCGACGCTGCCGAACTCATCGCCGCGTCACGGTGGGAGGGCCGGTCGCTCACCGCGCTGGCGGCCGAACGTGGTGTGTCGCTGTGGAAGTTGCGCAAACAGCGCCCCCGCGCCGAACGCGCCCTACTCGCGTGGCTGAACGACCGCGTCCGAGACTTCGATCCCGATCGCAGCGGCCCGGTCGAAGCCGAGGCGGTGACCGCCCTCGCGCCGCCGGATCGGTCACCGCGGCGAGGTCGCCGGCCGAACCCGCCCTCAGCGGTCCCGGCGCTGTCGAGCACCGAGCACGGGCAGGTGGCGGCATGAACACCAACCGGGGACACGTCAACCAGACCACGCCAGGGTCGGCTCGGCAGCATGGACGGCGTTGGCTGCGGGTGCTCGCGGTCGCGGCCACGAGCGCAGTCCTGTTGTTGATCGCCGGATCTGCCTCGGCGGCACCGCCACACACCGAGGTCCTGGCCATCGCCTCGTCGTTGGGCGAGGTGATCGACAACGCCCGTAACTGGTTGGTCGGCATCCTGGCCGGGCTGGCGACCTTGTTCTTGACCATCGCCGGAGCCCGCTACCTGCTCGGCGGCGGCGACCCCAGCGAGATCGAGAAGGCCAAAACCGCCTTCCGCGCCGCCTGCATCGGCTACGCGCTGGCGATGCTGGCACCGGTCATCGTCGCCGTGCTCAAATCCATCATCGGAGCCTGACCGTGACCACCTCGGCCCAGGCACCACCCGCACCCGCGCGGCTCTCGCGGACAACGCGCACCGCCGCCGCCACCGCAGCGGCCGTGCCCGCCGCGATCCTGATCGTGCTCACCAGTTCCGCCGGAGCCGCCGCCCAACCCGCCACCCCGACACCGACTCCGCCGGTGACCACCGCACCCGCCACCCCGGACACGACAACCACTCCACCGCCCACGACTACCCCGCGCCGATGGGTGACGCCGCCCTCGACCACCGCCCCGCCGACGACGACCGCGCCCGGCACGACAACGGCACCCGGCTCCGGTTCGGGGTCGGGGTCGGCGGAGTGCGGGGTCACCAACATCAACGGGTGTGTGGAGAACGCCGTCGACGGGTTCTTCCAGCGCATCGTGGAGACCTCGCTCAACCCGCTGCTCGAGTTGCTGTCGAAAACCCTGCTCACCACACCCGAACCCGGGCAGATACCGGAGATCGGGGCGCTGTGGAACCAGTCCTGGCAGATCGTGCTCGCCCTCTACGTCCTGGTCGTCATGGCCGCAGGCGTGCTGCTGATGATGCGCGAGACCGTCCAAACCCAATGGTCGATCCGTGAGCTCGCGCCCCGGCTGGTGATCGGGTTCGCGGCCGGGGGATTGAGCATGATGATCGCCACCGCCGGAATCGGTTTCGCCAACGCCCTCGCCGGTGCCCTGGCCGGAGACGGCGTCGACTCCGGCTCGGCCGCCGACGCCCTGACCGAACTCGCCGTCACCAGCAACCAGTCCCGGGGCGTGTTCATCCTGCTCCAGTTGGCCCTGTCGATGATGCTGCTCGTGCTGCTCATCTCCTACGTCGTCCGAGTCACCATCACGATCCTGCTGATCGTCGGCGCACCCTTGGCGTTGATGTGTCATGGGTTGCCCGGCCTGGACGGTGTCGCCCGTTGGTGGTGGCGTAGCTTCGCCGCGTGCCTGGCGATCCAGGTGGTGCAATCACTGACGCTCGTGACCGTCTTGCGGGTACTGCTGGCTCCCGGCGGGTGGCATCTGTTCGGTCCGGACGCCAACGAGATCGCCGACCTCACGGTCGCTTTGGCGTTGATGTTCGTGTTGATCAAAACCCCGATGTGGCTGTTGTCGGTCCTCAAGATCGGGCAAGGCCGCAGCTTCCTCGGCTCGATCGTGCGTGGCTTCATCGCCTACAAAACCCTCGGGATGCTCAAAGGCGCCACCTCGAGCACCTCTCGCACTGCCGCGACGGGGGCATCGGCACGACGAGCTCCACGCCCTGCCCGCGCCCCACGAGCACCTCGCACCGCCGCCAGCAGTGGGTCGCCCGATCCCTACGCGCGGGTGCGTTCGACGCGCGACGGGCAGCTCATGCTGCCCCTGGAAGGAGTCCGCCGCGTCGCCCGGCAACCCAGCCCGGCACCGGCCCAGGCGAGTAGCATGCCACCGCCGCGCCCGAACCGTTCGGCGAGGGGGCGCCAGCTCGCGTTCGACTTCACCCCGCCGGACCCGTATCGAGGCATCCGGGCTGGGGCCGGGGGACAGTACCCGCTCCCGATCGCCGTGCGTCGCGTCCGCACGACACCAGCGACCCCGCTACCAGAACGCCCCGCCCCCCGGCGGCGGAACGAACAGCTCGCCTTCGACTTCACCGAACCCACCCCGCCCGACCCGTACGCGCGTCTTCGCCCGAACCGCAGCGGCCAGTACCCACTCCCGTTCCCCGTCACCCGGGTCAAACCCGTTGCACCACCGCCGCACCCACCACAACGACCCGCACCGGCACCAGCGCGTCCGGCGGGGCGGCAGCTGCACCTGCCCATGCCCGATCTGCCCGTGCGCCGCCGCGCTCCGCGCGCCCCGAGAGGAGGAACCCTCCAGTGAGCACCATCGTGCGCATCCCCACCGACGTCGACCGCTCCGACCGGCTGCTGGGGCCCTTCACCGCCCGCCAACTCGCCGTCCTGGCCACCACCGCCGTCCTGCTGTACTCGACCTGGGCCGCCATGCGTTCCCTGTTGCCTTTGCCGGTGTTCACCGTCGCCGCTGTGCTGGTGTTCGTCGTTGTCGCGGTCGCGGTGCTGACCCGCCGCGACGGCCTGTCGGCCGATTTGCTGCTCGTCGCCGCAGTCCGTCACCGACTGCGCCCACGCCACCTCGCCCGATCACACGGCGGTACTCAGGCACGGGCACCGCGCTGGATGACATCCCGAGTCAAAGGTCGCCGTCCCCGGCTACCGGTGCCCTCGGAACTGTCGGCGAATCAGGCTCGCTTGCCCGAGTCGGTGTCGAGCAGCAGCAGCGGCAGGGTCGGGGTGATCGACCTCGGCGCCGACGGCCTCGCCGCCATCGCGGTCGCTGGAACGCTGAACCTGTCGTTGCGGACTCCGGCCGAACAGGACAGCCTGGTCGGGCAGCTCGCGGGCTGGCTGCACACCCTGCGCCAGCCCGTGCAGATCCTCATCCGTTCGGCCCGTCTGGACTTGACCGAACACATCACCGGCCTGCACGGCGCCGCGACCCAGATGTCGGCCGACCTCGCCGCGGCAGCCCTCGATCACGCCGACCACCTTGCCGAGTTGGCCGCCCGCGAAGATCCGGTGCACCGGCAGGTGCTGCTCGTGTGGCGTGAGCGCACCGAAGCCCTGCCGACCAGCGGGCTGCATGCCCGCCTACCCGGACAGCGCCGGGCCTGGCGCACGCTCTCGGGTGGTGCGCGCCGAGCGGCCGAGTCCCGGCTGCTACGCCGGATGAACGAGGCCGCCGATGTGCTGTCTCCGCTGGGGATCTCGGTGACCGCCCTAGACCACGACGCCGCGGCTGCCGTGTTGGCCAGCTGCACCAACCCCGAGGGCCGGGTGTCGGCCGCCGCCGACATCACTCCCGCAGACACGGTCATCACCACCGACCCTGATGCCCGAATTCCAGACCCATTCGCCGGGGACGGGCTCGACCGGTTCGCCCCAGACTCGGTCACCATCGGCACCCGGCACCTCGAAATCGGATCCAACTGGAGTTCCACCCTCGCGGTCACCGGATACCCGCGTGAGGTGACGGCCGGCTGGCTCGCGCCCCTGTTGTCGCACCCCGGTCGAGTCGAGGTCGCGGTCCACGTCGAGCCGGTCGACCCGGCCACCGCAGCTACCCGGTTGCGCCGCCAGCAGGCCCGCCTCGAATCCTCCCGAATGCACGATCTCGGCCGGGGCCGCCTGACCGACCCGCAGGTCGACGTCGCCGTCGAGGACGCCGCCGACCTCTCGGCCCGTGTCGCTCGCGCAGAGGCACGCCTGTTCCGGGTCGGGGTGTATCTCACCGTCCACGCCGAGACAAGGACCGAACTGGCCGACGAGGTGGCCGCCGTGCGGGCACTGGCGGCGAGCCTGCTCGTGGACACCTGCACCCTGTCCTACCGAGCAGCCCAAGCCTGGATGACAACTCTGCCCCTCGGACTCGACCTGATCCGGGTCCAGCGAACCTTTGACACCACCGCCCTCGCCGCGGCATTCCCCTTCGACTCGCCCCAACTCCCTGCAACCGATCCCGCCCAGGCCGCGCGACCCCAGGGCGTTCTCTACGGCCGCGACGCCGCGTCGGGGTTGCTGTTCGTGGACCGTTTCGGGCCTGAGGCGCACAACCACAACCTCGTCGTGCTAGGCCGCAGCGGCGCGGGCAAGTCCTATCTGGTCAAAACCGAAATCCTGCGAGCGTTGTATCGCGGGATCGAGCAGGTCGTGATCGACCCCGAAGACGAATACCGCCGCCTCGCCGAGTCCGTGGGTGGCACGCACATCCGCCTCGGTGCACCCGGGGTCCGGCTCAACCCCTTCGATCTGGAAGTCCACACCAGACCCGACGGCCGCCGCAGCGCCCCGACCGAAGCACTCACCCGGCGGAAGCTGTTCCTGCACACTCTGGTCCAGGTGCTGCTGGGGAACCAGACCGCCGTACAGCGGGCGGCCCTGGACGCCGCGCTGGCAGCCGCCTACGCCGCCGCTGGGATTAGCGACGACCCATCCACCTGGACCCGGCCTGCGCCCACGCTGAGCGGACTGCGTGACCAGCTCGGTCAGCTCGGCACACCCGCTGGGACCGAGCTGGCCGCCGGGCTGCACCCCTACACCGGGCAGGGAGCCTATGCCGGGCTGATCGACGGACCCACCACCACCGAATCCGAGGGTGGGCTGATCGTGTTCTCCCTGCGGGAGCTGCCCGACGAGCTGAAAACCATCGGCACCCTGCTCGTGCTGGACGCGACCTGGCGGCGGGTGGCGAATCCTGGCCGGCGGCGACCCCGAATGATCACCGTGGATGAGGCGTGGCTGCTCATGCGCGAGCCCGCCGGAGCAGCGTTCCTGTTCCGGGCCGCGAAGAGTTTCCGCAAGCACTGGGCTGGGCTCACCGTCGCCACCCAGGATTGCGCGGATGTCTGCTCGACCGAGCTGGGCCGCGCGATCGTGTCCAACGCCGCGACCCAGATCCTGCTCCGCCAGGCTCCCCAGGCCATCGACGAGGTCGCTACTGCGTTCCATCTCTCCGACGGTGAGCAACAGTTCCTGCTCTCGGCCGCACGCGGATCGGGGCTACTCACGATCGGCGGCACCGACCGCGCAGTGTTCGGGTCACTGGCTTCACACACCGAGAACGCACTTATCACCACCGATCCCGGCGAACTTGCCTCCACCACCGATGAGCCCGACACCGACATCGATATCGACTCTGCCGGGTCCTCGCCCACGCTCACCAACCAGACGGCATCGGCCACACCGGCACTCCTACGACCGCTCGGCAGCGACGAAGTACGGAGTCGTCCAGTAGGTCGAGGTGATCTTCGATAATCGCTCAGCCTGAAACCGAAGATCTGTATTCAGCACGGGAGAAAGCTTCGGTCGAAGTAACCGTCTACTAGCCGTAGGTGCAGTGTCGTAGCCGAACTCTATTGCGGCGCTTGACAGCTCGTTGTGTTTGGTGCGTTGATATAGCAGGTAGTTGATATTCGCAATCAATCGATTCGGGAATTCTGCTGAACACACTTCGATATTGAAAGGAACCGGCATGGTCGATCATTTCTCTGGGTGGCTGACAACTGATGACGTCGCCCGCCGATTGAAGATACCGCCGAAGACGTTAGCCAACTGGGCTTCCGCCGGTAAGGGGCCCCGATTCGCTCGCATCGGCCGTCATCGTCGATATCCATTGGACGAGTTGATTGCCTGGGAGCAGATGATGCTCGAGCAGGGTGGCGGCCATTCTCTGGACGAGATCGAGCGCCGAGATGCCGCGTGATGGAAGCGGCGGAGATCGCTTCCTCGCATTCGGGACTGTCTGTACATATTCGTCGGCTGAGATCGGCGGATGCACGGTGAGGGAATAGTCGGTGCTGCAGCGGAATCCTGTCCCTGCCTTGCGCGCGTTGCGGGCGTACGACACCTGGCATCGCCAGGGGCGAGACGCCAACGGCCGCAAGGTGAAATCGTCCAGCTACGGAAAAGGTAGGCAATGGAGGGGCGCATACCAGGACGGGATCCGTCACACTCCCCACACGCGCGGATTCGACACCTCCAAAGCAGCCGAAACGTGGGCGCAAAATCAAGTATCCGCGATCAAGGCCGGGCAGCACATCACCAAAGATGCCGCTCGGGTCATGATGACCGAATGGTGCTGGGAATGGCTAGATCTCCAGGCAATCGATCGAGGCACTTTTGGCGGCTACCAGAGCAAGATCAAGCTCATCCTCAAATATCTCGATCGCCTAGCCGTCCACGAAGTGCGTGAGCCGCACGTGCTGAAATTGATGACCGGGCTGCATCGAGCAGGCTACTCGTTCGACTACCGAGTAGACATCCACCGCCTGCTCACCCGGATCATGGCCGCGGCGAAACGGGCTGAACTCACCACAGTGATGCCATGCTCGATCGAGACCTACGCCAAACCGAACCGGGAACGTCCGAAGATCGCCCCCTACTGCCCGACCATCGAAGAGTTCTGGACCTTTTTCCACCTGATGCCGGAAGAGACCCACATCGCGGTCGCGCTCGGTGTCGGCGTCGGGCTTCGCCTCAGTGAAGCCCTCGGCGCGAACATCGAAGACCTCGACGTCGAGGCGTGCACGTATCAGCCTGTCACTCAATACAAGCCATCTCGCCGAGTCGACGGCAAGAAGATCGGCAGCCACGACGGCCCCTTGAAGACCGAAACATCGGGGACGCAGATCCCGGTCGACCCATGGGTCGTGGACTGGCTGGTCAGCCTGCTCGACGGACGCACGACCGGCAAGTTCATCCAGTTCGAAGCGAGTCGTAGTGGCGGTCGAATGTCGCAGAAGGCTTTGCGGAGCCGTGTCTACGCCGCCGTGTCGGAGCTCGGTGGGGAACCCGCACGACTGGTGCCCTGGGGACCCGACGGAAAGATGCGTCAGCAGATGGGCTTTCACTCGCTTAGGCACCTGTACGGATCCCTTTTGGCCGACGGGGCCTACAGCCTGGCCGACGTCACCCGCCGCATGCGACACAAGAACAACACCACCACCCTCGATATCTACACCCACCTGGTGGACGGGCAGCGGGACACGGCGCAGACCATCGGACAAGCGCTTCGGCGCGGGCTGCTGGACTACCGGCAAGCCGCGGCCGGGTTGCGGCTGGTCGGTGACGCTCCGAGCGCGCCCCCTACCTGGGAATCTGCGCCGTCTCGGGTCTGATGCTCGACTACCGAAGTCACGTTCGCACGCGATCCGATGTATCGCTCGGTCAACCTAACCGGGGAAAGAGCGGAATCGCGTTCGTGGTGTTGATGGCAGTGGACTGCTCGACCGCCAGGCCAGAGCCGGAGTCGAGGATCTCGGTGAGGCTCGTGGCCACCGCGCGCGGGGCGTAGGGAAAATCGCTGCCGAAGAGGATCCGTGACGGTTCTGCAAACTTGCCGAGCGCCGTGATTGCGTACTCGCCGGACGAGAGTGCGGTGTCGAAGTAGAAGCTACGTAGCTGTGTCAGCAGTTCCTCACCCGTGGGGCCGTGGGGATCGAACGCCGCCCGTGCAAGGGAGAAGCGAAGTGCGGCGTAGGGGACGAAGCCGCCTGCGTGAGAGAGGATGATCCGGGTGCGGGGGAAGCGCGTGGTGATGCCGTTGTAGACCATGTGGACGGCATTGCGGGTGGTGTCGAAGGGGTAGTCGACGATCGGACCCGGAACGTCGGGCAGTACCGGCATCATGGGGTGGCCGGGATGGATGAAGACGACCGCATGGTGGCGGTCGAGGGTGTCCCACACGGGATCGTACCGATTGTTGCCGAGGTAGATGCCCTCGTAGTTCGACAGCAGAACGATGCCGTCAGCCTGAAGCTCGTCGAGGGCGTAGTCGATCTCCGCGACGGCGCCTTCGACGTCGGGCAGCGGGACGGTTGCGAAATTGCCGAAGCGCTGCGGGCGAGCGCTGACGAGGTCAGCGGTGTACTCGTTAACGCGCCGAGCCATTTCACGGCGCTCGAGATCGTGCCATTCACCGGGGTCAGGGTGGTCGCCGGAGCGGAAGGCCCTGTTGCGGAGGACTTCACGCTGGGGGCTGCTGCAGGATCGGGCGACAGTGGCACCTACCCCTGCAGCAGCCCTTATGCCGCTTGGGTGGTACCACTTTCATGGTGGCTTGTTGAGCGACCGACCGGAATGCGAAAGAGGTTGTGCCGCAACATGGTGTAGCACTTCGGCGGCGGCGGACGACATGTGGTGAAGTGGTGGGTGTTCGCGGTGCGGGGCTGTAAAAATCGGTCTCAGTCTCTCTGAAAGAGGTTGGTATGGCGTCAGGACAGTCGGTGTGGCGGGTGGTGGTGCCTACGGCGGCGACCGCAGGTTTGTCGACGGCGCTCGCCGTAGCGATCAATGTCGCGACCGGTGGCGGTCATTCGGTGTGGGCGTGGGTGGCAGTGGCGGTGTTAACCGTTGGCGTGTTCGTGGTGTCGTTGTGGCTACATCACAACCAGTCCTCCGCCGTGCCTGCTGCTCCGGCACCGGAGCCTGCTTTGGGAATCGATCTGTCGGACCTGCAAACACCGGGAGGAATGAGCGCCGAAGGGGTTCATTCCACAGGAACCGCAGTCAAGATCGACAAAGGACGTTTCGGCGGTGGGCTGGTCTTCAAGAACATCCGGGCCGGTCATGGTGACGTCCCCCCACACCCATGAGTGAAGGTAAGGCTGGCAAACGGTGGTGGCGCCGGCCGCGCGTTGATCCGGGTCGGAGCCCGGTCTATGACTTCGACCAGGTCCGTGTGAAAGGAGGCGGCATCACCATTCACCACACCGAGGTCGGTGTGGTCTCCGACGCTGCGTTGCTGTCGGGGAGGTCGCTGTATGTGTCCCAAGTGCGTGAGTTCTTGGCCCCAGTCGACGGATTGCGGGACAGGGCCCGCGAACTCGATGATGTGGCCGCGTTCTGCCGCGGTGAACAACCGTATATGTGGATCAAGGCGAAACCGTGGGCGGGAAAGTCGGCGTTGCTGTCATGGTTCATGCTGTTCCCGCCCAAGGACATGACGGTGATCGGGTTTTTCATCACCGACCGTCTCGCCGATCAGAACGACCACACCGCGTTCACGAACGCGGTCCTGGATCAACTCGCAGTGTTGTTGCCGGATCATCGAGCGTTGATCGCGGCCGCCACGATTAACCGTGACGGGCTGCGTAATGAGCTGCTCACCCTCACTGCTCAGCGTGAAGCCGAGGCAGGACGCCGACTGGTGTTGGTGGTCGACGGCCTGGACGAGGACACCAACACACCACCGATCGTGAGTTTGCTGCCTTCCCGCCCGAGTCCGAACCTGCGGGTAGTCGTCGCCAGCCGCCACGGCCCCGCCCTGCCGATCCCGTCCGGTCATCGGCTGGCCGATACCAAGCCTTACCTGCTCACATCCTCCCGGTTCGCCGCTGATGTCCGGGCGAAAGCCCTTGCCGAGCTCGGCGTCTTGTTGCGTGGGTCGGGTGCCCATCGTGACCTGCTCGCGTTGATCACCGCCGCCAACGGTCTGACCGTTTCCGAACTCACCGATCTCACGGGTATGGCGCCGTACGAGATTCATGAGCTGCTACACGCGGTCGCTGGACGTAGCCTGCGTACACGCTCGGCGCTGTCCGGTCCGGATGGTAAGGGGGATCCGGTGTATGTGCTGGCCCACGAAACCCTGCAACGTACCGCCGAAAGCGAACTCGGTCGCACTTACATCGATAGGTGCCTGGAACAGTTGCGCGTCTGGGGCGAGCGTTACCGTGACTTGGGCTGGCCCGCGCAGACACCGGACTTCCTGCTACGCCGCTACTTCCCGGTCCTGGACAAGCACGACGACTTCCCGCGGATGGCGGCGCTGGCCCTCGATGTCGTTCGTCACGACCGGATGCGCGCACATACCGGCGGCGATGTGACCGCGCTCAGCGAGATCCGCACCGTACAGCAGATCATTTGCGAGCAACCTGATCCCGACCTGCTCACCACCGCACGCCTGGCCCGCCACCGCGACAACCTCCACACCCGCAACGCCAACATCCCTGCAGAGCTGCCAGCTGTATGGGCGAGCCTCGGCCAACCCGACCGCGCTGAGACTCTGGCCCGCACCATCACCGACCCGCAGCTACAGGCCGGCGCACTCGCCGGGGTGGCGGTCGTGGTCGCGGCCACTGATCCCGGTCGCGCTGAGACTCTGGCCCGCATCATTACCGACCCGTGGCGACAGGCCGACGCGCTCAGCGGGGTGGCGGTCGTGGTCGCGGCCACTGATCCCGGTCGCGCTGAGACTCTGGCCCGCAGCATTACCAACCCGTGGCGACAGGCCGACGCGCTCAGCGGGGTGGCGGTCGTGGTCGCGGCCACTGATCCCGGTCGCGCTGAGACTCTGGCCCGCACCATCACCAACCGACGGCTACAAGCCAACGCGCTCATCGAGGTGGCTGCCGCGGTCACAGACACCAATCCTGACCGCGCCGGTCGAATCGCCGGTCGCGCCGAATCTCTCGCTCGCACCATCACCGACCCGCAGCAACAGGCCAACGCACTCGCCGGGGTGGCGGCAGCGGTCGCGGCCACCGATCCCGATCGTGCCGAAACTCTGGCCCGCACCATCACCGACCCGCAGCAACAGGCCAACGCACTCGCCCGGGTGGCGGTCGCGGTCGCGGCCACCGATCCCGATCGCGCCGGTCGAATCACCGATCGCGCCGAATCTCTCGCCCACACCATCACCGACCCGCAGCAACAGGCCAACGCACTCGCCCGGGTGACGGTCGCGGTCGCGGCCACCGATCCCGATCGTGCCGAAACTCTGGCCCGCACCATCACCGACCTGCGGCAACAGGCGAACGCACTCGTCCGGGTGGCGGTCGCGGTCGCGGCCACCGATCCCGATCGGGCTAGTCGAATCGCCGGTCGCGCCGAATCTGTCGCACGCACCATCTCCGACCCGCGGCTACAGGCCAAAGCACTCACCGAGGTGGCTGCTGCGGTCGCGGCCACCGATCCTGATCGCGCCGGTCGAATCGCCGGTCGCGCCGAATCTCTCGCCCGCACCATCACCAACCCGCAGCAACAGGCCAAAGCACTCACCGAGGTCGCGGTCGCGGTCGCGGCCACTGATCCCGATCGCGCTGAGACTCTGGCCCGCACCATCACCGACCCGCAGCAACAGGCCAACGCACTCGCCGGGGTGGCGGCAGCGGTCGCGGCCACTGATCCCGGGCGCGCCGAAACTCTGGCCCGCACCATCACCAACCCGCAGCAACAGGCCAACGCACTCGCCCGGGTGGCTGCTGCGGTCGCGGCCACCGATCCTGATCGCGCCGGTCGAATCGCCGGTCGCGCCGAATCTCTCGCCCGCACCATCACCGACCCGCGGCTACAGGTCAAAGCACTCACCGAGGTGGCTGCTGCGGTCGCGGCCACCGATCCTGATCGCGCCGGTCGAATCGCCGGTCGCGCCGAATCTCTCGCCCGCACCATCACCAACCCGCGGCAACAGGCCAGTGCACTCGTCCGGGTGGCGGTCGCGGTCGCGGCCACCGATCCCGATCTCGCCGGTCGAATCACCGGTCGCGCCGAATCTCTCGCCCGCACCATCACCGACCCGCGGCAACAGGCCAGTGCACTCGTTCGGGTGGCGGTCGCGGTCGCGGCCACCGATCCCGATCGCGCCGAATCTCTCGCCCGCACCATCACCAACCCGCGGCTACAGGCCAAAGCACTCACCGAAGTGGCGGTCGCGGTCGCGGCCACCGATCCCGGTCGCGCCGAATCTCTCGCCCGCACCATCACCGACCCGCAGCAACAGGCCAACGCACTCGCCCGGGTGGCGGTCGCGGTCGCGGCCACCGATCTCCACTGCGCCGAGACTCTACCCGGGCGGCGGAGCAAGCATCTTCTGGCGCTTGCCTGGTCGATTGCAAACTGGGAGATCCCGATATCGGCGCTGCGTATGGTCGATAGATCCGCACTGCACGTCCTTGCATCCGAGCTGGGCGACCGATAACAGGGGAGATTCGCGTCGGATGCCTATCTGAGGCACACCCAGGTGGTCAGGCGCTTCCGCTGAGAATTGTGTCAAGCCTGATCACCGGCTTCATGGCGCTATTCGGCAGCGCCCTAGAGCCATCCCGGACGACCAACGTCTACGGCTGCCGGTCCAACCGCGTCAGCTCCCATAGCCATGGCCCATCCTCGTCCTTGCTGCATGAGGTTCGAAATAGATGTCGGAGTTGCTGCTGACCGCCGGCAGGCGCTATCGGGGCTGAAGGCCACCGAGATTGTGCATCTGTCGATGTCGTTGAACTCGTTTTTGTGGGGAGTCGGGTACGCGCTCTCCGCAAGGCGCACGATGTGATCGCTGCCGGCCGCGAATAGCGCACCGTCAGGGCAGAACCCCACGCAGACTCGTCCCTTTGGCAGACCGGAGACTGCCTATCTATCCCAGGATGTATCGGAACTGAGGCCAAGACCGCGCTGCCGTTGTGGTGTGTTGAGCGACCGACCGGGATGCGAAAGATTGTGCGCCCCAACGCAGTAACGAGTGGGCGACAGACAACGGTATCTTGCGAAAGGGCTGGTCTTCGTGGTGTCGGGCTGTGAAGATCGGACTCGGTGTTTCCAATATCTCGGTGTTTCCTATCAGGAGGTCGATATGGCGGTTTGGCGAGTAGTGGTGCCCACCGGGGCGGCAGCGGTGTTGGCAACAGCGTCGGCGGTGGTGGCGAATATCGCGACCGATGGCGAGCATTCGGTGTGGGCGTGGGTAGCGGTAGCGGCATTAACCGTCGCGACGTTCGCAGTGTCGTTGTGGCTACATCACAGCCAATCTCCGTCCGCGCCCCCTGTTCGTACGCCCGAACCTGCTGTGGGAATCGACCTGTCGGACGTGAAAACACCGGGAGGAATGAACGCCGAGGGGGTTCAGTCCACGGGCACCGCGATCAAGATCGAGAAAGGGCGCTTCGGTGACGGGTTGGTGTTCAAGAACATCCGGGCCGGCCACAGCGACGTCCCTCCACACCCATGAGTGAACACAATGCCAGCAAGCGGTGGTGGCGTCGGCCACGTGTTGCTCCGGGCCGAGGGCCCGTCTATGACTTCGACCAGGTACATGTCGAAACTGGTGGCATCACCATCCACCACACCGAAGTCGGCGACACCACCCACCTGATCCAAACCGGTGACGATGCCCGAGCGATTCTGTTGCCGCCGGAGGCCTTTCGGCCGATCAGCGAGATCGACGCTCCACCAGGGATCAACAACCTGCCTCCGTTACCAGGAGAGTTCGTCGGTCGGCAAACCGAACTCGATAAGCTCGACACGATACTGTCCCGCCCGGGACAGGTCGTGGTGCAAGCCGTCCACGGTTTGGGCGGGATCGGGAAAACCACACTCGTTGCGCAATGGGCCGCTACCCGACCCCACGGGCACTACCCCGTCGTGTGGATCACCGCCGAGACCGCCGTCGATATCAAGCAGGGGCTGGCCGATTTCGCTGCGGCGCTGCAGCCCACACTGGAACACGTGTTGCGGGTCGAGCAGTTGGCCGAACGCGCTCTGCAGTGGCTGGCCGCCCACACCGGTTGGCTGTTGGTTCTCGACAACGTCGACAACCTCACCGACACCGCCGAGGTGATCGCCCGCGCCACCACCGGTCGCATCGTGATTACCAGCCGACGCGCCACCGGCTGGCGACCCGGCACCGCGGTGATCCGCCTTGGTGTGCTCGAACCCGACGAAAGTCTCAGACTGCTCACCAGCATCCTCACCACGACCGGACCGCGTGATACCGAAGGTGCTGTCGAGTTGTGCGCCGAGCTCGGGCACCTGCCACTGGCAGTCGAGCAGGCCGGGGCGTTTCTGGCACAGAACCCGTTCACCACCCCCCGCGCCTACCTGCAAATGCTCACCGACAACCCCGCTTACACCTACCGGCAGACTGAGATCGGCGCCGATCCCGAACGCACCATCGCCCGGATCTGGAAGATCACTCTCGACCGCATCACCACCATCGACCCCACTGCGGCAGAGATCTTGCGTGCACTGGCTTGGTTTGGCCCCGATGCCATTCCCCTCACCCTGTGCCGGAACCTGGCCGACTCGCCCACAGATCGACCCGCGGTCGATGCCGCACTCGGGATCCTGGCGGCCTACAGCATGATCACCCCCGACCTCGGTGGCGCCGGGTTGTCGATCCACCGGTTGGTCCAAGCCGTTTCTCGTACTCCCGATCCCACCGATCCCCACCGTGATCGCAAAGCGATCGCACGAGCCCGTACCCATGCGATCGAGACCTTGTATGCCGACCTGCCCGACAGGGAGAACCCTGTTACTTGGCCGACCTGGCGAGCCCTGCTGCCCCACATCGACGCACTGACTGAACACACCACCCGTAAAGAGTCCACCGGAACCAGAATCGCGGCGATCTGCAGCACCGCCGGGTTGTTCCTGCTCGACCAGGGCCTGCATTCCAGAGCAATAGCTCACCTTCACCGAGCCTTCACCGACTGCGAGCGGATCCTGGGCCCCGACGACCTGGGCACTCTGGCCTCCCGCAGCAACCTCGCGGAGGCTTACCGAGCGGCGGGCCGGGTCGCCGAGGCAATTCCACTCCACGAACGAACTCTGACCTATCGCGAGCGGGTGCTGGGCCCCGACCACCCCGACACGCTGGCCTCCCGCAGCAACCTCGCCAACGCCTACCGAGCGGCGGGCCGGACTGCCGAGGCAGTCCACCTCCACGAACGAACCTTCACCGACTCCGAGCGGGCGCTGGGCCCCGACCACCCTGACACCCTGAACTACCGCAACAACCTTGCCGAGGCTTACCGAGCGGCGGGCCGGACTGCCGAGACAATCCCCCTCCACGAACGAACTCTCATCGACCGCGAGCGGGTCCTGGGCCCTGACCACCCACGCACCCTGATCTCCCGCAACAACCTCGCGAGCGCCTACCAAGAGGCGGGTCGGACCATCGAGGCGATCCCGCTCCACGAACGAACCCTCGCTGACTGTGAGCGGGTGCTGGGCCCCGACCACCCTGACACCCTGAATTCGCGCAATAATCTAGCAAATGTCTACGGGGCGGCGGGCCGGGTGGCCGAGGTAATCCCGCTCCACGAACGAACTCTCATCGACCGCGAGCGGGTGCTGGGCCCCGACCACCCACGCACCTTAGCCTCACGCAACAATCTCGCCGAGGCATACCGGGCGGCGGGCCGGGTTGTCGAGGCAATCCCCCTCCACGAACGAACTCTGACCGACTGTGAGCGGGTGCTGGGCCCCGACCACCCCGACACCCTGACCTCACGCAACAATCTCGCCGGATCCTACGGAGCAGTGGGCCGGTTTGCCGAGGCGATCCCATTCCACGAACGAACTCTGACCGACTGTGAGCGGGTGCTGGGCCCCGACCACCCCGATACCCTGAACTACCGAAGCAATCTAGCGAATGACTACGGAGCGGCGGGCCGGATCATCGAGGCAATCTCGCTCCACGAACGAACCCTCATTGACCGCGAGCGGATCATAGGTTCTGACCACCCTGACACCCTGACCTCACGAAGTAATCTAGCAAATGCCTACCGGGCGGCGGGCCGGATCATCGAGGCAATCTCGCTCCACGAACGAACCCTCATTGACCGCGAGCGGATCATAGGTTCTGACCACCCTGACACCCTGACCTCACGAAATAATCTAGCAAATGCCTACCGGGCGGCGGGCCGGACCGCCGAGGCAATCTCGCTCCATGAACGAGTCCTCGCCGACTCCGAGCGAATCCTGGGCTCCGACCACCCTCACACTCTGGCCTCCTGTAACAATCTTGCCGAGGTCTACCAGGCGGCGGGTCGGCTCCGCGAGGCGATCCCGCTCTATGAACGAACCCTCACCGGTTGCGAGCGGATCCTGGGCCCCGACCACCCCCGCATCCCGAACTCCCGCAATAATTTAGCAAAGGCGTATGGAATGGCGGGCCGGCTCCGCGAGGCGATTCCGCTCTTCGAACGAACCCTTACCGACTGCGAGCGGATCCTGGGCCCCGACCACCCCCATACAGATCTGGTTCGTGCCAATCTGGTGGCTGCGCGAGCGGTGCAACGGTCTAGACCGCCTCGTCGAACTAGGCGGCGACGATGAAGGTCGCCTTGCTGAATATGGCCGGTGGTCTCGGCGGAGTTGGTTCCGCTCAAGGCGACGTTTACGGTGAGCCGTGCGGAAGCCGAAATCGCCTGCTGGCCACCAGTATGCGGCCTCGGGGCGGAGGTGGTTGGTGATGACACACACGATCATCGCGCGGACTTCACGGTCGTTGTGCCGGTACTTGAAGTGGAGTTCCTGATCATTGGAGCGGATGCCGTCAGCGTTGGTGCAGTGGTGAAGTCGAGCCGTCACCCTCTGTCGCGATCATCGAGCAGAACGCCGAGATTGAACTTCCACTAGGATCCGGTCCGGCGCCGTGACGCGCGCCGGGTGCTGGGTGATGCGTACCTGCGCGGCCGAGCGCCCGAGCCTGCTCGCCAAGCCAAGCCGCTCCGCTGGCCGACGCCTCCGCGCAACCGCCGCGCTGATCCGGCGGCGGGCGCCGACACCGGCGGAACCGCCTGAGCGTGTGCAGATCTCGCGCCTGGCTACTCGGTGATGCCCGTGGTGTTCAGGTTCGTCAGAGTGGAAATGAAGGAGCGTCGACAGGTCGGAGGTGACATGATCTGGGGCGTGGCGGATCAGGATTTCTACAGCGATCGTGTGCAGGGGCCAAAGCCGCGCGATCGGGACGAACTATCCGAAGACACCCGCAACGGGCTGATCAACGTGGTCATCGGATTGATCAATGAGCATTGGTTCGCCGAGCGCTTTCCCGAGGAATGCCCAGACGGCAACAACATCTGCGGCACACTGACCGGGAACCTGCTCACCGATATCCGTGCGCTCATTCCCGGCATCCCATTGCAGCAGCTGAACGCCGACCATATGAGCGACATGCAGGCGTTCGACCTGCTCGAGTACGCCTACCAGCACATCTCCAAACCGAAACGCGTCAAAGAACACGGCTACTACAAGCACTGGGAACTGAGCTTCGATCGCAAATCAGCGCTCTCCGAGTTCCGCAAACGGGTCAACCTCATCCTGTCCCGTGGCCGCGCGAACTACGAAATGGACACCGACGGGCGCATCGTCCGGATAGGGTCTGCGCCGGTGCGTCGCCTCGTTCAAAAGCTTCGTCCAGACACCGGTGACGAGGATCTGGATGATCTGATCCGCAACGCCCTCGAATTCTACACCTCGAAGGATCCTCAGCAGCGCCAGGCCGGGCTGGAAAAGCTGTGGGACGGCTACGAACGTCTTAAATCCGTGAGCGATCCCGACAGGAAGCCCGACAAGAAGCCTGATAAGAGGCGGGGGATCGCCGCACTGATCGAGGTGATCAAACCGCCAGAGCTGCGCGCCCTCGTAGAGGCGGAGATGCGCACGCTCACCGACATAGGCAATCAATTCCAGATCCGGCACTTCGAGTCGGACACCCACCCGATCCCGGACTTCGCCCGGGACTACGTCTTCACCCGTCTGGGCGATCTGCTGATGTGGATCCTCGCCGAAAACGGATTGCTGTCGGACGATCCGGACAACTAGCGCTCGCGTGATTGGGCGGCGACGCGGCGAGCGAGCACATGGCGGCGGTGCGCGCTGCTCGTGCAGGGCGCGCTCTGTCGACTCCGGGAACGGGTTATCAGCCACACCCTCCAGTAGTTTCAGCCGAGAAGCTTGTCTAGGACGAACAGGTGTCGGATGGGCGCTAACTCTTCGGCGCGGCGCGGCGATGTCATGCCTATGTTGACCAGACCGGATGATCTCTGCAAGGTTGTGGAATACGCCAACTCGCTCGGTCTCGAACCGCGCGAGGCTGAGCGCCGATGGGACCATGTCGGCGGTGTGATCGTCGATGCCGCGCTGCAGCCACGGACGAAGTACAAAACCGTGGTCCTCCCACGGGTTCGCAAGGTGATCGCGCAGTGGCCGGACGCGGCTGTGCTGTCGGGCTTTCGGCGCCGACTGGAATCCGATGTCCTGTCAGAATTTCTCGGCTGGCGCCCGACATCACGCAAGCTCACCGTCGTCACCGGCCTCACCTCGGCGCTGCAAGCAATGGGGATCGAGACGGTGCAGGAGTTGGCCGCCTGCTACGACGGGGGTGACCGTGAACAGTCGACGCGGCGCGCTCTGCGCCAGGTCAACGGTGTCGGGCCCAAGACCGTCGACTACATCGCGATCTTGACCGGCTCGACCGGGCATGTCGCTGTCGACACCCACATCGTCGGCTTCGTTCGCGCCGCCGGTGTCCCGGGTGGTGACTACCGTGCGATCAATGCCCTGATTACCCAAGCTGCCAGCGAATTGGGTTGCAGTGCAGGGGCCCTCGATGCGGCAATCTGGAACTACATGAGCGGCAGCGATCGACGAGGGGGCACCGATGCGTGAACTGCCCCAACTTCCACCGCGTGGCCGGCTCTATCTCGCCACCGGCACTTCGTACCGGAAGGCGTTGAAGGACTACTTCAACCAGGAGGGCAACGCGAAGGTCTGGGTCATGGACTACGGCTACCGCGCTGGCGATCTATCCTGACCACCATCCCGACCGTCCCGCGGATGTTCATAGCGCTCGAAGTCGCGGCGGCCGACGGCACTGCGGGGCCCCACATCGCGGTCGACTGGGACCGCAGCGTCGAGTTCCGCAACGGCATCCTGGCTGATGCGGTCGCCCAGCGCGCAGGGATCGACACATTCGACTTCCAGTCCTACTACACGGGATCGGAAGCTCGACGCATCCGCAAGGCCCTCGACGAGGAATACCGGCTGGACCGGCCTTGGTTCACTCCCGAGCGCTGGACTGACCTGCACGACAAGCGGAAGTAACCTGAATGACCAGCTGCTCCCTTTCACGGCCTGTCCGGTGCTACTTCCGTCGCATTCAGGTCCCCGGCGGCGAGGATGCCGCCGTGGCGGCGACGTCGTGATCGCGCAGCAGCCGCAAGACGGTGGCCGGTGAGGGGTGCTGCCCCTTCTTCTTGCCCGCGTAGGTGCCCTGGCGTGCGGCGGTGGCCTGACTGGGTCCAGCCGCCGGATTCGGCTCGTGACCGCCGACCACGACGGCGGCTTTCGTCCAGCGATCCGGCATTCCCGGGTGATCTCGCGGCAGATCACGGTCACCCGACCGCTTCTGCTGGTCAAATCGCTTCTGCCTGGTCAAATACCGGGCTCGCAGGACCTTGTGGATGATTTCTTTGACCGGCTCGGGCAGCCGCGCGCCGCCGGATGAGCGGCGCGGCAACAAGTCCGACGCCACCCCGTTGCCAGCGCATACACCTGTCGTTGAGTGACACCGAGCTCCTCGGCGGCCTGGTCGGCGGCCGCGACGCTCACCCGGCCCGGCTCCGCGAGAGGACCGATGACCTTCGCGCGGCCACCACGATCTGCCAACCGCGTTAGGATGCGTTCCGAGTAACCGATAAGGCGTGGCCTCAAAGGTCATTTGCGCTGCTAGACCAATCCTGACGACAGCACCAGCCGCACGAAGCGGGCGTGCGAGAGACTCCATCTCCACTAGAGTCCCTCGAAGTCCAATGCGCAGAAGGTTATCGGCCATGGCCCGCGCTTGCGGCAGCGAGAGTGACTGGACCTGGGCAGCACGCGCATTACCGCGGCTGGCGGGACGCTCGCGGCCGCTAGGTCGAGCACGCTGGGGCCGTTGGCCGCCAGGATCGCCGCGCGAACACTGGATGGCGGCGGCCCGAAATCACACTCGTACCACTCATTTCCACAGCTCGGGCAGGCTCCGTGAAGATCCCACTCATGTCTCCCGCCCGCGAGAATCTCGACCACGGTGGCGTCGGCAAGTGTTCCACACGTGATGCAGTCCTCCGGGTAGGGAGCAGACTCGACCACGGTGTCCATGTGCCGAACCTAGATCGGAAGCCGATCGGACGCCAACCATACGGAAATGCCGCGACGCGGGCGTTCTGGAGCCGCCACGGGCTCGGCCAGCCAGTGCACGCGCATGCCGCGTAGTGCGCTTACGCGTGGAGGTACTCGCCGCTATTCTGACGGCCAACGATGCGCTGACCGGTTGAGACCAAGTTCGATTTCCGATCAGCGGAGATGGTCGAGCCGTCACTCTCTGTCGCGATAGGCGAGCAGGATCCCGAGATTGTCCGCCGCGGCGTTGTTCCCGGCCTCGATGGCCTTGCGGAACCAGGACTCGGCCTCGGCTAGATCACCACGCTGTTCGAGCAGGATCCCGAGATTGCGCATCGCGGCGCTGTTCCCGGCCTCGGCAGCCGTGCGGAACAGTATTGCCGCGACGGGTGTGTTGTCGCGGCGGTATGCGGCGACACCGACTGCGAGCAGGGTGTTGGTGTCGCATTCGTGGGTCGCGTCGTGCCAGTAGGTGTTGGGGATGAGGCGTGGTGTTCGGTGGTGTTGTCCGTCGTCGGCTGCGGTGAGGTAGTCGAAAGCCCGGTAACCGCGGGTGTCGTCGTCGAGGAAGCTGGTGTGCAGCGCAGCGGTGCGGCCGGCGCCGGGGGGTGGTGTACGGGCTTCCTGGATCGCGGTGTGCAGACTTGCGGTGGTGGCGTCGAGATAGGCGTGGGTTGCGCGTAGCTCGCGTAGAGCCAGGTCGGTGAGGACGGGTTCGGGGATGGGTTCGGGGCGTCCGATGCGGGCCCAGTCCACTGCGATCGCGATCACCGTGAACATCGCGGGGTCGGCGGCCCGGGCGTCGTCGTAACGAGCCAGCAATTCCGGCGCCCCAGCCAGTCCCTCACCCAGCCCGTACCGCTCCCCGCCATACCCCGGATACGCACGATCGGCGGCCTCGCATTCGTCAGCGTCGTCGCTGGTGGAGGCCAGGTCTATGGTCACGGCTTGCTCGAGCAGCATCCGGGTGTCCTGTCCCAATTCACCACCACCACGTAACTGGGCGCGCATCTCCGAACGCAATGTCGCCACCACCACCGTCGACCCCGGCCGCGCCGAGAGCCGGGCCAGCACCGCCGGAGTCAACCCGGTCGTACCGGTGAGGTATTCGTGCAGATCATCGAACCACACCACCAGCGGGTCGGTGCTGGTGGCGATCCGTGGATGGGCGGCGAGCTCACCGACCCCGTCGGTGACCGGCCACACCACCCGCGCCCCGGGATCGTGCACGCGTACGGCTTCGAACAGGGTGCGGGTCTTGCCCGCCTTCGAAGGCCCGACCACGACCACCAACCCCTCACCGGTGAGGGCTTCGGCCAGGCGGGTGTCGACGTCGTGGGCGGTGCGGGGCAGGTAGGCGTCGCGCAACCCGTACTCGCCTGAACGGCCGAATACCGAACTCGTCGACCCCAACCGGTACGGGTCGAGATCGGCGATCGTGGGCAGATCCTCGATCCCGTAGACCCGTACCAACTCCCGCACCGTCCGCACCGGCATCGAGCCTTGTTCACCGAGATTGAGCGTGCCGATGGTGTTCCCGGACAGGAGGTTCCCGACGACGGGGGTCGGGGGCGCGGGGGTGCCGGGATTCAGTCCCGCGCGGTGGTGGGGTCCGGCGACTCCGGGAAACCCACCCGCACTTTGGAGAACTCCGCGGCCCCGGCGATCGTGGTGTTACGGACACGTACCCCGTCACCGGCGGACTCGATGTCGGTGACCGTGAGTGCATCGGCCACCAAGTTGTCGATATCAAGACCGACCACGACCTGCGGGGCATGCTCGCGCACGGCCTGCAGTACCGCGGCCGCGGCCTGCCCGAGCTCGGTATCGCTCGCGGCGCCGGCTTCGTCGAGGTCTTCGGCCAGCGAGTCCTTCTTCGGTTGCGAGGTCGGCTTCTTCTCCACCGCTGAGACATCAACATCGGTGTACTTGCGTGAGAGCAGACTCTTCAACCCAGCGTAGGCATCCTTGACCACCTGCGTCGCGGTATCGCTCACCCCCGCGACCGCGCCCGCCGCGATCGCCGAAACCACCACTGCCGTAATCGGATCCATACCCGCGATCCTGCCACTCCCGCCCGGCACGGTGCATCTATACGTCGTCCACACCTGCCCGCGTTCGAGAAACGGTCGTCGTTTCCGAACGCTCCGGAAAGGACGCGTCCGTGCCCCCGGGCTATGACGGTACTCCGGACCACCGGCGCACATCCTGGGACAGCTCCATACCCTTTCCAGTGAAATGACGGACACTGCATCGATCTCGAACACGCAACGTCCGCGTACCGTTCGGGCAGGGGGATTAACGATGCCAGATCCCGGGTGTTGGCCGGATGGTGGCGGCGATAGCGGCCATTTTCCGGGTTCCGGGTGGCCGGGCGACCGCGCCACGCTGCTGGCGGATGACGTCTTCTCCGGTCCGCTCAGGTCGGCCACTTGCATATGGTGGTCGGTCGTCCTTGAAGTCGACGATCTTTTGATGCTCTGTTGTCTCTCGTGCTCTTGGTCCTCGGTCCGGAGCTGCGGGTCCTACGCCGGTTGCCATCCTTCTCAGCCGAGTCGGCTCGACCGTCTCACGGGCTTCTCACCCGCCGACTCGGGAATCAGATAGGTGATACACGTGTTGAAAATCCTGGGTAAATCGTAGAAAAATCGTAGAAGGCAGGGGTGGACCCCGAAGATGACCAGGTCAGCGGTGGTATAGGCTTTGTCGGTCATGAAGTCGGCTTACACGGGTCCGGTCAACGGTGCGCCCAAGACGGTCTACCTCGACCACGCGGCCACCACTCCGATGCTGTCGGCCGCCGTCGAGGCGATGACGGCCGCGCTGACGACGGTGGGTAATGCCTCGTCGCTGCACGGATCGGGCCGGGCCGCGCGGCGGGCGCTGGAGGAGGCGCGCGAGTCGATCGCGGCCGAGCTCGGTGCCCGGCCGTCCGAGGTGATCTTCACCTCCGGGGGGACCGAGAGCGACAATCTGGCCCTCAAGGGCATCTTCTGGGGGCGCAGGGCGGGCGATCCGCGGCGCACCAGGATCGTCACCAGCTCCGTCGAGCATCACGCGGTCCTCGACGCGGTCGAGTGGCTGGAGAAGCACGAGGGCGCGCGGGTCAGCTGGCTGCCCGTGGACGCCGAGGGCGTGGTGTCGCCGCAGGCGCTGCGCGAGGTGCTCGCCGAGTACGCCGACGAGGTCGCGCTGGTCAGCGTCATGTGGGCCAACAACGAGGTCGGCACGATCCAGCCGATCACCGAATTGGCAGCTGTCGCCGAGGAATTCGGCGTCCCGATGCACAGCGACGCGATCCAGGCGGTGGCCCAGATCCCCGTCGATTTCGGCGCGAGCGGCCTGGCCGCGCTCAGTGTCGCCGGACACAAGGTCGGTGGCCCGCACGGCATCGGCGTGCTGCTGCTCGGCAGGCAGGTGCCCTGTGTGCCACTGGTCCACGGCGGTGGCCACGAGCGCGACCTGCGCTCGGGCACCTCCGACGTGGCCGCGGCGGTCGGCTTGGCCGCGGCGCTGCGCGACGCGGTGGGTGAGCTGCCCGCCCGCGCCGAGCACCTGCGCGCGCTGCGCGAACAGCTGATCGCGGGCGTGCGGGACGTGGCGCCCGAGGCGGTCCTCAACGGACCGGCCGGCGAGCGCCGCCTGCCCGGCAACGCCCACTTCACCTTCCCCGGCTGCGAGGGCGACTCGCTGCTCATGCTGCTCGACGCCGCCGGCGTCGAATGCTCCACCGGGTCGGCCTGCAACGCGGGCGTGGCCTCACCCAGTCATGTGCTGATCGCGATGGGCGTCGAGCCCTGGCAGGCCCGCAGTTCGCTGCGGTTCTCGCTCGGTCACACCTCGACCGGGGCCGATATCGAGACATTGTTGACCGTTCTGCCGCAGGTCATCGAACGGGCCAGAGCCGCGGGCCTGGCCGGCGCTAGAGGAGGTGCCTGATGCGAGTACTCGCCGCGATGAGTGGTGGCGTCGATTCGGCGGTGGCCGCGGCGCGGGCCGTCGACGCCGGCCACGAGGTGGTCGGGGTGCACCTGGCGTTGTCCGCGACGCCGGGCACGCTGCGCACCGGATCACGCGGTTGCTGCTCCAAGGAGGACGCCGGTGACGCGCGTCGCGCCGCCGACGTGCTCGGCATCCCGTTCTACGTCTGGGACTTCGCCGACCGCTTCAAAGAGGACGTAATCGACGACTTCGTCGCCGCCTACGCCGCGGGCGAGACCCCCAACCCGTGCCTGCGCTGCAACGAGAAGATCAAGTTCTCCGCCCTGGCCGACCGCGCGCAGGCGCTGGGCTTCGACGCGGTGGTCACCGGGCACTACGCCCGGCTCGACGACGGCGTGCTGCGCCGCGCGGTCGACGCCGACAAGGACCAGTCCTACGTGCTCGCGGTCCTCACCGCCGAACAGCTGTCGCGCGCGATGTTCCCGGTCGGGGACACCCCGAAGCCGCGGATCCGCGAGGAAGCCGCCGAGCGCGGCCTGGCCGTGGCCGACAAGCCCGACAGCCACGACATCTGTTTCATCCCCTCCGGCGACACCCGCGCCTTCCTCGGCGCCAAGATCGGCATCCGGCCGGGCGCGCTCGTCGACTCCGACGGCACCGTCCTGGGCGAGCACGAAGGCGTGCACGGCTTCACCGTCGGCCAGCGCAAGGGCCTGGGCCTGACCCACACCGCCGCCGACGGCAAGCCCCGCTATGTCACCGGCATCGATCCCGATTCCGGCACGGTCAGGGTGGGGTCGGTGGCGGACCTCCAGGTGGACGTCGTCACCGCCGATCGCGCCGTCTGGACTTCCGGCGTGCGGCCGGACGCGCCGGTCGAGTGCGTCGTGCAGGTGCGTGCGCACGGTGGCACCGCGCCCGCCGTCGTCACCCCCGAGGGCGACGGTTTCGTCGCCCGCCTGCGTGAACCGCTCACCGGTGTCGCCAAGGGCCAGGCGATCGTGCTGTATCTACCCGATGCCGAAGGCGGGGACACCGTGGTCGGCAGCGGCACCATCAACGGCACCGACCGTGCGGGTGTCGCGGCGGACGCGGCCGACGCTTCGGTCTGATCGCCGCGTGCCGCGCCGGGACGCGGTCGTCTCGGTGAGTAGGGGTCCTCGGGGCCGACAGCGGTCGTCGCGGTGGCGCGGGGCAGGATGGTGACCGGCGGTCCGTGCGTCGCACGAATCGGTGCGGTGCGGTCCGTGGCGCGTGATGTTCGCACCGGCTCGGTGGCGACGGCGTTCGATGAATCGAAAGGTGTTGAGCGCGTGACATTGTGGCGCAGCGAGAACTCGCAGGAGACCGCCGCACCGGAGCCGGTCGTCCCGCTGTCCGGCGGCACCGCCACAGCCATCGGCTCGTGGCCCGGCACCGATCCGCGCGAAGCGGCCGCGACGATCATCGGCGAACTCCCCGATCTCCCGCACCTGGTCGAGCTGCCCGATCGCGGGGTCGGCGCCGACATGATCGGCCGGGTCTCGGCACTGCTCGTCGACCTGCGCTTCGATTCCACCACCCGCGGCTATCGCCTGGCCGCCCGTCCAGGCGCGGTGTCGCGCCGCGCCAGGGATCTGCTGCACGAAGATCTCGACGCCATCGAAGAGGCCTGGGAGACAGCGGGTCTGGTCGGCGCGGGCCGCGTGGTGAAGATCCAGTCGGCGGGCCCGCTCACCCTCGCCGCCGAGGTCGAGCTGCCCGGCGGGCACCGCATCCTCACCGATTCCGGTGCGGTGCGTGATCTTTCGGAGTCGCTTGCCGAAGGGCTGGCCCGGCACGCCGCCGAGGTCGCCCGCCGGCTCGGGGCCCAGGTGGTCGTCCAGCTCGACGAGCCCCGGCTCACCACGGTGCTCGACGGCTCCCTGCGGGGCCCCAGCATCCTCAACACCATCCGCGCCCTGCCCGAACCCGAGGCGCTGCACATCCTCGATACGGTGATCGCCGCGCAGTCCGCGGCGGTGCTGGTGCACACCTGCGCCGCCCGGCCCGCTCTCACCACGCTGGGCCGCACCGCCGCCGCCGCGATCTCCTTCGACGCGGCCACGATCACCACGACCGATCTCGACGCCCTCGGCGAGATCCTCGACTCCGGCAAGAAGATCGCCCTGGGCCTGACCCCGACCACGGCCCCGGCGGCGCCACCCACCTGGCGCACTATCGCCGAACCCGGCGTCCGCTTGATCGACCGGCTCGGTTTCGCGCGGCGGGTGCTGGCCGAGCAGATCCTGGTCACCCCCGCGTGCGGCCTGGCCGGCGCACCGCTGCCCTGGGCTCGCACGGCCCTCACCCTCACCGGTGAGGTCGCCCGCGCCTTCGCCGAGGAACCGGAGTCGATCTCGCTCGACTGAGTCGCGGGCCGGCACGCGCGGGGATCGCGTGTCCGTCTGCCGGTGAGCGCCCCGGAATGAGCCCGCGACGTGCGGGAACGATGGCCGGAAGTGTCGGTGGGCTCGACTACTCTTCGACGGGTGAGTGACAGCGTGGTTTCCGTGGGCGCCGAGCCGGTGGGCGCGACCCCCGAGCAGCGGGTGCAGTGGCAGCGGCTGGCGGACGAAGTGCGTGAGCACCAGTTCCGCTACTACGTGCGTGACGCGCCGATCATCTCCGACGGTGAGTTCGACACCCTGCTGCGGCAGTTGCAGGAACTCGAGGACGCGCATCCCGATCTGCGCACCCCCGATTCGCCGACCCAGCTCGTGGGCGGCGGTTTCGCCACCGAGTTCACCGCGGTCGACCATCTCGAACGGATGCTCTCGCTCGACAACGTCTTCGACTACGACGAGCTGCGCGCCTGGGCGAGCCGGGTGGAAGCCGAGACCGGGCCCGGCCTGCACTACCTGTGCGAGGTCAAGATCGACGGCGTCGCGCTGAACCTGGTGTACGAGAACGGCAGACTGGTGCGCGGCGCGACCCGCGGCGACGGCCGCACCGGCGAGGACGTCACGCTCAACGCGCGCACCATCGAGGACATCCCCGCCGAACTCACCCCCAGCGCGGACTTCCCGATCCCGGAGCTGCTGGAGGTGCGCGGCGAGGTCTATTTCCGGCTCGCGGATTTCGAGACCCTCAACGCCCAGATCGTCGCCGAAGGCAAACCGCCGTACGCGAACCCGCGCAACACCGCCGCCGGCTCACTGCGCCAGAAGAACCCGGCGATCACCGCGCAGCGCAGGCTGCGGATGATCTGTCACGGCTTCGGCCGCATCGAGGGCTACCGGCCCGCGTCCCAGCACGAGGCCTATCGGGCGCTGGCGGCCTGGGGTCTGCCGGTCTCCGAGCACACCCGCCTGGTCGAGGGCATCGACGCGGTCATCGAGCGGGTCGCCTACTGGGGCGAGCACCGCCACGACATCGAACACGAGATCGACGGCCAGGTGATCAAGATCGACGAGACGGCGTTGCAGCGCCGCCTCGGCTCCACCTCCCGCGCCCCGCGCTGGGCCATCGCCTACAAGTACCCGCCCGAAGAGGCCACGACCACGCTGCTCGACATCGAGGTCAACGTCGGGCGCACCGGCCGGGTCACCCCGTTCGCGGTGATGGCCCCGGTCTCCATCGCCGGCTCGACCGTCGCCATGGCCACCCTGCACAACGCCTCCGAGGTGAAGCGCAAGGGCGTGCTGATCGGCGACACCGTCACCATCCGCAAGGCCGGCGATGTGATCCCCGAGGTCCTCGGCCCGGTCGTCGACGCCCGCACCGGCGACGAACGCGAGTTCGTGATGCCGACCCACTGCCCGGCCTGCGGCACCGAACTCGCTCCGGCCAAGGAGGGCGACGCCGACATCCGCTGCCCCAATCAGCGGCACTGCCCGGCACAGCTGCGCGAACGCGTCTTCCACCTGGCCGGCCGCGGCGCCTTCGACATCGAAGCCCTCGGCTACGAGGCCGCCAACGCGCTGCTCACCTCGGGTGCCATCACCGACGAGGGCGATGTGTTCACCCTCGACGAGCAGGCCCTGCTCGGGGTTCCGCTGTTCACCAAACAGGACGGGACGCTGTCCGCCAACGGCGCGCGCCTGCTGGAGAATCTGAACGGGGCCAAGGACACGCCGCTGTGGCGAGTACTGGTCGCACTGTCGATCCGGCACGTCGGCCCGACCGCGGCCCGCGCGCTGGCCGCCGAATTCGGGAGCCTGGACCGCATCGAAGCGGCGACCGGGGAGGAACTCGCGGCCACCGACGGTGTCGGCCCGACCATCGCGGCCGCCGTCGTCGAATGGTTCACCGTCGACTGGCACCGCGCCATCGTCGACAAGTGGCGTGCGGCCGGCGTACGGATGGAAGACGAACGCGACGATTCCATCGAGCGCACTCTCGACGGCCTGTCCATCGTCGTCACCGGCTCACTGCAAACCTTCACCCGCGACGGCGCCAAGGAGGCGATCCTGCTGCGCGGCGGTAAGGCGGCGGGCTCGGTCTCGAAGAAGACCGCGTTCGTGGTGATCGGCGAGGCGCCCGGCTCGAAGGCGGCCAAGGCCGAGGAACTCGGCGTCCCCATCCTCGACGAGGACGGCTTCCGGCTCCTGCTCGAGTTCGGACCCGCCGCGGTCACCCCCGCGCCGGAGCTCACCGAGGACGAGTAGCCGCCGGCTCGGGGTCCGCCGCGGTACGGCGGATCACCGCGGTGTCCGCGCTCAGTGCGGCGTGACGGTGACGGTGTTGCCGATCTGGGTCTTCATGTCGAAGCTCGAGCACTGCCCGTTGCTGATCTCGACATGGCGCGTCGGCCGCTTCTTGATGTTGGTCTGGATGTCGACGGCCACGTGCGTCCCCGACATCGAGCACACCTTCGACACCGGGCCGTCGGTGTAGGACACCGACCCGGCGCCCTGACAGGAATTCGTCTCGTTCCCGAGGAACACGCGCGCGGTCCCGTTCGGGCACGGATCGGCCACCGCGCTCGGCGCGCTCAGCACCACCGGCACCACGGCGCCCGCGGTCACCGCGGCGACGACAACTCCGCGAACCATCATCCGAACAGCCATCCCGCGCACCCATCCTCGTCCGACTCAGCCCCGCGGACCGGGCGGTCGCGGTGCCCAGCATGCTAATGCGTCCAGGCCGGACACGCCCGGCCACGGCCGATCCGCCACGGACCCGACACCCGCCGTCGTCGACGCCTACCGCGTGCACGGGTCCGCCGTCGCCTAGTCTTGCGAAGGATCTCGGAGAGGCGGACGACCCTTGCTGCGTAGTTTTCAGGTGACCAATCACCGATCGCTGGCCGAGGCGCAGCAGTTGCGGTCGAGCAAAGGCGGCGGCAGTCCGGTCGCGGTGCCGGTGACCGCGGTGTACGGAGTGGCGGCGTCGGGGAAGACGAGCCTGGTCGACGCGCTCGCACAGATGCGGGACGCGGTGTTGCATTCGGTGAGCGGGTGGGACCCCTACGCGGGGCCGGTGCGCAGGCCGCATCTCGGATTCGCGGACCGGCCCACCGAATTCGTGGCGGGGTTCGTGGCCGAGGGGGTGCCCTATACCTACGGGTTCCGGCTCGACAACGCCGATGTGATCGCGGAGTGGCTGTACACGCATCCGCGCTCGCGCAAGCGGATCGTGTTCGAGCGCAACGGTGACCAGGTCAAGATCGGCCCGATGTTCGAGGCGGCCCGCTACGGCGTGGCGGCGCTGGTGCCGCTGGTGCGGCCGAACGCGTTGCTGCTGAGCCTGGCGGGGCAGATGTACGCCGAGGCGCTGGTGCCTGCCTATCGCTGGTTCGCGGCGAACCTGCGGGTGCAGCAGGGCGAGGCGGGCGTCGAGGAGCTCGCGCACGATCTGGGCAGCCACATCTCGCGCTCGCCCGACAACGCGGCGCGGCTGCTGATGCTGTTGCGGACAGCGGATCTGGGCATCGAGGATCTGCTCGTCGCCGAACACGATCCGATGTACGCGGACTATCTGCGCGACCTCGACGCCGAGATCGGCGCGCTGGCAGCCCGACTCGACCACGGCGGCGCCGAGCCGATCCTGCTGGAACGGGAACTGAGCACCCTGCGCGCTGCCCGCGACGCGCTGTACCGGCGGATGGTGGACCGGCGCGGGGCCGGGTTGAGCCTGGTGCACGAGGGCATCGACGTGCCGTTCGAGCTCGCCGACGAATCCACTGCCACTCGATCGCTGCTGCGGGTGCTGCCCGCCATGCTCGAGGCGCTCGACACCGGCCAGGTGCTCGCGGTCGACGATCTCGGCGCGGGCCTGCCGGTGGAGGAGACCGACCGGCTCGTGCAGCTGTTCCAGAACCCGGAGACCAACGCGCGTGGCGCGCAACTGATCTACACCACCGCCCAGCGCGCGCTGATCGACCGGGGCAACGGCCGCTCGCAGCGCACCAGGGCCGCGGTCTGGCAGCTGCGCCGGGAACAGGGCGTCAGCGAGCTCACGCCGCTGTGACATTCCCGCGGGGCCTACCATGGGCGGCATGCTCGAAGTGGTGATGGCCGCGGCCATGGTGACGATGCTGGTCGTGACGATCGGCGCCGTGGCCGCCCACCGGATCGGCCGCGGCGGGGGCGCGAACCAGGAACAGGGCTCGCTCTACATCACCGGAGTCAGCCCGCTGCCCGCGATGACCGGCGAGCACTACGTGACCATCACCGGCACCCTCATCGGCCCGTCGGTGCCCGGCGTGGTGGTGTATCGGCGCTTCGCCTGGGACGCCGCGCAGTGGCCGTCGATCGGCGACCAGCTGCTGGTCGTCTACTCGCCGCGCAACCCCGACAACTGGGTGGCCCAGCATCCCGGTCTGCGGTCCTACCTGGGGTCCTGAGCTCACCATCCCGGTGAGACATGGGTGAGTTTCAGATCACAGCGGGCCGGGTGGGATCATGCCCGGATGCAGGGTAACGACCATCAGACCCCCGGGAGCGGCCTCCGGATCCGGACCGCCCGCCCCGAGGAATTCGCCGCTATCTCCGCGCTGACCGTGCAGGTGTATGTGGGCGACGGCTACGTCGACGAGGACGACGGCTACGTCCGGGAGCTGGGCGACGTCGCGCACCGGGCCGCCGAGGCCGAGGTGCTGGTCGCCGTGTACGACGGCAAGGTCGCCGGGTCGCTCACCGTCGCGAAGCCGGGCACGCCGTACGCGGAGATCGCGTTACCGGGCGAACTGGAGTTCCGGATGCTCGCGGTGGCCAAGGACGCGCGTGGCCTCGGCGTGGGCACGGCGTTGGTGCGCACCGTGATCGACCAGGCGCGTGCCGGCGGCTACGAGGCGGTGGCGCTGACCACCATGGGCACGATGGTGGACGCGCACCGGATCTACGAGCGGTTGGGGTTCGTCGGTGTGCCGGAACGTAATTGGTCGACCCACGACGGACTGCAGCTGTATGTGATGCGGCTCGCGCTCAGCTGAGCACGGTCGCGACGATGCCGGCCAGATAGCCCAGCCGCGCCACTTCCGACGGGCGGAAATCCGGGCCGCCCGGACGACCGAGCAGCAGCGACTTGCCGGTGTTGCCCAGCGGGGCGGCGGCCAGCTTGGTGTCCATGTCGCGCCAGATCTGCGGTACCCAGTCGGCTTCGCCGTCGAGCCACGACGGCTTCTCCAGTGGCATCCACGGTGCCGAACCCGCTTGCGTCTCAGGGGCACTCGGGCTGCCGACCACGCGGTAGGCGCCGCCGGGGCTCATGCCGATGATCGTGGACCAGCCCACCCGCAGGACCCGCGGCACACCGTCGACGAGCACCTGCAGGCGATCGTCCCGCGCACTGGCGACCTGATCGATCAGCTCGAGCTCGCGGTGGGTGTCCAGGACGCCGGAGTAGGGCCGGATCGAGTCGACGCTCACGTCGTGCACGGACTCCGCGGCGGTGATGAGGGTGTCGGGCAGCGCGCCGGTGGGCACCTCGACCACCAGATCGTCGATGGCGAAACCGGCGCCACGCTCCACGACGTCGAGCGAGAGGATGTCCGCGCCGACCCCGCCGAGGGCGAGTGCCAGGGAGCCGAGGCTTCCCGGTCGATCCGGAAGTTGCACGCGGAGCAGGTATGACACGTGCGTTCCTTTCCTAGGCGGCCGGGGCTGTTCGACACGAATACCCGGTGACGCAATACTTACACCCCCGAGCGCGGGCTATCGAGTCGAAGTATGCGCCCCTGGGCGCGACATGCGCGAACTTTCGCGCGAGGCGGGTGCGTCCGGCCCCGTCACCCGCCCTCGATAGGCTGTGGGCAACTAGTTCCCATACCTAAGCCGAAAGGGGTCCCGCGGTGCCCGCAATCTCCCGTGACGAGGTCGCTCACCTCGCCCGGCTGTCCCGGCTGGCGTTGACCGACGCCGAACTCGACCAGTTCGCCGGTCAGCTGGATTCGATCCTCAGCCACGTGCGGACCATCTCCGAGGTCGCCGCCGACGTCCCCGCCACCGCGTCGCCGAACCCGACGACCAATGTGACCAGGCCCGATGTGGTCGTACCCGGTCTGACTCCCGAGCAGGCGCTGGACCAGGCGCCCGCCGTGGAAGAACAGCGTTTCCTGGTCCCGCAGATCCTGGGAGAGGGCGAATGAGCGAGTTGACCCAGCTGTCGGCCGCCGAGCTGGCGGCCAAGATCCACGGCGGCGAGGTGTCCTCCACCGAGGTCACCCGCGCGCACCTGGATCGGATCGCCGCGGTCGACGGTGAGCTCAACGCGTTCCTGCACGTCGCGGGGGACGAGGCGCTGGCCGCGGCCGCCGTGGTCGACGCCGCGCTGGCCGCCGGCGAGACGCCCGCCTCGCCGCTGGCGGGAGTTCCGTTGGCGCTCAAGGACGTTTTCACCACCACGGACATGCCGACCACCTGCGCCTCGAAGGTGCTGGAGGGGTGGATGTCGCCCTACGACGCGACGGTCACCTCGCGGCTGCGCGCCGCGGGCATCCCGATCCTGGGCAAGACCAACATGGACGAGTTCGCGATGGGCTCCTCCACCGAGAACTCGGCCTACGGCCCGACCCGCAACCCGTGGGACACCACCCGCATCCCGGGTGGTTCCGGCGGAGGTTCGGCGGCGGCGCTGGCCTCGTTCCAGGCGCCGCTGGCGATCGGCACCGACACCGGCGGCTCCATCCGTCAGCCCGCCGCGGTCACCGCGACGGTCGGCGTGAAGCCCACCTACGGCACCGTCTCGCGCTACGGCCTGGTCGCCTGCGCGTCGTCGCTGGACCAGGGCGGTCCGTGCGGTCGCACGGTGCTCGACACCGCGCTGCTGCACGAGGTGATCGCCGGCTACGACCCGCGTGACTCCACCTCCCGTGACGTGCCGGTGGCCCCGGTGGTCGCCGCGGCCGAGCAGGGCGCCAACGGCGACCTGACCGGCGTGCGCGTCGGCGTGGTGCGCGAATTGCATTCCGACAGTTACCAGCCCGGCGTGCTCGCTTCCTTCGACGCCGCGGTCGCGGTGCTGAAGGAACTGGGCGCCGAGGTGATCGAGGTGTCGTGCCCGAACTTCGAATACGCGCTGTCGTCGTACTACCTGGTGATGCCGTCGGAGGTGTCGTCGAACCTGGCGCGCTTCGACGCCATGCGCTACGGCCTGCGCGTCGGTGACGACGGCAGCCACAGCGCCGACCAGGTGATGTCGCTGACCCGCGAGGCCGGTTTCGGTCCCGAGGTGAAGCGCCGCATCATCATCGGCACCTACGCGCTCTCGGCCGGCTACTACGACGCCTACTACGGTCAGGCGCTCAAGGTCCGCACGATGATCGCGCGCGACTTCGACGCCGCCTACGAGCAGGTCGACGTGCTGGTCTCGCCGACCAGCCCGTTCACCCCGTGGAAGCTGGGCGAGAAGGTCGACGACCCGCTGGCCATGTACCTGTCGGACCTGTGCACGCTGCCGACCAACCTGGCCGGGCACTGCGGCATGTCGGTGCCGTCGGGCCTGTCGGCCGACGACAACCTGCCGGTGGGCCTGCAGATCATGGCCCCCGCGCTGGCCGACGATCGCCTGTACCGGGTGGGCGCGGCCTACGAGGCGGCGCGCGGCGCGCTGCCCGCGCCCGCGGGCCTCTAGCGTCGGAACCGAGCGGGTGCGCTGGGCCGAATCGGCCTGGCGCACCCCGTTTTTCAGATTTCGGTCGCGCGCTTGCCGACGCCGGCGGTCATCGCGGCGAAACCGGCGCGCAGATGCTTGCCGAGGGCGAGTTCGACGACGGGGCTGAGCCAGCCGGCCAGGGTGAACCGCGACTCGTAGCGGGTGCGGTTGGGGCCGAGCGCGACCACGGTGTGCGAGCGCAGGCTGTGCAGGGCGCCCAGCGGCACCGGCTTCATCGTGTAGCTGAACTCGGTGCCCGGGGTGTGGCTGCGGATCCACTCCCGCTGCGGGCGCCGGTTGGGGCCGAGTTGCACCCGCATGTCGATGGGCGAGCCGGGTTCCAGCGTGGTCGCCGCCTCGTAACAGAAGGTGTTCCATTCGCCGTAGCGGTCGAAATCGGTGAGCACCCGCCACACCGTCTCGGCGGGGGCGTCGATCTCGATCGTTTCGTCGATAGTGAGGGCCATGCGGAAAAACTAGGACATGTTCTAGTTTTCGGCAACCGGGTCAGACCAGCCGCCGCCTGCGCTTGCGCAGGGCGTCGATGATCACCGCCGAGGCCGCCGTCACCGCGAACAGGCCGAGCACGGTCCGGGCCAGCGGCCACAGGTTCGGGCGGTCGGCCGGGTCGGTCGTGGCGAAGACGTTCTCCACCACCGGGGCGCCGTACTCCTGCCTGCGCGAGTTCACGTCGACCGCGGTGAAGGCGATATCGGCCATCACCCCGCAGCGGGCCCGGGAGAACTCGTCGTCGCGCGACTCGCAGGCCGTGTGGATGCGCCGGTTCAGCGCCGCGTCCACCGCGCGCCGCGCCCACGGGCCCAGCGGCTCGTCGACCCGTTCGGCGTAGCGCAGCATGTCGTAGCCCAGGTCGTGGGCCTTGCAGGCGGGGCCGAACTCGGCGGGCAGCGTCACCGGGGACGAGCAGCTACCGTTCGGGTTGACCAGCAGGCCGTCCTGCTGGGCCGGGTCGTAGCCGAACTTGTAGCCGAAGTCGCGCGGGATCAGCGCGGTGGCGTCGGGGTCGTCGTCGGTGAGCGCGCGCACCACCGCGGCCGCGGCCGCGTTCTCGGTGCCGCCACCGGGCGTGGTGCCCATGGCGCCGGGCGCGGACATGACGACGGCGGCGGCCATGGCCAGGCCCGCGGTACACAGGGCGACACCGCTGCGGCGGCGATGCGCGGCTTCGGCCGGGGTACCGGTGTTCGACGAGGCGGCGGAGACGGCGGTACGGGCACGGCGAGCGGCGGGTACCTGGCGAAGCGGGGTGTTCATGGCCTCCGACGATAAGGAGCGGGTCCGGTGGCGGGCATCCCGCTGTGGACCGGTTCTCGGGGCGCGCGGGCGGGTGACCCGGCGCCGGGGTCACACCAGGGTAGGGGGTCCGAAATCGTTCGTGGGTATGAGGTCCGCTGACCGGACGGTTCGTAGGCTCGAGCCATGCCCGGACAACTGCGCCCCGTCGCGCGCCGCATCACCGCTCGCACGTGGTTCGACCTCGCGACGGTCGCGGTCGCGCTGATCCTGTACAGCGTGGCCTGGCCCACCCTGTTCGTCACCCACGACGTGCCCGCGGGCCTGGCCCCGCTGCTGGCGGCGATGGCGGTGTTCCCGATCCTGTTCGTGCGGGTCAACCCGGCCCTGGGCTGGGCGATCTCGGCGGGCGCGGCGCTGCTGTTCTCGATCGCCATGACGCCGCTGCCCGACAACGACCTGCCGTTCCAGGTCGTGCACGTCATCGTGCTGTTCGTGCTGCTGTTCGCGGTGGCGCTGCGGGCGGCGGTACCGATCATCGTGGTGGCCTGGGCGGCCCAGTCGATGCTGTTCGCCACCACCATGCCCGGATCCGCCGACGGGCCGCTGTGGGGCTGGGTGGTCGGCTTCGGCGCGCTCGCGCTGTTCGGGTACCTGCTGCGCACCGTGGTCGCCTCGCGCCGCAAGCTGGAGCGCCAGGAAGAGGTCACCGAGCTCGAACGCGCGCGCAGGGCGATCCTGGAGGAGAAGGCGCGCATCGCCCGTGACCTGCACGACGTGGTCGCCCATCACATGTCCATGGTGGTGGTGCAGGCGCAGACCGCGCCCTACCGGATCGACGATCTCGACCCGGCCGCGCGCGCGGAATTCGAGTCCATCGGCGCCACCGCGCGCACCGCGCTCAACGAGATCCGCGGGCTGCTCGGGGTGCTGCGCAGCGACGGTCAGCTGCCCGAGCACGCGCCGCAGCCGCGTGCGGCCGACGTGCCCGAGCTGTGCGCCTCGGCCCAGCGGGCGGGTCTGCCGGTCGAGTGGAGTGTGCGCGGTGAGCTGGCGGCGGTGCCGGAGACGACCGGGCTGACCGTCTACCGGGTGGTGCAGGAGTCGATGGCGAACTCGGCCAGGCACGCGCCGGGCGCGCCGGTGCACGTCGCCGTCGCGGTCGATCCCGGGATGGTGATGGTGACCGTGCGCAACGCGGCCGCGGCGGCCGTCGGCGGGCCCGGCGCGGGCGGCGGACACGGGATCGACGGCATGCGGACCAGGGTCGAGGCGGTCGGCGGCGAGCTGGCGGCCGGACCCACTCCGGACGGCGGGTTCGAGGTCTCGGCGAAACTGCCCACACCGTAGGCCCCTTCGCCTCGTCCGCGCGCCCATTAGGGTGGTCGAGTGGCTATTACCGTTTTGATCGCCGACGACCAGGCGATGGTGCGGCAGGGTTTCGGCGCGCTGCTGGCCGCCCAGCCCGACATCAGCGTCATCGGTGACGCGCCGGATGGCCGGGTCGCGGTGGCCGAGGCCAAGCGGTTGCGCCCCGACGTGGTGCTCATGGATGTGCGCATGCCGGAGATGAACGGTCTCGACGCCGCCCGGGCCATCCTCGCCGCCGGCTTCGATCCGCCGGTGCGGGTGCTGATGCTGACCACCTTCGACATCGACGACTACGTCTACGAGGCGCTGAGCTTGGGCGCGAGCGGGTTCCTGCTCAAGGACGCGCCCGCCGAGGAACTGGTGCGCGCGGTCCGCGTCGTCGCCGACGGTGAGGCGCTGCTCGCGCCGACCATCACCCGTCGCCTGATCGCCGATGTCACCCGCAGGCGCAACACCGTGCGCACGCCCGCCGCCCCCGCGCTCACCTCGCTGACCCCGCGCGAACGCGAAGTGCTCGAGCTGGTGGCCAAGGGCCTGTCCAACACCGAGATCGCCGAGGCGCTGTTCGTCGCCGAGCAGACCGTGAAAACCCATGTCTCCAAGGTCTTCTCGAAGCTCGGCCTGCGCGACCGGGCGCAGGCGGTGGTGCTGGCCTATGAATCCGGCCTGGTCGTCCCCGGCTGAGCCGGTGCGCTCAGCGCGGGCAGACGCCGCCGCGCAGCTCCGGCAGGTGCCGCGACAGCAGCAGCGCCATCCGGTCCAGCAGCGCGGTGGTGTCGTCGAAGGTGCCCGAATCCGCTTGCGCGGCAAGAGCGACCGCCAGCAGGCCGCTGCCGACCGGCACCAGCCCGAACTGGCGCACCGTGTAGACGCCGGTGTCGTCGTCGGGGCCCCAGCCACCCTTGAACTCGGTGCCGTCGAGCTGACCCAGCCCCCAGCCCTGCTCGGGGGTGATCTCGCCCATCAGCTGCCGGACCAGCTCGGTGTGCGGCAGGCAGGGCAGGCGCGAGGCGAAGCGGACCTGATTGGCCAGCGACCATTCGGTGCCGCCGAAGGACGTGTAGTCGAGTTCGGTGCGCAGATTCTCCTTGCCGGTGGAGATGTCGCCCGCCTCGTCGAGGACCTCCTGCACGGCCTCGGCGGCTTCCTCGCCGTCGCCCAGGGATTGCCACAGGCCCTCGGCGGCGTCGTTGTCCGACACCGTGATCGCGGCCTGCACCATCTCGAAGATGGACTGGTCCTGATCGTGGCGCAGCGCGGCTACCGCCAACGGGACCTTGATCGTCGACCAGGCGATGCCGGTGGTCCAGTCGCCGTAGATCGTCATCCGGCCGCCGCCGACCGGCATCAGCGCCATGCCGACCTGGCCCGGCAGTTGCGCCTGCAGCTGGGTGAACTCCGCGGCCAGCGAATCGGGCAGCATGATGGACAGGCCGGGGTGCCAGGCGTCTTCGCTGTTCACCGTGACCGTGGGCGCGCTCACGGCGGTCGGGGTACCCGGCAGGGCACACGAGGCGGACAGCGCGGCCGATGCCAGCACCACACACTGCAGCAGCCTGCGACAGGCAGCCGCCTTTCCGGTCGACTTCACCACCGAATCCTCCCCACCACCCACTGCGCGTCGGCGCCCTGCTCCGGCGGTGCAAACTACTCGTCGAGCGCGCCCGGACAATACCGGACGACCGTTAGCAAGTTTCACCGATTTTCGGCGAGAATTCGAATGAACGTGGTCACACCGCTGCGCGGGTGCCATGCTGGTCCGCCACAGGCGCCGGAAGGGGGTCGCAGTGCTCGACATCGGTGAGGTGTTCGCCGGGTTCACCATCGAGCGGATGCTCGGCCAGGGCGGCATGGGCACGGTGTATCTGGCGCGGCATCCGCGGCTGGACCGGTTGACCGCGCTCAAGCTGCTCAACCGCGATCTGTTCGCCGACGAACGGGTGCGCGCCCGCTTCGAACGGGAAGCGGATCTGGCGGCCGGGCTCGATCATCCCGGCATCGTCACCGTCTTCGACCGCGGCACCGAGGGCGAGCAGCTGTGGATCAGCATGCAGTATGTCGACGGGATCGACGCGGCGACCGTCGATCCCATGACACTGCCGCCGGAACGGGCCGTGCAGATCGTCGAAGGGGTCGCCGACGCACTGGATTACGCGCACAGCAGGGGAGTGCTGCACCGGGACGTGAAGCCGGCCAACATCCTGTTGGCCCGCTCCGGCGGCGGTCAGGGCGAGCGGATGTTCCTGACCGACTTCGGTATCGCCCGCCTGCGCGCCGATTCCACCCACCTGACCCAGCAGGGCATGTTCACCGCGACCCTGGCCTACGCCTCGCCCGAACAGATGACCGGCGCCGAACTCGACCACCGCTCCGACCAGTACTCCCTGGCCTGCGCTCTCTACTGGCTGTTCACCGGCATCGCCCCGTTCGACTCGCCGGACCCGAACGAGATCATCCGCGGCACCCTCTACCTCAACCCGCCGCCTCTGGCCCTGCGCCGCCAGGGCCTGCCCCCCGCCCTGGACGCCGTCCTCGCCGCCGCCATGGCCAAACACCCCGCGGCCCGCTTCGATTCGTGCGCCGCCTTCGCCAAAGCCGCCCGCCAGGCCCTGACCTCCAACACCCCGCCCGCCCTGCCCCGGCCCCCGGCCAACACGCCCGCCTTCTACCCACCCGCCCCCGTGGGCCCCTACCCCCCGCACGCCCCCGGCTACGGCCCCAACCCGGCCCAGCCGATCCCTCCCGCGCCCCAGCCCCCGTGGCGCCCACCCCACCAGGCCCCGGTCCCCGCCGCAC
>NZ_LPNR01000129.1:246-59467 GCF_019266065.1 Nocardia sp. MH4 | reverse complement strand
CCCGCCACGGCCGCCGCCCCGACGAGGTCCTGCTGCTCGCCGGCGCCGCCGAGGGCTTCGCCCTGCTGCCCCGGCTCGCCCCGCGCCTGGCCGCGGTCGTCCACCCCTCCTTCACCGAGCCCGAGCTGGCGCTGCGGGAGGCCGGTGTCCCGGTGACGCGGGTGATCCTGGAACCGCCGTACACGCTCGATCCTGATCTCGTTCCCGAGGAGGCCGATCTGGTCGTCCTCGGCAATCCCACCAACCCGACCTCGGTACTGCACCCGGCGGCCGTTATCGCGGCGTTGCGTCGGCCGGGGCGTCTCGTGGTGGTCGACGAGGCGTTCGCCGACGCGGTCGCGGACGGCACCGTCGCGGGTGCGGCAGTGGACGGAGGACCCGGCGGCGGCCGGGAATTCGGCGGTACGGGCGACAACGTGGCCGGCGCTGCCCGGAACGTCGCGTCCGGTGCCGTGATGCGCGGCGCGGTGGCCGATCCTGGTGGTGCGCGGCCCGCGTCGTCGTCCGCACGCCGGACGCCGGACCTGTCGTCGACCCCGAGTGCGCCGGACGCATCGTCCATCTGGACGGCGCCGGCCGTCGACGTGGAACCGGGAGCGCCGGTGCGATCGACCTCCCGACCGGGGTCGGATTCCCCGACGTCGCACATCGCCGGGGAACCGGAGTCGCTGGCCGCGCTGGCCGCCCCGGACGTCCTCGTCCTGCGTAGCCTCACCAAGACCTGGGCGCTGGCCGGACTGCGGTGCGGGTATGTGCTCGGCGCGCCGGAGGTGCTGGCCCGGCTGACCCAGGGCCGCCCGCACTGGCCGCTGGGCACGCTGCAGCTCGAGGCGATCATCGCCACCGCCGAACCGGCGGCCGTCACCGCGTCCCGTCGGCACGCCGACGAGATCGCCGTCGAACGCGCGGGCATGATCGAGCGCCTCACCGCCCTCGGTCTCGACGTGCACACCCCGGCCGCGGGCCCCTTCCTGCTGCTGCGCGTCCCCGACGGGGAACTGCTGCGCAAGCGCCTGGCCGACCGGGGCATCGCGGTGCGCCGGGCCGACACCTTCCCCGGGCTGGGGCCCGATCACCTGCGGGTCGCCGTGCGCGGCGCGGACGAGGTCGATCGGTTGGTCGAGGGTTTGCGGGCCTCGCTGTGGTGACAGGAGCGACTGGGCCCGTCGTGGTGGCGGCCGGCTGGCCCGTAGTGCCAGACGCGACCGGGCCTGTGGTGGCACAGGCGGGCTGCCCTGTGGTGGCCGCGGCGGGTGGTGCTGTGGTGCCGGAGGATCGGGTCGGGGCCACCGCAGGTTCCCGGCGCGAGTAGTGGAAAGCATTGTGGTGCAAGGTGATCCCGCCGCTTCGATGGTGTCGGGGTAAGGCAACGGAACGAAGGAGGCGGCGGTGACCGACCTGGCCGAACTGATCGGGGTACTCGACGCGGCGTACCCACCGCGGCTGGCCGAAACCTGGGATTCGGTCGGGCTCGTGTGCGGTGACCCGGGCCAGGAGGTGACCAAGGTGGTGTTCGCCGTCGACGCCACCGCCGCCGTCGTCGACGAGGCGATCGAGTGGGGCGCCCAGGCGCTGGTCGTGCACCACCCGCTGCTGCTGCGCGGCGTCGACACCGTCGCCGCCGACACCCCCAAGGGCGCGCTGCTGCACCGGCTGATCCGCTCCGGCTGCGCCCTGTTCTCCGCGCACACCAACGCCGATTCGGCCGACCCCGGCGTCTCGGACGCGCTCGCTGCCGCCGTCGGCCTCACCGTCACCGGCCCGCTCGACCCCAAGCCCGCTGCCGCCGTGGACAAATGGGTGATCCAGGTCCCGCAGACGCACACCGCCTCGCTCATGTCGGCACTGTTCACCGCGGGCGCGGGCGCGATCGGCGACTACCGCGAAGCCGCCTGGTACACCTCCGGCACCGGCCAGTTCCGTCCCCTGCCCGGCGCGAATCCGGCGATCGGGGCCGTCGGCACGGTCGAGACCGTCACCGAGGACGCCGTCGAAGTGGTCGCGCCGCCGACCTCCCGCCTGGCCGTCCTGGCGGCCCTGCGCGCGGCGCACCCGTACGAGGAACCGGCCTATCACGTCACCGAGCGCGCGCCGCTGCCGTCCTCGCTCGGCATCGGCCGCATCGGCGAACTCCCGGAACCCGAGACCCTGCGCGAGTTCACCGCCCGGGTCGGCGTCGGCCTGCCGCGCACCGTCTGGGGCGTGCGCGCCGCCGGTGATCCGGACCGCGTCATCCGGCGCGTCGCCGTCTGCGGCGGCGCGGGCGACTCCTACCTGAACGCGGCCGTCCGCGCGGGCGTCGACGCCTACCTCACCTCCGACCTGCGTCATCACCCCGTCGACGAACACCTGCGCCGCGGCGGCCCCGCCCTCGTCGACGCCGCCCACTGGGCCACGGAGTTCCCCTGGTGCGGGCAGGCGGAGCAGGTGGTCCGCGCGGCCCTGCCCGGGATCGAGACCCGCGTCTGCACCCTGCGCACCGACCCGTGGACGGTCACCGGCTGACCCCGCCGGGGAGCCCGGGCCCAGGTCCTCGGGTCATGGCGTACCCACACCGCGCGGCGCGGTACGGTTGACCAACCCATCCGTCCACCGTGTTCAGGAGTTCGTGCGCGTTGAATGTCGAACCGTCGGTCCAGTCCAAGCTGCTCCAGCTCGCCGCTGTCGATGCCGAGTTGACGCGGATCGCGCACCGCAGGAACGCGCTGCCCGAACAGCAGGAGGTGGCGCGCCTGGCGGCCGAGCGCAACGGCTACAAGGACGCCGCCGTCGCGGTCGAGATCGGCATCGACGATCTGGACCGCGACATCCGCAAGCTCGAGGGTGAGGTCGACGCCGTCCGCAAGCGTGAGGACCGCGACCGCGGCATGCTCACCGCGGGCACCGTCGCCGCCAAGCAGCTCTCCGAGATCCAGCACGAGCTGAGCAGCCTGGAGCGTCGCCGCTCGGTGCTCGAGGACGAGCTGCTGACCGTGATGGAACAGCGTGAGGCCATGGTCGCCGATCACGACCACGCGGGCGCCCGATTGAGCAAGGCCGATCAGGACCTCGCCGACGCCGAACGGCTGCGCGACGAGGCGATGGCCGATCTGGAAGTGGCCCAGCGGCGATGCGAGAACGACCGGGCCGGGCTGGTCGGCCTGTTCCCGGACGAATTGCTCGCCATCTACGACAAGCAGCGCGCCGCCCACGGCGTCGGCGCCGCCCTGCTGCAGGCCCGGCGCTGCGGCGCCTGCCGGATCGAGATCGATCGCGGCGAGATGCAGCGCATCGCCAAGGCCGCCCCCGACGCGGTCCTGCGCTGCCCCGAGTGCAGCGCGATCATGGTGCGTACCAAGGAATCCGGGCTGTAACCCGATGAACGAGGTGATCGTCGAGGCCGACGGCGGGTCGCGCGGCAATCCCGGCCCCGCCGGCTACGGCGCGGTGGTGTTCGCCGCCGATCATGTGCGGGTGCTGGCCGAGCGCAAGGAGTATGTCGGCGTCACCACCAACAACGTGGCCGAATACCGCGGTCTCATCGCCGGTTTGGCCGCCGCGGCCGAGCTCGGCGCGCGGGTGGTCACGGTCCGGATGGATTCCAAGCTCGTCGTCGAGCAGATGTCGGGACGCTGGAAGGTCAAGCACCCGTCGATGATTCCGCTCGCCGAGCAGGCGCGCGGGCTGGCCGCCGGGTTCGATCGGGTCACCTTCACCTGGATTCCGCGCGCGGAGAACTCCCACGCCGACCGATTGGCGAACGAGGCGATGGACGACGGCGCGGTCGTCGGCACCGTCCGCGACGCCGTGGCGGCCGGGCACGCGGCGGGCGACGAGGTCGCCGTGCCCGCCACCGAGCCGCGCGATTCCGCTGCCGCCCAGCGTGTTCCGGCCACCCCCGGCTGGACCGGCGCGGTCGGCAGGCCGACGCGGCTGTTGCTGCTGCGGCACGGCCAGACCGAGCTGTCGATCGAGCGCCGCTACTCCGGTCGCGGCAATCCGCCGCTGACCGATCTCGGCCGCGACCAGGCCGAGCGGGCCGCGAAGATGCTGGCCGCCAAGGGCGATATCGCCGCGGTGGTGACCTCGCCGCTGCAGCGGGCCCGCGCCACCGCCGAAGCCGCAGCGGCCGCGCTCGACGTGCCGCTGCGCGTGCTCGACGGGCTCATCGAGACCGACTTCGGCGACTGGGAGGGGCTCACCTTCGCCGAGGCCGCGCAGCGCGATCCGCAGCTGCACGCGGACTGGCTGGGCGACCCGTCGGTGCCCGCGCCCGGTGGCGAGAGCTTCGATCAGGTGCGCGAGCGGATCGAATCGGTGCGGCGCGATCTGGTGGGGCTGTATCCGGGCGAGAACATCGTCGTGGTCAGCCATGTCACGCCGATCAAGACCTTGCTGCAGCTGGCGCTCGGGGTCGGCCCGTCGCTGCTGTATCGCCTGCACCTGGACCTGGCCTCGCTGTGCATCGCGGAGTTCTACCCCGACGGCGGCGCTTCCGTCCGTCTGGTCAACGACGTCTCGTACCTTTAGCGCTGGCCGTCGGTCACCCGGGCGCGGTACGGTCGCCCCGGTTCGCGGTCGGCGTAACGACTATGCCCCGGCGCCCGAGAAGTCTCTCGGGCGTGCGGAGATGCCGCGGCCGTCGAGAAAGGTACTTGATGAGGTTTCTACGGATGGCGGCGTTCGCGGCGGCCATCGCGGGGGCGCTCACCGCGTCCGCTGGTGCGGGCAGCGTGTCGGCCGATCCGAGCGTGGTGCTCGGCGCGGCCTCGGGCATCGTCTTCGACAACAACTCCGGTTGCTCGCTGACCGCCATCGGCCACGACAACGCCGGTCGCCTGGTCGGCCTGACCGCCGGGCACTGCGCGCCGACGGGGGCTCGGGTCGGCGCCGAGCAGGCGCTCAACGCGGGCGTCATCGGCACCGTCGCCTTCTCCGACGACGGCGACTACCTGGACTTCGCGGTCCTGCAGCTGGACGCGTCGAAGGTCCTGCCGGTGCGCACCATCGGCCAGACCACCGTCGTCGGCATCGGCGGCGCGCCCGGCCCCGGCACCACCGTGTGCTCGGACGGTCGCACCAGCGGTCGCAGCTGCGGCGTGGTGTGGGGTGAGCTCGAAGGCACCTCGATCAACCAGTACTGCTCCCAGCCCGGTGATTCCGGCGGCCCGGTCGTCGTCGGCGACCGGCTGGTCGGCATGAACCAGGGCAGGCTCACCGGCCTGGGCCCCGTCGACTTCGACATCCCGTGCACCGGTGGCGCCAACCCGATCCACTCGCCCGCCTACTTCCAGCCCATCCAGGTCATCCTGGACGTGCTGAACCGGGCAGGCGGCGTCGGCGCGGGCTTCCAGCCGATCTGATCCGGCTGACCCGGCAGGGGCGCATCACCGACGCGGTGGTGCGCCCCTGCCGTCATCTCCGCTCGAAACCGGTTGCTCCGCCACGGGCGGCGTGCTGCAATCACCGGCATGGGGGAGACTCGCCGTTGCGGCGCCACCGTCGCGATACGGCAGCTGGAACCCGCGGAGTGGGCGGTGTTTCGCGAGGTGCGATTGCGTGCGTTGCGGGACGCGCCGACCGCCTTCGGCCAGACCATCGGGCAGGCGCTGGCACGCACCCCCGACGACTGGCGCGAGGTGCTGCGGACCCGCGCCCAGTTCGTGGCGACGATGTCCGAGATGACGGTGGGGACCGTCGGCGTGACGACGGATTCGTCGGCTGCTCATCTCATCTCGATGTGGGTAGCGCCCCGCGCTCGCGGCCGCGGCATTGCCGATCAGCTGATCACCACCGCCCTGGCCTGGGCGGTCGAACAGGGCTGCACCGCGGTGTACCTCGAACTGACCGAGGGCAACGAGGCCGCCGAAAACCTCTACCGGCGACACGGTTTCGCGTCGACCGGCCGGCGCGGTCCGGTGGAGCCGGGCGATCCGCGCACCGAATTCGAGATGCGCCGCTCGCTCTGAACCGGTCAGTTGGCCGTGGCGGCCATGGCGCGCAGCGCGGTGGCGGTGGCGTCGTCGAGGGGGTAGAAGAACTCGATGGCCAGTTCGGAGAGGGTGACGTCGGCCGGGGCGCCGAAGGTGGCCATGGTCGAGAACATGGTGAGGGGGCCCAGCGGTGAGTTGATGCGGATCGGGACCTGGAACGGGCCGGTCGGCTCGGCGGTGCCGGGCGAATCAGCCGGTGCCGGATAGCTTCTGACCTCGTCGTAGAGGGCGCGCAGTCGCCTGTCTCCGGTGGCGCCGAGCTGGCGCAGGAGCCGTTCGAGGAACAGTTCGCGGACCTGGTGCAGGTTCTCCAGCCTGCGCGCGAGCCCGTCCGGATGCAGGACCAGCCGGAAGACGTTGGGGCGCGGGGTGAGCAGGTGCTCGGGCACCCCGGCCATCAGCACGGGCATGGCGGCGTTGCCCGCCACCACATCCCACCAGCGATCGACCACCACCGCCGGATACGGCTCGTGCGCGGCGAGCATCGTCTCGATCGCGGCGCGCGCGGGCGAGAGCGCGACATCGTCGAGCGCGGACTCCCGGAACGCGGGCGCGAACCCGGCGGCCAGCAGCAGCGTATTGCGCTCCCGCAGCGGCACATCGAGGGTGTCGCACAGTCGCAGCACCATCGCTCGGCTCGGCTCGGCGCGCCCGGTCTCGACGTAGGAAAGGTGCCGGGAGGAAGTGTCGGCGGCCAGCGCGAGGTCGAGCTGGCTGAGCTTGCGCCGCTGCCGCCACTCCCGCAGCAGCGGCCCGATCCGCGGATCCGTCATCGGCCCAGCGTATCCAGCGCGACCACGGCCCGGCCATGACCTCGGAGGTCATTGCGAGCATGACCCGCGCCCCGCACAGTGGCCTCGTCACCCCCCGGAGAACAGGAGCCGACGATGACCACGATCACCGACCGACGCCGCGCTGGACTGCCCACCGTCCTGCGTGTAGACGGCTGGAGCACAGCGCTCTTCGGCGGCGGGCTGACCCTGTGCGCGCCACTGCTGCGCGCGCCGCTCGGTCTGCCGACCGCGCTGTCGCTGCTCTTCGGCGCCGTCATGATCACCGGCGGCGCGGCCCTGCTGTCCATCGCCGGTCACCGCCCGCATCGCTACGGCCGCGTGGTCGTCGCTGTCAACGCCGCCTCGGCCCTGGGCATGACGGCTCTGGCCTGTTCGGGTCTGCTGCCCCTGACCGCCCTCGGCATCGGCTTCCTGCTCACCGGCGCGGTCCTGGTCGCGACCTTCGCCGCACTCGAATTCGCGGGCCTGCGAGCGGCCCTCCGATGACGGCCACCCGCGGATCGATCAGCACGGACGGTGGGCGACGGCACCCGCGTCACCCCGGCTGGGAAGACCTACGGTGAGCTGAGGCCGCGTTCGTGCATGAGCAGCAGGCCGTACCCGGCTACCGCGTGGGCGTCGATGATCTCCCCGCGCAGGATCATCGCCTCGAACTGGGCGCGGGAGAACCACGCGGTGCGCATGTCCTGCTCCTCGGGTTCGCGCTGCGGCTCACCCGGGGTGAGGTCGGTGGCCAGGAAACAATGGCCACGCTGACTGGTCGAGGCCGGTGCGGTCGCCAGGATGCCCAGCGGCGTCATCCGCCCGGCTCGCAACCCGGTCTCCTCGCGCAATTCGTTGTGCGCCAGCTCGAGCGGCGACGGCGCCGTGCCCTGCGGGGGAGTGCCCGCGGGGAACTCCCAGTAGCGTTCGCCCAGCGGGTACCGGTACTGCTCGACGAGATGGAACCCCGCGCCGTCGAACGGGATCACCATCGCCCAGTCGACCTTGTCGACCACGGCGTAGATCCCCACCGACCCGTCGGACCGGCGAATGGTGTCCTCCCGCAGCCGCATCCACGGATTGGTGTAGATCGTGCGCGAGCTGAGCTGTTCCATGCCTCCATGGTGCCCGACTCGGGACTCGACATAGGGCAAGTGCCGGGCCTCGATCGAAGTATCCGTTCCGGTCGGCCTCTCGCCGGCGTATCCGGGTGGATGTCCGGCCATGACCTCGGAGGTCATTGCGGCGCCTGCCGATGGCACGGAAGGGTCGAACCGTCACTTCGAGACAGGAGACGGATATGACCACTCTCGGCGGGCCGATGGCCGAACCCGACGAGCGCGCCGTGCGCGCGCTGTTCGCCGCCCAAGCCGCGGCCTGGGCGGCCGGAGACGGCAGCGCCTTCGCCGACACCTTCACCGACGATGCCGATTTCGTCTCGGTCTTCGGTGAATTCGTCCAGGGCCGCGCGGAATTGGCGACCGTCATGCAAGCGGGGTTCGACGGCATGATGCGGGGCACCTGCCTGTCGGAGCCGGACGGGACGAGTCTGCGGTTCCCCACCCGCGATACCGCGGTGCTGGTGACCTATGGCGTGCGGCCCCTGCCGCCGGGCGCGCCGCGAACCGAACCGCAGGAGCGCAGCATCCAGATCCGAACCGCGGTGCGCACGGAACGAGGCTGGCGCTTCACCTCGTTCCAGAACACCCGGATCGCCGGCCGGCGCCCGCGCTGACGGGACCTCGGCGGGTTCAGGGACGCAACACCGACACCAGGAAATCGGTCTGGTCGCGCACGACCTGCTCGAAGACGTCGTCGAAGTACACGTCGAAGTGGCCGACCGGGTACTGCTTGACCACCGCGTGCTTGGTGCGCTCGGCCGCCTTGCGGGTCGGGCCGGCCGGGGCGACCGAATCGTTCTCGGCGATCGCGTAGAACACCGGTACCTTCAGCGCCTTCGCGCGGCGGCCCGGCGCGTCGAACAGGGTCGACAATGCCACCCGCGCACCGACTTTCGGCCGGTAGGTCTCGCTCTCCTCGGCGAGCCTGCCGAATCCCTCCGGGACATCGGGCGCGCTCATCAGCGCCGCGGCCCGTTTGCGGCCCGCCAGCCGGATCCGCACGGGCTTGCGCCGGATCGGGCCGAACAGCAGGTCGGTGGCGGCGATGGTGGCGACCTTGGTGACGCTGATCGGTCCCTTCGCCATCGCCGAGGCCCACCCGCTGGTGAACGGTACCTGCGCGACCACCGCGGCGAGGTAGTCGTCGTCGGGCGCCACGGATAGCACGTGCCCGCCGCCGAACGAGGTGCCCCACAACGCGATTCGGGTCGCGTCGAACCCCCGGATACTGCGCCCGTAGGCGATTGCGGCCTTCCAGTCCTGCCGCTGACGGGCGATGTTGAGCACCTGGCGCGGATCACCCTCGCTGGCGCCGAAATGCCGGTAGTCGAACGCCAGCACCCCCATCCCCGCCGCGGCGAACCGCCGCGCATATCGATCCAACCCCATTTCGCGGGTTGCCCCCAGCCCGTGTCCCATGATCACCAGCGGGCGCGGCCGGGGCGCACCGTCGGGCAGGTAGAGCCAGGCAGCGCACTGCTGGTCACCCGAGGGGAAACTGACGTCGACACGTTCCATGGGTGATTACCGTACTGCGTTTTCGGGCGGCGCTCCCGGGGCCCTGCGCGGTCACGCGGGCTGCCGCCGCCGAGGCCGTCGTTCGCGCCACGGTACTCTGTACGAGCGGACGAGTCGGCCGGGCGACCGCGGTGACGAGAACGGGCGCGTGCGCGCCGCTGCTCGGTACCGAGGAAAGTCCGGACTCCACAGAGCAGGGCGGTTGCTAACGGCAACCCGGGGTGACCCGCGGGACAGTGCCACAGAGAACAGACCGCCGCACAGCACGTGCGGTAAGGGTGAAACGGTGCGGTAAGAGCGCACCAGCGCCCCGGGTGACCGGGGCGGCTCGGTAAACCCCGCCCGGAGCAAGGTCGAAGGTCGCACCTCACGGTGCGGCTGCGCAGGTGTTCGAGGGCTGCTCGCCCGAGCCTGCGGGTGGACCGCTCGAGGCACCCGGCGACGGTGTGTCCAGATGGATGGTCGTCCCCCGGTGTGAACCGGGGACAGGATCCGGCTTACAGGCCGGCTCGTCCGCCTGTCGAACGACGAGGCGGCGGCTCCCCCAGGGGAACCGCCGCCCCGGTCGCGCCGGAATCCGGCTCAGCACATCAGCGTGGACATCTGGTAGATCGCCTTGGCCTCGTCCTCGGTCGCGGCGTCGGCGCCGTTCTTGGTGGCCTTGATGATCCCGGTGATGGTGTCGGCCTCGGACTTGCCCGCCTTGATGTCACCGCACGACTGGTTCAGCACGGTCGCGACGGCGGCATCGTCACGCCCGGCGGCCAGCTTCGGGAAGGCGTTGCGGTAGCTCACCACGAACATGCCCGCCTTGCTCGGATCGACCTTGTACTCGGGCGTCGTGGTGGCCGAGGAGCCCGCGGCGGCGGAAGAGGAGGAGTCGTCGCCGCAGCCGGTCAGAAGCAGGGCGAAGACGGTGGCGCTGGCCGCGAGAGCGGCGGTAGTTCTACTCACGCGCGGGATGCTAGCGCCCCAGAAAACAAGCCGCCTCCCGTGAGGTTAACGGGAGGCGACAGGTGCTCGATCTGCTCGGTGAGCTACGCGGGGTTGATCACCAACAGCTGGGCCCAGTAGGACGCCTGGTCCGGGCCGAGGATCGGCAACAGGTAATCGAAAATCAGCGACGACATACGCTCGGAACTCCCATTTATCGACGTGGGTGCCGCACTGCCCGGCAGCTGCCGGGTGTGCCGCCGACACAGTAACAACTGGCGGGACGAGCGCGGGAAAAGTGTGTCGCCTGCGTGAAAATGCGCTGGAAGTCGCCGGAAACGTGAGCGAGGTCATAGAGTGTTCGCCGTCGGCAGGGCTCGCTGCCCGGGTGGTGAGCCCAACACATTCGATCGCGGAAGCAGGTCACATTTACATGCGGGTAGTTCGTTCCATTGTCGCCGGTGCACTGATCGCCGGAGCCGCTGCGGTTTTCACCTCGCTGGGTGCCGGATCGGCGAGCGCGGTCGCGGTGACCCCGCTGGCGGGCGGGGTCCAGGTCGACCTCAGCCCGGCCGATACCGCCTGGGTCCACCAGACCCGGTTCGGTCTGACCGTCGCCGGTCTGCCGCACCCCTCGGCGGCCTCGTTCGGTCAGGCGCTCGACGCCGCGGCGACCGTCTCCTCGTCGGTCCCCAACGGTCGGGTCACCTTCACCGTGTACGGCCCGTTCGACCAGCTCAACGGCACCATGCTGGCCCTGCAGTAGGCACTCGCTAACCTGCCAGGATGGAACTCCATCAGCGGATCGTCTCGGCGCCGGTCGACTTCGGCGCCATCCGTTCCGAATTCGGGCTGGCCTCGGACTATCCGGCCGAGGCCGTCTCGGAGGCCCGCGACGCGGTCGACGCGTTCGCGGGCACGCGGGTCGACCGGACCGACATCGAGTTCGTCACCATCGACCCGCCCGGCGCCATGGATCTGGACCAGGCGCTGCACCTCGAACGCACCCCCACCGGCTTCACCCTGCAGTACGCGATCGCCGATCTCGGCGCCGTGATCGTGCCGGGCGGTGCGCTCGCCCGGGAATCCGAAACCCGTGGCCAGACCTTCTACCTGCCCGACGGCACCGTCCCGCTGCACCCGACGGTGCTGTCCGAGGGCACCGCCAGCCTGCTGCCCGGCGTGGACCGGCCCGCCGCGCTGTGGACCATCGACCTCGACGAACGCGCTGTCCCGCAGCGCTTCTCGGTCACGCGCGCGCTGGTGCGCTCCCGCGAGCGCTTCGACTACGCGCAGGTCCAGGCCGCCGCCGACGCGGGCACGCTGCACCCCTCGCTGGTCGCGCTGCCCGAGTTCGGCAGGTTGCGGATCGAGGCAGGCCTCGACCGGGGCGCGATCGCGTTGCGACTGCCCGCCCAGGATGTGGTGCGCCACGGCGACAACTGGCGCCTGGAACTGGAACCGCGCACCGCCGCCGACGACTGGAACGAGCAGGTTTCGCTGCTCACCGGCATGTGCGCGGCCCAGATCATGCTGGCGCACCAGGGCCCGGCGATCGGTCTGCTGCGCACTATGCCGCCGCCGCCCGACAGCGCGATCGCCTCGATGCGGCGCACCGCGGCCGCGCTCGGCGTCGCCTGGCCCGCCGACATGCCCGTCGGCCGACTGCTGGCCGGCCTCGACGCGAACACCCCCGCCGCCATGGTCCTGATGTCGGAGGCGACGAGCCTGCTGCGCGGCGCCGGCTACACGCTGCTCGCCGACCTCGACCAGCCGACCGCGGAGCAGCTCACCCACAGCGCGATCGGCGCCCCCTACGCCCACGTCACCGCCCCGCTGCGCCGTCTGGCCGACCGCTTCACCACCGAGATCTGCCTGGCCCACTGCGCGGGCACCGAGGTCCCCACCTGGGTGATCAACGGTCTCGGGCCCGCCGCGGAAACCCTGCGCCGCACCGACTCCGTCGCGAGCAAGGTCGACCGCGCCTGCGTCGACCTGACCGAGGCGACCGTGCTGGCGCCCCGGGTCGGCACCGAGTTCCCGGCGCTGGTCCTGCGCGAAGCCAACGGCACCCGCGACGCCGAGATCTTCGTCAGCGAACCCCCGATCCTGGGCCGCTGCGCGGGCAAACCGCCGGAAGGCGAGCACGTCCCGGTCCGGCTCGTGACCGCCGATATCGCCACCCGCACCATCGGATTCGACTACGCCCGACCCTGATCCGACACCGGCGGGCAGGCTCGGGGTGGGGGCAGCCGTCGCAACCGCCGTCTCCTGGCCGGCGACACGACCTACCGGTGGGCCGTCTCGCATCGGCACGAGCTGACCGGCGAGGCCGGGTGTGGTCCGCACCATGCTCGACCTCGCGTCGGCCGACGACGCGGGCTTCGCCCGCACCAGGGAACTGGACGGCTGGCCGCTGCTCGACCGGGCGCTTCGGGAGCGGGACCGGGAGGACCGGTGTCCGTGACGAACCGACGCGGCCGACCGCTAGTCGGCGGCGGTGGCGAAGGCCGCGGCGGCGGGATAGTGGGCGATGGCTCGGCCCGCGGCGGCTTCCTCGGTGTCGGCGAGGAGTTCGTAGAGGGTCGCGGTCGCGGTGGGCGACGTTGCGGCCGCGGCGAGGATGGCCTCGCGGGATTCGACGGCGTCACGGTGGTCGCCGAGGACGGTTTGCAGGCGTTTGGCGCGCGAGCCGAGGTCGGTCGCGTCGTCGCCGAGGACGGTGCCTGCCGCTTCGCAGGAATAGCGCAAGCGCTTGGCGCCCTTGCGGATATCGTGCAGAAGCTCGACGCGGTCGGCGGGGGCGGCGGTGGGTTCGGCGAGGACCAGTGCGCGCAGGCGCTTGCGGTCGCGACGCAGGACGCCGTCGAAGACCTTGCGCGCGGGCGTGCGGGCCAGGTCGCGGTCCAGCGGGGGATCGGTGCGCCAGGCGGTCAGGGTTTTGCGCAGGCGCCGGTAGCGCTTGCCGTCGAGCGCGCTCAGCACCTCGGCGTGGGCGTCGGTGTAGGCGTCGAGGGAGGCACCGACCAGCGCCTGGGTGACCTCGTCGGGGACCTCGTCGTGCTCGGCGAGCAGGTCGACGAAGCGCTCGGCGCGGACCTCGGCATCGCGGGCCACGCCGAGTAGATCGGCCAGCCACTTCAGCTCGGCCTCGGTGGCCGCCGCCCGCTTCGTGTGGAAGAGCCTGCGATAGGACCGCAGGACGCTGCGCAGGCGGCGGGTGGCCACGCGCATCTGGTGCACCGAGTCCTCGGCGTCGGCACGCACGTCGGGTTCGGCGGCGAGCAGCCGGTCGATGTCGTCCCGCAGTGCCGCGACGACGGCTTTGCCGGCCTTGGGCGCCATGATTCAGCCTCGCTTCCCGAACGCGTCGGTCGCTTCCACCAGATGGTGGGTGATGCCGGGCTCGTGGGCGGTGTGCCCGGCGTCCTCGACGATGTGCAGGGTCGAACCCGGCCAGGCGTTGTGCAGATCCCACGCGCTCACCGCGGGGCACACGATGTCGTGGCGGCCCTGCACGATCACCCCGGGGATGTCGGCGATCCGGTCCATGTCACGCAGCAACTGTCCCTCGTCGAGGAATCCGCCGTGCCGGAAATAGTGGTTTTCGATGCGCGCGAACGCCAGCGCGAAGCGTGCCTCGCCGGTCTCGGCCACCCGATCCGGTTGCGGCAGCAACGAACTCGTCGCGCCCTCCCACGTCGACCAGGCCACGGCGGCGTCGAGCGCCACCTGCGGATCGGGCGAGTGCAGCAGCCGGTGATACGCCTCCACCAGGTCCTCGCCGCGCTCGGCGACCGGCACCGGAGCCAGGAACTTCGCCCACTCGGCCGGGTAGACGTTGCCCGCCGCGCCGTTGTAGTACCAGTCGATCTCCTTGCGCCGCAACAGGAAGATCCCGCGCAGCACCAGCTCGGTGACCCGCTCGGGATGGGCTTGGGCGTAGGCCAGGCCCAGGGTCGATCCCCACGAGCCGCCGAACACCTGCCAGCGGTCCACGCCGAGGTGCTCGCGCAGCAACTCCATGTCGGCGATCAGATGCCCGGTGGTGTTGACGCCGAGGTCCGCGCCGTCGGCGAGGTGTGGCACCGACCGGCCGCACCCGCGCTGATCGAAGAGCACGATGCGGTAGACGGCGGGATCGAAGAACCGCCGTTGCAGCGGCCCGGTGCCGCCGCCCGGCCCGCCGTGCACGAACACCACCGGCTTGCCGTCGGGATTGCCACTGACCTCCCAGTACACCGACTGGCTGTCGCCGACGTCGAGCAGGCCGTGCGCGAACGGCTCGATCTCCGGGTAGAGGTCGCGCATCAGAACGCCAGTCCCGCAGCGAGATTCGGCAGATCCAGGGCGGTCATCGCCTCGGTACGCACGTCCGGGCAGGCCTCGGTGGTGACCCGGTCGACGATCGCCTTGTCGGCCAGCACCTGGGCGTTGATCCCGCCGTTGCGCAGCGCCCACTCGTGCACCATCGCGTTGAGCGCGAACCGGCCCAGCGTCGGGCCCTGCACCCGGAAGTTGGACAGCTCGGGCCGGATCATGTCGCACAGCTGCGCGGCCGCGGTGTCGGTGATCGTCACGCTCCCCGGCGTGCCGGAGGTGCTCGGCTTCGCCACGCTGGTCGTCGCGGCGGTCGTGGTGCCGGAACTGCCTGTCGGGGTGGTTTCCCCACTGCCGCAAGCGCTCAGGCTCGCGACGGCGAGCGCGCCCGCGAGCAGCAGCGCGGGACGGGTCTTCCAACGGCGGTGCGGCATCGATACCTCTACTCGTGTCGACTATGTCGGTATCGAGTCTGCCATCCGGTGCCACCGCGCACATCCGGCCGAACCCTGAGTTCGACACGCGAGCCCGCACGCCCCGCCCTCGGCCGGACACGCCGTGAACCCGGCCCCACGCGCCCCGACCCTGAGGAGGGCAGGCCGCGCAGCGGCCGTCGCGGCCGTCCCGTCGGTCAGGTGCCGTTGCGTAGGCGACGAAGGAGCAAGCAACGGTGCCCGACCGACGGGACAGGAGGGGCCGCGACCTCGAGCGCGCCAGCGCTCCAGAAACTCAGAAGCTGTGCTCCGGGCCGGGGAAGGTGCCCCGGCGGACCTCGTCGGCGTAGGCGGCCGCGGCCGAGCGCAGCTCGTCACCGACATTGCCGAAGCGCTTGACGAACTTCGCCGTCTTGCCGCTGGTGTAGCCGGCCATGTCCTGCCAGACCAGCACCTGCGCGTCGCAGTCGGCGCCGGCGCCGATGCCGACGGTCGGGATGGTCAGCTTGTGGGTGACCTGGCCCGCCAGCTCGGCCGGGACCATCTCCATGACCACGGAGAACGCGCCCGCCTCCTGCACCGCGATGGCGTCGGCGATGAGCTGCTCGGCACCGTCGCCGCGCCCCTGCACCCGGAACCCGCCGAGGGTGTTCACGCTCTGCGGGGTGAAGCCGATGTGCGCCATCACCGGAATGCCGGCGGCGGTGATCAGCGCGATCTGCTCGGCGACGCGTTCGCCGCCCTCGAGCTTGACCGCGTGCGCGCCGCCCTCCTTCATGAACCGGGTGGCGGTGGCCAGCGCCTGCTGCGGCGAGGACTCGTAGGTGCCGAACGGCAGGTCGGCGACGACCAGCGCGTGCGGCGCGCCACGGACGACGCCGCGCACCAGCGGGATCAGCTCGTCGATGGTGATCGGCACGGTGGTGTCGTAGCCGTACACCACGTTGGCGGCGGAATCGCCGACCAGCAGGACCGGAATGCCCGCTTCCTCGAAGAGGCGCGCGGAGGAGTAGTCGTAGGCCGTCAGCATCGACCAGCGCTCGCCCTCGGCCTTCATCTGCTGCAGATGCTGGACGCGGGTCTTGCGGCGGGGCTTGGCTTCGGCGGCGGGAGCGGCACCGTAGGCAGGGGTCTGCTCATCGGATACGGACATCATCGTCCCTTTCGTCTGGTTCCTCGAGGCCCGTACCGGGTCCCCGGGTTTTTCTGACGAATCCAGTGTGCCACCTCGGGCCGAGCCGACTTAAGGGCCGGTACCGGTGTGATCGGTCACAGCGGTGGTTCGGCTAGCGTGACGGAGAGCCCTTTCGCGCGGATCGGGCGCATCGTGTTGTGCGCCGTGCGGCGCGGAAAGGTGGGCCCACAGTGCAGCGTGGCAGGCTTGTCGTGCTCCTCGGCGCTCTCGCGGCGCTGATCGTCTCCGGCTGCACGAGCGCCGAGACCAGCGCGCCGCGCGCGGAGCTGCCGCCACCGCCGCCCGGTCTGGAGAAGTTCTACGACCAGCCACTCGACTGGGGTTCGTGCGAGGGCTTCGGCAGCCCGGAGGACCGGCTGCCGCCCAAGACCGAATGCGCGCGGATCACTGTGCCCGTCGACTACGCGCGCCCGGACGGCCCGACCGCCCAGATCGCGCTGTCGCGGATCCCGGCCACCGGCGACAAGATCGGCTCGCTGCTGCTGAACCCCGGCGGCCCCGGGGTCTCCGGGCTGTCGATGGTCGCCGTCGGCAACCGGACCGAGCTGGCCGAGAAGTTCGACCGGGTCGGATTCGATCCGCGCGGCGTCGGGTCCTCACTGCCCGCGATCGTCTGCCTGACCCCGCAGCAGGCCGACGCCGAACGCGCCGAGCCGCCCACCGACAACACCCCGGCCGGCATCGCCGACGCCGAGGCCGACAATCGTGAGTACGCCGACCGGTGCGCCCAGCGCACCGGCACCGACCTGCTCGCCCATGTCGGCACCCGCGAGGTCGTCCAGGACATGGACGTGCTGCGCGCGGTGCTCGGCGACCCGAAACTGAGCTACCTCGGCTACTCCTATGGCACCCGGCTCGGCTCGGCCTACGCCGAGAAGTACCCGCAGAACGTGCGCGCCCTGGTCCTCGACGGCGCGGTGGACTCCTCCCAGGACCCCGTGCAGGAGTCGCTGCGCCAGGCCGCGGGCTTCCAGGGCGTGTTCAACGCCTACGCCGCCGACTGCGCGAAGAACGCCGACTGCCCGCTCGGCACCGATCCGGCCCAGTCCGTGGCCCGGTTCCGCGCGCTGGTCTCCCCGCTGGAGACCACGCCCGCCGCTACCGCCGACCCGCGCGGGCTCAGCTACGGCGACGCCATCACCGGCGTCCAGCAGGCCCTCTACACCGACGACCTGTGGAACGTGCTCACCCAGGGCCTGACCGAACTGCGCGACGGACGCGGCGACACCCTGCTGCAACTGGCCGACATGTACGACGGCCGCCGCGAGGACGGCACCTACGCCAACACCCAGGACGCCTTCAACGCCATCCGCTGCGTCGACGATCCGCGCGTCACCGATCCGGCGGTCACCGGCCGCCAGGACACCGAGTACCGCAAGGCCGCGCCGTTCCTCGACGACGGCAAGGGCACCGGCGCCGCCCCGCTGGAACTGTGCGCCTCCTGGCCGGTGCCCAACACCAGCACCCCGCACCGGGTCAGCGCCCCCGGCGCGCCGAAGACGGTCGTGGTCTCGACCACCGACGACCCCGCGACGCCGTACCAGGCCGGTGTCGATCTGGCCGCGCAGCTGGGTGCCGACCTGATCACCTTCCGCGGCAACCGGCACACCGCCGCCCTCGTCGCGGGCGACCGCTGCCTCGACGACGCCGTCATCGACTATCTGGTCGACCTCGCCGCGCCCGGCGCCGGACTCACCTGCTGAGGCGGATCGCGGCTCAGCGCGCCCCGTCACCGCGGGTGAGATGTGCGAACGATGTGACGAGATAGCAAACGCGAGCGCGTATGTAACACGGATTTAACGCCGGGTGCTTACGCTCGCCGGTATGGATCGCCAGAAGGAATTCGTGCTGCGGACGCTCGAAGAGCGGGACATCCGCTTCGTACGTCTCTGGTTCACCGACGTGCTGGGTTACCTGAAGTCCGTCGCCATCGCGCCCGCCGAGCTCGAGGGCGCCTTCGAGGAGGGCATCGGCTTCGACGGCTCGGCCATCGAAGGCTTCGCGCGCGTGTCCGAGGCGGACATGGTCGCGCGGCCCGATCCGTCGACCTTCCAGGTGCTGCCCTGGGCCACCTCCAAGGGCCACCAGCACTCCGCCCGCATGTTCTGCGACATCACCATGCCCGACGGCTCGCCGTCGTGGGCCGACCCGCGCCACGTGCTGCGGCGTCAGCTCAACAAGGCCGCCGACGTGGGCTTCAGCTGCTACGTGCACCCCGAGATCGAGTTCTTCCTGCTGGAGAACGGCCTGAAGAACGGCGCTCCGGTGCCCGCCGACAACGGCGGCTTCTTCGACCAGGCCGTGCACGACTCGGCCCCGAACTTCCGCCGCCACGCCATCGACGCGCTCGAGTCGATGGGCATCTCGGTGGAGTTCAGCCACCACGAGGGCGCCCCCGGCCAGCAGGAGATCGACCTGCGCTACGCCGACGCGCTCTCGATGGCCGACAACGTGATGACCTTCCGCTACCTCATCAAGGAGGTCGCGATCGACGAGGGCGTGCGCGCGACGTTCATGCCCAAGCCGTTCGCCCAGTATCCCGGCTCGGCCATGCACACCCACATGAGCCTGTTCGAGGGCGAGTCCAACGCCTTCGCCGACCCCGACGATCCGGAGAACCTGTCCGCCACGGCGCGCTCGTTCATCGCGGGCATCCTCGAGCACGCCCCCGAGATCAGCGCGATCACCAACCAGTGGGTCAACTCCTACAAGCGCCTGATCCACGGCGGCGAGGCCCCGACGGCCGCCTCCTGGGGCCGGTCCAACCGCTCGGCGCTGGTGCGCGTGCCGATGTACACGCCGAACAAGTCGTCCTCGCGCCGGGTCGAGATCCGCAGCCCTGATTCGGCCTGCAACCCGTACCTGACCTTCGCGGTGCTGCTCGCGGCCGGGCTGCGCGGCATCGAGAAGGGCTACACGCTGCCCCCCGAGGCCGAGGACGACGTGTGGTCGCTGACCGACGCCGAGCGTCGCGCGATGGGCTTCCGCTCGCTGCCGGGCACCCTCGACGAGGCCCTGCAGGTGATGGAGCGCTCGGAGCTGGTCGCCGAGACGCTCGGCGAGCACGTCTTCGACTTCTTCCTGCGTAACAAGCGCCGGGAATGGGCCGCCTACCGCAGCCAGGTGACCCCGTGGGAGCTCGAGGAATACCTCAGTCTGTGACACCGCGCCCGGCCGCGCCGGGCGTGACGCGGTCGATGCGCGGACCATGTACTTTTAGGGCATGGTCCGGCCACCGACTGCCCGCTCCGCTGTCCCCGGCGTCGGCCGGCTCGGCTTGCTCGAGCCCACCGCAGCGGATTCCCTGCACCAGCTCGGCTGGGACAATGTCGACGGCGTACCAGTGCTCTGGGCGCTGTCGCGTTCGCCCGACGCCGATCTGGCCCTGTCCACGCTGATCCGGCTGCGGGAGTCGCTCGGAACCGACTGGGCCGAACTGGATTCGGCCATCCGCTCCGATGCCACGTTGCGCGGCAGACTGTTCGGGCTGCTCGGCTCGTCCACCGCGTTCGGCGATCACCTCGTCGCCACGCCCGCCGCGTGGAAAGTGCTGCGCGCGAACCGGCTTCCCGAACGCGACGAACTGATCGCCGACCTGCTCGCCGCGGTCGAGGCGAAACCCGAGAGCGGACCCAACGCGGGGCCGATGCTGTTCCGGGCCGAGATCGCCGGTCCGGAGGCGATCGCGTTGCTGCGGAGCCGGTATCGCGATCAGCTGATGCTGCTGGCCGCGGTCGACCTGGCCTCCACTGTCGAGAACGAGCCGGTGCCGCCGTATCAGGTGGTCGGCAGGCACCTGTCCGATCTGGCCGACGCCGCGCTCACCGCCGCGCTGTCGGTCGCCGTGGCGCGGGTGTGCAAGAACGGCCCGGTGCCGGTGCGCCTGGCGGTCATCGCGATGGGCAAATGCGGTGCGCGCGAACTGAACTACGTCAGCGATGTCGACGTGGTGTTCGTCGCCGAGCCGGCCGACGCCACCGCGACCAGGCTGGCCGCGGAGATGATGAGCGTCGCCGGTTCGGCGTTCTTCGAGGTCGACGCCGCGCTGCGCCCCGAGGGCAAGGCGGGCGCGCTGGTGCGCACGCTCGACTCCCACCTCGCCTACTACAAGCGCTGGGCCCGCACCTGGGAGTTCCAGGCGCTGCTCAAGAACCGGCCGATGACCGGCGATCTGGAACTCGGGCAGCAGTACCGCGACGCGATCATGCCGATGGTGTGGACCGCCTCCGAGCGCCCCGACTTCGTCGCCGACGTGCAGGCCATGCGTCGCCGGGTGGAGGATCTGGTCCCCGCCGACCTGCGCGAACGCGAACTCAAGCTCGGCGCGGGCAGCCTGCGCGATGTCGAATTCGCCGTACAGCTCCTGCAATTGGTGCACGGCCGGGTCGATGATTCGCTGCATGTCACCAACACCGTCGAGGCGCTCACCGCGCTGGCCGCGGGCGGCTACGTCGGGCGCGACGACGCGGCCAACCTCACCGCCTCCTACGAGTTCCTGCGGCTGCTCGAGCACCGGCTGCAGTTGCAGCGGCTCAAGCGCACCCACACCCTGCCCGCCTCCGACGACGAGGAGGGCATGCGCTGGCTCGCGCGCGCGGCCCACATCCGGCCCGACGGCAGGCAGGACGCGGTCGGGGTGCTCGAGACCGACATCCGCCGCAATTCGATGCGGGTGCGCAGGCTGCACGCCAAGCTGTTCTACCGGCCGCTGCTCGAGTCGGTCGCCCGGCTCGACTCCGACGCGCTGCGGCTGAGCCCCGACGCCGCGGTGCGCCAGCTCGCCGCACTCGGCTACGGCGCGCCCGCCAACGCGCTCGGCCACCTCAAGGCGCTCACCGGCGGCGTCTCGCGCAAAGGCCGCATCCAGGCGCTACTGCTGCCGACGCTGCTCGAATGGCTCGGCGACACCCCGAATCCCGACGCGGGCCTGCTCGCCTACCGCCGGGTCTCGGAAGGTCTCGACGACCAGATCTGGTTCCTGCGCGAACTGCGCGACGAGGGCGCCATCGCTCAGCGGTTGATGATCGTGCTCGGCTCCTCGGAGTACCTGCCCGACCTGCTGATCAACGCCCCCGAGACCATCCGCATGTACGCCGACGGCCCCGGCGGTCCGCAGCTGCTCGGCCCGCAGCCCGAGGATGTCGCGCGCGGCATCCAGACCGCCGCGGCCCGCTACGACGATCCGTCTCGCGCCGTCGCCGCGGCCAGGTCGCTGCGCAGGCACGAGCTCGCTCGCGTGGCCTCGGCCGACCTGCTGGGCATGCTGGACGTGCCGCAGGTGTGCGCGGCGCTGTCGTCGGTGTGGGTGGCGGTGCTCGAGGCCGCGCTCAGCGCGGTCATCCGGGCGTCGGTGGCCGAGCGGGGCGCGCCGGCGCCCGCCGACCTCGCGGTCATCGGCATGGGCAGGCTCGGCGGCATGGAACTGGGCTACGGGTCCGACGCCGACGTGCTGTTCGTCTGCGACCCCCGCCCCGGCGAGGACGAGACCACGGCGGTGAAGTGGGCGACCGGCGTCGCGGAGAAGGTCCAGCGCCTGCTCGGCGCGCCGAGCACCGACCCGCCGCTGCAGGTCGACGCGGGCCTGCGCCCGGAGGGCCGCAACGGCGCGCTGGTCCGCACGCTGGCCGCCTATCAGGCCTATTACGCCCAGTGGGCCCAGCCGTGGGAGGTGCAGGCGTTGCTGCGCGCGCACCAGGTGGCCGGCGATCAGGATCTGGGCGTGCGGTTCCTGCACGTCATCGACCCGATCCGCTATCCGGCCGGTGGCGTCTCGGCGGAGTCGGTGCGCGAGATCCGCCGGATCAAGGCCCGCGTCGACGCCGAGCGCCTGCCGCGCGGGGCCAATCCGGCCACCCACACGAAGCTGGGGCGCGGCGGTCTGGCCGATATCGAGTGGACCGTGCAGCTGCTGCAGCTGCGGCACGCGCACGAGGTGCCCGCGCTGCACAACACCTCGACGCTGGAGGCGCTCGACGTCATCGAGGCCGAGGGCATCCTGGAACCCGAGGACGTCGCGCTGCTGCGGGAATCGTGGATCACCGCGACGGCGGCCCGCAACGCGCTCGTGCTGGTCAAGGGCAAGCCGACCGATCAGCTGCCCGGTCCGGGCCGACTGCTCTCGGCGGTCGCGCGGGTGGCGGGCTGGCCCACCGACGACGGCAGCGAGTTCCTCGACAACTACATGCGCATCACCCGCCGGGCCAAGGCGGTCGTCGAGCGGGTGTTCGGGGGATAGCGGACAAGAGAAAGGCCCCGCACCGAGGGTGCGGGGCCTTTCTCGTTCACGCCGGAATCAGATGGCGCGGACGTCCTGAGCCTGGGGGCCCTTCTGGCCCTGGCCGACCTCGAACTCGACCCGCTGGCCCTCTTCGAGGGACTTGAAGCCCGAGCCGCTGATGGCCGAGTAATGCACGAAGACGTCGGGGCCGCCTCCGTCTTGGGCGATGAAGCCGAAGCCCTTTTCGCCGTTGAACCACTTAACAGTGCCTTGAGTCATGTGTTTTACAAGTCTTTTCAGTCGATGAGCCATGGCGATCTCTGTGATCAGCCCAGTCTCAGCAGCCAAGTATGCCATACTCGCCGACAAACTGCGCGCAGGGGGTCTCGGCACCGCGATGTGGGCGGAGTCTGCGCCTCGCGCACGGCGTGTCGCCATGGCCGATCGGCGACGGGTGCGCCGAGGTCACACTGTCGCCCGCGATGTGCCAATCTGGGCGGCATGGGTGAGAGCAACGAGGCGGACTCCGGACACGTCGATCTGGCACTGCGGGTGCTCGACGCGCACGTGGCCTTCGCCAAGGAACAGCTGCTGACGCCCGCGGGCTTCCTCGAACTCGTCACCGAGGAGGTCGACGGCGTCCTGGCCGAGTGCGCCGTGCTGACCCTGGCCGAGGCGGTCACCCGCGAGCAGATCAAGGGCGTCGCGCACAAGTACGCGGTGCAGATCCCGGTCGAGGGCGCGATCCCCGAACTCGTCGGCGAGATCGCCGCCCGGCTGTACAACCATCGCGCCCAGGACGAGATCCCCGTCGGCGACGTGGTGGACAACCGCCGCTTCGACGAACTGGTCTCGGCCGTGGCCGACATGGAGGTCTCGCACCGGCTGGTGCGGCTGGTGCTCAACAGCCCGGTCACCGTCGACGCCTGCGTCGAAGCGGTGCAGCGCGCCGTCGTGACCGCCGTCGACGACGGCAAGCACGCCGAGGGCGGCGGTCTGGCGCAGTCGCTGCGCGGCGCGCTGGCCCGGCTGGCCGAGCCGGCGCTGCCCGCGATCGAGAACGGCGTCGGCCGGATCACCCGCACCGGTGCCCGATTCGTCCTGCGCGGCAATCGCGACGACGCCGACGACATGCTGCTCGACGCCGCCCGCGAGACCTGGCGCAAGCACACCGGCGATTCCATCGGGTCCTTCCGCGAGCTGGTCTCGGCCAACGACGTGGAGGACGCCGTCGTCCTCACCTTCGAGTTCTGGCGCACCTTCCGCGACACCGACTACTTCCACGCCCTGCTCGACGAGGGCATCGATCACGTCTTCGACAAATACGGCGACACCCCGCTGGCCGAACTGCTGGCCGAGCTGGGCATCGGGCGCGCGGACATGATCGAGGAGGCGCTGCGTTTCGGCCCCTCGGTGCTGGCGACACTCGACGAGCGCGGCTATCTGGCCGCCGTCGTCCGGCGCAGGCTGGCGCCCTTCTACGCCTCCCCGGCGTTCCGCGCCGCGGTGACCGGAACCTAGGACTCGCGAACCCGCGGACCGTGAGTTCTGTTCGGCCGCTGGTGCGTCGGTGTTTGTCGGTACGATCCGTGCAACGATGGAGCGCTTGCGCTACCGGATCGCGATGAAAGGCTGCCGTGACACGTCTGTCCTCCCTGCTCGACCAGATCGACTCCGGAGCGGTGCTGCTGCCCGAATTCCAGCGCGGTTACGTCTGGAACAGGGACCAGGTGCGCGGACTGATGCGGTCGCTGTATCTCGGGTATCCGGTCGGCGGGCTCCTGGTGTGGGAGACCGGATCCGAGGACATCGCGGTACGCGGCCAGGGCGGCGGCTCGGGATTGCGGCAGCTGCTGCTCGACGGCCAGCAGCGCATCACCACCCTCTACGGCATCCTGCGCGGCACCGCGCCCTCGTTCTTCGAGGGCGACGCCGTCGCGTTCACCGGGCTCCATTTCGATGTCGACCGTGAGGTTTTCGAGTTCCAGGTGCCCGGCCGCGAGACCGCGCCGACCTGGATCGATGTCACCGAGCTGTTCGCGCTGGGGCCCGTGCACTACCTGCCCCGGTTCACCGAGGTCCCGCCGGAGACGCTGGCGGTCTACCTCGACCGGCTCAACAAGCTGCGCGAGATCACCCACCGCGAGTTCAATGTCGAGACCATCACCGGCTCGGACCGCACCGTCGACGAGGTCGTCGACATCTTCAACCGCGTCAACTCCGGTGGCACCAAACTGTCCAAGGGTGATCTGGCGCTGGCGACGCTGTGCGCGCAGTGGCCGCAGGCCCGCGGCAACCTGCGCGACCACCTGATCCGCTGGGACAAGGACGGTTACACCTTCACCCTGGACTGGTTGCTGCGCAATGTGATCGCCGTCGGCAACGGCCGCGCCCACTTCGACGCGCTCGGCGATCTGTCGCCCGCGGAGTTCGAACAGGCGCTCAGCGATACCGCCACCCAGGTCGATACCTTCCTCGACACCGTGGCAGGCCGCCTCGGCCTCGACCACGACCGAGTCCTGATGGGGCGCTACGCGATTCCGGTCATCACCCGGCTGCTGTTCCTCAACGGCGGCCGCTTCGACGACGACCTGCACCGCGACCGGGTGCTGTACTGGTACATCCATTCCGCGCTGTGGGGCCGGTTCAGCGGGTCCACCGAGACGTTTCTGCAGCAGGACTACGAGACGCTCGAACGCGGCGGCATCAACGGCCTCATCGGCTCGCTGGAACGGCTGCGCGGCGGCTCACTGGACCTGTGCGCCGACGACTTCGGCGGCGCGACCCGCGGTTCCCGGTTCTATCCGCTGCTGTACCTGCTGACCCGCGTCGACGGTTCCCGCGACCTGGGCACCGGCGACGAACTGGGCATCGAGCAGTTCGGCGAGCGCACTCCGGTGCAGGTGCACTATCTGTTCCCGAAGACCACGCTGCGCGACGCGGGCTACGAACGCAACGAGATCAACGCGATCGCCAACTTCTGCTTCCTCAGCCCCGGCTCGGAAGCCGAACTGGGCGAACGCGAACCGGCCGACTACCTCGCCGAGGTCGAGCGCCGTCATCCCGGTGTGCTGGCCTCGCAGTGGATTCCGACCGACCCCACGCTGTGGCGGGTCGAGAACTACCGCGAATTCCTGCGCGCGCGACGCAAACTGCTGTCCGCGGCCGCGGACGCCTTCCTCGAGCAGCTGCGCACCGGCACCCTGCACCGGCCGACGCTGCTGTCGGTCGGCGTGGCCGGGGTGAGCCTCGGTGACCCGGCGGTGGACCTGGTGAACGCGCTGGTCGACGACCTGGTCGCCGACGGCTTCGGGTTCCCGCTGCTCGACAGCGAGGTCTCCGATCCGGTGACCGGCCGCGAACTCGCTGTCGCCGAAGCGTTCTGGCCCGAGGGCCTGCAGCCCGGCGTCGGCATGCCGCTGGTGCTGGTGCTCGAGCCCGCCAACGCCGACCTCACCCGCCTGGCCCAGCTCGGCTACGCCGTGTTCACCTCGGTGGACGCGCTGCGCGGCTATGTCGACAACCTGCGCGTCGAGGTCTCGGGCGACACCGGCCTCTACGGCCCCGCCGCCGACGTGGCCGCGCTGGCCGATCGCCTGCCCGCCACCTGGGTCGGCAACTCCGAGCAGGTCTGGTTCCGCTTCGCCTGGAACCAGCTCGAGCGGGACCGCGCCGAGGGCCCCGACGCGGCGCTCGAGCCCGAACAGGTCGCCCTGCGCTACATCGCGCTGTGGGCGCTGACCCGCACCTTCTACATCCACGCCTTCGACCAGGGCAATCCGGGGGAGTGGCGGTACTACCTGGGCGACGCGATCGGCCCGAACCCGTTGGTCCCGCGCGACTGGCTGGCCCGCCGCGCTGTCGCCTCCGGCGCGCTGGCCCCCGGCGCCACCCCCGGCGACGAGGACATCGCGATCGCCATGGTGCACGGCGTCCTCGAGGTGGTCGAGGATGTCGCCACCGCCCTGTCCCACCTCCTCGGCGGCCCCGGCCTGTTCGCCTCCCTCTGGGCCTCGGCGGGCGCCGCCGAGCACTACGGCTACCCCCTGTCCACCGACCAGATCAACGACCTCATCAACCAGGTCGTCAACGATCCGGCCTCGCGAAAGATCCAGGCCTACAACTGGATCGAGGCGGGCCTGCCGCTCTGACCGTGCCGATGGCCTGTCTCAGCTGTGCCGTGCGGTGTGCGCGGCGGCGACGAAGCGTTCGCACGCCTGCTTCGACTTGTCGCCCGCGGCTTCCTCGACGCCGCTGTTGACGTCGACCCCGAACGGTTTCACCGCACTGATCGCCGCGTCGACATTGTCCGCGGTGAGTCCGCCCGCGAGCACGACCGGGCAGCCGAGTGCGGCCAACTCGGTCACGATGCGCGCGCTGATGGTCCAGTCGTGGGTGCGGCCGGTGCCGCCCAGCCGGTCGGCGGTGCGGGAATCCAGCAGGACCGCATCACAGTCGGCGGCAGCGGCTTTCGCCTCCAGGATCGCGTCCGCCCCGGCGACGTGGACGGCGCGCAGGATGGTCCGGCCCCGCGCCTCGGCCCTGACCTGCCGCAGTGTCTGCGCCGATACCAGCCCGTGCACCTGGATCGTGTCGACGCCGAGGTGATCGGCGAGCTCGATGATCGCCGCGGCGTCGTCGAGGTGGGTCACCAGGACGGTGTTGACGAACGGCGGGACCAGCGCGGCCAATCGCCGTGCCGTCGCGGCGTCGAGCCCGTCTTCGCTGACGTGGGTGATGCCCGAGATGAGGCCGACCGCGTCCGCGCCCGCCTCGATCGCGATCCGCAGGTCGGCTTCCGAGCGGATTCCGCAGATCTTGGCGCGCACGGTCATGGACCGAAGACTATCGGGCCGCGAGCACGTCAGCCCCGCGCGCCGGTGGCGTGCTGGAACGTCGTGACGAAATCGCGCAGGGCGGTGCGGTCCTCGGTGTCGGGTGGGCGGTGACCGCGGGCGGCTTCGATGGTGATCGGGGTGCCCGCGCGGATGGGGAGCTCGGTCCAGCAGACCGGCAGGACCGGGAGCTGGACGGTCCGGTCGGCGACGGTGAGGGTCAATGCCGAGGTGTAGCGGCCCGCGACGGTCATCAGCGCGTCGACGGCGTCCTCGGTGAGCGGGCCCGCGGCGGGGAATTCCTCGATGTACACGCGCCACCTCCTTCTGCGGCGCCAGTGTAGGCCGACGCGGGCACCTCAGAGAACCTTAGCGGCACCATAAGGGCGCGCCAAGGACGTCGGCTTAGGCTCGGCCCCATGATGCGGAAATGGTTGGACCGGGCATTGCTGGTCCTGGGGTGGGGCGCACTGATCGCGGCGACGGCGGGGATCGTGTTGCATCTGGGCAGCTGGCGGCAGCAGTCGCTGGTGCTGCTGGCGTCGGGGGCGATGTGGCTGATGCTGGGCGCGGTGATCGGGGTGGTCCTGGTCCTCCTCGCGCGCGGATGGCGCAGCGCGATCGCCGGGGGCGTGGTGCTGGCCGGCGCGGCGTGGCTGGTCGTTCCGGCCTACATTCCGGCGGCCGGTGCCGCCGAGGGGCCGCAGCTGCGGGTACTGCAGTCGAATCTGCTGTTCGGCCAGGCGGATCCGGCCGCGGTGGTCGCCGCGGTGCGCGACAACGACGTCGACGTGCTCACCGCCGACGAACTGACCGTCGACTCGATCACGCGGCTGCGGGCGGCGGGCCTGGAGGACCGGCTGCCCTACTTCTATCTGGAACCCGCGCAATCCGGCGGCGGCGGTACCGGCATCTACAGTCGATACCCGTTGCGCCAGACCGTGAAGTACGACGGCTTCATCATGAGCAACATCTCCGCGACGATGGAACATCCACAGCGCGGCCCGATCTCGGTGTACGCCTTCCATCCGATCCCGCCGAACATCGATTTCGCCGCGTGGACCGCCGAGCTGCGCCGGGTCGACGAGATCCTGGCCACGGCGCCCACACCCGCGATCGTCGGCGCGGATTTCAATGCGACGCAGAACCACGCGGCCTACCGCGCGCTGCTGGACGGTCCGTTCGCGGCCGCGGCGGAACAGACGGGCGACGGCGTCCTGCTGACCTTTCCCGCGGATCGCCGGTGGGGGCCGGTGATCGGCATCGATCACATCCTCGTCGCCGGTGGCGTGGCCGAACAGGTACGCACGCTGACGATTCCGGGCTCCGACCATCGCGCGGTGCTCGCCACGGTCAGAATGCGGGATTGACGGCGTCGATTACCATGTGAGCGCTCGACATCGGACCGCTCGGCGTCCATGTCATTCCCCGGGGAGGAATCAGCGGATGATCAAACATCGGTTCGCCATGGCCATGGCGGCACTGGTGAGCGTCGGCCTGCTCGCCACCGGTTGCTCGGCGACGACCCTCGCCGGCGACCAGGCGATGCCCACGATGGACAACCCGTGGGAGGTGGCGGGCGCGACGTCGAACACCGGGCCCAGCGGCACCCGTCCGGGTGTGCCCGACACCGACAAGAAGGCCGACAACGGCGACAACGGCAAGATCGACAAGCTCGCGCTCAACGCCATCGCCGATATCGAAGAGTATTGGCAGACCGAGTATTCCAAGACCTTCCGGGGCAACTTCAAGCCCGCCTCGAAGTACATCTCGTGGTCGGCGAAGGCACCGGAATCGGAGTCGGTGCAGTTCTGCAAGAGCAGCACCTACAAACTGGTCAACGCCGCGTACTGCCCGCTCGACCACACCATCGGCTGGGACCGCTCGGTCCTGCTGCCGCTGCTGGTCGACAAGTACAAGGAGATGTCGGTGGTGATGGTGCTGGCCCACGAGTACGGCCACGCCATCCAGTCCCAGGCCGATCTGCTGCGCGGCTTCCTCACCGACGCGCTGGTGAAGGAGCAGCAGGCCGACTGCCTGGCCGGTGTGTTCCTGCGTCACGTCGCCGAGGGCAAGTCCAAGCACTTCACCCTCAACACCACCGACGGCCTCAACGGCGTGCTCGGCGCGACCGTCGCCGTGCGCGACCGTGACCCCAACGACCCTGACGCCGTGCACGGTTCGGCCTTCGAGCGCGTCACCGCGGTGCAGAAGGGTTATACCGAGGGCGCCGGGTCCTGCAAGGGGATCGACAAGGACGAGATCAGCAAGCGCCGCGGCGGTCTGCCGGTCACCTTCGAGGACGGCGAGCGCGATCAGCAGCTGCCGGTGAACAAGGAGAACCTGAGCTCGCTGGCGACCCAGCTGGGCAAGTCGATGCCGGTGAAGAACGCGCCGACGTTCGACTACGCGGGCGTCACCCGCAGCTGCGCCTCGACGACCACCACCGAGCCGGTGTCCTACTGCCCGGGCAGCAACACCATCGGCACCGACCTGCCCGCCATGGCCAAGCGCGCGGGGGAAGGGTCCACCGGTAAGGAGGAACCGCTCTCGGCGGTCGTCACCGGCGACTACAACGCCGCGGTGGTCTTCGTGTCCCGCTACGCCCTGGCGGTGCAGCAGGACCGCAAGTTGTCACTGACCGGCGCCGAATCGGCGGGCCTGCGCACCGCGTGCCTGTCCGGCGCGCTGACCACGAAACTCAGTGAGCCGAGCAGTGATCCGCGCCTGTCGGCCGGTGATCTGGACGAGGCCGTGTCGGGCCTGCTCGCCGACGGCCTCGCGGCCGCCGACGTCAACGGCAAGGTGGTGCCGAGCGGGTACCAGCGCCTCGAGGCGTTCCGCACCGGCGTGCTCGACGGCGAACAGGCCTGCCTGACCCGGTTCGAGTAGTCAGCGCGCCGCGGGCAGTGACCGCAGGGAGCTGAGGGTGTTCGCCACCGCGCGGGCGGCCTCGGCTCCCTTCGTCACGAAATGGTTGGTGTAGTAGTCGACGTGCTCGCTGTGCTCGTGGAAGTGGTGCGGGGTGAGCACCACCGAGAACACCGGGACGTCGTTGTCGAGCTGGACGCGCATCAAGCCGTCGATCACCGCGGTGGCGACGAAGTCGTGGCGGTAGATGCCGCCGTCGACGACCAGCGCGGCGGCCACGATCGCCTCGTAGCGGCCGGTACGGGCCAGACGCTGCGCGTGCAGCGGGATCTCGAAGGCGCCGGGGACGTCGAACACCTCGACGGCGGCCGGGTCGAGCCCTAGACCGGCGTATTCGGCGACGAAGCCCTCGTGGGCCTTGGTGACGATGGAGCTGTGCCAGCTGGCGCGGATGAAGGCGACGGCGCCGGTAGACGTGGTTCCCATGGGCGGAGTCTACTAGGCTCTAAGCTACTCATCGGTAACATGTTGGGAAAGCCAGTCGACGACGTCGCCGATCACCTGGTCGCGCTCGGGCTCGTTGAACACCTCGTGGAACAGCCCGGGATAGCGCAGCACCGTCACATCGGACGAACCCGCGTCGCTCTCGAGCAGGTCCGCACTCGACGGCGCGGCGACGGTGTCGGCCGTGCCGTGCAGCACCAGCAGCGGCGCGGTGAGCGCGTCGAGACGCTGCTTCACCAGCGCGGTGTGCTGCAGGATCTCCACCGCCGTGCGGGCGGGCAGCTTGCCGCGGAACACCAGCGGGTCCGCGTCGTAGGCGCGCACGACCTCGGGATCGCGGCTGATCGTCGACGAATCCAGGGTCAGCACACCGAGATTCGGCGCCAGCCGGGTGAGCAGGGGAGCGGCCAGGCGCTGCACCGGATTGCCCAGCGGGATGTCCAGCGGCGGCGCGGAGACCACGATCCCGGCCACGTCGACCGGTCCACGGGTGGCCAGGTGCAGCACCACCAGACTGCCCATCGAATGGCCGAGCAGGAATCGGGGCACGTCGGGATGGGCCTTGCCCGCCAGGTCGAGCAGGGTCGCCACATTGTCGGCGGCCGCGTGCATCGAACCGATATTGGCCGCCGCGCCCTCGGACAGGCCGTGTCCGATGTGATCGAGCGCGTACACCGCGAAACCTTGCGCGGCCAGCGCGTCGCCCACGTACTCGTAGCGCCCCGAGTGCTCGGCGACGCCGTGCACCAGCACCACCACCGCGCGCGGTGCGGTGTCGGGTTGCCAAGCGCGCCAGGCGATCCGGCCGCCGTTGCCGGCGAATTCGCCCGTGTCCGTCGTCATCGCTGCGCTGCTCCTTCGTCGCCGGGCGCCACCGCGAGCCGCTCGATCAGGCGCCGATTGAACTCGATCAGTCGAGCGTAGTTGAGCCGGGAGATCCGCTCGTCGGTTCCGTGGATCCGTGCCAGATCGGCCGCGGTCAGCACGATCGGCGCGAAGTTGCAGCGGGTGGCGGCCAGACCGTCGTAGTGGCGGGAGTCGGTGGCGCCGGGCACCAGCCCGGTGGTCGTCACGATGCCGGGGACCAACTCGGCGGCGAGTTCGGCGATCAATGCGTAGGCGGGGCCGGGACCGGCGACCCGCGACGGCTCCGACGCGGGCCCGACGAGCTCGATCGCCACACCGAGGTCGCGGATCACCCGGCGGCAGTGCGCGAGCACCGTCGACACCGAATCGCCGGGCAGGATGCGGAAATTCACCAGTGCCTCCGCGCTCTGCGGCAGCACATTGGCCTTCACCCCGCCCCGGATCACCGTCGGCGCCGTCGTCGTGCGGACCAGCGCCTCGGTGGTGGGGCCCGCCGCCAGGATCCGGGTGAGCAGTGGTCCGGTCAGCGTGGCGAGCCCGCGCCGGTCGGTGAGTTCGAGCAGCTTGCGGCGCGGTTCGGGCAGCGCCACCCGCATCCGGGCGAGCATGTCGGTGATCACCGGGGTCAGCCGCAGCGGCATCGGATGGTCCTGTACGCGGGCCACGGCACGCGCCAGGCGCCCGACCGCGGTCTGCTTGCCCGGCATCGAGGAGTGGCCGCCGGTCTCGCTGACCGACAACCGCACCGTCGCGTAGCCCTTCTCACCCAGCATGATGCTCGCGACCGGCCGGTCGACCCCGTCGGCGACCCCGTCGGTGATCACCCCGCCCTCGTCGAGCAGCAGCTCGGCCCGCACGTTCTCGGCGCGCAGGTGCTCGGCCATCCGGACCGCGCCCCCGTCGCCGAAGACCTCCTCGTCGTGGCCGAAGGCCAGGTAGATCGTGTGCCGCGGGCGGACCCCGGCCGTCAGCGCCTGCTCCACGGCCTCGAGCACGGCGAGGACCCGGCTCTTGTCGTCGATCGCGCCCCGGCCCCAGATGAACTCCGCGTCGACGACGCCGGCGAACGGGGGATGGGTCCAGCGCTGCGGATCGTCGACCGGGACGACGTCCTGGTGGGCCAGCAGGATCGCCGCCACCGGTCCCGGCTCGGCGCCGTCCCAGCGGTAGAGCCTGCTGTGGCCGAAGGTGGTCAGGGTCAGCTCGGCGTGCACGCGCGGGAACGACGCCTCGAGGTGGTCGGCCAGGCGGGCGAACTCCGCGTCGGCGGTCTGGGTCGGGTCCTCGGTGGACACCGTCACGCAGCGCAGCGCCGCGGCCAGTCGCTCGGCGACCTCCTCGTCGACTCCGTCGGTGACGGGGGATCCGGTCGGTTTCTCGGTCATCGGGCGCACCCTCGCCATTGTTGCCCGTGCCCGGCGGGTTCGCCGTCAAAGACGTCCGAAACGCCGTGTTCGAGGTCGGGGCGTCATGCGGTCCGACAGCCCGGCGAGGGGCCATCTAAGCTGACACCATGGCAGGAGGCAAGGGCGGCAAGCCGTCGAAGGAAGCCAAGGCCGCGGCTAAAGCGGCCCGTAAGCAGGCATCACGCGAACGGCGTCAGCAGTTGTGGCAGGCGTTCAACATGCAGCGCAAGGAAGACAAGGCGCTGCTGCCGCTGATGATCGGCGCACTCGTCGGCACCACGGTGGTCTTCTTCCTCATCGGTCTGATCTTCGACATGCAGTGGTTCCTGCTGCCTCTGGGTCTGCTGCTCGGTGTGCTGTTCGCGTTCATCATCTTCGGACGTCGCGTGCAGAAGAACGTCTACCGCAAGGCCGAGGGCCAGGCGGGCGCGGCGGCGTGGGTGCTGGAGAACCTGCAGGGCAAGTGGCGGGTCGCCAACGGCGTCGCGGCCACCACCCAGCTCGACGCGGTGCATCGCGTCATCGGCCTGCCGGGCGTGATCTTCGTGGCCGAGGGTTCCCCGCAGCGGGTGAAGTCGCTCATCGCCCAGGAGAAGAAGCGCACCGCCCGCCTCATCGGTGACACCCCCATCTACGAGGTCGTCGTCGGCAACGACGAGGGCCAGACCCCGCTCAAGGATCTGCAGAAGTTCCTCACCAAGCTGCCGCGCAACATCGACGTCAAGCGGATCGACCAGATCGAGGGCAGGCTGACCGCGCTGAGCTCGCGCAGCGGACCCGCGATGCCGAAGGGCCCGATGCCCCCCGGCGCGAAGATGAAGGGCATGCAGCGCGCGATCCGTCGCCGCTGACCCGCCTACCGACCGAGCCCGGCACCTGATCGCAGGTGCCGGGCTCGTGTCGTGTCAGGAGTTCGGCGGCCGTCCGGTCAGCAGCCACAGGATCCGGTCGTAGGCCAGCAGGTGATAGCCGGCCAGCACCGCTGTCGAGATCAGCGCGAGCCGGGGCAGCCCGGCGCCCCACAGTGCCGCGGCGCCGCCGAAGAGCACGGCGAACTCGACGAGCAGCCGCACCGGGCCCGGGACCGGCACCGGCGCGCCACCGCCGCGACTCGGATCATCGGCGAGGGCGAAGGTGCCCCACAGCAGCGCGGCCGCGATGGGCAGCACCACGACGAGCAGATATCGCCAGGGGGAGTCGAATGCCCGCCAGCCGAAGACCCCGAACGAGGTGATGGCGATCAGTTCGAGCAGGAAACGCACGGCCAGCAGGGCCGGATTCAGTGACACGGCCACAGCGTAAGGCCGTGGCGGGCCTGCTGCGGGTCAGCGCGCGTTGACCAGGGCCGTGCCGGTCGCACGGTCGTGCATGCCGCGCCCGTCGGCATCGGTGAACAGCGCCGGGATGACGAACACCAGCAGCACCTGCCGGGCCAGCGCCCGCACGAACCCGACCGCCACCGGGGCGTCGATCCGCAGCACCCGCAGCTTCAGGAAGTACTGGCCGGGGGTGAACCCGAACAGCGTCACCGCGGCGACGCCGATCACGAACCACACCAGCAGCGGCACCGACGACGAGGCGAAACTGCGGGTGATCACGGCGGCGATGCCGACCGCGATGAACCAGTCGACGAACAGCGCGACCACCCGGCGCCAGGTCGGCGCCAGCGAGCCCGCGCCCTCGCGCGGCAGCCCGTAGAGCTCGCCGGGGTAGCCGGATGTTTCCGGGTCGCCCGGTTCCGCCGGATTGCCGGAGAGCCATGTGCCGGTGATACGCGCCATGGCTTCCAGGATAGTGGCCGGCTATCGCCCGCTCACGACCGCATTAGTGGAGGTCACGTCACCGCGCGGTCGGACGGATGGCAGGATTACGATGCAGGTCGCGCCCGGATGGCAGACATCACCCCGCCTCCGGCACGCGTAACACTGGCGAAACACAGCCTTGACTGTAGGGAAACACCGCGTCCTTAGCGTCAGGTCGCGACGAACCCATGCATCGTGACTGGCTGGGAACCGATCCGTAAGGAGAACAAGTGACGTTCAGCACGGCCGAAGAGGTCATCCAGTACATCAAGGAAGAGGACATCGAATACGTCGATATCCGCTTCTCCGACCTGCCCGGCGTCCAGCAGCACTTCTCGATCCCGGCCAAGGCGTTCACCGCCGACCTGGCCGAAGAGGGTCTGGCGTTCGACGGCTCCTCGGTGCGTGGCTTCCAGTCGATCGACGAGTCGGACATGCTCCTGCTGCCCGACTTCAGCACCGCTCGGATCGACCCGTTCCGTGCCGCGAAGACCCTGAACCTGAACTTCTTCGTGCACGACCCGTTCACCCGTGAGGCGTACTCCCGCGACCCGCGCAACATCGCGCGCAAGGCGGAGGAGTACCTGCGTTCGACCGGTATCGCCGACACCGCGTACTTCGGTGCCGAGGCCGAGTTCTACATCTTCGACGGCATCCGCTACGGCTCGGGCATGAACGGCTCGTTCTACGAGATCGAGTCGGTCTCGGGCTCGTGGAACACCGGCAAGGAGTTCAACCCGGACGGCAGCCGCAACCTGGGCTACAAGGTCCGCAACAAGGGTGGCTACTTCCCCGTCGCCCCGTACGACCACTACGTCGACCTGCGCGACAAGATCTCGACCAACCTGCAGAACGCGGGCTTCGAGCTCGAGCGCGGCCACCACGAGGTCGGCACCGCCGGTCAGGCCGAGATCAACTACAAGTTCGGCACCCTGCTGGGCGCTGCGGACGACCTGCAGCTGTTCAAGTACATCGTGAAGAACACCGCGTGGCAGGAAGGCAAGTCTGTCACCTTCATGCCGAAGCCCCTCTTCGGTGACAACGGCTCGGGCATGCACGTGCACCAGTCGCTGTGGAAGGACGGCAAGCCGCTGTTCCACGACGAGGCCGGCTACGGTGGGCTCTCGGATCTGGCGCGTCACTACATCGGCGGCATCCTGCACCACGCCCCGTCGCTGCTGGCGTTCACCAACCCGACCGTGAACTCCTACCACCGTCTGGTGCCGGGCTACGAAGCCCCCATCAACCTGGTGTACTCGCAGCGCAACCGCTCCGCCGCGGTCCGCATCCCGGTCACCGGCAACAACCCGAAGGCCAAGCGCATCGAGTTCCGCGCGCCGGACTCCTCGGGCAACCCGTACCTGGCCTTCGCCGCCATGATGATGGCCGGCCTGGACGGCATCAAGAACAAGATCGAGCCGCTGGCTCCGGTCGACAAGGACCTCTACGAGCTGCCGCCCGAGGAGGCCAAGAACATCCCGCAGGCCCCGACCAGCCTCGCGACGGTCATCGACCGCCTCGAGCAGGATCACGACTACCTCACCGAAGGCAACGTCTTCACCGAGGACCTGATCGAGACCTGGATCCAGCTCAAGCGCGACAACGAAATCGCGCCGGTCAACCTGCGTCCGCACCCGTACGAGTTCGAGCTCTACTACGACGTGTAAGCCTGACCTGCGGGAACGGGCCTGATCGGCCCGTTCCGTCCGCAGTGGGTACGCAGTAGACGGTGTCGAGTCCACCCGCTCCGTGATCACCCATGATCACGCGGCGGGTGGACTCGTCTGTACCGGGCGCCCGTGTGTCGAGCCGCGTCTGCGTGGCCGCGAGCCTGCACGACCGCGATGGTCGCGCTGCCCGCACTCGGCGGCGAGGTCGGGGCCGTGCTTACCGCGCTACGCGCCACCGAGCGACATGGACGTCACTGTGCGCGTCGAGCAACCGTCCGGCGCGGTCTGTCCCGCCAGACGTTCATCGATCCACCGCAGGACCGCGGGAGTCGCGCTGATCGCCAGACTGACGTGCTCGCTCAACAGGTCTCGCGTGTAGGTGATCGGCGCCCCCGCCGCGCACCACTGCGCCACCGCCTTGTCGGGTCCGGCGATGGTGACGATCTCGTCGTGCACGGCACTGTAAAGGAACAGCGGCGCCGTCGAGGCCACGGCGCTGAAGTCCAGCGCGTCCAACGACGGTCGTATCTCCTCGAGCAGGCGTGTGAACGGGATCGTCAGGTAGTCGTCCATGCGCACGAACGCGTGCTGAGCGACGTTGGCCGTCACGCATTTGCTGTCACCCGCTGCCAGCAGAGCGCGTCCGGCAGGCGTCAGATACTTGTCGAAAGCCGCCGCCAGACGCGGGTCGGCGCGCAGCATGCCCGGCAGGAGCGACGGCAGGAAACCGGAGAACGGACCGGCGTCGAGCGTTCCCAGGTAGCTGCCGATGGGCGCTGTCCAACCACCCATGGCGACTCCGACCAGTTGTATTTCCGGAGCGTAGGTCGGCTGCACGTGCGCGGCCCAGCTGGTGCCGATCGACCCGCCGGAGTAGCCCATCGCGGCCACCGGGGTCTCGGTGCCGGGCAGGCCGAGCGGCGCGAAGCCCTGGGCGGCGCGCACTCCGTCGAGCGCGGCGTAACCCGGCTGTCTCGGGGTGAACAGCGTCCCCTTCGGCCCCTCCCAGTCGGGGATGGAAATCGCATGACCGGACGACAGCATCTGGTCGATCTGGATGAGGTCCAGCGAGGAGTCGTACTTGTCGGGCGCTCCCTGCCGGAGCACGAACGAGGGCGCGCACTGCGGGGCCGAGGCATCGGTGGCGGGCAGATAGGAGATCAAGCCTTTGACCTGTCCGGTCCGTGGCCGCAGCACCGTCGTCACGGTCGCCATGGGTCGGCCGTCGGTATCGGTCGACCGGTACAGCAACTGCCAGGCATCGGCGTCTTGTGCCTGGGGTTGCAGCGAGGCCACCTCGACGGGTCGCGAATGCAGGACGGTGCCTGGCGCCGCCGAGTCCCAGCCCGACGGCGGCGTGTAGAACGGATCGTTCTGCGGAGTTGTCAGCGGGTCCGCATGACCGATCGCTATCGAAGTGCCGGTCAAGCACAACACTGCCGAAACTGCGATCACCGCCGAGCGCAGGTGACGGCGTTGGACTGCCGAACCCCATGCGCCACCGGGCGAAACGACACTGCCTGTCATTCGATCTTCCCTCCCGGGGGACCACAGCCCGCGAATCCCCCTGAAGGCAGTCAGGCTATCTCCCGAGATCGGGCTGGTAACCCGAACGACGAAGATCGCGTCGGGTTCGACGACCGTCGCGAAGCGCGGGAGAGCAGGCCGGCGGCAATACGCTGCGGCTGTGGAGTTTTCGGAGGTGCTTCGGGCCGCAGACCAGCCCTCGGCCCGCGTCCAGCGGCGTCGGCGTGGGGCGAATGCTGTGGTGCGGGACGGGCGGTGGGGAAATCCCTGGGGGCGGTGCGTAGTCGGTGCGGGGCGCGACCCGGACTAGCGGGCGGCGAGCTTGGCGTGGATGGCCGCGACGAAGGCGGTGGGGTCGGGGTGGGGGCCGGGGCCGAGGTTGAAGTGGCTGTGGTCGGCCCAGGAACCGAGGGTGGTGGCGTCGGAGCGGTCCGGGGGCTGGAAGGCGGCGCGTTCGAGGGTGAAGATCCGGATGTCGTCGGAGTCGTCGGGGAGGACGACGGCGACGAAATGCGCCTCCACGGGGGCGGCCGGCGTCGGGAGCTGGACCAGCAGGAGCCGGAATCCGTCGCCGTCGAGGCGTCGGCCGGTGATGTCGTCGCAGGGGAGCCGGTCGGCGGGGGCCAGTCGCTCACCGACGCTGTCCCAGAGGTATTTCAGCTGTTCGGTGTAGCCGAACGGCGGTTCGTCGGTGACCATGCGCGCGCCGAGCCGCTGCGCTAGGTCGGGCAGGACCCGATGGGCGAATTGGTAATGATGGGTTCTCGGCTCAGCCACAGTGGGTCCCTCCCGTGACGAGCGAGAATTCCCCGCCCGTGCCGGAGAAACTACCCCTTCGCTCCGACACCTGCCCCGCGGGTCCGCGCGGTGCCCGATCTGCGAGCTTTCAGGCTCGGACGAACAGCCGCAACGATTCGTCGACGACGGCGGCGCGGGTCCGCCCGTCCGGATCGGCGTCCGGGCGCAGCCAGATCGAGGCGTGGTTCAGGATGCCGTGCAGGCAGTGCAGCGCGACCGGCGGGTCGGGGCAATCGAATTCGCCGGCGGCGATGCCCGCGTCGACGACCTCGCGGAAGAGCCGGTCGTGCCGCCTGCGCATGGTCTTGATCGCCTCGGTGTGCTCGGCGGGCCACGGCGCCGGGAACGAGAAGAGCTTGCCCACTTCGGGATACAGCACGGTGAGCACCCGCAGCTGCTCGTCGACGAGCGCGCGCAGCCGTTCGGCGGCCGACCGATCCGCCGCGCCGTCGAGGGCCGCGCCGAGATGGGTCAGCACATCGGAGGTCAGCTTCTCCAGCGCGGCGGAAACCAGCGCGTCCTTGCTCGGAAAGTAGTGGTAGAGGGTCGCTTTCGCGATGTCGGAGCGCTCGGCGACGTCCTCGAAGCGCATTCCCTGATAACCGCTGCTCGACAGGATCTGCAACGCGGCATCGATCATCTCCGCCTTGCGGCGGTCGCGGCGTCTGGCCGCGCGCCCGGCGAGCGCGACGCTCTCGTCCGCCATCGAAGTCATCGGCCGATCATATCGGGGCCGCCGGCGGGCGTGCCGGGGCAAGTCGCCGCTGTGAGGTCGACCACAAGGATGATGAATCGACTAGCGAGATGAAAATTCGACCCTTAGGTTGAGTTTTGTGACGGAGACGATCGCCCCCAGCTACTTCCAGCGCGTCGGCACGCACCGCTTCGTGCCCACCGTCCACGCGGGCGGCGCCTGGGACCTCGACGAACAGCACTTCAGCCCCCTCGGCGGCCTGATCGTCCACGAGATCCTGCGCACGCGGGCGCGCGAACAACGTCCCGCACTGACCCTGAGCCGGATCAGCTTCGACATCCTCGGCCGGATCGGCTTCGAGGAATTCGACATCGACGTTCGGATCGTCCGCCCCGGCCGCACCATCGAACTGGTGGAGGCCACGGTCACCATCGCCGGCCGCGCCGTCGTGAGCGCCCGCGCCTGGCTGCTCAGTGATCAGGACACCGACAGCGTCGCCGGCGGCGAGCCCGATCGGCTGCCCGCCCCGGACACGCTGTCCTCGTGGCCGCTCAGCTCGATCTGGCCCGGCGGCTATATCGCCACCCTCGACACCCGGCCCGTCGGGCATCCGCAACCCGGGCGAACCGGAGCCTGGATCCACTCGGCGGTGGAGCTGGTGGCCGGCGAGCCGAGCGAGCCGCCGGCGTCCTTCATCGCGCTGGTCGACACCGCGAACGGCATCGCGGTCCGGCAGGAACCCACCAAGTGGATGTTCCCCAACGTCGATCTGACGATCCACCTGTACCGGCAGCCCGAGGGCGAGTGGACCGGCCTCGACACCAGTGTCACCTTCGGCCACGCCGGCCAGGGCCTGACCAGCACCGTGCTGCACGACGTGCGCGGACCGGTGGGCGTTGCCCAGCAGATCCTCACCGTCCGCCCGCAACCGCAGCCCTGATCCGCGGCCCCCGGATCTCGGGGCTGGACGCGCGCGACGCGACCGGCGATAGTCCATCCGTGCAATGGGGTGCGATGGTGGCGCGGGTGGCCGCCGGTGTGGCGTTGGTGCTTGGTATGGCGGCGCCGGTGTCGGCCGAACCGGTGAATGTGGCGTTCCAGTGGACGCAGGACTATCTGACCGCCCCCGACGGCACCCGCCTGCACGCCGACATCCTGCGTCCGCACGGCATCGCCGACGACGTGCGCACCCCGGTGCTGCTGACGGCCAGCCCCTATCGCGCGCACCTGGCCTACCTCACCCAGCCGCGCCCCGAGGGCGGCCCGTCGACCGACAACCTGCCGGTCGAGTGGGCGTTGAAGGCCGGCTACACCTACGTGATCGTGGATCTGCGCGGCTTCGGCGGCTCCAACGGCTGCCCGGATTTCGGTGGCCCGGGGGAGCAGTCCGATGTCGCCGCCGCCGTCGAGTGGGCCGCGAGCAGGCCCTGGTCGACCGGCCGGGTCGGCGTGGTCGGCACGTCCTACGAGGGCTGGACCGGGATGCTCGCGCTGGCCGCGAAGCCGAAGGGTCTGGCCGCGGTGGCCGCGTTCGAGCCGGTCGTCGACCCGTACACCTACCTGTACATGCAGGGCGTCTCGTGGAAGTTCGGCGGAAAACCGTTGACCGAGGACGGACTTCGCCCCGCCGACCTCGCCGGCCCCGAACACCTCGCTATCGCCCACACCCCCGGACGCTGGGACGACTCACCCGAATATCAGGCCAACGCTGTCGCGCTGACCAAGGAATGCACCGACAACTATCTGGCCCTCACCACCGACCACGACGGCGCCAACCCGGGCTGGCACGACCGCGACATCGTCGAGGACCTGCGCGGCAACACCACCCCGCTGTTCCTCGGCCAGAGCTTCCTCGACTCCAACACCCGCGCCGATCGTGTCTTGGACGCCTGGCAGGCGATGGGTCCCGGTGAGCACCGGGCCTGGTTCGGCCAGTGGGGGCACTCCGATTGCCGTAGCCGCTGCGGCACACCGCATTTCACCGACGAACTGGCCGCGTTCCTGGACCGCCACGTTGCCGGTGCCGCCGTCGAGGTGCCAGGTCCACCGGTCACCGTCGGCCAGTTCGACGGCGGCTGGCGCGGGGAAAGCGTCTGGCCGCCGGTCGATTCCGAGCGTGTTTCCGTCGACCTGCGCACCGGCACCTACACCGATCGCGGCCTGCTCCCCGGCCCCGACCGCGAGATCTGGTCGATCTCGGCGCCCGTCACCGAAGCGCTGCACCTCGCGGGCCGGGCGGCAGCGACCGTTCGGCTCTCCGGACCGCCGGAAGCGACGGTCGCGCTGGAGCTCTACGACATCGCCCCCGACGGCCGCGCTACCGTGCTGACCCGCGGCATCGCTCCGGTCCGCCCGGAGGCCGCGGTCCGCCTGCTGTGGCAGGACGCCCGCCTGGCCACCGGCCACCGGCTCGGTATCCGGATCACCGACGTGGTCGACGACGTCTGGTCACACACCCCGGCCAACGCCGCGGTCACGGTGACCGGGGCCCGCCTCGAACTCCCGCTGCTCACCTCCGCGCGGGAGACGAATCTGCCCGGCGGCGTACCGATCTGGCACGCCCGGTGGCGGACCGAGGAGACGATCCAGCTCGACCAGGGTCTGCTGAACGACCCCGCGCGCGTCGTCGACCTGCGCAATCCTGTCCGTTGAGTCACCGAGCCCGTGGGGCCTCGTCTCCGAAGCCTCGGGCTGCCGAGCCGCAGAGTTGTGGGGGAGCTCCGCGCAGTCGTGGTCGTGGTTGCTGAGCGCAAGACCGCGGTACCCTCAGTGCCGCAACAAGGCGGCCGCGTCCCGGCAGAGTCGGTCGACGATCGCGGCCGCGGGCTCGATGTGGGTGATCAACCCGACGCCCTGTCCCGCGTCGACCGGCGCGATGGTCGCGTCGTCGACGGCGATGGCCGCGCGCAGCAGGTCCGCGTCCGGCCGGGTCTCGTCGAGTTCCGGGCGTGACCACGGATCGGTGAAGTCGTTGCGCAGCACCCGCGCCGGATAGATCGGCGGCCACGGCAGGTCGAGCGTCTCGTCGAAGGCCGTGGTCACCACCGTGTGGGTGGAATCGGCCGCGAGCATCGCGCGGCGCGCGTTCTCGGGCAGCAGGGATTCCTCCGCCGCGGCCAGGCACGTTCCCAACCAGGCCCCGGCCGCGCCCGCCGCCAGCACCGCGGCCAGGGTGCGCCCGGAACCGATCCCGCCCGCCGCCAGCACGGGCACGGTCGCGATGTCGAGGACGGCGTCGAGCAGCGGCAGCAGCCCGAGGCGGTCGGCACCGTGCCCGCCGCCCTCACACCCCCGCGCGACCAGCACGTCGATCCCGGCATCCTGTGCGCGATGCGCCCCCGGCACGTCGTAGACCTGGGTGATCGCGACAATCCCCGCGTCTTGTACCACCGGCACCCAGGAGAAGTCGGTACCGAAACTGATCGACAGGGCACGGGGTCCGGCGGCGATCGCGACGTCGAGCAGTCCGGCCTCGCGCTGCCGCACCCAGTCGACCAGCCCGATCCCGAACGCCGCGTCGCCGGTGAGCGCGAGCTCACGCTCCAGCGCGGCCACCGATCCGGCGCTGCCCATTCCGATCATTCCGAGCCCGCCCGCCGCGGTCACCGCCGCCGCGAGCCGTCCGCCCGCCGCCCCGCCCATCGGCGCGTTCACCACCGGCACGCGCAGGCCGAGCGAACGCGACCACGATGTCGCCAGGATGTCGAGCTCCGGTGTGGTGGTCATGGGCGCAACCCCTCTCGTCGTGGCTGGGCTCACCCATCATGCCAAGAGCGCCCAATGCTCCCGGGCACGGCGTTCGCGAACCGCCGGGCAACGCATCGTCCGGCGCGTATGTTCGACAGCAGTGCCGCGACGACCGACGGGGGTTCGGATGACGATCAGGGACCGGCTCGAGCAGGCGGTCACGACGCCGCCGATGATCTTCGGCGACCCGGTGCCGACCGCCGACGGCGCGACCGTGATCACCGTCGCCCGCGGCGGCGGATTCGGCCGAGCCGCCCGTCCGGTCGGCGTGTTCGTCATCCACGACGGCCGCGCCCACTGGACGCCCGCGGTCGACACCAACCGGATCGCTCAGCTCGGCGAATGGATCGGCCTGCTCACGGGCGTGATCGCGGCGCTCACCCTGCTGCGCCGGCCGCCGTGGCCCGACCTGGGCCGCCGCTGAGCCCGTACAGGGCCAGCGTTTCGAAGCGCTGCCAGGCGGTCGCCGGCGCGACCGGATCGTTCGGCTCGATCACGGCGCCGAGGAACCCGACCAGTCCCCACGACAGGAACGCGACGGTGTCGCCGGGCAGCTCCTCGACCAGTTCGCCGATCAGGTCGGCCACGCACCGTTGGTAGGCGTGCAGCACCGTCGTGGTCGCCTTCGGCCCGATCAACGGTCGGTAGACCTCCGGATACCGCGCGGCGAGGGCGAACATCACCCGCAGCGGTGCGAGCGGTGAGCCCGGCACGGTGGTGCGGGCGATCTCGCGGCGCAGATACTCGGTGCAGCTGACCAGCAGCAGGTCGTCCTTGTCGCGATAGTGCGCGTAGAAGGTGGAGCGCCCGACATCGGCGCGCTCGATGACGTCGCTGACCGTCACCCGGTCGTAGCCGCGCTCGATCATCAGCTCGATCAGCGCGCGGTGCAGGTTGTCCCTGGTCCGGCGGACCCGGCGATCGGTGTGCTCGGCCATCGTTCCTCCACGGGACGGATTCCGCGGATGTGTCCGGAAACGGACAGATCCGGCGATTCTGATCCTGGTCGCCGCCGTGGCCGCGTCCGATCATGGACCCATGTCAAGAAACCAGCTTCTCACCCCCATGTTCGTCGAGGACAGCGACACCGGCATCGTCATCGCGGGCCTGCGCCGGTACAACCTGTTCACCACGGTGTTCTTCCTCGGCAGGCAGCGTCGCCTGCTGGCCGAGTTCGTCGCGGCGGCCGGTATCGCGCCGGGGCAGCGCACGCTCGATATCGGCTGCGGGCCGGGCAAACTCGTGCGCGCCTCGGGTGCGGTGACCGGCGCGTCCGGTGCGGCGGTCGGGGTCGACCCCTCGGCGATCGCCGTCGCCGACAATCGGCAGCGCGATCGCGCGGCGCAGCACCGCTACGAACAGGCGCCCGCCCAGGACCTCCCCTTCGCCGACAGCGAATTCGACGTCGTCACCTGCACTTTCGTCATGCACCACATCCCCGCGCAGCACCGCGCGGCCGCGATCACCGAGATGTGGCGGGTCCTGCGCCCCGGCGGCCGGTTGCTGCTGGCCGACGCCTCGCTCACCCCGCGGGCGCGCCGGATTCTCGCCCCGTTCTTCGGCGGCGGCAACCCCTTCGCCGATGCCGACATCCGCCACTACACCGACCAGCTGGGAACGGCCGGTTTCACCGAGCTCGAGTACACGCAGAGCAAGTACCAGACCGGCATCCTCACCGCCAGGAAGCCGCGCTGATTGTCGGTGGCCTCGGCTAGGGTCGATCTCGTCACGATCCGAATCGAGCACGGGGGTGCGATATGGAGTTCGATCAGCGGGAATCCGAGGCGCGGGCGTTCGCCCTCGAGTCCCACGGCGACCAGCGCTACGGCGAGCATCCGTATATCACCCACCTCGCGGCGGTGCGGGCCGTCCTCGACGACTTCGGCTACGACGGCGCGGTCGGTACCGCCGCCTGGTTGCACGACGTCATCGAGGACACCCCGGTCACCGCCGAGGAGGTCGAATCCCGTTTCGGTCGTGAGGTTCTCGATTTGGTCTGGGCCGTCACCGGGATCGGCCCCGACCGCAAGGCCCGAAACCTGAACGCCTACGCCAAGATCGCCGCCCACCCGCCGGCGGTGATCCTCAAACTCGCCGACCGCACCGCCAACGCCGAGGCCAGCCCGCCTGACAGCAGCTGGATGGGCATGTACCGCACCGAACACCCCACCTTCAAAGCCCACCTGGGCGAACTGCTCACCGACGACCCGACGGTGGCCCGCATGTGGGAACGCCTCGAACGCCGACTCGACCTGTCGGTAGCCGCCCCGACCGACCAGTGGGCCGAGATCGACCGGCTGGTCGCGGCGGGGGAGCACGCCGAAGCCATCGCGGCAGTGCAGGCGGCGTTCGACTGCAACCCCGGTGAAGCGGAACTCATTCTCGCCGAACGTTCTTGAGGTCGCTGCGCCGGCTGGTGGCCCTGCGATGCCGGTGGCGGACATCCAGCTGCTGTGGTCGATGCCGCCACCGGTCGCCCGATGTCCTCGCGGCCCGATCCGGATGACAGATCAGCCCGCCGACGCCGCGTCGCGGAGCCGCGTCGCGACCGCTGCGGCGAGATTCTCGTCCAGCTGTTCGTGGCCGGTGGTGCCCCCACCGCCCGGTCCACCGTCATCGGCGACGACGCGACGGGCCGAGAGGTGGACCGCGTCGACGCCGATGCGACGCAGTGCGGGGATATCGGCCACCGTGATGCCGCCACCGGCCATGATCTGGAGTCGGCCCGCCGCCTGGTCGACCATGGCGGCGAGCTCGTGGAGACCGGCGGCGCAACACGTCGCGCCGCCGGAGCTGAGGACTCTGGTCATGCCCGCCGCGATCAGGCGGTCGATCGCCGCCGACCGGTCACCGATCTGGTCGATGGCCCGATGGAAGGTGAGCTCGATGCTGTCGACCGGAACGCCGTCGAGGATGCGTTCCAGCGCGTCGAGGTCGACCCGGTGCGCGGGCGTGAGCGCCCCGACGACGAGCCCGGCCGCCCCGGCCGACACCGCCGCCTTCGCATCGGCGTTCATCACCGCGATCTCCTCGGCCTCGGAATATACGAACCCGCCCGCCCGACAGCGGATCAGCGCGTGCACCGGAATCCCGGTGGACACGACCGCCTCGATCATCCCGATGCTCGGCGTCAGCCCACCGGTACTACCCAGCGCCGCGCACAATTCCACCCGATCCGCGCCGACCCGGCGGGCGCCGACCGCACCCGCCACGTCCTGCACCGCGAACTCGAGCGCGGTCATCTCAGAACGACTGCCAGGCAGGTTTGTTCGCCAGCGCGTACTTGTAGTAGTCGGCCAGCTTCAGCTTGCTCGCGGCGGCCTCGTCGATCACCACGGTGACGTGCCGGTGCCACTGCATGACCGAGGCCGGGCAGAAGGCGGACAGCGGCCCCTCCGCGGCGGCGGCGATGGCGTCGGCCTTGCCCGCGCCGAGCGCGATCATCACCAGGTGCCCGGCTTCGCCGATCGTGCCGAGACCCTGGGTGAGGACATGGTGCGGCACGTCGTCGGGCCCGTCGAAGAAGCGGGCGTTGTCCTTGCGGGTCTGTTCGGTGAGCGTCTTCACCCGGGTGCGCGAGGTGAGCGCCGAGCCGGGTTCGTTGAAGCCGATGTGCCCGTCGGTGCCGATGCCGAGCAATTGCACGTCGACCCCGCCCGCCGCGGCGATGGCGGCGTCGTAGCGCCTGCCCTCGCCCGCGATGTCCCCCGCCTCGCCGTTCGGGCTGAGTACCCGCGCCGGATCGAGATTCACGTGATCGACGAATTCGGAACGGATCACCGAGAAGTACGACTGCGGATGCTCTTTCGGCAGTCCGACGTACTCGTCGAGCAGGAAGGCGCTCGCCGTCGAGAAGTCGAGTTCGCCCTCGCGATACCGTCGCGCCAGCTCCTGATAGCTGCCCAGCGGCGACGACCCGGTGGCCAGGCCGAGGATCGCGTTGCCGCGCTCCACATAGCCGCCGACGATATCGGCGACCGTGGTGGCCACCTCGTGCTCGTCCGCCCGGATGACGATTTCCATCAGGTTCCTTCCGTTCCGGCGACGTACACCCGCCGCGGCTGCAATGACTGATCGGTGACGAGAAGATCGGCGCGCATGCCGACGGCGAGGACGCCCCGGTCGTGCAGACCGAGCACCCTGGCAGGCGTGCGAGTGGCGGCGGTGACGGCGACGACCAGCGGAATCCGCGCCTCCCGCACCGTCCAGCGCAGCACATCGAGCAACCGCGCGGTCCCGCCCGCGATCGCGCCCGGTGTCCCGTCCGCCGTGGCGAGCCGGGCGACGCCGTCGCGCACGCGCACATCCAGCGCCCCCAGCTGATAGTCACCGTCGCCGAGCCCGGCCGCCGCCATCGCGTCGGAGACCAGCGCGATCTGCTCGGGCCCGACCGTGTCGAACACCATCGCCACGGTCTCGGGCGCCAGATGCACGCCGTCGGCGATCAATTCGAGCACCATCTCGCCCCGACCGGCGGCGGCCAGGCAGGCGGCGACCGGGCCGGGGGAGCGGTGGTGCAGGGGCGGCATGCCGTTGAACAGGTGCGTCGCGGTGACCGGTCCACCGGTCGCGTCCGCGATCCGCGCCGCCGTCGTCGCGGCGTCGGCGTCGGTGTGTCCGAGACTGGGCAGCACATCGTTGCGGCGCATGGCCGCGAGTAGTTCCGCGAAGTGCGCGGTCTCCGGCGCCAGCGTCATCGATCGGACGGTGCCGCGCGACGCCGCATAGATCCGCTCGAACAACGTGGGATCACCGGGAATGATCGCCGCGGGATCCTGTGCGCCACAACGGCATGCGTTGAGGAACGGCCCCTCCAGGTGAATCCCGAGCAGTACGCCGTCATCCACGAGATCGGCGAGCAGCTCCGCCTGCCGAAGCAACACCTCCGGCTGCGCGGACACCAAACTCCCGAGCAACCCCGTCGTCCCCTGACCGCGGTGATTCGCCGCCGCGACCCGCGCACCCTTCGTATCGGCGTTGGGGAATCCGAATCCGCCACCACCATGGCAGTGCACGTCGATCAGGCCCGGCAGCACCAGCTCGTCACCCGCCGAGGGAAGTTGCCCCGCCGCAGGATGATCCGCAGCCCCACCCACCCAGATGATCCGGCCGTCCGCGAATTCGACCACCCCGTCGGCGATCTCACCGCCGGGCGTCCCGACAAGCCGTCCCCGCACGACACCTCGTGCGCTCACCGCGCCGCCCACCGGCTGTGGTCGGTTGCTCGCGTCGGCCACCGGCCGTGGTCGGCTGCCCGCACCGGCTGTTGCCTGAGGCCGGTTGGTCGCTGCGCGGTGGCAACGAAGGGGCCCACAAAATGGCCCCGCACACACCCATCGTGCGACGGCCCGACCACCGGCCGGACCGCCCACACCGTCCTCCGATTCATGCCCGCCCGACGATCGCCGCGACCGCCTCGCGCGCCACCTGCGGATTCCGGGCCGCGCACGCGGCATCGGCGGCGTCGCGGCAGGTCTCGATATCCACCGCCGACAACGCCGCCCGCACCCCGGGCAACGCGGGCACCGACATCGACAGGCTCGTCACCCCGAGCCCGACCAGCACCGGCGCCAGCGTCGGATCCGACGCCGCCTCGCCACACACGCCGACCGACTTCCCGGCGGCCGTCCCCGCCGCGCCGACCATCGCGATCAGATCGAGCACCGCGGGCTGCCACGGATCGAGCAGATGGGCGAGCCCACCCGCCATCCGATCGACCGCGCAGGTGTACTGGCTGAGATCGTTGGTCCCGATGCTGACGAAGTCCAGATGCGCCAGCAGATCGGCCGCCCGCAGCGCCGCCGCCGGAATCTCGATCATCGCGCCGACCTTGCGCAGCCCCGATTCCCTGGCGAGCGCGGCGAATCCGGCGGCCTCGTCGGCGGTGGCGACCATCGGCGCCATCACCCACAGGTCCGCTCCGGTGGCCTCGCCCGCCCTGGCCAGTGCGGTGAGCTGGGTGGCCAGGGTGTCGGGGAACACCGTCCCGATCCGCAGCCCGCGCACACCCAGCGCGGGGTTCTCCTCGGTCCCCAGATCGAGGAACGGCAGCGGCTTGTCCGAGCCCGCGTCGAGCGTGCGGACCACGACCTTGCGACCGGCGAACGCTTCGAGAACCGTGGTGTAGGAGGCGATCTGCTCGTCCAGGCTCGGCGCCGTCGCCTTGCCGAGATACATGAACTCGGTACGGAACAGCCCGACGCCTTCGCTGTCGACGGGGCCCGCCTTCTCGGCGTCGTCGACGGTCCCGATGTTCACCAGCAGCTGCACCGGCGTCCCGTCGGCGGTATGCCCCGGCCCGCTGGCCGCCGCCAGCCGCGCCGCGTCGGCCGCCGCCTGCTCGATCGCGGCCTGCTGCCGCAGCGGACTCGGATCGATCACGACATCCCCGGTGCTGCCGTCGAGCAGGACCGGCGCGTCCTCGATCAGCCGGTCGGTGTCGGGACAGTTCACCACCGCGGGCAGCCCCAGCGACTTCGCGAGAATCGCGGTGTGACTGGTCGGCCCGCCCTCGGTGGTCAGCAGCCCGACCACCTCGCTGTCACCGAGCATCGCGGTATCGGCGGGCGCGAGATCCCGGGCGACCAGGACGAACGGATGGCCGGGCTCCGGAATGCCCGGCATCGGTTCCCCGAGCAGCACCGCGACGGTGCGCCCGCCGATATCGCGCAGGTCGGTCGCGCGCTCGGCCATGTACCCGCCGAGCGCCTCGAGCTTGGCGCAGAAACCCTCGAACGCCAGGTGCACCGCGTGCGCCGTCGGCATCCCGTCGGTCAGCTGCTTCTCGGTGGCGGCGACGATGCCAGGGTCGCGGGCCATCGTCGCCGACATCGACAAGATCTCCGCCGCGACGCCGGTCACCCGACCGGCCCTGGCCTGCATCTCGTCGGCCACACCGCCGAGCGCCGCCTTGACCCGGACCATCTCGTCCTCGACCGAGCCGCCGACCGGATCCTGCGCCGAGGTCGCCAGCTGCGAACCGAACCGCAGCCACGGCGCGCACACCACGCCGGGGCTCACGCCGAGGCCGCGGATCACCTGTTCGCCCATCAGGCGGCGTCCAGATCCGAGGCCACCAGCGCGGCCAGGCTGTCGAGCACCGCGTCGTCGTCGGCGTGCAGGGTCACCTCGGCGCCGTGGCCGGCGCCCAGGGTCATGACGGCGAGCACGCTGGCCGCGTCGACCGGTTCGCCCGCTCCCAGCGAGATCCGCACCGGTACTCCGGTGGCCTGCACGGCCTGGGTGAATTTCGCTGCGGGCCGGGCATGGAGCCCCACCTGGGATCCGACGACGACTGTGCGGGTGGTCATGTCCTCACTCACCTTCCAATTTCTTGTCCAGCTTCGATTCGACTTCGGCGACCAACGGCGCGTCGGTGCGAGTATCTCCGGTCGCCTCCAGCGCCGCCTCGGCTTCGGCCGTGGCGACATCGGGCGCGCCCACCTCGACATCGGTCTCGGCTTCGCGGCCGGGCGTGCGCAGGTTCCACTTCTTGATCACGAAGCTGAACAGCACGTAGTAGATCACCGCGTAGCCCAGGCCGATCGGGATCAGCAGCCACGCGTCGGTCGCCTTGCCGAAGTTCAGCAGATAGTCGATCGCGCCCGCCGAGAACGTGAATCCGTCGTGGATGCCCAGCGCGTTCACCAGCGCCATCGAGGTGCCGGTCAGGATCGCGTGCACCACATACAGCGGCCACGCCACGAACATGAACGAGAACTCCAGCGGCTCGGTGATGCCGGTGACGAACGCGGTCAGACCGGTCGAGAGCATGATGCCGCCGACCAGCTTCTTCTGCGACGGGCGCGCGTTGTGCCAGATCGCCAGCGCGGCGGCGGGCAGCGCGAACATCATGATCGGGAAGAAGCCGGTCATGAAGGTGCCCGCGGTCGGGTCGCCGGCGAAGAACCGGTTGAGGTCGCCGCGCACGAGCTGGCCGGAGGCGTCGGTGTAATCGCCGACGAGGAACCACACGGTCGAGTTCAGGATGTGGTGCAGGCCGGTCGGGATGAGCAGCCGGTTGGCCGCACCGTAGATGCCGCCACCGATGACGGTGTTGTCGGCGACCGTCTCGCCCACCCAGGTGAGCGCGGAGTTGAACGCCGGGTAGAGGAACGACATGCCGACACCGACGACCAGACCGGTGATCGCGGTCAGGATCGGCACCAGCCGCCGACCGTTGAAGAAGCCCAGGAAATCCGGCAGTTTCGTGCGGTAGAACCGCTGCCACAGGATCGCCGAGAGCAGACCCATCACGATGCCGCCGAGGACGCCGTAGTTGATCAGCGCCTGCGCGCCCTTCGGATCGGTCTTGCCCTCCAGCACGATCGGGGACATCGCTTCGAACACGCCGTTGATCACCATGTAGCCGACCACCGCGGCCAGCGCCGTCGATCCGTCGGCCTTCTTGGCCCAGCCGATCGCGATGCCGACGGCGAAGATCAGTGGCAGCCAGGTGAACACGGCTTGACCGGCCGCCGAGATGACCGACGCGGTGCTCTCCAGCGCGGAGAACCGGCCGAGGAGATCGGCCTGGCCGAGGCGCAGCAGGATGCCCGCCGCGGGGAGCACCGCGATCGGCAGCATGAGGCTGCGACCCAGGCGCTGCAAACCCGCGAACACCTTCGATTCTTGCTTGGGGCTGTCGGTAACGGCAGTCATGTCGACCTTCTTCGTGCCGGGTTTCCGGCGGTCTCGGCGAGCCGAACGGACTTGGGAGTCGGTCCGGGTTAACTGTTGTGAACCGGTGACCCTGACGGGTACTGTCCGGTCATAACCAGTTGTAAGTTTGACCAGGTGGCTGTCGGATGTCAACCGCGAAATATGACGTGGCGCACATTCGAGGCTCCCATACTGGAACCGGCAACCACCGCGGAAAGGGAGAACACATGTCCAAAGCGGAAGCGATCGTCAAGGGTCTGGGTGGCGCGGACAACATCGTCGAGATCGAGGCCTGCATCACCCGGTTGCGCACCGAGGTGAAGGACGGCAGCAAGGTCGACGAAGCCGCCCTCAAGGCCGCGGGCGCGCACGGCGTCCTCAAGGCCGGCTCGGTCGTGCAGGTCGTCGTCGGCCCCGAAGCCGACACCCTCGCCGAGGACATCGAGGACATCCTGTGAGCGTGCCCGTCCTCGCTCCGCTCGCGGGCAAGGTCGTCTCCTTGGCCGACGTCCCCGACCCGGTCTTCGCCGGTCAGATCGTCGGCTCGGGCGTGGCGATCGACCCCGACCGCACCCGGGGCACCCTCACGGTTACCGCCCCCATCGCGGGCAAGATCCTCAAACTCCACCCGCACGCCTTCGTCATCCTGGGCAGCGGCGTCGGCGTCCTCGTCCACCTGGGCATCGACACGGTGAAGCTGAAGGGCGAAGGCTTCGGCCTGCTGGCCGCCGAAGGCGACGAGGTCGAGGCAGGCGCCCCGATCGTCACCTTCGACCCCACCGAGATCGCCGCCACCGGCAATTCCCCGATCTGCCCGATCGTCGTGATGGACTCCCCGAAGGACTCGATCGTCAGCGACGCCGTCGGCACCGAGGTGGATTCCGGTGTCCTGCTGTTCGATTCGCCGTAGCAGACCCAGCTGACGCGCGGCGCGTGCGCGGGCAGGCTACCGGCCTGCGGCACGACGCCGCCCCGCGCGTCAGCTGGTCTCGCAGCCGATCCCATCGTTGTCGGTGTCGAGCCCGTACTCGTCCGGCCCGATCACCCGAACCCGTCCCGTGTACGCGGGACCGTTCCCGTCGCCGCCCGCGCAGTCGACGTCGGCGGCGAACGGCACGCACGGGTCATACGACGGATGACAGTCCCCGCCGGGTGACGGAGGTGGCGGCGGACAGAACTGGCTGGACCCGCTGTTGCACAAAAAGTCGGTGACCGGATCGGCACCGGCTTCCACGGGCAGGGCGAGGACGACGGCGATCGCGGCGCCAGCGGTCGATCCGAGGACGGCGGCTGTTCTCATGACTACTCCGATCATTCGACACACGCACCGGCCAGTCTCCCGCAAACTCCGCGCAACCAGCCGGTCGGAGACCGAATCGTTGACTCCGGAGTGAACCACGGGCCGCGCCGCCACGTACTTCGCTACAGCGGGCCGATCGGTCCGTGACACAGCCAGGGAGGATCGACGTGGCCGCAACGGAGCAGACCAGTGAGCAGTTCGCCGACCGGCTGTTCGGCGCGGCACTCGGCGCCGTCGACATCCTCGCGGTGCACCTCGGCGACCGGCTCGGCTGGTATCGGGCACTGGCCGAGCACGGTCCCGCCGACGCCGTCGAACTGACCGCGCGCGCCGGCGGCGACCTGCGCTACGCCAGGGAATGGCTCGAGCAGCAGGCCGCGACCGGTGTGCTGACCGTCGACGGCGACGGCCGCTTCACCCTCCCCGCCGGTCCCGCCGAAGTCCTCACCGATCCCAGCAGCCTGAACTACCTCGCGCCGCTGGCCAGAATGCTGGCCGGTGCCGCGGTCCAGCTGCCCGGCCTGATCCGCGCCTACCGCGAGGGCGGGGGCGTCGGCTGGTCCGAATACGGCGTGGACATGCGCGAATCGCAGTCCGACATGAACCGCCCATGGTTCGAGCACCGTCTCGCCATCGACCTGGCCGGCGTGCCGGATGTGCACGCGAGACTCGCAGGCCAGGACGCCCGCGTCGCCGATGTGGGCTCCGGCGGCGGCTGGTCGTCCATCGCGCTGGCCCGCGCCTACCCGGAACTGCGGGTCGACGGCTACGACATCGACGAACCCTCGGTCGTGATGGCCCGCGACAATGCCGCCGGCCTCGGCGACCGCGTCCGCTTCCACCACGGCGACGCCGCGACCGACCTGCCCGAAGCCACGTTCGACGCGGTGTTCGCCTTCGAATGCCTGCACGACATGCCCCACCCCGTCGAGATCCTCACCGCGATGCGCAAGGCCCTGCGGCCCGGCGGCGTCGTGATCGTCATGGACGAAGCCGTCGACGCGGAATTCACCGCACCGGCCGGCGATGTCGACCGCCTGATGTACGGCTTCAGCCTGCTGATCTGCCTGCCTGACGGCATGGCCCACCCCGGTTCGGCGGGCACCGGCACCGTCCTGCGCACCGCGAAACTGGCCGAGTACGCCGAGCGGGCGGGCTTCGCCGCCGTCGACGTCCTCCCGATCGAGGACTTCGGGTTCTGGCGCTTCTACCGGCTGACCGTCTGACGCACCGGCTCGTCCTGCACCGTCCACTGCGCGGCCAGCGCGTCGAAATACCGCTGGCTGCTCCACAATCGGTAGTTGCCGATCACATACACCCGCCGCCGCGCCCGCGACACCGCCGCATTGAGCACATTCGGATTCATCGCCGCCCAGCGCCGCGACCCACCCGCGGCGGGCGAGGTCCCGAGAATCAGCACGACCACCTCGGCCGAATTCCCGTGCATCGCATGGACGGTTCCCACCTGATGCGCGGCGAACTCCGGCCCGAGCACCTCCTGCGCGACCTGCCGCGCCCCGCGCGCGACATCCCGGAACGGGCTGACCACTCGGATATCGCCGGGCGACACCCCGTCCTCGGTCAGCTGGGCGAGCAACTCGGCCAGCGCCTCGCCCTCCCCGGGAATCCAATTCCCTTCCGCCCGGGCCGATCGCACATCGATCCACCGATCCTGCCCGGGGAACTCCGGCCGTTCCGGCGTCCCGAAGATCAGCAGATCCTCGTCGTAGGCGATCCGATGCGTCAGCTCGAAGATCGGCAGATCACTGCGCCGATGCACCCGCAACGGTGCCCCGACCCACACCGGTTCGGCGGCATCGGCGGGCGCCAGCCACGTCCCGAACCGCACCCCGCGATCGGCCGCCCGCCGCGCCGACGCCAGGTCCGGCATCCACTCCGCGTCGAGCCCGAACTGCCGCACCAGCGCCTCCTGCGCCGAGGTCGGCAATGTCTCCATCGGCCCCAGCTGACGATGATCACCCACGATCACCGCCCGCCGCGCCCGCCACAGCCCTCCGGCCACCGACTGCGGCGCGGCCTGCCCGGCATCATCGACGAACAACCAGCCCAGCGCCTCCCGCCCGAGCCCCTCGAACAACCGCGGCGCGGCCGTGAACGTCGTGACCACCAGCGGCACCGCCAAGAACAGCGTCTGCCAGGCGGCGGCGACGGTTTCCGGCTTCGGCGCCTCGGCCAGCTCACCCCGGATCAGCGCGATCGCGACGATCAGGTTGTCGCGCACCCGCGGCGCCGCGTCGAGCAGGAACGCCCGATGCAGCCGCAACGCCGACAGGAACAGCTCACGCCGCGCCGTCGCGTACTGCTCGTCGGCCCACGGATTGCACAGCTGGAACCGTTCGTCGTCCCCGGCGGCATCGCCGAACGGGATGGTGTCGGCCCAGTTCTCGCGCGCTCGCTCGATGATCTCCAGCGCCGCCTCGCGTCGCGCGGTCAGCTCCCGATGCGCCCGGATGAGCGCGCGCCCGTGCTCGGCCGCCTCCGCCCACTGCGCCCGCGTGTACTCGACCTCGGTCTGCCGCCGTCGCATTTCCGATTCGGCGATATGCCGTTCACGCAGCAGCTCGTTGCTGCGGGCACTCCAGCGCCGCCCCGCGCTGAACCCGGTCGACGCCGACGCCGCGAACCCCGGCTTCTGCCCACCGTGCTCACTGAGCAACTTGCCGACGCGATGCTGGGTGGCCTGCGCCGCCCGCAGGTGCTCGGTCGCCAGCTGATGCCGATCCCGCCAATGCGCGTGCGCGGTATCGGCATTGGCGATCTCCGCCGCGATCGACCGCAGCCGCTCATGCATGTCGGGCAGCTCGGCCACCGCGTCGGCGACGTCCTGCCGCTCCTGGGCGAGTCTGCGCACCTCGGCGCGCCGCCCGGCGAAGTCCTGCACCGCCGTCGACCAGTCCGGGACCGAATCCGGGTCGGCCTCGGCCTGTTTGAGAATGTCGAGCATGCCGCCCGCGGTCGACCCGGAGAAGTGTTCGGTGGCGAATCGGTCGCCGAACCAGAACCGCTCGCCGAAGCTCCGCCGCTGATCGCCGAGCGCCGCGGCGACCAGACCCCACGCGGGTTCGTCGCCGACGAGATCGGCCAGCTCGGTGAAATGGTCGAACTCGCGATCGATGGCGTCGCGGCGCTGGATCTCGGTGACGACGTCGGCCGCGGCTTCCTCGCTGCCCGTCGTCAGCACCACCTCGAACCCGGTGACATTCGACGCCAGCCGATGCGCGCCCACCGTGTAGTTCTTCGCGACCTGCACCTGCTCGGTGATCCCGGTGAACACGTCGAGCGGATTGTCGAACGAGGCCAGCTGCGCCGCCCGCTCCACCACGATCGCCGCCAGCAGATCGCGCAGCATCGTCGTCGTGCCGGTCCCCGGCGCGCCGTGCACCGCGAAAATCCCCGCACTGTCACGCAATCCGGCCAGCGCCTGATCGACCGCGAACTGCTGTCCCGACACCAGCGGATCACCCGGCCAGCGGCCGTCCGGAACCAGATGCGGGAGCAGCCCTTCGACCACCACGTCCTGGCGCTCGCGGACATCGATGCGTTCATCGACGGGCAGCGTCTCGGTGGCCGCGAGATAGTCCTGCAGCGCGGCACCGACATCGCCGCGCTCGACGGCCGCCGCCAGCGTGGCGAGGTCCGCGCGCAAACCGCTGTTCAGCCGATCCTCGCCGGGGACACTGTCGCGCGCCGCCACCTGCACACACGCGACGCGCACGCCACCCGCGCGCAATTCCGACCGAATCCCCAGCGCCCCACACAGTTCGCCGGTGAACGTCTGTAGATCCCGCCCGGTGAGCCGCGGCGCCTCGGCCGGTTCCTCCGGGTCCCGGGGTAACAGTCGCTCGGCGAAGGCCAGCGCCGACATGCCGGCGAGCCCGGGGGAGATGACCCCGTCCGCGCCCGCCGCGATCAGCGAAGCCCCGACACCACGACCGACCACGTCCAGCGCCCGCCACCGGGGCGAGTGCTGGACCTGTCCGGGATCGGCGGCCGCGGCTTCGCGGGTCAACGTATCGAAGGCCGCCGTGAACGCAGCCGAATCATGCTCGAACCCCTCGGCCCAGCCACTGTCCGCCGGACCGGGCGACCGCAACCGATTCACCGCCCAGGCCAGCCCCGACAGGCTCGCCGAACCACCGACGACCACCCCGTCCTCGGTCAGTGTCACCGCGAAAGCGGCAGTGGTACCGGCACGCCGGGCATCGGCTTCGAGCCGGTCCTCCCCGAACGCCCGAACCAGCGCCTCCCGCGCCCGCCCGATTCCGAACAGTCCGCCGTACACCACGAACTGCCACACTCGCCCCGCCTTCAGCGGCGGAAGCGCGGCCAGGTCTTCCCACGGCGCGAGATCGTCGGCCGCCGGCTCGACCACGAGTCCGTCCTCGGGCAGCGCCCCGACCTCGGGAACCCGCTGCGGACCGAACAACTCCACGGTCTGCCAGAAACGTACGAGCCGCGCGGCGTGCTCGGATCCGCCCACGATGCACCCCATTCCGTCGGCCATCATGACAACCCCGATCACGGTACGCGATCGCGATTCCCCGAGCACGGCACCCCGATGGTCTCGCCGCGCGTGGCGAGACCATCGGCGCAGGTCCTACAGTCGCGGCAGGCAGCCGGCGGCCCGCAGCCGCGCCGCCAGCGACGAGTTCACCAGTGCGCTCGACCCACCGCCGCCGCCCAGCGCGACGAGCACGTCACCACCCAGCCCGGCACCGACCGAGCACCCGAGCACCGACACGTCGATGTAGATGTTCTCCTTCTGCTCCGGCTCCGCGGCGGCCGAGCCCGCCCCCACGACTGTGGCGGCCGCAACAGCCAGCCCGACCACTACCGCCTTGACGATTCGCACAATGTCCTCCTGAAAAGCGCTGATCAGCGCGATGATCGGAATCGGTCCGCGCAGCTCCCGGACCGACCGACAGGGTTGACCGATCCTTCGCCGAGGAAACGTCGTCCCCGAAATTGCATCGCCGCCCATTCCTCGCCAACCGCACGCCGACCCGGCACGACGCCTCAGCGCAACATCATCTCCGCGACAGCCTTGGGCGCGGCAAGCCACTCCCTGACGTTGTTGCGCACCTCGGTACTGCGCCGGCAATCGCAATACGCGACCACCCCGTCGGCCTCGATCCCCGCCGCCCGGCACAACGCCACCGCCCGCGGCAGATGCTGATACTGACTCACGATGATCGCCCGCTCGATCCCGAACATCGACCGCGCCCGCTCACACGTCTCCCGCGTCGACAGTCCCTCCCCATCGGCCTTCACGATCGCCGGATCGATCCCGTGCTCGAGCAGATACCGCGTCATCGAGGCGATCTCGTCCCCGGAGCTCCCACCCGCGTCCCCCGACAACAGGATCTGCCCGGCCTTCCCCGCCGCCACCAACTCGATCGCGACATCCAACCGCCCCTGGAGATAGGCCATCGGCGTCCCGTCCTCCGCGACCTTCGCCCCGGGCACGATCACCACCGGCGCCCCCACCGCCCCGCCCACGTCACTGCGATGCCCGGACGACAAGACCCACATCGCCACATTCGCGCCGACCGTGACGAGCACCAGCCCGCCGGCCACCACCAGCCCGACGCCGACCGCTCGCCGCAGCCCCCGCCGCTTCCCACTCCGCTCACCCGCCACGTCGACCCTCCCTTATGTCGTTGCGGCGCCACCGTACCGCCCGTGTGCGACGCGAATACGGGCGTCCGTGGCGACCGGATGGTGCGAAACATCCCCTGACTAGGGAATTTGACATCGCATTTGTCGACACGTAAATTAATTCAAGTCAGAGCGACACGGACACCGACCCGGTACCGAGTACCAGGGAAACGAGGTTGGACGATGAGCGCCGACAACAAGTAGGACAGCTCACCTAGCCCGGATTTGCGTCCGGGCACTTGCGTGCGCTAAGTTTGAACCCTGCCTCGCTGAAGCCCCGACGAAATGTTGCGGGTGGATGCTTGTGCGTGTGTTCTTTGAGAACTCAATAGTGTGTCGATGAATGTCAGTGCCAATATTATTATTGGTTCCGG